>JBALXQ010000039.1:0-61419 GCA_036960565.1 Bermanella sp.
ACCAGCTTGACCTCCTTTAGCGATATAGAAATTGCTTTTAAGCCCAGTGGCTTTGACGCAAGAACAGATACTGAATTAAAATTAAGTTACCAAGACACACAAGCTGAACGTTCAATTGATGTCGATTTCCTTGGCCATACATCTACCTTAAATATAGATAAAACCTCTATAGGAGTGGATGCAAAGGGCAAGCAAAAACAAGATGGACTACAGCAGTATTTAGACATATTAGATAGCAGTGCCCGTGAGGCTCATGCGGAAGGCTCTGCCAGCCAGCTAATGAAAAATATATTTGAGGCTGGATTTAAAGGGCTTGGGTTAGAAGAAACTGAGTCACAAAACAACGAACCAAAAGATGCCAACAATATTATCTTGAATAATTTACAAACGGATGCAGAAAAAGAAATTCATGATAAAACTTTGGTGCCTCTACCAGACTTTGACTTCTCTTTTGATTCAAAAATTGAAAAACCCAATAAAGAAAATAAACCAGGAGAATATGAAGGCTTCAAAGTAGATCTATCATTGAATACCGAGTTGGTTTCAGATAGCACGGGGTATCACGTCACCGCCACACAAACCCAAAAATTTGAGCTAAGTGGTGCTTATTACAGCCCGCTAGACGGTCTTGAAAAACCAGATTTTGATAATGGAAATTATAAATATACCGAGCTAGAAAGAAGCTCAGAAAAAGTGACTACGGTTAAAACCGAGCAAGGCAAGCTTGTCTCAGCCATGACGGCCGAGTCTGGTGAGAATCATTCCATCACGCTTGAGTATCAAATGGGGAAATTGGCAGATGAAGATAAAGACGATTCTAGGTTTCTAGAGGTCACTGACTATACACAGCTAGCATTACAAGAATTTGAGTTTCAGAGTAAGGAATTGCTTAAGACCGTTATGATCGACCCCTTCGAAGTAAATCAAGCCCCCAAAGAGACTAACACGCTGAGTATCACCGACTAAGTAAAGTATTCTAAACTGCTTCAATTTTGTATATCGCCCTTAGTTTTGCCACAAAATGTCACTGCTATACTTTTAAAAAACCAGTAGCATAGATGAATCGTTGTTTTAAGGATTCTCCTGTGATTATTAAACACAGTGCCAAGATAGCTTCACCTCAACTCATCAAAGACAGCTTTAAGAAACTTGGTTACGTCTGCAGCGACGATATTGCCATGTCGGTTTATCTTGCCTGTCAATTACAAAAGCCCATTCTCGTTGAAGGCCCACCAGGTGTGGGTAAAACCGAGTTAGCCAAAAAGACTGCCGAATACCTAGGCAGCGAACTTATTCGCATGCAATGTTATGAAGGTCTTGATGAGGCCAAGGCCTTGTATGAGTGGAAATATGGTAAGCAATTATTGTATACCCAACTTTTAAAGGACCAGCTGGGTGATGTTATGCGTGGAGCAAAGGGCCTAGATGAATCGGTAGACAGGTTGCATCAGTTTGGTGATATCTTTTATTCAGAAGAATTCCTTGAGCCACGCCCATTATTAAAAGCATTGCGCGAAGAAGATGGTGCAATTTTGCTCATTGATGAAATAGACAAGGCCGACCAGGAATTTGAAGCTTTTTTATTAGAGTTACTTTCCGACTATCAAGTAACCATTCCCGAAATTGGTACGGTAAAAGCACTCGCCAAGCCCATTGTTATTTTAACCAGTAACAATACTCGTGAATTAGGCGACGCCCTTAAACGCCGCTGCCTGCACTTATACATCCCCTTCCCTGATCCAAAACTGGAACAAGAAATCATTTCGGTACAGGTACCTGAAATGGACGAAGCACTACGTACTCAACTGGTAGAATTTGTTAGTGAATTAAGAAAACTGTCCCTTAAAAAAGTGCCTGCAGTCAGTGAAACCATAGATTGGGCTAGAGCCTTATTATTATTAAATGTTCATACCTTGGATCATGATTGGGTTAAAAACACTTTAAATCTTTTATTAAAATTTCAGGATGATGTTGAGGTCGTGGTAAACGAGATTCACCCGCTATTAAAGAAAGTTATGGCAAAGTCGGGGAAAGCATAGGTGCAAAAAGTTCTAGGGGATTTCATACATGCCCTGCGCCATGCTGGCCTGCCAATCTCACCGGCAGAAACATTAGATGCATTAAATGCTGCACGGCTTATTGGCATTAAAGACAGTAGCCGATTAAAAGCAGGCTTGGGCATGACTCTGGCTAAAAATATTCAACATCAGGCACAGCTTGAGATATTGTTTGATCAGTTTTTTTCATTGGCGCAAGCCGATGAAAATAATATTAATGATGAAGATATTGATAAGCAAGATGTTAATGAAGAGAAGACTGAGGATTCAAATAATACGGGCAACTCTGAACCTGAAGAGGGAAATTCTGAAAACTCAAATGACTCACAACAATCGCCCCAATCAGATTTAGCCCAGCAATTACTTAGCGATGATCAAACCGGTTTGCAAATGGCCATGAGTGCCGCTGCCGACCAGGCGGGCGCCTCAAAAATGCAGCTATTTACCCAGAAATCTGTGGTGAGCTATCGCATCATGCAGCAACTGGGTGAAGGGCCTCTTAACCAAGAGCTCGCAGAACTGGCCAAAGAAAATGAAAACCTTCAACTGGTTGAAACCCTACGTAAAAAACAACACATATTGCGCCAGCAAGTAAAAGACTTTGTGGAGCAACAATATTTATTATTTAGCAAAGAAAAAGGCACTCAGCTAAGAGAAGACGCATTACAAAAAATAAAGCTAAGTAATATAGATCACAGCCAGTATCAGCACATGACAAGGTTGGTGCAAAAGGCAGCCAAACAGCTGGCATCTATGCACAGCCGTCGCCGTCGTGTTAGCAAGCGTGGTTTACTGGATGTTCGTAAAACCATTTCCGCTAACGCAGCTTACGATGGGTTTTTATTTCACACTAAATGGAAATCCACTCGTATTGAACGGCCTAAAGTTATGGTGATATGCGACGTCAGTGGATCAGTAAGTCGTGTGGCCAGATTTCTTTTGTTATTTTTATATAGCTTACAAGACGTATTGCCCAGAGTGCGCTCATTTGTATTTACCTCAGACCTAACAGAAGTGACTGAAAACTTTGCCCAAAAAGATTTAGATGAAGCCATGACAGATATCATGAACAAGCTGGCCAACTTACCCACAGATTATGGCAAAGCTTTAAATGACTTCAGTGAACAGGCTTTAAAAGATGTGGACAACAAAACTACGGTCATCATGCTGGGGGACGCACGTAATAATAACGGCGATGGCAATACCCAAATATGGCAAGAAGTTTACAAGCATAGCCAACGGGTTTTATGGCTAAATCCAGAAGGGAAATATAATTGGGACAGTGGGGACTCCATCATGAGTGAGTATGCACCCTATTGCTCTCGGGTAGAGCATTGCGGATCATTAAGAGACTTAACACGGATACTGGGGTCTTTGCTTAAACACGGTTAGCAAACAATTCAGTACAAAAACCAACCCTAGTCAGTGAAATAGTTTTAATTAAAGCTAAGCGTAGACTTCCTGTGTATTGGACATTATTCTTAGCGCCTTTTTTAAGATTTGAAAAATAGGACGTTACAATGAGTAATCAGGGACGAATATCTGCTCTATCGGCAGCCATCATGGCTGCCTCACTGACAATGACTGGCTGTATAGATAGCAGCAGTTCAGATTCTGAGTCATCAAGTGAAAGCAGTCGCTTTCAATTCACCGTCACCACGCCAAGCGATAGTAGCTTAGCCAAATCGTTTATAGAGCGCTCTGTGGAGAGCATGGTGGATTTTATTATCCCTAAAGCTCACGCCGCGCTGACCGAACAAAATATTCAAATAGCTATCGTAGACGCAAGTGGCAAGGTTCTAAGCATAGTCACTCCAAAAGAAGCACCGGTTCAAGAAGAAGATGGCAGTTACAGCATTGTATTGGAAGGTGGCGAGCGTTTAGATTGCGTTATCCTAATTAGTTTAGATGGCCCTAATACAGTTCAAGTGGGTGAAACCATTGATTCTGAAAAATACCTATTTACTCCAGCTGTAGAATCAGAAGACATTTTTGACATCGACCTAACGTCCACCGTAGCGTTTGGTTTGTTTCTTGATGAAGTTGAATCTTTTGAAAACCTAACTCCCAGCGAAGTGGATCGTCTTATCGACGGGGCTCAAGAACTGGTTGAAGAAACAGGCATAACCGCTGACTCAGCTGAAGCTTTGGAAGCCGCACTAGAAGAAGGTCTATCTAGTTTTATTAAAACCGAAACTGCATTGGCCACCTTAAGTGACGAAACAGCTACCGAAGAAACACCCTCAACTGGCAGCATCGAAACTGACCGTGAAAAAATTAAAGGCTTTTTTGATGACGTAAATACACTTGCAGCCTTATCTAATAGCTTTTCAAGTGCAGAAGACGATGGTTTATTAGATGATTTAGTGGGTAAAGCTGAACTAAGCCAGCAAGTACTGGAAGGCTCTGAACAGACTCTTGCCGATTTTGCTGAACTTCAATCAACGCTACAGCTAGAATTAGCAGATTACGACGGCGTACTAGGTAAAGATATTAGTGAGATTTTTGCCAATGATGAAAAAGCTCAATTAACTGGGCTCTTGGGAACTGTCGTTACAGAGGATGGGGTTATCACCAGTACCTTCCGCATTAACGGCAGCTACGGCGTATTGAGTAGCGTAAATTTAGAGTTCATCATCGAAGTCCTTAATGATACTACTCCAGTTAAAATCAGCCTAAACGGTTTATTGGTTAGTCCAGAAGCCAGTATCGAAATCGCCGAAGGCTTGATCGAAGTTAATACAGGTGAAGCTATACCGATTGATGCTATTAATAACGACACACTAACGGATGAGCAAGCAGCAGCGCTTGCTGCTATGTCAGTCTCACTTAAATCTGCCTTAATGATTAGCTTAAGTGTTAACCAAGCCGATGAAACCCTTAGCCACTTCAGCGGCCAAGTGGCATTTGAAGTGATTCGCTCAACTAACGATTACATCGAGTTCGCTGGTGAAGAAGCTCAGCCTTATTTCAACACCAAAAACATTGAACTGGAAGGTCGCTTCAGCCTTGGTGATGATTTTGTATCCGCTAAGGTTTCTGCCATACAAAATAACGCTGAAACTTTTGTTCCTATGACACAGCAACACGTGGATGGTGAGGAGTCTACGGAGTTATTAAGTTACGACTATAACGGTACTGACTCATTTACCTTAAACACACCTGATTATAGTTATACCGATACTGCTGATGCTAATTATGCTTATGAGGTTTTGTTTATTAGCAATGCCTATAATAATTACTCGCGTACTTTTAACGTAAACTCAGATGGATTTGATAGTTACGTCAATGGTCAAAATTTCACCCTTAATTCTCAATATGGGGATTATTCATTTCAAGGCTCAAGCCTTGTGAAAGGCACACAACATGGCACAGTTACGGCAAACAAGAATAATAGCAGCACCGATGCTCCTGAATCGCTAGCGGTTAATTATTCTTACTCAGAAGGCACTCTTAGCTATTCTATGACCTATGAGGCAGATTGGGGTGCCTTAAGAGGAGAAACTTTTGAGCTGCTTTCCAGTGAGGAAGGCGTGTTAAGCATTAAGACTACTGATTTTTGGGCAGACCCATATTTTGGTACATCCTCTGTTGAGGAGTATGTGGCTAGTAGAGATTTTGACTTCTATATTGAAGAAGATGGTCGATATGCTTACTACTCCATCAACGGCGAAGACTTATCCTTGGGTACAAATCAGAACGTTACTGGCACTCTATATTATGCCAACTATGAATCCGCCCAAGATACATATGTATCCCAGTATGACTTAACTGACGAATACCTAGAATTCAATGGTCAAAATAGCGACCCTCGAAAAATATTATTTGTTAAATCAGAAGAGTATGTTGGCTTAAACGTTACTAGAAATATTTCTTCTAGTTTTGATTTAGGCTTCGGTTCAAACCAAGAAAGCCCTTACCTTTCGTACGGATCTACCAAGGACACATTCCAAGAGTACCTAGAACGTTATTCAGTGAGTAATGAGCATATTCGCCTTGATTCAATCGGTGGTGTTTATGTATCTCCTTATGAATTAACAATAGGAACTGATACTGCTTTAACCACAACTATTAACTACGTTAATTCTTTAGAAAACTACGAAAACGAAAACACCTATAGCAACCTAAGCATAAGCGCCGAATTTGAAGTGCAATTGGAAGCTCTGGGCAATACTAAGATCAGCACACAAATTGAGCGTACCGGTTTTGATGATGGCGTTATTATTCTATCTATAGAAAACACTGACAGTGCTAGCCTCAACTCTGAAATTACTTTAATGGCTACAGTCAATGACAACCAATTAGGTTCATTAAGCATTGCTAATGGTGATGGCTTTGTTATTTCCAAGGATGCCTTGGTTGATAGCGGTGAAGCCATTGAGCTTACCTACGGACTTGAAACCGCCACAGTCGAGGCAGTGGGCACAGGCATCAAGGTCACTTACAGCAATGGTGAGTTTGATCTGTATTAATGTATAAGCACTTTAAAGCCCCGCTTTTTCGGGGCTTTTTTTTATCCCTGCTATTACCAACTTTTACCTCTGTTCATGGTGGAGAGTTACACTCTCACTCACCTAGAACCGTTTGGTTTGGTATAAGCTCTGATAACTACAGCGAAGCCATTACTCTTCAGGACCTGTATGAAGACGAACCTGAATCAGTGAAAAAAGGGGATCTGATTTATTCCTTTAGCCAATGGCAATTTGGTTATCAACTCAACAATTCCTTTGGTTTTGGTTTTATTCGCGGATTAGATATTTACGCGCAACATAGTCCGGATGCTGCCAGCATTTACTATTCAAGTAATGCCAGTGGCCAGGATTTTGAAGAGCGTGACTATAAATATCAGCTAGATGGAAATGTGCAACGCACACAAGGTATTTTCTTAACTTATGACACTCTGGTCGGTGATTTAGCCATTCAGTCCATGTTCGAAGCTGGACAAGCTTTTGGTTTAACCTCTGTGGACATTAATGGCGACTTGTCTTACCAGGATGATCAATTGATTGGCACTGCGGACATTGATTATTTTTATGAAAAAGATGCGCTATATAAACGCGAAGTAGATAAACCTGAAGGTAATTATTGGAGTGTATCTATAAACCTCATATACCCTTCCCCGTTAGGGAAGCATATGCTGAGTATTCAAGATCTATTCAATCAAACCCACTGGCATGCTGCGCCTTTCACTCAAGTTCAAATTAACACCGACAGAGTGGCTACAACTAATGAAAATGGTAATACAGTGTTTAGGCCGCTGGGATCAGGCCTTGAGACCTATAAAAGTAAAACTCAGGTTTTTCCAAGACAAATAGATTTTAAGAATAACTTAGATTTCAATGAACACTTGGAATTTATCATCGGTGCCAAATCCATTGATAAAGATGTATGGCCTTATTTGGGAAGCGCAATATTGGCAGAAGATATTGAGATTGCTTATCACATCAAACAAGAATCTATTTCTGTATCTCAGATATTAGGCCCCAATTTTCGTTACCGCTTAGAAGCCGATCAACTTTTTATTGATAAAACACATCGACTTCTTTTTTCTGCTGAAATCTCTTACTAAGCACTCAACTCAATAAGAATTCACTTTTTTATTTTAATTATACCTCTACTACTTCATCTTCAATCTGCATGAGCAGACTCACTAACTTCCCATGAACCTCAGAGAACTTAGGGCGCAGCGACATAAATTCATGCATGCATCTGTCTTTCAAATCGCCTAATTTTTTCATTAACTCTTCATCAAGTGGGCTTTCTATTCTGGCTTGCCCTAATAAGTCTTCAACTAGACAGCCAAATGCGCGTACTTCAATCCGTTCGATACCATCTTTATGAAAGGTTGGTAAAAAATTTAAATTAGAGGCTGCGCCAAAATCTCCAAACAGTACCTCACTATTATCATTCACCATAATATTGTGCGCATAGACATCGCCATGGCTCACCTTATTTTTATGCAGATGCTTCAAGGTATCGGCCATGCTAAGTGAGATTTTAGTAATGTCAGTAACAGTAAACTCACAATCCTCTTTAAAGGTATCACGAGTGCAGGTAACAAGGGACGGCGGTAAACCTAGGTTATAAAAGGTATTAGGTATGAGTTCCATCACTAAACCCAATTGATCCTTTTGTGCAATTTGAGCGACTACCTTAATAAGACTTGAGTGGCTACCAGCACTTAAACAGCAGTTAAGTTCGTCACTTGGGTAACCATCACTCGTGACCTCTCCTTTAAATAACTTCACCGCAATGTGGGAGTCGCTACCTTTCAAACTGGCAGGTTTCTTTAGCCACTTAGCGCGACAAATAACACCTGAAGCTCCCTCACCCAGCTGTTCGAACAGTTCAATGTCCTCCATTTTCACATTGCTGACTTTAGAGTCGTGGGCATTGTAGTTATTAGACAAGCCTCGATTAAAGGCATTACCGGCAAAGGCCAACCAGGATAATTTCGGCAGCTGTAATAACCAATCTGGGAGTGAAGTTAATTGGTTTGCAGAAAGGCGTACCAGCTCTAGGCTTTTACAAGCGGCCATTGAGCCTGGTAATTGAGTAATTTTGTTTCCAGCCAATGCCAATTTTTGCAAACGATATAAGCGTCCCATGGAGTTGGGCAGGATTTCAATTTTGTTATCGGTAAGGATTAACCAGCGAGTTTGAACAGGGAGTGAGTTTTCTGCCACTGTTATAATTTGATTAGCCTTAAAGCCGATCATCTCCAACTTTGGACAGTCAGCCAATGCCAATGGTAAGTGGTCAAATTGGTTATTGGACAAAAATAATATTTTTAGATTTTTTAAACGCGATAAATCATTAGGCAAGTCACTCAATTGATTATTTGATAGGTCCAGCACTTCTAGGTGTTCGGCCAGTTCAAATATTTCAACAGGGAACTCAGTTAAACCTTCAGCCAATTGCAAACGAGTAATAGGAGCAAGCTTATGGGATAGCAAATATTCTGGCGATAACTCGCCCGCTTTAAGCTGTTGTAATGTATGCAAGGTGGTGACCAAAACTGATAGGTATTAATGGCCGCCATGATAATGCATTCCTTGCCAGCAAGGTAGCAATGGAAAGGGTAAAGCTGGTTAAAGCCAGTAAAACCGGTGGTCGCAATGACAAAGCTGGCTATTACTGTCCAACTTTACAGGAAATAATAACCTAGAAAACCCAGCATTATGAGCCATACTTTAAACTTAATTGCGCATCGCCAAAAAACAGCCATCACATTAGAATAAACTTATATAGCTATCATTTATGAAAAGCTCATGTGAATACAGAAGCAAGTTAGCTAGGTTGCTCAGCATTTACTTTTTGATGCTAAGTACTCAATTGTTTGCCTGCCAATTGAGCTCTGTATGGGAGCCCTTTCCTCCTTATCAGTATCTGGATGAACAAGGTGTATTAACCGGACTGGATATAGACTTACTGAGAGCGGTGGCCATGCAGGCCAATTGCAAAATTAACTTTCAAAAAACACCGTGGAAAAGAGGACTGGCACTCATTCAAAAGGGCGAAATAGATGTGGCTGGCGGCGCCTCTAAAACCAAAGAACGCAGCCAATATGCACATTATTCAGATCCGTATCGATTTGAAACCATGTCCGTGTATATTCGAAATAGTGAATATTTGAAACGCCCCTTTAGCAACCTAGAGGAACTGGCCTTAAGCTCGATTCATTTAGGCATAGTCATCGGTTATAGCTATGGCGCTGAATTTTTGAAGTTACGTCAAGAAAAGGCTTTTACAGGAAGAATTACAGAAGTACTCACCGACTCACAAAATATTCACAAACTATCCATAGGCCGAGTGGATGCTATTTTGGTTGAGCAATTTGTTGGCAAGAAGCTAATGACGCAAGGTATCAACAGCAAGGACATAAAAATCCATCCATTAAAAATTGAAACCGGTGGTATTTACTTTTTATTCTCTAAAAAGAGCGTCTCACAAAAACAGGTTGAAAAATTTAACCTGGCTCTGAAACATATTAAGAATAGTGGGAAATACCACTCAATATCCAATCATTACTTAAATAACAAATACTAGTGAAAACAAAAAAGCCGATGCAATGCATCGGCTTTTTTAAATAAATAATATCCAGCTATTTAATGTTATTCCCACTCAATAGTAGCAGGCGGCTTAGAACTCACATCATAAGCCACTCGGCTAATGTGTTCGATTTCATTGATGATTCGATTAGAAACTTTCTCTAACAATTCGTAAGGAAGGTGTGCCCAGCGTGCAGTCATGAAGTCAATGGTTTCAACAGCTCGCAACGAAACTACCCACTCGTAACGACGTTGATCCCCTACTACGCCAACCGATTTAACCGGCAAGAACACCACAAAGGCTTGTGATGTTTTATGGTACCAATCAAAATTGTGTAACTCTTCAATGAAGATGGCATCGGCTTCACGTAAAATATCGCAATATTCTTTTTTCACTTCGCCAAGAATACGCACACCAAGGCCTGGTCCTGGGAACGGATGGCGGTAAACCATGTCGTATGGTAAACCTAATTCCAAACCAATTTTACGCACTTCATCTTTAAACAATTCACGTAAAGGTTCTACCAGTGACATTTTCATATCATCGGGTAGGCCGCCCACATTATGGTGAGACTTAATGACGTGCGCTTTGCCCGTTTTAGAAGCAGCGCTTTCAATAACGTCTGGATAAATAGTACCCTGAGCCAAGAAGTCTACATCTTTAATTTTTTTGGCTTCTTCATCAAATACTTCAATAAAAGTATTACCGATGGATTTACGTTTTAATTCTGGGTCAGAAATACCCGCCAGCTTACCTAAAAATAAATCGGCCGAATCAGAACGAATTACTTTAACACCCATGTTTTTAGCAAACATGTCCATTACCGCATCGCCTTCGTTTTTACGAAGCAGGCCGTTATCTACAAATACGCAAGTCAGTTGATCGCCAATGGCCTTGTGTAACAGGGCAGCCACTACAGATGAATCAACGCCGCCCGACAAACCAAGTAATACTTTTTTATTGCCTACTTGCTTTTGAACGCGCTTAATTTGGTCTTCAATAATATTGGCAGGAGTCCAAAGACCTTCACAACCAGCAATATCTTTAATGAAGTGCTCTAACATTCGGCCGCCTTGTAGTGAGTGAGTCACTTCAGGGTGGAACTGAACGCCGTAGAAATTTTTCTCTTCATTGTACATGCCGGCAATTGGACAGCTTTCGGTGCTGGCCATAAGCTTAAAGCCTTCAGGAATGGCTACGACTTTATCGCCGTGACTCATCCAAACATCTAGCAGTTTTTCGCCTTTGTCGTTTACATGATCCGCGATATCTTTAAATAACTGACTGTCGCCTTCTGATTTAATTTGCGCATAACCAAATTCACGAATATTAGACGCTTCAACTTTACCACCTAATTCTTGTGCCATGGTTTGCATGCCATAACAAATACCCAAAACAGGCAGACCCATTGTATAAACAATGTCAGCGGCTTTAGGGCCATCGGCTTCGGTAACCGACTCTGGGCCACCGGCTAAAATAATCGCCTTAGGATCAAACTCTTCAATGTCGGCCGCAGGCATATCCCAAGAACGAATTTCAGATAACACACCCAACTCACGTACACGACGTGCAATTAACTGTGTGTACTGGCTGCCAAAATCCAAAATAAGGATTTTCTGAGAATGGATATCTGTCATAGCTTTTACTCCGGTGACCTTGTTGCCTATTTTTTGGTAACAAGAATTTTGGTTAAGTAATTTTAATTCTTTAAAAGCAAAAAACCTGCTGGTTTTTCAGCAGGCTATAATATTCTTTCGCCAGTTTCACGCTCAATGGGCGTTAACGGCGATGTGCTGGCTAGGCATAAATCTTTGAAAACCGCAGCTTAGTTTACTAAGTGAGGATTTTGAAAAGATTTATAACAACGCCAGAACAAGTAAGTTAGCCCACTCTATAGTTCGGGGCTTCTTTGGTAATCTGTACGTCGTGCACATGGCTCTCTTTCATGCCCGCACTTGAGATCTTCACAAACTCAGGTTTAGTGCGCATGTCATCAATGGTGGCACAACCTGTGTAACCCATAGAAGAGCGCAAGCCGCCCATCATCTGGTGCACAACGTTAGCCATTGGGCCTTTAACCGCAATACGGCCTTCAATACCTTCCGGCACTAACTTGTCGTTACCCGATTTCGCATCTTGGAAATAACGGTCGGCGCTGCCTTGGCTTTGACCCATGGCACCTAGTGAACCCATGCCACGGTAGCTCTTATAAGCTCGGCCTTGGAACAATTCAACCTCACCGGGCGCTTCATCAGTACCGGCCAGTAATGAGCCAGCCATTATCACATACGCGCCAGCGACTACGGCCTTAGCCATGTCACCCGAGAAACGAATACCACCATCGGCAATTAACGGCACACCGGTTCCTTCAAGCGCAGCGGCGACATCGGCGACTGCACTGATTTGCGGAACACCTACACCTGCCACAATACGCGTAGTACAAATTGAACCAGGGCCAATGCCTACTTTCACGCCATCGGCACCCGCTTCCATTAATGCAGTGGCTGCAGCACCGGTGGCAATGTTGCCGCCAATAACTTGTAGCTCAGGAAAGGTTTCTTTAGCCCAACGAACACGATCTATTACACCTTTAGAGTGACCGTGAGCAGTATCAACAATCACGACATCTACGCCTGCTTTAACCAATGCAGCAATACGATCAGGAGTTTCAGGACCCGTACCAACCGCCGCGCCTACACGCAATTGGCCTTGATCATCTTTACACGCGTTAGGATGTTCTTGAGCTTTATTAATATCTTTAACGGTAATCAAACCCGCCAGCTTGCCGGCACTGTTAACCACCAATAATTTTTCAATACGGTTTACTTGAAGAAGTCGTTCGATTTCTTCGCGAACTTCTCCTTCTTTCACCGTGATTAAATTATTTTTAGGCGTCATCACTTCAGACACTTTTAAACTCATGTCATTGGCAAATCGAACATCGCGACCTGTAACAATACCCACCAACTCGTCACCATCAACCACTGGCACACCTGAGATATTATTTTGCGAGGTAATTTCACGAAGCTGAGCAATACTGATGTCGCTAGATACGGTAATAGGGTCTTTCACCACACCGCTTTCATAACGCTTCACTTTACGAACTTCTAAAGCTTGCGCTTCGATAGTCATATTTTTGTGAATGATGCCCAAACCGCCTTCTTGCGCCATGGCAATGGCCAAGCGAGATTCGGTTACGGTATCCATCGCAGCAGATACAAGGGGAATATTTAATTCAATATTTCGAGTTAACTTGGTTTTTAAGCTCACCTGATTTGGCAGCACTTCGCTGTAACCGGGAACCAAAAGTAGATCGTCGAACGTGAGAGCGTCTTGGGCAATGCGCAACATGATGGGACCGCCATACCTGAATAAGAATGGCGCGTAATTCTACTCCAAATCCCCGAGGCGCGACATAAGATTTTAATTAACTTGGTATGTAAATTAATATAAATGCTCTAAGTCGATGAATAATGGTCAATCACAGCAACTACCTGACCAATGGGTCAATATAAAACAAATAATGAATTACTTTTTTATAGCTGAAATAGCAGGTTCAGCCTGATAGTCACCACCCAGCTTGGTCAAACTAGAAGGTTATAACAAAGCTTGTCGCTAGCGGCCACCCCACATGAAGACAGGATTTTCATGTATTATATGCTCCATAAAAATAGCCAAGCGTGAAAGCAAAGATGATCAACCAAGCAAAAGGCCCCATTGTTTTTACTGTGAGCCAGCTTAACCGCCAAAGCAAAGAGCTATTGGAAACCTACCTGCATCGAGTTCAGGTAAGCGGCGAAATATCCAACCTATCACGCCCCAACAGCGGCCACTGGTACTTCACTTTAAAAGACCATAGGGCTCAAGTGCGTTGCGCTATGTTTAAGAGCCGCAGCCAAAACGTTCAGTTTGTTCCCAAAGAAGGAGAGCAGGTACTTATTCATGCTTCGGTTAGCCTGTATGAAGCTCGCGGCGATTATCAGCTAATTGTGGATAAGATGGAAAGTGCCGGTGAAGGGGCGTTAAAAATTGCCTTTGAAGCCATGAAAGAACGTCTCAACCAGCAAGGCTATTTTAGCGACGAATACAAAAAAGCCATCCCCAGCCATCCAAAACACATCGGTATCGTCACCAGTCAAACTGGCGCCGCGGTTAAAGACATTATTTCAGTATTAAAGCGTCGCTTTCCAGCACTGCCCATATCTATCTACCCAGCCCAAGTGCAGGGAGAATTAGCGGCAGGACAAATTGTACAAGCCATACAAAGAGCTAATCGCGATGCCATCTGTGATGTGCTGATTGTCGGGCGTGGTGGCGGTAGCCTTGAAGATTTATGGCCCTTTAATGAAGAAAGCGTGGCCCATGCAATTTTTCAAAGCCAAATTCCCATCATTAGTGCCGTAGGCCATGAAGTGGATACCTCCATCAGTGACTTTGTGGCCGACTTACGTGCCCCTACCCCATCGGCGGCGGCTGAGTTAGTAAGCCCAGATAGATTTGAATGGCTAGGCCGCTTTGAGCAATTGCAACGACAGCTCAAGCGCAGCATGGAAAACCGTTTATCCACACAACGCTTTCATTTGTTGCAACTGGTGAAACGCCTTCGCCACCCCAAAGATAAAATACAAGAAAATATGCAACGCCTGGATATGGCTGAGCTAAAACTTAATAACGCGCTTGAGCGTCGCTTGCTACTTAGCAAAGAACGTCTTGCTAAAGTGAGTACTAGCTTACAACAGCACAAGCCCGATAAGCGCCTAGCCTTGCTGCAACAGCACACGGCCCAGCTTCAACAAAGACTCGAACATGCGATTAAACAACAGCTGAATCACTTCCAGCATAAAGTGGCCAGACAGGCTGAGGTATTGAATGCTGTGAGCCCTCTGAGTACTCTAAGCCGTGGCTATGCAATCCTCACCACAGACGAAGGCATTGCGGTACGCAATAGCAATCAGGTTAACCCGGGAGATACTGTTCATGCGCAATTACATCTTGGCAAAATTAGCTGCACCGTGCTTGAGCAAGACAGCAATGGCACGCCCACAGAAAACGATTAGCGCTAGCTTCCGCAATGGCTCTGCCCTACTGGCCCTGTTATTGAGCTGGCAAGTGTGGGCCTTTCCCGAATCTAGCCCGGTGCCTGGCGGCATAGTCACACTAAAGTTAGGCGCTCAGAGTGAAAATAGACCCACTGTCTATTATAAAAATAACGTTGTAGCGGTCACAGCTCACAACGGCTACTGGCATGCCATCGTAGGTCTTAGCCTTAATACCCAGCTAGGCCATCAAGAGGTACGCATTAATGGCGAGGGCTTAGGTTTTGAAGTAAAAAACAAGGACTACCCTGAGCAGCACATCACCCTTAAAACCAATAAGCATGTGGACCTTAGTGCTGCCGACCTGAAACGTCACAAGGGCGAGAAAAAACAAGCTACACAAGTATTCAAAGCCTTCGATACCAGCCAGGCACCTGACTTGGCTTTCATGAAGCCGGTTAAGGGCCCCTATTCCAGCCTGTTTGGTTTAAAACGCTTTTTCAATGAAAAACCCCGCAACCCCCATAGTGGTTTAGACATAGCTGCGCCGACGGGAACCAAGGTATTAACACCATCACCGGGTAAGGTAGTACTTACTGGCAACTTCTTTTTTAATGGTAAGGTTGTCTATGTCGATCATGGCCTAGGGCTCATCAGTATGTTTTGCCATTTAAATGAGATCGATGTAAAAGTAGGCGAGGCGCTTGTAAAAGGTCAACCTTTGGGCAAGGTGGGCGCCACAGGCCGAGTGACTGGAGCACATCTACATTGGTCGGTGAGCTTAAACAATGCTCGGGTTGATCCAATGGAATTACTCCCTAAAGAAAAAAATTAAAATAAGCCTATTACGTCTGGCGCCACATAAGGCGTGAACTGCCGTATAATAAAGTTTACTAAGTAATAGGTTAAGTGGGAGCCACATGGACGATTTTTCAGATTTCAAAGCTGCCATGAGTGGTGTAAAGCCGCTAAAAGTTGATGCTAGGGTGGACCTGAAGAAAAATAAGCAAGACAGTGAGTCCGTTCAATTGCGCCGCCAAGCCGCGACCGCCATCGTCGAAAAAGACGCCAACTACCTAAGCGACGATTACGTCGAAATGGTAAAGCCCCAGGACATATTGTCTTTTCGAGCTAACGGTTTGCAAGATGGTGTATTTAGAAAACTGCGCCAGGGTAAATACCAATTGGATGCGCGCTTGGATTTACATCGTAAAACCGTCGAGCAAGCCCGCACGGAAGTCTATCGTTTTATTGACGATGCCATGCGCTATGATTTGCGTACTGTGATTATTTTACATGGGAAAGGCGAAAAAGAAGCCACGCCGGCCCTACTTAAAAGCTGGATAAATAAGTGGCTGCGCCAGCTTGAAAACATAATGGCCTTTCACAGCGCTCAACAGTTTGACGGCGGCACAGGTGCTGTTTACATCATGCTGAAAAAAAGCGAACGTAAAAAACAAGAAACCCGAGATTTACACGGCATCAAGAGCGACATTGCATAAACTTCTAGACCAAATATCCATTCAATATAGGTGAGTTAATGAGCGATGAGAATGACTTTGGCACTGCCCATAGCTTGCCCACTAGCGGCACTCATTGCGGTTTGCGCCCCAACAAAAAAGCCATGCAGGAAGGATTTTCTGTGAATTTCTCAGAAGCTAAGAAGCTGCTAGAGGAAAACTCGCCAGATGATTCAAGTGATCAGCATTTAGATTCAAAGCCTCCTCAGCTGCAGCCCACCGATATTGTGTAAGACAGACCTTAAGTTTTATTGCCTGGCTAAAGCAGATGTCTTGAAAGCTCCAACCTCTGAACTACAGTTAAAGAGTATGTTTAGGGGTTTTTATGGTTAATCCGATTAAGAAACTGTTTTCAATGGGCGCACAAAGGCAGCTTAAGTCTATGTCTGCGCAAATCAGTAAATTGGAAAATGAAAATAGCTCTCTGGGCGACCAAGTAAAAAATATCAAACACGCACTCACCGCCGCCGATGAGCTACACCAGCATATTGGGGATTTATCCGAAGAAAACCTCAGCATTAATCGCTTATTGTTCCAGACGGTTGGCAGTGTTAATGATATCCACAACCTGGTTAGTCACAACGCCGAAGCATTGGGAGCCGAGCGCTCTCGCCTTAAAGATAGTGAGGCCACCTTCGACCAAATAGGCATCATCCTTCAACAAGTCAGCCAAAACTTAAATCAAATAGACAGTCGCGCCGCCAGCACCTCTGAAAACATGGGGGACTTAAGCGAAAGCGCCGTGAAAATTAATGAATTTGTCGGACAAATTGAGGCCATCAGCAATCAAACCAATTTGCTGGCATTAAATGCTGCCATTGAAGCGGCTCGAGCAGGTGAGCAAGGCAGAGGCTTTGCCGTAGTGGCCGATGAAGTGCGTACCCTTGCAGGACAAACCGGCAGGACCACAGAAGAGATTGGCAGTATTATCCAAAACATCACTAAGTATATTCAAGAGATTGGCCAGGGCATTGAGTCGATCCGCTCTGATGCCGCCAATTTAAAAGACACTACAGTAACGGTGGAATCTTCGGTAAAGCTGATCACCGACCTTTCCCGTAGCATGAACCTTATTATTGGTCGTAGCACCAATGAGAGTTACATTCAGGTGGCCATGCTGAGCCTGACTGTTTTTAAATCAAGAATTTATGAGCTCATTGCGGTAGATACAATAGAAGAATCCAAACTGCTAGAAATATCCGATCATACCGGTGGACGTTTGGGGCGCTGGTATTACGAAGGCTTAGGCCACAGTACCTTTGGCCACTTACAAAATTACCGCAATTTAGAATCGCATTTGAAAGCCATGCATATTAGTGCTGCCAATGCCTTGCGAGCTTCCATTAATGGTCAGGTTGCCCCAAAGTTAAAACACTTAGAGAGTATGGAAGAGCACAGTGAGTTTTTAATTAAAGGCTTATGCGGTCTCAATGATGATTTGCAACTCATGGCACAAGCCGTTAGCGAGAGCGACGATCATGGAGATGTTTTGTTCTAAAGTTAAAACAAATGAACTAACGTTATCCGCTTAATTGCTTCCCGCTAAAACTCAGGCACAATACCCCAAAATACCATAGATGAATTACCGTGATAAAACTTTGCCACATCAATGAATTAGAAGAGAGCCAATCGAAAGGATTTACCCTTGCCGACAAACACCTATTGGCGGTAAGGAAATATGGGGAAATACATCTGTATGAAAATAGCTGCCCACACCTAGGGGTTCAAATGGAAATGTTGCCGGATCAGTTTTTGGATTCCAGTCACTCCCTTATTATGTGCGCTATGCACGGCGCCTTATTTCGCATTGAAGACGGATTGTGTATTAGTGGGCCTTGTTTAAATCAGAGCTTAAAACCGATCAAATTTGAGATTCACAATGAGCTTATTTATTTTTTACCCGAGAAAAGTTAATTAAGAATTAATGAATCCTGGTTACGACAACGATCGTCGGGGATCGACAACTGTTTTAACAAATATTCTTTAAAGTCCTGTTCATAAGGCTGTTTCTGTAACGCTTTTTCCATACATAACAACCAAGCATCTCGTTCACTGCTGCCAATATCTAAATGACTGTGCGCGGAGAGGGATAGATCAAGGTGGACGTATTTTTTAACATTAATCTCGGTTACGACAACGTTCTGCCGGTACCGACAACTGCTTCAACAAGTACTCCCGAAAGTCCTGTTCATAAGGCTGTTTCTGTAAGGCTTTTTCCATACATAACAACCAAGCATCTCGCTCACTGCTGCCAATATCTAAATGACTGTGAGCAGAAGGAATAGATATAGCGCCATATTTTTCTTTATATAAACGTGGACCACCCGTCCAGGCTGATAAGAAACGTGCCAGCTTATCGCGAGACTCCGTTAAGTCAGGGGAGTGCATAGCCCTAACGACTTTGGCTTCTGGTAACGCATCCATAAAGGAATAAAAAGCATCAACCAATTTGATTATGCCTTCAAACTGGCCAGCCGCCTGATAACTTGCGTCTTTGGTGCCGTAAGGAGTTTTCATGATGGAACCACACAGAATTTACTATTGATAAAAAGATAGGCTTAAAAACTAATCATCATGGCAATACAGGGTATTGCCATGAACTTCAGACCTCTCTATTTAGAAAGGTCATATTATTAATTATTTTTGGCTTTCTTTGCCACGCTTAGTCTTAAGCTTACTACGCTTAGCTTTACGAATATCAGCCGTCTGCTTCACACGCTCGCCACGTTTAGATTTATTAAACAGTCGATCTTCTTTCTGGCCATCAAATGGGTTATCACCAGATTTAAATTCAAAGCGTATAGGCGTTCCACTAATCTTTAATACGCGGCGAAAGGTATTGCCTAAATAACGCTTATAGCTATCAGGCAATGAAGATACGCGATTACCGTGCACAACAATAACGGGTGGATTCATGCCACCCTGGTGTGCATAACGTAACTTAATGCGAGCGTTACCGACCATAGGTGGCTGGTGATCCATGACGGCATCTTCTAATATTCGCGTTAGCTGGCTTGTGGGTAAATTCATGTAGGCGCTTTCGTAAGCGTCTTCTACCGAATCATACAGGTTACCCACCCCTGTACCATGCATGGCACTTATGAAATGTACATCTGCCCATTCAGCAAATGTTAAGCGACGCTCTAATTCTTTTTTAACAAATTCTTTGTCTTCGGTGCTCATGCCGTCCCATTTGTTCACGGCAATTACCAAAGCACGACCAGCATTTAATATGAAACTCAGCATGGTCAGGTCTTGCTCAACAATACCGTCTCTGGCATCTACGACCAAAATACTAACGTTACTGTCTTGAATCGCTTGAAGAGTTTTAATGATGGAAAACTTTTCCACAGCTTCAGAAATGCTTCTACGACGACGCACACCTGCAGTATCAATTAGGGTGTACTGTTTATCGTGACGCTCATAAGGGATATAAATACTGTCCATGGTGGTACCAGCTTGATCAAACACCACCACGCGTTCCTCACCCAGCATGCGATTCACCAAGGTGGACTTACCCACATTAGGACGACCAATTACTGAGATTTTTATGCCACGCACATCTACCGATGGATCATCTTCTTCACGCTGAAACTCAGCAGGTAATTCGCCAAGTACTTTTTCCATTAACAAGGTCACGCCACGGTTATGAGCCGCTGCAATCATTTGTATGTGGCCTAGGCCTAGTTCGTAAAAGTCGTTACCGGCAAGATCAATATTTAGACCATCTATTTTGTTAACAACTAGATAAGTTTTCTTTTGAATAGTACGCAGGTGTTGAGCAATCATCATATCGGCAGGGGTTAAACCCGCTCTTGCATCCACCAAGAACAATACAATATCGGCTTCTTCCATGGCTTGGAAACTTTGATCGGCCATTTTGGCATCAAGACCTTGTTCCATGCCACTGATACCACCAGTGTCTACTACGATATAGTCGCGCTCACCCACTTTACCTGCACCGTATTTACGGTCTCGAGTTAGCCCTGCAACATCGGCCACCAAAGCATCACGGCTTCGAGTAAGTCGATTAAATAATGTGGATTTGCCGACATTAGGTCGACCAACAAGTGCTATTACAGGGTTCATGAATATACTTTTAATGCAAAAATGAAACACAGGCCAAAAGGCCTGTATTAAAATAAACTACTTCTATAATAGCTCAGCTTTTAATTAAGCCTTACTGAGCCAGTTGAAATAGGTTCAAAAATCCAGAGTTGTTTATAGCCAGCAGGTAGTTATCTTTAACCTGCAGGCGGGTGCGTAACCCTGGGTCTTTAGAAAAATATCGAGAAGGATGCTTCTTCCCGTAAGAGCCAGTGCGCACCCAATCGAGTGCTGGGCGAGAAACTTGCTCACGCCCTACCAAGGCACCATCCAGCTGTTTAACAAGATGGATATACCCTTCAAAATCCGATACCGCAATGTAATCTTTAAAGAACACTGCCTCACTTAATTTGCGACCTTGTAGTTCAGCCATGGCCCAAACATCTGTACCACTGCGTTCGTCATACGCCATTAACAAGTCATCATCGGCGACCATGTACAAGTTGCCCAGCCCATAAATTGGACCATGATAAGAAGAAGCTTCACGCTTCCACATCATCTTGCCATTTCGTAAATCAATGGCAGCAATGTGTCCTTGATAACCACTGACAAATAATTTTTCATCGCGAATTAACAGACTGCCATCGACATCTACTAAACGTTCTAATTCACTGCGACCCGCGGGCACGCCCACACGCTCATTCCAAAGAATGGCGCCATCTTCTGTGTTTAAAGCCACCACTTTACCATTGGCAAAAGCAGCGATAACACTGTCATTATAAAAGACAGGAGCAGAGGTTCCGCGCAGTGTTAGTGCAGGTAAATTACTGTCGTAGCTCCACAGTTTCTTGCCTTCAAGATTAAGCATATGAAGCTTGCCATCTATGGTTTGTACCGCCACCACTTCGCCATTTACAACAGGGCTAGCCAGTACTTCTGATTGCAAAGAACTGCTCCAGCGCTTGCTGCCATCTTTAATATCAAGGGCAATCACATCACCATTGGCACTGGCAACAAACACCAATTCAGTGGCAATGCTTACCGCTGCAGTTAACTCAGTTTGCAGATCCTGTTCCCAAACAAGCTCACCTGTTTCTAGGTTAATGGCTTGTAATAAACCATATGCATCAGCCACAAAAACTTGGCCGTTATGCATAACAGGGCGAAGGTTTGCATACGCCTTACCCAAGCCTTTACCTACCTGCTTGTGCCAAACCCGATTAAGGCTCACTTCTTCATCAAATGAAGATAATGATTTAGGGCCTATATCCGCAGGTTCTGGTTCTGCTTCTTGCTTTGGGTTGCTTGAGCAAGCCACAAGACCTGCCAGCAAAACTGCAAACAGTAATCGCATTATTGATTCACCGCCAAATCATCTAATTTCATTTTCAACAAAGGATTATTAGCCCCGATACGCTGCGCTGCTACAACCGCTTTGCTGTAGGCATCACGAGCGCCATCTTTGTCGCCTTGGGCAAATAAAATATCACCCTTAATTTCTTCATACTCAGCTTCAAAGGCACCCGCTTTTCCATCTTTAACCAAAGATAAGGCGTCTTCTTTTTTATCCATTGCCAGTAATACACGTGCAAGGCGCACGGTTGCCAATTGTGTTAATGCTTCATCCGCGCTGTCATTCATGACTAAGCGTAGTTCGGTTTCTGCCAATGCTAGGTCGTCGGCTGTAACCGCGTCCTTAGCATTAAACAAAGATGCAAATGAGGCGTAAATAGTACCTTTATATTCGCTTTTCAGTTGATCAAGTAACATGCTACGACGACCCTTATCGGCCTCTTCTGTGCTGTTATTGATGCTTAACATTTCCTGATAAATAGCTGAAGCCGCTTCACCCGTTGCTTGCTTTTGGTTTTGATAACCCTGAAAACCAAACCAGCCTGTAGCCACTACCGCTAACGCCACAACAGTTTGCTTACCATTTTCTTTCCACCAATTTTTTATGGCGTCAATTTGCTCTTCTTCGGTACGCATTTCGCTCATGTTGTTACTCCAATTTTTATTGTTAGATCCAATGAAACCTTTATTGGCGGCCACACCGCCTAGGCATCTTTATAAATTTTCAGCTCTATAAGTTTTGAGCCAACCAGTTAGCCACATCATCTTGTGACAGACTAATTTGCTCTGCGTTATCACGCAAATCTTTAATGGTAATTTGACCATTAGTTAGCTCATTTTCGCCCAATATAAAGGCATAACGAGCACCACACTCATGGGCTTGCTTCATTTGCTTTTTCATCTTGCCGCCGCCCATGTGCATTTGCAGGCGCAATTCAGGCATTTGCTCACGAAGCTTGGCGGCCAACACCATCGCTGGCGCCGCTACTTCGGCTTCGGCTACTAGGTATACATCCAAATGGTTATGAACATGAGCAGGTATCGCATCCATGGCTTCAAGCATTAAAATTAGACGCTCTATGCCCATGGCAAAACCCACAGCTGGCGTTGCTTTTCCACCCATCTGCTCAACTAGGCCATCATAACGACCACCGGCACATACAGTACCTTGCGCGCCTAGCTCTTTGGTTACCCATTCAAATACGGTTTTACCGTAATAGTCTAAGCCACGTACTAGACGTGGGTTAATGACGTATTCGACCCCTACCGCATCTAGAAGTGCCCTTAAATGCGTGAAATGCTCACTGGATTCTTCATCCATATAATCCTGGAAGTTAGGAGCACCATTTAATAATTCCTGAGTTTGGGCATTTTTACTGTCTAAAATACGCAGTGGGTTAGTAGATAAACGACGTTTACTGTCTTCATCCAACTGATCCTCACGCTCACTCAAGTATTCAACTAATGCCGCTTTAAAGTTTGCACGCGCTTCACTGCTGCCCAGAGTGTTTAACTCAAGAGTCACCTTGTCACGAATATTTAATCGCGACCACAACTGGTGAGTCATAATAATTAATTCGGCATCAATATCAGCACTGGCCATCCCAAAAGTTTCGACACCGATTTGATGAAACTGACGATAGCGACCTTTTTGCGGACGCTCATAACGAAACATAGGGCCCATATACCAAAGGCGCTGGCGTTTGTTATTGGCTATCAGTTGGTGCTCATCGCAAGCACGCACACAACTGGCAGTACCTTCAGGGCGCAAAGTTAAGCTGCGATCACTGCGGTCGTTAAACGTGTACATTTCTTTTTCAACGATATCGGTTACTTCACCAATAGAACGCTTGAACAAATTAGTTTGCTCAACAATAGGCATACGAATTTCTTGGTAACCAAAACTGTCCAAAATGGCTTTTACCTGGCCTTCCAAATAGTGCCAAACTTGAGACTGGCCAGGAAGAACATCATTCATGCCTGTTAATGCTTTAATTTGATCTTGTGCCACTTTGTTCCCTTAAATGCCTATGTTTATCCATAGCGCCAATAATCTTTTATTTAACTTTTTGCAATTAGCAACGCTTCGCGTGCTTCTTTTTCAGCTACTTTTTCACGAATGAGGTTTTCTAAGTTATCCACCAAATTTTCGTTGGTTAACTTGGATGCTGGCACGCCATCTATGTACAGCAAATTATTCGGTGATCCACCGGTTAAGCCTAAATCGGTCTCTTTAGCTTCACCGGGCCCATTCACAATACAGCCAATCACGGAGACATCTAGCGGCGTTAAAATATCTTCAACCCGAGACTCCAACTCATTCATGGTTTTCACTACATCAAAATTTTGTCGAGAACAGCTTGGGCAAGCGATAAAGTTAATGCCTTTATTTCTCAATTTTAAGCTTCTTAAAATATCAAAGCCCACTTTAATTTCATGAATAGGATCAGCGGCTAAAGACACTCGCAGAGTGTCGCCAATACCATCCATCAATAACATGCCTAGTCCTACCGAACTTTTCACTGTTCCGCTTCTTAAGCCACCTGCTTCGGTAATACCTAGGTGCAAGGGTTGCTCAATTTGAGAGGCGATTTTTCGATAAGCCGCCACGGTCATGAATACATCCGACGCTTTAAGGCTAAGTTTAAAATCTGGGAAATTCAAACGATCTAAAATATCAATATGGCGCATGGCACTTTCTACCAAGGCATCTGGAGTTGGCTCGCCATATTTTTTCTGTAAATCTTTTTCCAGTGAACCTGCATTCACACCAATTCGAATAGGAATACCGTTATGACGTGCGGCATCTACCACTTGTCGAATACGATCTTCACGGCCTATATTGCCCGGATTAATACGTAAACAATCTGCTCCCAATTCAGCTACTCGTAACGCTATTTTGTAATCAAAATGAATGTCAGTTACTAGAGGCACATTCACTTGTTTGCGAATTTTGGCAAAAGCTTCTGCGGCTTCCATAGAGGGCACGCTAACTCGTACAATATCTGCACCAACAGCTTCCAACGCATTTATTTGCGCAACTGTTGCATCCACATCACAGGTTTCAGTATTGGTCATACTTTGCACTGCAATAGGGGCGTCACCACCTACAGGGACATCACCCACCATTACCTGGCGAGATTTACGACGAACTATTGGAGATTGACTTTGTTTATTCATAATCGTTAGGCCATAGGGCTAAATTTTGGCAATTGGGTTCGCGCCATTATCTTTTGCTTTTAGTTAGCTTGTATTCGGTAGACTTTGGAAAACGTTTTTTTAATTTAAAAGCAAAATTATCTGCTGCATTTTTATTTCCAGAGGCCTTGGCCAGTTGCCAGCCCACACTTAAAGTAGCGGCACTATGAGGCATCTTACTAAGGCTTAGAGTATTTTCAAAACGCGTAAACCAGCGCTGGGCCAAGTCAAAGCGTTTACGTTCATAATAAATGGTCGCCAAATTAAAGCTGGAGACGACACTATCCTGATTTAACAACCAGGCTTTTTCGAAAGCATCGATGGCCTTGTTTTGCTGGTCATTAACTATTAAGCATTTCCCAAGGTTTTCATTGGCCAGTGCTCGAGCACTGTAATTAACATCTTTGGCAGCAATATCTAAATAATCACAGGCTTTTATATCTCGTTTATACACCATCAAGTAACGACCGTAGTGAAAGTTACTTGGGCTATGTTGATCATCAAGACTTAGAGCAATCTTAAACTCTTTTTGCGCTAATTGTTCTTCTCCACGCTCTAGCCAAAAGGTAGCCATGGCACTGTGAGCAGAGACATTTTCTGGGTCAAGTTTCAAAGCACGATCAAGCTTCTGACGAGCCATAGGCAAATTGTTTTGTGTCATGTAAGCCACGCCCAAGGCCACATAGGCTTCAGCCGCTTTGTGAGCATCTGCTTTTTTACTAAAGCGACTCTCTGTCACGGTAACACATGCACAAAGGCTAAATGCTAACGCAAAAATGGCAATGGCTTTAAGACAGTTCATTGTTTATTTACCGCCGGGTTGTGCCGAAGCGTCAGTCACTTCATGCATTTTAATGTAACGTTCACTACGACGAGTTCTGTCTTCTACCTGACCCACTAGTTGCCCACAAGCCGCGTCAATATCATCCCCACGGGTTGAACGAATTGTCACAATGAACCCCTTTGAATGAAGGTAGTCACGGAATCTATAAACACGGTTGTTACTAGGGCGTTCATAACCAGAATTTGGGAATGGATTAAACGGAATCAAGTTGATCTTACATGGAGTATTTTTTAATAATTCAGCCAACTCTTCAGCGTGCGCCATTTCGTCGTTCACCTGGTTCATCATGGTGTATTCAACGGTTAACTTACGACGATCGGGTAAGGACGTCATGTAATGATCACATGCGGCCAATAATTCTTTAATAGGGTATTTTTTATTGATAGGCACTAACTGATCACGTAAGGCATCGTTAGGGGCGTGCAATGACACAGCCAATGAAACGTCACTCACTTCTGCCAGTTTATATAAATTAGGCACAACCCCTGATGTACTTAAAGTAACGCGACGCTTAGATAAACCATAGCTGTGATCGTGCATCATCAAGTCCATGGCATCTACCACGTTGTCAAAGTTTAACAATGGCTCGCCCATGCCCATCATGACGACATTGGTAATTTTACGTTCGCGCTTTTCACCAGGCTTATCAAAACTTTTAGCCGCCACATAAACCTGACCAATGATTTCAGCTACCGATAAATCACGGTTGAAACCTTGCTTGCCTGTGGAACAAAAGCTGCAATCCAGCGCGCAGCCAATTTGAGACGATACACATAAGGTGCCTCTACCCCCATCAGGGATATAAACGGTTTCGATACTCGATCCGCCAGGAATCTTCATCACCCATTTTTGGGTGCCATCTTTAGAAACCTTATGGTAAGTAATTTCGGGATATTCTACGCAAGCCACTTCTTTTAGCTTTTCACGCATCACTTTACTGACGTTAGACATGTCATCAAAGTCTTCTAGACCCACTTGGTGGATCCACTTTAATAGTTGCTGAGCGCGAAAAGGTTTTTCGCCCATTTCAACAAAAAAGTCTGCCATCTTTTTCGGGCTCAAGCCCAATAGATTTACCTTTTTTGAATCGTTACTCATGAAAACACCTATTAAAACTACAGATTCTTAAATACGGAAAAAGGGCGGTCGCAAAAGGAAGTCCATTTGCCTACTCGCCCTCTTCAATACCATGTGTACATGGCATGTTGAATTTCCAATAATTGGTAGCACTAGGCTACCCGTTATGGAATTTCATTTGCTCACGATTAACGTGCGCAGATTTCTTCGTCTTTGAAGAAGTAGCTTACTTCACGAGCAGCAGATTCAGCAGAATCAGAACCGTGAACAGCGTTGGCATCGATGCTTTCAGCGAAGTCAGCACGGATAGTGCCAGCAGCGGCTTCTTTAGGGTTAGTAGCACCCATAAGATCACGGTGCTTAAGGATAGCGCCTTCGCCTTCAAGAACTTGAATCATAACAGGACCAGAAGTCATGAAACCAACAAGATCTTTGTAGAAAGGACGTTCTGCGTGCTCAGCGTAAAAGCCGCCCGCTAGTTCGTCAGAAAGTTGAACCATTTTAGAAGCAATAACCTGCAGACCAGCTTCTTCGAAACGGCTGTAGATTTTACCGATTACGTTTTTAGCAACTGCGTCAGGCTTGATGATAGATAGTGCGCGTTCTACGGCCATGGTATTTATCCTTTAAGATGGTTAATTATTGATGTGTAAAAAAGAGCGCAGATTATACGGTATTTGCGCAAAATAGCCACTGGTTGTTTTTTGGTCACACCCAATAAATTATATGAGCCAAAACCTGTAATTTGACCCCAAAATTGAAGCCAAACCCAGCTTAAAAGCACATGCCAAGCTAGGCGGCGCAGCCTTTAGCCACTGCCTGAATACGATGAACCATTGAGCGTAAGCCGTTACCTCGGGTTGGGGATAAGTGCTTGAGAAGGTCTAGCTGTGCAAAAAAACCTTCCATATCAAAGTCCAGCACCTCTAATGGGGTTTTGTTGTTATAAGCGGCCATTACTACAGCCAACAACCCCGACACGATAAAGGCATCGCTGGCCACCTCAAAGTAGAGCTTACCATCCGCCTGATGCGGCTCTATCCATACTTGGCTTTGGCAACCTGAAATAAGACGCTCTGAGGTCTTTAAGGCATCATCCATGGCTGGTAATTGCTTGCCTAGGTCTATGATGTATTTATAGCGCTCTTCCCAGTTATCAAAAAAACCGAGTGTATCTAGGATGTCTTCTGTGGTGATTTTGCTGCCAAAGGGGCTTTGGGTGGGATTGCTCATAATAACTGCTCGTATTGGCGCGCTTTAAAAAGTAATGAGGCGCATTGTACGGATTAGCAAAGCACTCAGCAATCGGCTTCAGAAACAGCCTTGAGCTCAAAAACGGATTTCTGGCATGAAGTTTAAAACAGACAGAAACGTAAAAGCCCCCAAGCTTTCACTTGAGGGCTTTTAGAGTTAGCACATGGACAACTTATTAAGCGGCCTTAGCTGCCTTTTTTTTAGCTTCTTCCTCATCTTTTAATTCTCGGCGAAGAATCTTGCCCACTGGCGTCATTGGTAATTCATCACGGAATTCAACATGACGCGGGATTTTATAGCCCGTTAGGTTTTCACGACAGAAAGCCTTTATATCATCAACGCTAAGCTGCGCATTTTGAGTGACAATAAACAACTTTACTGCTTCACCCGTTTTTCCATCTTCTACACCTATTACCGCACAGTTCTCTACGTCTGGGTGCTCAGCTACCACACCTTCAATTTCGTTAGGGAACACGTTGAAGCCTGAAACGATAATCATATCTTTAATACGATCAACGATACTGACAAAGCCATCGGTATCGATCACGGCAACATCACCGGTACGGAACCATTCACCATCTTCTGTGAAGGCATCTTTAGAAGCATCTGGGCGCTTCCAATAAGCTTTCATTACCTGCGGGCCTTTCACACACAACTCGCCACGCTCACCTTGAGCCACTTCATTGCCTTGATCATCAATGCACTTAAGAGCAGTACCAGGAACCGCCTGGCCAACAGAACCCATACGTTCAAAGCCACCACCTGGATTGGCGGTCACAGCTGGAGAACATTCAGTTAAACCGTAGGCTTCTGAAATTCCTACGCCAGTAATTTCTTTCCAACGCTTAGCGGTGTCATCTATTAGCGCAGTACCACCAGAAATAGTAAAAGTTAATTTACTGAAATCTAATTCTTTAAAACGTGGACTGGCCATTAACGACACAAACAAAGTATTCAAACCCACAAAAGTAGATAACTTCCAAGGCTTCATGAATTTAATAAAGGTTTCTGTATCGCGAGGATTGGCAATTAAAATGCTGTGAGAGCCTTGCTCGAAAAACGTCATAAGGTGTGCCGTGAAAGCATAAATATGGTAAAGCGGTAACGGCGCCACAATCACAGCTTGATCCAAGCCTTTTAGTGGAACGCCTTTATCATCAACCTGCGACATAACTTGCTTGTTTTGCATCATGTTCGCCACTAGGTTTTGGTTCGTTAGCTCAGCACCTTTGGCCACACCGGTAGTGCCACCTGTGTATTGCAAAATAATAGTGTCGTTTGGATCTTTCATGTAATTGGCTTGGAAACCTTTACCGGCTCCCATTTTAAGTGCTTTACGGAAAGACACCGCTTTTGGTAAAGAGTAACTAGGCACCATTTTCTTCACGTGTTTAGCGGCAAAGTTAATTAATACACGCTTAGCGGGTGGCAACATGTCAGCAAGACTGGTGACGATAACGGTTTCAATACTAGTTCTATCAACAACATTTTGAACTGAACGTGCAAACACATCCATGCACACCAAAACCTTTGCTTCTGAATCATTAAATTGATGCAGCATTTCACGTTCTGTATACAAGGGATTAGTATTGGTTACACGAAAACCACAACGCAATGCCGCATACATCGCAATAGGATATTGAAGAATGTTTGGCATTTGAATGGCGATGGTATCGCCTGGTTTCAAACTGGTATGATTTTGCAAATAGTGAGCAAAGGCTGCGCTGTACTGATCAATTTCGCGATAGGTAAGAGTTTTCCCTATACTGGTAAATGCAGGAAGATCGGAGTAATTTTTAAAAGAAGATTCAATTACTTCCACTGCTGCTTTGTATTGATCTAAGTCGATTTGATCCGATACACCAGGTGCTCGTTTACCATCCCAATATGATGCTTCCATCATGACCTCCGTCTAAAAGAGTGTGAACCACAAGCTATAGTGAAATCTGTTTTCCAGAACTATTTGCCATTAAAAAATGTCAAACGGGCCAATGACTCACCACAACTTTATTTTTATTATTTAATATGGCGTAGGACTATGACGCATGTTTACTAGAATAAGAAGTAGCTATTTATGACAAACTATTGACTTATTTTGGCCATTTTCACAAAAAAACTATCTACCTGGCACATGGGTAACAAACACCATAATTAATTAAGCTATTTGGCACAGCAGTGTAAAAACAACATAAAGTTACAATTGAAACTCCTTTCTTTTTTTAATCCTTTCTTATTATTTTAATTCACTGGCTTTACACGTTTAAAATTCAACATCAAATATTTTTAGACATAAAAAAGCCCGGATAATCCGGGCTTTTTTATTTTTCACTTTTAACTAAATTTTTTAAGCGGCTTTTGTTGCACGCTTGGCTTCTTCTTCATCTTTTAATTCACGACGTAAAATCTTGCCGACTGGCGTCATGGGTAATTCATCACGAAACTCAATAAAGCGTGGCAGTTTGTAAGCAGTTAATTGCTCTTTACAGAATGCCTTCAAATCTTCAGCCGTTAAGTTTGAGTCTTGAGTCACTACAAATAACTTCACCGCTTCACCAGATTTTTCATCAGGTACACCGATAACCGCACAGTTTTCTACAGAAGGATGCTCAGCAACCACCCCTTCAATTTCATTCGGGAATACATTGAAGCCAGAAACAATAATCATGTCTTTAATACGATCAACAATACTGACAAAGCCGTCTTCTTCGATAATGCCCACATCACCAGTACGGAACCACTCACCATCTTCTGTAAAGGCATCTTTAGAAGCATCAGGTCGTTTCCAATAGCCTTTCATTACCTGTGGGCCACGAACACATATCTCGCCGCGCTCACCGATCGCCACTTCATTGCCCTGATCATCAATACATTTTAAAGACGTGCCCGGAACTGGCTGGCCAACCGTTCCCATGCGCTCTAATCCATTGCCAGGATTACCGGAAACCACCGGCGCACACTCTGTTAACCCATAACCTTCAGAAATACCCACACCGGTAATTTCTTTCCAGCGACTTGCAGTAGCAGGGATAAGTGCAGTACCACCAGATAAGGTAGATTTTAATTCGCTGAAATCCAACTCTTTAAAACGCGGGCTGGCCAACAATGAAACAAACAAAGTATTCAAACCAACAAAAGTGGTTAGCTTCCAAGGCTTCATCATTTTAATGAACATTTCTGTATCACGAGGATTCGCAATTAAAATACTGTGCTCGCCTTGTTCACACAATGCCATAAGGTGCACGGTAAAGGCATAAATGTGGTACAGCGGTAAAGGAGCCACAACTATCGACTGTTTATCACCTTTTACAAGGTTACCCTTGTCATCGGTTTGCTGCATCATCTGCTTTGTTTGCAGCATATTTGAAACAAGATTTTGATTCGTTAGCTCGGCGCCTTTTGCTACACCTGTAGTACCACCTGTGTACTGCAAAATAACAGTTTCATTAGCAGCTGTTGGCGGTACCGCTTTAAACGGTTTTGCTTTACCCAATTTAAGGGCCTGGCGAAAATCCACTGAATTTGGAAGTGAGTAAGATGGCACTACTTTTTTAATGTACTTAGTGGCAAAGTTAATAAGCACGCGCTTTGGTGTCGGCAACATGTCGGCTAGGCTGGTAATAATTACGGTTTCAATACCCGTATTGGCCACAACATTTTGTACCGAGCGTGCAAACACATCCATGCAAACTAAAGCCTTAGCTTCAGAGTCATTAAATTGATGCAGCATTTCGCGTTCGGTGTATAAAGGATTGGTATTGGTAACAATTAACCCTGCTCGCATAGCACCGTACATAGCAATAGGGTATTGCAATATATTCGGCATTTGAATGGCAATGGTGTCGCCAGGTTTTAAATTGGTATGATTTTGCAAGTAACTTGCAAAGGCAGCACTTTTTTCATCAATATCGGCATAAGTCATGGTAAGACCTATGCTAGTGAAGGCGGCGCGATCGGCATAGTTTTTAAATGACTTTTCAACTACTTCGATAACTGAACCGTACTCGCTAAAATCAACTGTATCGCTGATACCTGGTGCACGTTTACCATCCCAAAATGATGCTTCCATCACTACCTCCAATTTAGAAGAAATTTAACCACAGGTTACAGCTTTGATTACAAACCACTAAGAACCCCATACAAGTATGGTGAGTGATAAACCTAAGCTGTTTATTTTATTTTTAAAATTAGCCGTGACTATGGCCTATATTGGGGAAAATAAGAAGTGGCCAATTTTGACAAAATATAAGTCAATATTCGCCACCCTTAAGAAGGTGTCGACTTTCACCCTACAAAAGTCCCAGTACAATATCCAGAGCCATGAATAGCCCATATATCAGTCTTAGTAGGACATGAACTTAGTCTTCCGTCCTTAAATGACAAGCTTATTAAAAATTACTAATGGCTTATAATTTTCTGAACCTGCTGAAAGGAAGCAGAGCCTTTTTTATGTAAAACTTAAATATTATTTAAAAAACGAAAAAAGGCGCTATAAGCGCCTTTAATAAAATGAGCAATGAAAAGGAATAGCTTAGAAAAACATTCCTGTTTCCAGTTGAGCTTCTTCACTCATCATTTCTCGTGACCATGGTGGATCAAATACCAACTCAACCGTTACAGATTCGACATTTGGTACTAAAGCACTGCGATACTTAACATCACTAACCAACACAGGCCCCATACCACAACTCGGCGCTGTTAAGGTCATATCAATACGCACACTTTTTTTGCTCTGATCAATGGTAACCCCGTATATAAGACCCAATGCAGCAAGACTAACCGGTATTTCAGGATCGTAAATAGTTTCGAGTGCTTGCCAAATATCACTTTCGCGTATGAGGTCACCGTCTTTTGGCTCAAAGGTTAGCACTTCTGGCTCTAACCCTAAGGCAGCCGCATCGGTACCATCTACACGGGCCATATTACCGTTATAAACCACGGTATAGTTGCCACCTAAAGATTGCGTTAAGGTGACAAAACTGCCAGAGGGAATTGTTATTTTCGTTCCCACAGGAACTAGGCGCGCAGGACAATCCTCATGCGCCACTACCATACGTTTTTCCATTGGTTTACTACTTTTTTTAAATTAGTTATTAAATTTAGGGGGAATCAATTCGAATCCATTTAAATAATAATTATTTCTTAATTCTAGATAGAGTTGTCTGTTCCCGACACAACTCATGTACCTACATCCGTGTAGGCATTAAATATTAAACGATTCGCCACACCCACATTCATCTTTGGCATTTGGATTATTAAATACCATGGAGCTGTTTAAGCCTACTGTGGCGTAATCTATTTCAGTGCCATTTACATACGGCAAAGCTTCGGCGGTGATATATAAGGTTACATCGTCTGCTACTTGAATAATTTTTTCGTTGCCTTCAATATTTTTGGCTAGCTGCAAGTCATACATGAAACCTGAACAACCGCTTTTTTTAACACCTAACAGAATGCCTTTAGCACCTAGGTCAGAGACCAACTGTTTACGTGCGTAATCAAGTGCTTTATCTGTCATGGAGACAGTGATCTGTGAAGGTGAAAATGTTTCGACTTCACTCATAATCTTTCCCCTTAAAATTCAGTTAAACGCTCTTTAGTAAAAGAGTTAGCATAAGAACATCTTAACTTTTTCTATGGCTTCAAATAACGCGTCTACTTCTTGCTTGGTATTGTAAATAGAGAAAGAAGCGCGAGCCGTTCCTGGAATACCAAACTGATCCATAATCGGCATGGCACAGTGATGCCCCGTTCTAACGGCAATACCCTGCTGATCTAAAAGCATTCCCACATCAGATGGATGCGACCCTTCTATTAAAAAACTCATGACACCCGCTTTATTCTTAGCCGTACCTACCAAGCGCATGCCTTCACACTTTGCCGCACATTGATGAGCGTAATCTAAGAGATCATCTTCATACTGACTTAATGCATCACGATCTAAAGCCATTAAATATTTAAGTGCAGCATCTAAACCAATGGCTCCTGCTATATTGGGGGTGCCGGATTCAAATTTAAAGGGCAACCCCTGATACGTGGTACCACTGAAACTCACTTTCTCAATCATTTCACCGCCACCCTGTACAGGGGGCATAGCATCTAGCAATTCTTTTTTACCGTACAAACAGCCAATTCCGGTAGGACCAAATACCTTGTGCCCAGAAAAAACATAAAAATCAGCATTTAGCTTTTGTACATCCACTGCAAAATGTGCAACGGATTGAGCGCCATCAATTAATACTTTTGCCCCTACTTTGTGGGCAAGCGTTATAATTTTTTCAACTGGATTTACAGTGCCCAAAGCATTGGATACATGTACCACTGACACCATTTTAACTTTGTCACTTAGCATTGTCTCAAAAGCGGCCATATCAAGCTCGCCTTGCTCACTCACAGGAATCACTTTTAAAATAGCGCCTGTACGCTCACACAGCATTTGCCAGGGTACAATATTGGCATGGTGCTCCATGGCGCTAACGATAATTTCATCACCTTCTTTTACAAAAGTATCGCCAAAACTTTGCGCCACAATATTAATGCTTTCTGTTGTGCCTCGCGTCCAAATAATTTCTTCACTATGCGCTGCATTTAAAAAAATCTGAACTGTTTTTCGTGCATTTTCAAAGCCGATGGTGGCGCGGTCACTTAATACATGAGCACCACGATGAACATTACTATTATCTTTGCGGTAATAGTTTTCTATTGCTTCAATCACCGCTAACGGCTTTTGTGTGGTGGCGCCGTTATCTAAGTACACTAAAGGCTTATCGTGCACCTGCTGGTCTAATACAGGGAAATCTAAGCGGATTTTTTGCACGTCAATGCTCATTACAGAGCACCTTCTGAATGCACGCCATTTTCTTCGTCAAGAATATGCTGAGTTAGCGTTTTATTAGTAGAAAATTGCTGAGCCAATAAAGGACGTAATTTCTGGCGTAAAGCATCAAGAGGAATACTTTCCAACAACTCATTAATAAAAGCAAAGCTCAGCATGATCTCTGCTTCTTGACGGCTAATACCTCGGCTCTGCAAATAAAAGCGCGCTTTGTCATCTAACTGAGCCACTGTCACCCCATGGGCACAACGTACGTCATCGGCATAGATTTCCAATTCAGGCTTAGAATTAATTTGCGCCTTATTTGAAAGTAATAGGTTTTTATTACTTAGGTTTGCCAGGGTTTTTTGCGCGTCAGGATGAATATGTATGCGACCATTAAATACTGCTTTTGCTTGGTCGGCCATAATGCCACGATAGGTTTCATTCGTTGTACAGTTAGCGGCGATATGTTCAATGTAGCTGTGAATATCCACATGCTGGTCATTCTTTGGCAAATACACGCCCTTCATTTCACAATGACTACCAGCTTGATTATGGCTCACTAGCACATCTAGGCGTTTAATCTTCCCGCCTAAGGCCACTTGATAGCTTTCAAACTGACTATCACGATTAAGGTCTACGTACACGCCACCAAAATGCAAACTACTTTCATCTTCAGTGTGCAAACGGTAATGGTTTAGCTTTGCACCATCACCAATTTGAATCTCAGTAACTTGATTCAATAAAATATTCTGAGGCTCAGAAGTAGAAACAAATTGCTCTATCAATGTGGCTTCAGCCTGTTGTTCAAGCACTACCAAGCAGCGAGCAAATGCGCTAGAGGGTTGCCCTTGGGCACTGGTTATATTAACCACTTGAATCGGCTTTTTAAGCTGCACATTTTTTTCAACATGCAACAATACACCCTCTTCTACAGTGGCGTTGTTTAATGCGGTAAACAAATTACGACGTGTTTCAGCAATGTTACCCACATATTGTTTAAACAGTTCGCGCTGAGCGTCATTGGCAACACTTAATGGCGTTGCGCTAACACCTGGCTCTGAAATCTCATCGGACAATTCACTAACAAATACACCGTTAATGAAAACCAGTTGATAAGCATCTAATCCATCTACTTCATAAAGCTCACTGGCGTTATCTAAATCAAAATTATTCGCTGCTTGGTTATAATCCTGGGTGGTGAGAGCATGAAGCGAAGTGTATTTCCAATCTTCGGTTTTACGAGTAGGAAAAGGTAAACTTTCAAAAGCGGCCAATCCAGATTCGCGCACCTCATTAAAGTCCCCTGATACTTCAAGAGAATTTACAAAGTCCAAAGCGTTTTGAGTAAATGGGCTTACTATCTTGTTAGAAGCTTTAGTCATGATTAAGCCTCCTCGTTTTCAATCCAGCCGTAGCCTTTTTCTTCAAGCTCAAGCGCTAATTCTTTACCGCCACTTTTAACGATTTTGCCATCCGCTAATACGTGCACAAAGTCTGGCACAATGTAATCAAGCAATCGTTGATAATGCGTTACAATAATAAAACTGCGATTAGGGTCACGCTGGCTGTTCACGCCTTCAGCAACCACTTGTAAAGCATCTATATCTAGGCCTGAATCAGTTTCATCTAGAATGCAAAGCTTTGGTTGTAGCAACATCATTTGCATGATTTCGTTACGCTTTTTCTCGCCACCACTAAAACCTTCGTTAACACCACGCTTTAGGAAGTTCTGATCAAGATTAACCGCTTTACATTTTTCACGAGCCAGCTTTAAAAACGTCATGCTATCCATGGCCTCTTCGCCACGATGCAGGCGAGCGGCATCTACAGAAGCTTTTAAGAACTCTAAATTGCTCACTCCTGGAATTTCTACTGGGTATTGAAATGCTAAAAACAAACCTTCACGGGCGCGTTCTTCGGCTTCCATGTCTAAAATGTTTTTACCAAGAAAAGAAACTTCTCCACCCGTTACGGTATAACCATCGCGACCGGACAATACGTTACCTAAAGTACTTTTACCCGCACCGTTTGGGCCCATAATGGCATGAACTTCACCAGGCTTAACGTCTAGGCTCAAACCCTTTAGAATGTCTTTTTCTTCAACTTTTGCCTGTAGATTTTTAATACTTAACATTTTTTTTCCTATCAAAAAGTAGGTGCTTAATCGGCGCTTTCACAATTAAACACCTCAATACAGCAATCTTTTAATACCTTGACCGCGTCGCTTCTAAAGCATTAGCGGAGCTATTTTTAACCCACGGAGCCTTCGAGTGATACTTCCAATAACTTGCTCGCTTCCACGGCAAACTCCATTGGCAGCTCTTTAAACACTTCCTTACAGAAGCCATTTACTATCATGGACACGGCCTTTTCTGGATCAATGCCACGCTGTTGACATAAAAACATTTGGTCTTCACTTACAGTAGATGTGGTGGCTTCATGTTCAATGATGGCGCTAGGGTGCTTACTTTCTATGTATGGAAAAGTATGTGCACCGCACTTGTCACCGATTAACAGTGAGTCACACTGGGTAAAGTTCCGAGCACCTTCAGCGCTAGGATTCATACGAACCAAGCCTCTGTATGCATTTTGGCTTTTACCCGCCGAAATCCCTTTGGAGATAATCGTAGACTTAGTATTTTTACCAATATGAATCATCTTAGTGCCGGTATCGGCTTGCTGATAATTATTGGTCAGTGCAACGGAGTAAAACTCACCAATTGAGTTGTCGCCTTTTAATATACAGCTTGGGTATTTCCAGGTAACAGCTGAACCTGTTTCAACCTGTGTCCAGCTAACTTTGGCATTTTTATGGGCCACGGCACGTTTGGTTACGAAATTATAAATGCCACCCTTACCTTCACTGTTACCTGGGTACCAGTTTTGCACGGTGGAATATTTAATTTCAGCATCATCCATTACCACCAGTTCAACGACAGCCGCGTGCAACTGATTTTCATCACGCATAGGGGCAGTACAACCTTCAAGGTAACTCACGTGAGAACCTTCATCGGCAATGATTAAGGTACGCTCAAATTGGCCTGTTTTTTCTTCGTTAATACGAAAGTAGGTAGACAATTCCATTGGGCATCGCACACCTTTAGGAATGTATACAAAACTGCCATCAGAAAATACAGCGCAGTTTAATGCCGCATAATAATTGTCTTTTTGCGGTACCACTGAACCCATGTATTTTTTAACTAGCTCAGGATGTTTATGCACCGCTTCACTAATAGGCATAAATATAACGCCCGATTCAGATAGCTTTTCACGGAACGTGGTGGCAACGGATACGGAATCGAAAACGATATCTACCGCAACATTTGCCACACCCGCCAGCACCGCTTGCTCATGCAGCGGAATGCCTAATTTTTCATAAGTTCTTAAAAGCTCAGGGTCCACTTCATCTAGAGATTGAGGTTTATCCGCCATGCTCTTTGGTGCACTAAAATAAGAGATTTCTTGAAAATCTATTTTAGGATAGTGAACATGAGCCCAGTCAGGCTCTTCCATCTCTAGCCAAACCTTGAATGCTTTTAAACGCCATTCCAATAGCCATTCAGGCTCGCCTTTTTTGTTGGAAATAAAACGAATAACATCTTCGTTTAAACCAGGCGGTAAGGTTTCACTTTCAACATCGGTTACAAAGCCAGCTTCGTAATCGTTCTTTATGTATTGATTAATTTCTTCAGTCATTAAACTTCTCCGAACATGCCCGCCTTAAGCGGCCATTCCTTTCAGTTTTCTTACCGCCGTGGTGATACTCGTCACGGCCTGATTTATTTCTTCTTCGTTGGTATAGCGCCCCATTGAGAAACGAATGGAGGCATGCGCTAGTGTGTCGTCTAAGCCAATGGCTTTTAACACATAAGAAGGCGCCATAGTGGCGGAGTTGCATGCACTACCTGAACTCACGGCCAAGTTGGCCAACGAAAGTAATAAAGATTCGCCGTCTACGCCGGCAAAACTCATATTTAAAATACCCGGCACACACATCTCTGCATTGCCGTTAAGTGCTATTCCATCAAGCTCTTGCAAGCCATTAAAAAGCTGTTGTCTAAGTGCACTTAAGCGTGCCTCTTCTTCTTTAAATTCTGATTGAGCGATGGCTATCGCCTCGCCTAGCCCCACTATTTGATGGGTCGGTAGAGTGCCACTGCGCATACCACGTTCGTGGCCACCGCCATGGATTTGTTCGGCTATTTTAACGCCGCGCTTTACAAACAAAGCCCCGACGCCTTTTGGGCCGTAAAATTTATGTGCACAAATAGACAGTAAATCTATGTTGTCAGCCTGAATATCCACAGGGGTTTTACCGATCGCTTGAGCGCCATCCACATGCAGTAATACGCCTTTTTCACGACACAGCTCACCAATTTCTTGGATAGGGTTAATACAACCCAGTTCATTATTCACATACATGACCGACACTAAAATAGTGTCTTCTCGTAACGCTTCTTTCACCTGGCTTGCTAAAATACGACCGTCTTGCTGAGGCGTTAAATAGGTCACATCAAAGCCTTGGGTTTGTAAATATCCACAAGGATCTAGCACCGCTTTATGCTCTATGGCGCTGGTAATAATGTGCTTGCCTTTATGACCGTGCTGCTCAGCCACACCTTTAATAGCAAGGTTATTGGCTTCAGTTGCGCCGGACGTCCATACGATTTCACGTACATCGGCGTTGATAAACTGAGCCAATTGACGACGAGCACTTTCCACCGCTTCTTCAGCCATCCAACCATAGCGATGTGACCGAGAAGCTGGGTTAGCAAAGTTGCCTTCAAGTGTCAGGCAACCGGCCATTTTTTCAGCCACCCTAGGATCCATTGGCGTCGTTGCCGCATAATCTAAATAAATGGGATTCATAAGGTTGGGCCTATAAAAATTGAAGCGGTGCTATCTAGGCCTGTGGAAATCATCATATTAAATCTCTTATGAACGATTAAGCGGATGTCAGATGGATAAGTGAGTCCGATCCAACATTGCTTTTAGCGATCTCATCTTGACGCTTAGCCACTGCACGAATCTCTTTGCGACTGACTAAGTCTTGAATACTAATATTGCTTAAGAAGTCGTGTATTTGACTGCTTAAGTCCTGCCAAAGGTGATGTGTCAGACATTGATCTCCTTCCTGGCAATCGCCTTTACCACGACAACGAGTGGCATCCATGGATTCATTTACCGCATCCACTACTTGGGCAATGCTTATCTCGCTTTCCTCGCGAGACAATCGATATCCGCCACCCGGGCCGCGAACACTAGAAACAAGGCCACAGCGACGCAATTTGGCAAATAACTGTTCTAAATAAGACAAACTAATGCCTTGGCGACCTGAAATATCATTCAGGCTAACCGGCTTTTTCTTACCATGTATCGCCAAATCCAGCATGGCGGTCACGGCATAGCGGCCTTTCGTGGTCAATCTCATGCGAGCACCCCACACTTTGAGTGTTTATAAATCAGTAAGTATGGCAATTATCTTAAACCCGACTAAAACAGTCAACTATTTACTTGAGTAAACCATAAGGTTATTACTCAAGCCCTGCTCTACATCAGCTTTTTTGTGATTACTAACGAAGAATAAGGGAAATCAGGGTGGCGAATTCTACCAGAAAATCTAATTAGTTGCTTAAAAAAGCCACACTGTAAGAAAGGCGACTTACCCCCTTTTATCCAGTAATAAGGGAAAGGGAGCTGGACTAGAGTGAGGAAGGGTAATGCCTATTAAGCTTTTAGTGCCCCTTGATCAGGAACTGCTTTGATTCACTTCTATATCTGTTTGCGTAGCAGGCTCATCATCCAAATCGTTTTGCAGTTCAGGCAGTACTCCCGTGCACTCAGTATGCCCCATAGAGGCAAGAGCACTGCTCATACGCTCCATTTTATCATCCACTGCATGCATGTGATCGAGCATATTGTGAATAGAGCGCGCAATGGGGTCGGGCATCTCATCTGTCATGCCGTAAGCATCAAATCCTATTTTATCGGCCATGGCTTGGCGTTTACGATTCACCTCGTCACTGGCTCTCTTAGTGATGATACGCCCAGGAATCCCCACCGCAGTTGCGCCCGCTGGTACCGGCTTAGTCACCACCGCATTGGAGCCTACTCGGCCATTTTCACCAATTTCAATAGGCCCTAGCACCTTAGCACCTGCGCCAATCACCACCCCATCACGTAAAGTTGGATGACGTTTACCCTTATCCCAGCTGGTCCCGCCCAAAGTCACTCCGTGATAGAGCGTGACGTTATTACCAATCTCAGCCGTTTCACCAATTACCACTCCCATGCCGTGATCTATAAAGAAACCACGCCCTATCTTGGCACCTGGATGAATTTCAATACCTGTAAACCAGCGACTAAAAAAACTAATGACCCGGGCAATGTAAAGTAGGCCGTGTCCCCAACACCAGTGGGACAAGCGATAGTGCATTAAGGCATGCAAACCAGGATAGGTGGTGAGCACTTCAAAGATGTTTCGAGCCGCTGGGTCTCGATCAAAGACACACTTAATGTCTTCTCGTATGTTTTTAAACACACTGCTTCCTAATTTAACGTTGAAAATTCAATGGTGCTCATAATTCAATGGCACTTATAAAGAGCTTAGCATCCACATTATTTATCGTGGTTGCGCTTCACCATGTTCAAAATGCCGCGCAAGATATTAATTTCAATTTTATCGGGTACTGCGCGCTGGAACAATCGGCGCAGTCTTGGCATTAATTGCCTTGGATTGGTTGGGTCTAGAAACTCAATATCCACTAAAGTAGTTTCTAAATGCTTAATAAAGCCATTAATCTCATCTTGAGTGGCCAGATCATTATCCCAAGAAACCCCCCAATCACCGCTATAATCTGCTTCTAGCTGACCTGTATGAGCCAATATAGCCATGCGCATCTCGTAGCTTAAGACTTGTACCGCCGAGGCCACATTAAGTGAGGAGAACTCTTCGTTAGTGGGGATGTGCACATGCACCTGGCACATTGAAAGCTCTTCATTGGTTAACCCGGTGCGCTCACGCCCAAATACCAAGGCTACTTTTTGCTTATTCTTAAGCACATCCATGGCCTTGCCTGCTGCGGCTCTGGGCTGCATAAGAGGCCAAGGGATATGACGATTACGAGCACTGGCCCCCATTACGATGGCCACATCGGACACAGCTTCTTCAAAAGTGGACACCACTCTAGCCGATGACAAGATATCCACAGCACCGGTTGCCATAGAAACGGCCACCTCAGGGAGGTTATCAGAGTCAAATTTCTGCGGATCCACCAGCACTAGGTCGGTTAAGCCCATGGTTTTCATGGCACGAGCGGCAGAACCTATATTGCCTGGATGACTGGTATTAATAAGAACAATGCGAATATCTTCAAACATTTACGACAACCTAGAGGGGATTTTGCAATAAAACGAAAAAATAATGCTAAGTGTACCTAGTTTTACTTCGAGTCTCGAAAAGTTTTTGCTAGAATGCGCGGTTCCCCAATTTAAGAGTGTTACGAATCCATATGCAACCCATGGTTAATCTTGCCCTGCGTGTTTTGAGGGAAGCCGGTGAAGAACTGGTACACGCAGTTGAGCGCTTTGACTTCGAACGTTCCTCAGACCAGGAGATCAGTAAATTTGTTACTGATTCCGCCATTCGTACTGAGAAGCAGATCATCTTTAAGCTGCGCAAACATTTCCCTGAAGATACTTTTCAAGGTCGTGAAACAGGTACTCAAGAACGCGAAGAGAAAACTGGCAACAAGTGGTTAATTAACCCACTTGAAGGTCAAGACAATTTCCGTGGCGGTTTACCTCTTTATAGCCTTGTACTGGCTTGCCAAATTAATGGCAAAACCGAACACGCCGTCATTATCAACCCAATCACTGGCCAGGAGTTTACTGCCAGCCGTGGTCGTGGTGCTGAATTAAGCGGTCGTCGTATTCGTGCCTCTGAGAAAATAAAATTAAGCCAATCAACGGTTGCGATTAAATTCCCAGGCATTGCCCAGGACGAGCGCAACGATCGTATTCGCCAGCGTATTGGTAATTTAAGCCAAAATACTCGCATGATCCGTGCTCTGGGCGATGATGCTTTATCACTTGCCCATCTAGCAGCCGGTCAAGTGGATGCTGCTTGGTTGAACAATGTTGATAGTATTACCTTACAAGCGGGTGCATTAATCGCAAAAGAAGCTGGTATATTGATTACTGACTTTAGCGGTGGCCCTGACTACGAAAGTGAAGGGGATGTGATTGCATCTAACCCTAAGCTTTTAAAGAGCGTTATTAAAAGTTCTTTGTAAACCAAGTTTTTTTAAACTAAACATGCAGTAGCCCTGCTATTTAGTGAAGCGCTCAATTTGAGCGCTTTTTTTTGCCTGCTACTTTCTCAGCTCCTCAAGAATTATTACTTCCAACCATCAAACAATAAAGCCTAAGCTCAATATGGCGCATTGACCTCTACTGTCTATACTCAAATTACAGATAGCAGGAGTTCACTATGTTTGCGTTATGGTTTGATTCTATCCGTGTCTTTTTCCAGCAATTGGCCGAATCCCAACAGCCTACGCCAATCACCATCCAGATTCCCGTTACCAAAACAGAGCATAGAGCGCGAAATCACTAGCCGCCTCCCAGGTCTGGCTTGCTTTGGTTTAGCGAGCACAAAACCTAGTGCAGATGACCACCCTGTAAGGCACCAAGGGTTTGGGCGTTTAATAGCTGGGTGAACTTTTTCACCTGCCCACCATATTGGCCTGAAAAATTTTGTGCGTCCGACTGATTCGCAAAACTTGCAAAGGTAGGCCCCATCCCCCCAGTTTGGCTTGAACCTTCAACATACCAAGCGGCTTTTGCATCAATAAATCGGTTTACACTGGGCTTTGTCCAATCATTCACCGCCATATCTTGGGTAAATAGTTGGCTGACCCTATGGGTATTTTCCTCATCTTCATAAAAAGACACCATATCCCGAGTAGAGCAAAACTTGACTGGTTGTTTATCAAAAATGCCCTGGGCCTTAGGACCGGGTAAGCGGGTTATGAGCATGCCACACACATGACACTCATCACCGCTTGTTATAGCCAAGGGAGAGAAATCTTCTTGCGGCGCTTCTTGGCAGGCAGCAAGAATTACAAAACATATTAAAAATACCCGCTTTTTCATAAGTGACTCCTTTTGTTAAATTGATAAAACCCCATAGCTAAGGGAGCCACCACCCACAACACAGCCAGGGCAATTAGATGTAACAAATTAAAATTCATATCCTGCTGTAAATTCATTAATCCAGTATGTTGCTGCATATCACTAAACAGTGAAAAATTAATCATCCGAAACACATCAGCCGGGTTTATTAACATTAGCCCTGCCAGAAAATTGCTTTCAATTTTACCTTGCGTCAAAACCAAAATGGCCAATACCAATAGATCAAATAATACCGCCGCAAAAAACCACAACAACAATGAAAGACCCGCTGCCTGTGCTCGACTTTTACTGATGCAACTTATCCACATACCTATGGCTAAAAAACTCATACCCAGTAAAAGTGCCGAAAAAATAAAAATACCAAAGGCAATGAATAACTCATCCACCATCACATCGGTGGTAAATGCCAGCACCAGAGCCGCACAACCAAAGCCCATAAAAATACTGCAACCCAAAACGGCACTGCGCCCCAACCACTTGCCAAAAAACAATTGAAAAACGCTAATAGGGTAAGCACTTAACAGCAACAGAGTACCTCCTTCCTCCTCGCCAATGATGGCGTCATAGCTTAATAAGAGTGCAATGAGCGGCATGATAAGAACCGCTAAACTAGCAAGGCTGACAATGGTATTGCTCAAACCGGTAAATCCGACTTGACCAGCCACCGCACCACCCAAGTAAGCGATTCCCAAAGCCAATATAAATAACAAGACAGAAATAGATTGCAGCCAAAAATTACGGCGACCATCGGTCCACTCTTTATGGGCAATGACCAGCATAGGATTTATAGAAGCCTGGTTAAATGTTGCTTCACTCATGAACCTACCTCCAGACTAAATTTATTTGTGACTGTTTTTTTATTAGATCCGTCCGTTATTGTCTGTGACCTTTCCTGGCATCTCGTCATATCGGTCGTCGTGGCCTTCGCCGCTCCTTGCCCTCCCTGGCACCGCGTCATACCGGCCGTCGTGGCCATCGCCGCTCCTTGCCCTCCCTGGCACCGCGTCATACCGGCCGTCGTGGCCATATAATAATGGTAGAGGTCATCTAGGCTTGGGGATTTGGCCAATAGTTTTTTCAAACCTTTTAGTTGCGACAACTGCTGCATGGCCTGTATCTGCTCGCTGGGTTTTATTTCTATGCGCCAATGATCCAATACCTTTTTTCGGGAAATTTCACCTTCTATTATTGGAGGAATATAGTCAGCTTGTACGTCGATATGAATAGGTAAATTAGCCTGCTCACTTAAGTCATTAATACTGCCTTGTATGACGGCCCGACCCTTATTCATGATGAGGGCTCTATCTATATAACTTTCAATGCCGGGTAAAACATGAGAACAAATAATTAATGTACAGCCATGACTTTGCAATGTGGCCACCTGCTCATAAAATTGTTTGGTCGCAACCGGATCAAGTCCCACAGTGGGCTCATCTAACAAGAGTAGTTTTGGCTCGCCCAACATAGCTTGCGCCAAACCCAAACGCTGACGCATACCCTTACTGTACGTTTTCACCGCTCTGTTGGCCGCATGCTCCAACTGAAAGCGCCCTAATAAATTATCCACGTGTTTTAATGATTGTCCTTTTAGTCTCGCAAAATAGCGCAGAACTTCTCGGCCGCTTAACTGTTCATAAAACTGAACATTTTCAGGTAAAAACCCAATATAGGATTTTATTTCTGAATGCGTCATGGGATCCTTCCCCATCACTCTCACTTTTCCTTGAGTGGGTGACAACAGGCCTAAAATTAATTTAATGGTGGTGGTTTTGCCTGCGCCGTTATGGCCAAACAAACCCAACACCTGTCCTTCATTTAACATTAGGCTCAAATCATTTAGGGCATGAACATCTTTACCAAAACTTTTTTTAACATTTTCTAGTTCAACTACCATGGACTTGCACCTTTTCAATTGAACGGCATATGTTATCTCCAAGCCGAATTGGCTGCGCCATCAAGGGATAGCTATCGGTAATGCCTGGTTTTTTAAATACAGGAAACTGAGCTTCTACCCAACGCAGTAATAAAATTCCGGGGCTATTAAATAACATACGGGCACTGGGGTATTTCCATAACAACTTATCAATGCCGTTATTGGGAACATATTGACTATCGCCAAAACCATCTTCGTTAACGTCCCACCCTAAATAATCACTCCAGTAATTACCTTGCCCTTCAAACGACCACTCTTGCGGACGGTTAGAGACATACTTCACCTGATTTCGATTCCCCAAAAAAGCATTAGCGTATATTTTATTATCACTAGAGCCACCTGTAAGGTGCACAGCCAAGTCACTTTGAGAAAGCTGGTTATGGGCTATTTCATTAAAGACCGAATTATAAATAAACATAGCCTTACCATCTGCCCCCACAATAGTCTCTCCCACAGCCATATTGGTGTTTGGGTTACGGCCTTGGCGAACCTGGCTAACTTTATTGTGTTTCACACTACTATAGGTAATGTAGTTCATGAGAATGCCGTAGTTAAAATCATTAATGCTGGAGTTATTCTGTACATCTAGATGATGGCTTTGCATAAGCGCATAGCCAGTGCGAGTACGCTCGGTTATATTGCGCTGCAAAATATTATGATGGCTGTACATGTAGTGAATGCCATACCGCAGATCATGCAGATAATTTGAGATGAGTTTATTTTTATTACTGGTATCGATATATATACCATCTCGGGTATTCCAAACTTCATTGTTTTCTACTAAAGCACCTTTCACATTAAAAAGATGAATACCATTACCACGATCTTGCGAACGGGTATTTAGGTCTCCTTTGATTTTACAATTTTTAATCGTGGTAAATTGCGCTGCATCAACCCATATGCCAAACGCACTTCCTCTTAAGTTTAATTGATCAAGCACCACTTTTGAGGCGTGTTTATCTACAAATACGCCACTGTGTAATTCGCCTATATCATTGCCCCAATTCCGAATGGTTAGACCACTCACCGAGACATTTTTCGCGCTAATTTGCAATGCATTACCCTGGCCTTGTCCATCAAGTACTGCGCCAGGAAATGCCTTTATAGTTAGAGACTTTTTGATGTGCCAAGGGCCAATGTAATTACCGGCTTTTATCATAACGGTGTCTTGATTCTGCGCCTTAAGCCACACCTCTTGCGCATCCAATGGGGAATTTACTACCCATTTAGTTGCAAGAACCGCATTACTCAATACGCTTAAAAACAAAGTAAGTAACATCAACCCTTTTTTCATCATGCCTCCAACAACTTATACAAACTTATGCTTCAACTAACATGCGGCCGCGCATTTCCATATGCCTCGTGTTCATATGCTGGCAGAACCCGTTGCAGTTATACCTAGCTTACGCTTCAACTAACATGCGGCCGCGCATTTCCATATGAAGCGCATGGCAGAACCAGTTGCAGTAGTACCAGTAAACACCCGGCTTATCCGCTTTAAAGGTAACCGACGCGGTGGCCTGAGTGCCAATTTCCATTTGCACGCCATGATCGGCAACACAAAAGCCGTGAGTTACGTCTTCTACCATGTCCAGGTTAGTTACGGTCACGGTTACCTCGTCACCTTTTTTAACTCTAAACTGATCCAAACCAAAGACAGGCGCCACCGAAGTCATGTAAACAAATACTTTATTGCCTTCACGAATCACCTTGTTGTCAGCTTCTAAAGTGATACCGTGTTTTTTGGCACGTTTAACCGTGTTAGCAAAAAATGGATCATCACGCTTCCAAGTTTTAGCCGGCTTCACTTTAGAGCGATGCACCATCATACAATCGTGCGGCTCGGCAAAGGTTGGACCATCGTGTACCAGTTTCATGGTATCGCCGGAGATATCAATGAGTTGATCATTCTCAGGTTTAAGTGGTCCAGTGTTTAAGAAACGGTCTTTAGAAAACTTACACAACGACACTAACCATTTGCCATCGGCATCACGGGTTTCACCCATGGTGGTATGGTTGTGACCCGGCTGATACATCACATCTAATTTTTGTAAGATGTAATTTACTTTTTTACCTTCATACGCCTGAATTGCTTTTTGTAAATCCCACTTAACAATTTGGCTATCGATAAATACCGTTGTATAACAATTACCACGACCATCAAACGCTGTGTGTAACGGCCCAAGACCTAATTCAACTTCGGCGGCGACGGTATCTCTTGGCTTAATTTTATCGTCAAATAATTCATCAAACTTAAAAGTATCCAGTATCGTAACAGTAGGAGACAACTTACCATTGGCTACCGCATAACGACCATCTGGTGCAGTATTAATTCCGTGAGGGTTTTTAGGGACAGGAATGTAGCGTGTAAGTTTAGAGCCCTTAGTACCATCTACCACAGGCACGTTTGAGCCCGGATAGATTTTGAATTTACCGGCTTTAACGGCTTTTTCGATACGCTCAATATCAAACACGACTAGGTGATCACGTTCATTGCGCATACTACCAGCAAGGTCGGTAGCGCCTTCTGAGTTATAACAAGTACTGTAGGCATACTTACCACGGTAATCGGCATCGGTATTGTCTAGGTTACCGTCTACCACTACCTGCCAGGCCACTTCCATTGTCTCCGCATCAATCGCCGAAAAAATAGCGTTGTATTTTTCAGGGCTGTCTAAATCACGTCCATCATTTATTAATGGAATACGAAATTCACCATTAGCAAAAATGTACTTGGTATAAGGAACTTTTTGCACTCGTAAACCGTGAATACACTGAGCATTTGGAACGGTGGTAATTTTATCTGTTTTCATTATGTCGCAACGAATACGGGCCACACGAGTATTGGATTTATCGTTTACAAAAACATATTTACCATCGTACTTACCATCTTTCATACTCATATGAGGGTGGTGTGTATCACCGTTTAAATATGGGGTGTCACCTAAAAGCTCTTTACTCTCGTTAGTGATTCCCCAGCCCGTGGCGCTGTCTGTGTTAAAAACAGGAATGCGCATTAATTCACGCATGGATGGAATGCCTAAAATACGCACCTCACCAGATTGGCCACCACTCCAGAAACCGTAGTATTCATCCAGCTCCCCAGGACCCACTTCAGGGGAAAGACCCTTGCCACTTCTTGCCATGGCAGTGGAGCTGGCCAAGCCAACTCCAAGCGCTCCGGCACCCGCCACAACAGCCCCTGCAAGGGAAGCGGAACCTCCTAAAAATAAACGTCGACTCACACGTACGTGCTCGCTTACGTTTTTATCTTCTGTATCGACCTTAGTCATATTAATCTCCATTTATTTGTCGTTGTTTTACTTACTGCTAGGCATCGGTTTGTTTAAAAGTCAGGATTAATCAAACCACTTCTTTTATTTCAATTTTGTTAATATTTTTAATGGCTCTCTTTTCTTTTTTCTTGCGCTTATTAATTAACGGTGGGCACTTATGATCATCGTGATAGGTCATCTGGCAATCTAGGCAATAGTGACATTCGTTACGATTTATTCGACCGTCTTTGTCAATGGCTTTAATTTCACATTCCACCGCACACAGCTGACAAGGATCACCACATTCTTTTCTACGTCGCAGCCAATCAAATAAACTTATACGAGCAGGAATGGCCAAAGCCGCACCTAGAGGGCAGATATAACGGCAATAGAACTTGCGATTAAATATACTGATGACAATCAACAGCAAGGCATAAAACACATAGCCCCATTCACGTTGAAATTTAAGCAAGATGGTAGTTTTAAACGGCTCTACTTCGGCGTAACGCTCGGCAAGGCTAAGGCTTTCCAATGAAAGACCAAACAGACCTAACAAAATAATATATTTTATCGCCCACAAACGTTCATGAACGCCAAAAGGAAATTCAAGTTGTTTAACTTTCAGTTTTCGCGCCAGCTCATTGATTAATTCTTGAATGGCACCAAACGGGCATAACCAACCGCAATAAATCCCCCTTCCCCATAGCAATAAAGTGACGGCAACAAATCCCCAAATGGAAAAAATAATTGGATCAAGTAAAAATAAGTCCCAATGGAAGTCGGTATACACAGCTGCTACAAAGGTAAATACATTCACTACCGATAACTGGCCCAGGCTATACCAGCCAATAAAAAATACGGTAAATAGCAAATAAGCAGTGCGTATGCGGTGTAATACTTTAGGGAATTTGACCAGGTAATCCTGAGCGAAAATAATGCCCATAAGCAGCAGTAGTGCTGCTATCACCACCACAACCTGAAAACTGCGCTGATGCCAAACTCGCTGCCACAGAGGCATAGGCTCTTCAATGACAGGGCGATCTATATAATGCTCAATAGGTTGGGCATCGCTGTAAAAACTTTGAAAAGTACTTTCCACAGGCCCTGTTTGACGACGAATGAGTAATTCTAACTGCCAGGGCGAGCCCACATCAAATTCATTCTTGGCGCGACTAATAAAAATAGCCATCTCGGAAAAACCAGGAAAACCTTCTATATACACGTCACTTAGCCGAATGTAATCCAGATCACGAAATACTGTCACCTGGTTGCTTTGGTGTATCTGGGTACGATCAAATATACCGCCACGCACATAACCATTACCTTTAAAGCTGTAATCACCATTGGCCATTACAGCAAATGCCACATCACCTGGCTTTAGAGCAGTTTTCATCAGGTAAGAATATTCATCCTCACCCAAAATATTACGGCCAATAGATGGAATATTTAGGCTGGTGAAATACAGATCAATAAAGTTTTCCTGGGGGTTTTCATGTTCACTTTGACTAGCTGCTGGTATCCCTTGAAAAATATCATTAACGTCTTGCTGGCTAAGCCGCATATTATTGACGGCCCCCATATCAAGTAGTTGCTGCCAACTTTTCTTTTCGAATAATTTAGTTTTAACTTTAGCTCTTTGTTTTGAATCATCTTTTAGATTTGCAATAGAAAAATGTTTAGCGACTTTATTGGCAGCCTTCATAATGGCTTCATTCACCACCATCACAGTCACTGTGGCGCCTGTAATGGCATCTATGGTATTTTCACCACCACCGGAGCCCACACGAATTTTGTCGGTCACGTTAAAACCAATGAAATTACTCACAAAGTTTTCTAATTTAATCTCAGGAATTCCCACCAACAAAATTGGCTCATGGTGTTCCAATAACTCAGCATGAATAATGTCGCCTTTGGCATTCATGGCAATAAGATTATTGATGGGCTTACCGCTATAAGCAGGGACAGAAATAATTTGATCATTGCTAAAGCTAAAGCCTATGGCCTTATTATTTTTATAGGCCACCACCACCTTCATATCACTCGCCTCTTCATAGCGTTCAGCAAGAGTGAAATGTCTTTTTGCATTTTCAATTAGGTCAAATTTCTTGTCGTAGGCATGACTCACCATTGGCGCAAGTAGCAAGATAAAAAAGATAGGTAAAAGACGGGCAAATAAATTCAATTAACGATTCCTTTATTCACAAAAACTCGTACTAAGGGGTGCGACACTTTGTCGCACCCCTAGAGTGTTCTCCTTTTATTTAAGAATTTATTGATTAGGATCAATCTAGTATCAGTACAATAAATACGACACCAAATTAAAAAAAATTAGGTAAAAAACATTACTCACAAGCGAGTATATTCGACAGAAAAGTCCTTGATATTAGTAGGGGAATTTGACTGATTTTATATTAACAAAGGGGTTTATATGAAGAAAAACACTAACAGATAGAACACTGTTATTTTAAAAGTAGGAAAATAATTTACCAGGAAAAGGGCTTTCCTGGTAAATCTTAAATTCAATTAAGCTTTGTGCTCACGAGCGAGGTATTCATGACTCTGCATTTCCAGCATACGAGAAGTAGTACGTTGAAATTCAAATTCTAGGCGACCTTTACCGTATATATTTTGAATTTCTGAATCGGCCGACATAATCACTTTCACACCACGATCGTAGAATTCATCAATCAGGTTTATGTAACGACGAGCCAGGTCATCATTCTTGGTGCCCATTACTGGCACATTGCTAATAAGCACAGCATGGAATAAGCGACCCAGTTCAATGTAATCATTTTGTGAACGTGGGCCGTCGCATAAATCGTAGAAATCAAACCAGGCGACATCATCACACACCGCCAGTGCAGGAATATCCCTGCCTAGAATTTCCACATTAATATTTTTTTCAATGTGAGCCGCATCGGGAATGAGGCTATCAAAACTTTTTTGCAAACTGGATTGGGCGCTATCATCTAATGGAAAGTGGTAAAGCTCGGCTTGCTCCAACGTCCGCAGGCGATAGTCCACGCCGCTGTCTACATTAATTACATCTGTATATTTATTTAGTAATTTAATGGCAGGAATAAAACGATCACGCTGCAAGCCATTTTCATATAAACCATCAGGGATAATATTTGAGGTACTAACTAGGGTAACACCGCGAGCAAACAACTCCTGCATAAGGCCGCCCAGAATCATGGCATCACCTATGTCCACCACGAAGAACTCATCAAAACAGATCACCACTGCTTCTTCGGCAATATTATCGGCAATGATGGTAAGCGGATTTTTCTGACCTGCAAGGTTATTCAGGTCTTTGTGTACACGCTGCATGAAGCGATGAAAGTGGGTCCGCATTTTACGTTTAAAGGGTAAAGCATCGTAGAATGTATCCACAAGGTAGGTTTTGCCTCGCCCTACTCCTCCCCAGAAATAAATACCCTGAACTGGAACCTTACTTTTATTACCACGAGAACTGAAAAATTTGCCCAAACCCGATTTTTGCTTATTGCTTTCATAAGCGGCCACTAACTCATCATATAGACGCTGTAGATGCTTAACCGCCTTCTCCTGGTCGGCATCATAGGAGAAGTCATCGCGCTCTAAATCTTTTTGATACAGTTCTAGTGGTGTCATGGTTGCTCTAATCGAATCAATACGAGAAATTATCTCTATATGTAAGCCCGAAGTTAAAGCCCAGTGGTTCAGCTGGACTGGCAGGCTTAATATTCTTTGAGTATAGGCCACCTCTATTTAGCAGAGGTACAATAGTGCGGCAATTTACCCAGTAGCCTAGGTAAAGGCAAATATCACACACTTATACCGGCTATATACTGGCTATATATGAGCACTGAAAGTACGTTTAATCCGGCTTAGGTAAAGGCGCTAACCAATAGAAAAAAGTCACGTATTTATACCCGCTATAGCGGTCTATATATGAGCAGCCAAGGTAGCCTTTACCTCCTGCTTTAAAGTGACCAATTGCCCATGAAAAAAGTGAGTAGCCTCGGTGAGTTCAATGAACTCCACTGGCGGATATAATGATTCACTCCAATCACTCACCGCCTCAAATGGAACCACTTCATCCAATGTTCCCATGATCACAGTAGCTGGGCATATTAACGGCGTGGCTTTCTCAAATGGGGAATTGATCACCGAAGGAGCGACCATTAATAAGTGCTCTAAATGCAGACTAGGATGTTGCTGAGCTAATTCATGAGCCACCTTGGCAGCGATGTAACAACCAAAACTAAAACCAGCCAGAAACAGGCGCTTAACCTGATGCTGACTTAGCAGCCAATTGAGTGCACTCTGACAATCTTGCACCTCACCTGCTATATCTCCGTATTCACCCTCACTCTCGCTGACGCCTCGAAAGTTAAAACGCAGCACATTGATACCCAGATCTAGATAAGACTTAGCCACCGTCGTCACCACTTTATTGTCCATGGTGCCATCAAATAAAGGGTGGGGATGACAAATTATTAGATAATCTTCGCTGCCGGCCACCGGATGCCAAGCGCCCTGCAAGATGCCTGCTTGACCCTGAATCGTTATTTTTTCCACTGCACATCCTCTTTAACTTATTACTTTTTGTATTCACTTTTTATATTCAATGGGTCTTAACCCAAATTCCGACTTCCGGGCTAAAACAATCTATTCCAAGCCGAATGTGGGTTTCAAGAACTGACTTAACTTGTCCATACTGATACCATCCACATCTCATTACTGCCTTACCATGGCCTCAATTAACACCACCAGGAATAACCATGACAGCTCAATTAATTTCCAGCTTCTTTATTTTTGCCGTGGGCATTGGCTTGGGTATCTTACTGCAGCGCTATGTTTTAAGTCGAGGCACACAAGTTGCGACCCTCGAACGCCAGATAGACAAACTAAAGGGTGAACAGTTGCACCTTAAAGATTCCATTCAGCACCATTTTCATCAAACAGCTGACCTTACTCAAAACCTCACCAACAATTACAAGGCCTTGTATGAGCACCTAGCACAAGGCGCAGACCAATTTACCGAGCAACCTTTGGCCGATCTAAAACAGGTTCTGGAGCAGACAAAAGTACAAGCTAAAGTAAAGGCGCCAGAAGCCGTAGCCGAGACCTCTGAAAAAGAGTCAGACCAGCCTTAGAAAAACAAAGATTTTTCTCTAAGCAGCTATATCCATATTGTATTTTGGTATAAGTAATACCCTTTTTATACCATCTTGACACTGGTATAGTGTCGCCCTTAATAACCCCTGTAGATTTATTGATCACACAGAGTGATGACATGTCGGATTATAACCTTACACATTTAAAGCAGCTTGAAGCTGAAAGTATTCATATTATGCGCGAGGTAGCGGCAGAGTTTGATAACCCTGTCATGCTGTACTCCGTGGGCAAAGACAGTGCTGTTATGTTGCATCTTGCACGTAAAGCGTTTGCTCCTGGCATTCCTCCGTTCCCACTTATGCACGTAGACACCATGTGGAAATTCAAAGAGATGATTGAATTTCGCGATTACATGGCCAAAAACTCAGGTATGGAATTATTGGTGCACACCAATCCTGAAGGGATAGAGCAAGACGTGGGCCCATTTAGCCACGGCTCTTCCAAGCATACCGATATAATGAAAACCCAAGGGCTTAAACAAGCTCTAAACAAATACAAGTTTGACGCTGCCTTTGGTGGTGCTCGTCGTGATGAAGAGAAATCACGTGCCAAAGAACGTGTGTATTCATTCCGCGATAAAAACCACAGATGGGACCCGAAGAATCAGCGTCCTGAGCTGTGGAATATCTACAACGGTAAAGTGAATCAGGGCGAAAGCATTCGTGTATTCCCACTGTCTAACTGGACTGAATTGGATATCTGGCAGTACATTTACTTGGAAGGCATTGAAATCCCAAGTCTTTACCTAGCTAAAAAGCGCCCAGTGGTTGAGCGTGACGGCATGCTTATCATGGTAGATGACGAACGTATGCCATTAGAAGAAGGCGAAGTACCGATGGAAAAAATGGTACGTTTCCGCACCCTAGGTTGCTACCCATTGACCGGAGCGGTGGAATCAGTGGCCACTACCTTGCCTGAAATTATTCAGGAGATGTTGCTTACCACCACGTCTGAACGTCAAGGCCGAGCCATAGATAAAGATTCATCTGGCTCCATGGAAAAGAAAAAGCAAGAGGGTTACTTCTAATGTCAAACCAATCCAGCCTAATATCTGAAGATATTCTTGCTTATCTTAAACAGCACGAAAACAAAGAAATGCTGCGTTTCCTAACCTGCGGCAACGTAGATGATGGTAAAAGCACGCTAATTGGTCGTTTGCTTTACGATTCCAAAATGATCTTTGAAGATCAATTGGCCGCCATCGAACAAGACAGCGTTAAGCACGGCACCACAGGCGAAAAACTCGACCTTGCCTTATTGGTAGATGGTTTAGCCGCAGAACGTGAGCAAGGCATCACCATAGATGTTGCTTACCGCTACTTCTCTACTGAGAAGCGCAAGTTCATCATTGCCGATACGCCTGGGCACGAACAATATACCCGTAACATGGCCACTGGTGCTTCTACCTGTGACTTAGCCATCATACTCATTGATGCCCGTTACGGCGTACAAACTCAAACCAAACGTCACAGCTTTATCGCTTCTTTACTGGGCATTAAGCACGTTATTGTTGCTGTAAACAAAATGGATCTAATGGATTTTGATGAACAGAAGTTCAACCAAATCAAAGACGATTACAGCGAGTTTGCTAAAAACCTGAACATTACAGACATTCAGTTTGTTCCCTTGTCTGCCCTTGATGGCGACAACGTCGTAAACAAGAGTGAACGCTCTGCCTGGTATCAAGGCGAGACATTAATGGAAATGTTGGAGTCGGTTAAAATTAATGCCGATCGCAACCTAGAGAACTTCCGTTTCCCAGTGCAGTACGTTAACCGTCCTAACCTAGACTTCCGTGGTTTCTGTGGAACAGTGGCCTCGGGCATCATTCGCCCAGGTGATAAAATTACCGCCCTGCCTTCAGGCAAAAGCTCTAACGTAAAATCTATCGTTACCTATGATGGTAATCAGCAGGAAGCCTTCATTGGCCAAGCGGTTACCCTGACACTTGAAGACGAAATTGATATCAGTCGTGGCGACATGATTGTTAAATCCAGCGACCAGCCTTGTACTGCTAACAGTATCAATGCAGATATCGTATGGATGAGCGAAGACGATCTAAAACCAGGCAAGGTTTACGATTTAAAATTTGCCTCTACACCTAACACCGGCACCATATCCAAGATTCATCATCGTATCGATGTGAACACTATGGAAACGTCTGAAAGTGATGCTCTTAAGCTTAACGAAATTGGTTTGTGTGAATTAACACTTAACAAAACCGTAGCATTTGATGCTTACAAGAAAAACCGTGCAACGGGTGCATTCACCATTATTGATCGCCTAACCAATGTAACCGTTGGTGCAGGCATGATAGTGGGCGAAGCTCAAAGTGACGACAGCGAACAACTTACTGCAGTATCGGCCGAAGAAAAAGCCAATCGCTTTGATCAAAAAGCAGCGTCTATTTTCTTCACCGGTTCAAACAAGCACGTTTTGGCCGCAGCCGTTGACCGCAAGTTATTCTCTCTTGGTAAAGCCGCTGCTTTAGTGAGCAAAGATGATCTTGCCGACAACAATGCTGAAGTGATTGCAAACATCATCAAACAAGCCGGTTTGATTGCGCTTTGTACATTCGAAGCCAGTGAGCAAAGTGAATTGGTTATTGATGCGGATAACACTAGCATTGATGCCGCCATCGCAGAAATTCAGGATAAAGGCATTATTTAAGCCTAACTTGAAAAACAAAAAGCCCTGATTTTAGTTGATCAGGGCTTTTTTTATGCCTTCATATAAATAAAAAGACAATAAACCTGAACAGAGCACACCAGCCCAAAGATTCTTTGCTTCTGTAATACATCACTCACAATCTGAAACCTATTGTTAATTGGCTTGGCCAGTTTTAGCATGTTGGCAGTAAAATTCTTAACGTAGTATTCATTGCATTGGCAATAGTCACTGTGACACATTGCCTATTTACCTAGACTTATCAGGCACAAAGAATTATCAGAGCCATCCCATGTTTTAGGCTCTGCCCGTTTTATCGATCCACTTTAGGCAAAAAAAATAATAGGAGCCTATACATGAAAAACTCAATGATGAGAATGAGTACCCTTGCAGCTGCAATACTGGCAGCCAGCCCAGTAATGGCAGGTGGTTTCGATAAATCGGACCATTCTTTTGGCATTCTGTTTGGCGATGACAATGTCATTACCACCAGTTTTTCACAAACCTCTGTGCAAGCTCACGGAACCGCTACACAGCTTAGAAATAACAATCCATTAGCCACAACAACTTCAGTTAGTACGGGAGAAATCGTTTCCGATATTAACAGTCCTGAAATTGCCTTCCGTTTTAATATAAATGAAAATGTCACCTGTGCCGCCAAATTTGAACAGCCTTATGGCGCAGAAGTGGCGTATGAAGATGACACCCTAGCCTACGCTGAATTAGAATTTGGTGACGTTGGAAATGGCGAAATAGGCGTGATTGGTGGGGAAGGCATTACCGCTCCAATTGCGACTGAATACGAAAGTGAATCTCTTACCGTTGGTTGTGGTTACGACTTTGCATTATCAACAGGTAAGCTCACAGTAATCGCCGGCCCTAAAGTACAAAAAATTAATGGTTTTTTCTCCGAAGATTTAAGCCCTGATGCGGGTGATGATGATCTTGATGTTAGTCTAGATGGAGGAACCGAAGTGGGCTACATCTTGGGCGCGGCTTACTCTATCCCTGAAATTGCTCTTCGAGCTTCCATTATCTATCACAGCCAAATTGACTATGATGCCGATGGCACCGTAAAAGTAGGTCAGGATGTATTAGGATTTGAAACCACTGGTACCGCTAAAACCTTCACCCCACAAACAATTGAAATCGCGCTTCAGTCTGGTGTCGCAGAAAATACGCTAGCCTTCTTTAATGTACGCTGGAGCGAATACAGCAAGTTAAAAGATCTGCAAGTAAATGGCGATGGCTCGGCCACTCCTGCAGCATTAGGAGGCGCAACTCTTGATGAATACAGTGCCAGTGTTGGTGGAGCAATCGACGGGCTTATCAATCCAGAAGTATCATTATTCGACAACGATACTCTGGACCTAGGCATTGGCATGGGCCGTCAACTAACGGATAAGTTAAGTTTGGGACTAGGTTATTCAACCAGTATCAAGCTAGGCAGCAAACCAGCGGGCACGCCTGATGGAGCTGACACCGACGATATTCGTCTTCCTGCTTCAGACACTCAAACCCTATCGTTTGGCGGAGAATACACTGTATTGAAAGGATTCACGGTTAATGGTGGGATAGCTTATACCTTGCTAGATTCCTATACAGCTGAAGATCCTGAAGATAACGGCTTACGCCTTCGCTATAAGCAAACGGAAGCCACTAGCTTCCAAGTAGGCATGTCTTACGCACTTTAGCGTAAAGGCTTTCACGTTAGTCTCTTCACAATTAGAGACTAGCAGCCTAACGGTTCGTCATTCTTAGCATAGCAAACTTAGCAGACATAAAAAAAGCGAACTCTTAGTTCGCTTTTTTTATGTCTGCTTAATCAAGGATTAACCTTTAAGTATGGTTTTCAAATCCTGTAATTGCTCAGCCGCATCTTTACCTAAACTGGTTAAATAGCCGCCATCTTCTTTTGTTACTAAGCCCTTATCAAATAAACGCCTAGTGGCTTCTACATTCTCCTTTGATGCCTCATGTCCATGTACTTTTAAGCCTTCTTGAAAGGTGTTCTGATTAAATAAAGCAAGCACCGTTAGCTCTTGTAACAAGTTGGGATTCATTGGCCAAACCTACCTTTTATTATTGATGATCGTGATAAGGATAACGTGTAACTAATATAGGCTTTGCAGCATCTGATTACCAGCGCAAGTATGAGTACCGCAACTACCCAATACTCAGTATTAAGTAAAAACCAATTAAACCGTTTAGATATAACCAGTTGCTAGATTACTATTGTTTCGCACTATACCTACCCCCTCCTCCCCCGCTATTACTGTCTATTGGCGTAACTACACATTAACCATCAAACCCAAACTACCTACTAAGTTTAGTTTTCACTACCAATAATCACCTTAAAATGTAAAACTGACCATCTGGTCAGATTTTACAAGTAGATGCACCAGCTTGTAGCGCACGCATCAAAGTCGTGCTTGAATGCCTGCCACTGTCATTTTGAGTACCCATAAAGAAGTAGATACCCCATCCACTCGATGGTCAGTCAAAAATAATAAGCAGCACTTTAGAGCCTACGACTCACACCTTAATCAAATAAAAATTGGAGAGAGAGTAATGAAAAAGCCAGTACGTATTGCCGTAACCGGTGCTGCCGGAGCTATCAGTAGCTCACTATTATTTCGTGTTGCAGCTGGTGAGATGTTTGGTACCGACCAGCCTGTTATCTTGCAATTAATTGAAATGCCTCAAGCCATGGAGCAACTACGTGGCCTAGCTATGGAGCTAGAAGATTGCGCACTACCTCTATTACACACCATTCGAATTTTCGATAATCCAGAAGCTGGCTTTAAAAATGCTCACTACGCTATTCTGATAGGTGCTCGACCAAGAACGGCAGGCATGGAACGTATTGACCTACTTACCGCCAATGCCGAAATTTTTGAACGCCAAGGCAAAGCCCTTAGCGCCAATGCGGCGCGCGACGTTAAAGTATTGGTAGTGGGTAACCCTGCAAATACCAACGCCTTAATCGCCAGCCGTAATGCTCCTGATTTAAGCCCGACACAGTTCACTGCTCTTACTCGCCTTGATCACAACCGCACCAAAGGCATAGTTGCCAACCATTTAGGCGTGAATGCTGAGGAAGTGCGCAAAGTTATTATCTGGGGCAATCACTCCTCTACTCAATATCCTGATTTACACCAATCACAAATTTTTGGTGAGGCGTTGGTGGGGCAACAACTTGATAACGATTTTTACCAAGACAACTTGATTCCAAGAATACAAAACCGTGGTAGTGAGATCATTAATGCTCGCGGACACTCTTCTGCCGCATCGGCCGCTCAAGCCATTATCGACCACATGCGTGATTGGTCCATGGGCACAGCCGAAAATGAGCTCGTGAGCATGGCCATTGTCAGTGATGGTAGTTACGGTATTGAGAAAGGTATTTTTTATTCCTTCCCTGTTCGTTGTCGCTATGGTCGTTATCAAATTGTGACTGGGCTAGAGATTAATGAATTCAGTGAAAAGATGATGAAAGCCAGCGAAGCTGAATTACTTGAAGAGAAAGCATCGGTTAATCACCTTTTACCAAAGGAAACTGAGCAATCCCACTACAAACTGCGCATTTGCTTGCGCTCAGGTAAGTTCCTAGCTGCCGACGGCCTATTGGATTCTGGTGACCCTGTTTTAGAAACTAGCCGCTTACTTTAATACAAAGCTTAAAGCACTAAAAAGCCTCTGATGCGCGAGCATCAGGGGCTTTTTAGTATTTGTCTTTGTGGTTTTGTTGTCGCTGCATGTACTTTCTATCAGGCACCGCGTATATGTTCCCGACACACGCTCAGTACCTACGTCCTGTAGGCAACCCTAAAAATTGCTCCTGCATTTTTAGGATACTGCCCAATCCCTGGGCATAAAAAAAACCCCAACCGCGTAAGCGACTGGGGTTTCTTAGTGTTTAAAGCTTGAC
>JBALXQ010000040.1:0-56756 GCA_036960565.1 Bermanella sp.
ATCTAACAGTCACTAGATTTAACGGCATAACACAAAAAGAAAAAATAGACTTCAAACATCCTTATTCGAAGCCAAAAGGGGACAAGCAAAATCAATGAAGGTTTTCTAATAAAATTCCGTTTAGAGCATTAACAAAGCAGTCGTTTAAATTTTGCCTCCTGATATCCAATATCAAGCGCTATTTTTAATTGTCTGCTGTACTTTCCGTTGGCCTTAAAGGCAAAACCAATAATTCTGTATAACCACTTTATGAAGCTAATAATAAAGATTTTTACAATGTCACGCCAACAAAACCGTTAATCAATCAGCCTATATTGATTAACCTATTTAGTTGCTAAACATGAATTTAAAAAGTCTAAACTTCTAACCTGTGTCCTTACATTTATTCAGCGCTAGCCAATATATACGGAAACAAAAAAGCCACTTTAAGAAAATATAACTTAAAGTGGCTTATGGAATTTAAAAGCGTTTACAAAGTTCGACGCTTAGGAATGGTAAGCCCGAATAATATAACGACCAACCACCATAAAGAACCAGCTCCTCCCGAAGAGTCTGCAGGCTCTTCAATCACGGGAATGATCAGCGTCATTCTTATATTGGTGGCACATGACAAGCTGTCGGGGGCTGAATCCGTCGCGCTAACACCAATATTAAAATCACCTTCTTCGAGTTCAGCTGGATCAAACGTTAACACTCGACCAACCGGTTCGATTAAACCAAGCGCTGTTAAATCCCACTCCAGAGTATGCTCATCAGTATCGTTAGCATCGTCAACCCAGATGGTCACGGTGACCGTTCCACCGTCTTGAGTAATAGAGGCTAGCTGATCCTGTTCTAAAATAATCTGCGCACCACCTTGCTCAAGGGTCACTTGCATTTCGGGGGCAACATTTTCATACGCTATGGTTAATGTGTGCTGATCTTTTAGCTCATTCACTGTGTAGAGGTTTTCATCTTCCCCTTCCACTGCCGCCACGCCTATTAAATCTAGCACCAACGTTTCGTCGTATTCATTAACGTCGTTAATGGCAACGGCAACATTCAAATACCCCTCTAAACTTGGTTGCTCAGGATCCTGATTGTCTTCAATCACAACCCAGTGAACCGCATTCATATCAAAGGATAACTCGAAATCGTCCTGGCTCACATCACTGGCATCTGAATCCATCATCACTACAATACGCACAGGATAAACCGGTGATTCACCGCTCAACATTACTTTTATGTCAGCCGAACTTTCATCACCGCTAATGCTTTCAGGTAATTCAAACTCTACCCGTGGGTAAACATTCATAACCTGAGTTAATGACGTACTTAAATTACCGGCACTGTCTTTGGCGCGCCATTCAACTTGCAAGCGCCCTGCAGGTAATTCAATAACACCCTCTTCATCTGTCACTAATATTTCACCGTTTAGGCTGGCTTCAAAGATTAGTTCATAACCATCCACCGCATCATAAGCTTGGAACTGAGCGAAGAAATTTTCATCCCAAATCAGGCTCACGGTGGTACCGTCTTCACTGTTTACTGCCAACGAAGTTTCATCGGGTATCGAAGTTAATTCAGGTGCGCCATTGTCGGCGTTGTTGTCTGCATCATCTACATCCAGTACACCGTCGTTATCGTCATCGGTATCAGCGTTATCCCCTGTGCCGTCGTTATCGAAATCATTTGATTCTGATTCGTCTAATGGGAAAGCATCTGTAACATCCAATACACCGTCATTATCGTCATCGGTGTCCTGGTCCATGCCGCGACAATCTGAATCACAATTATCAGGGCGTCCATCGTTATCAGTATCGGTAAGATCACCAATGGAGATTAACGGGAAACCATCAAGGGTATCTAAAATGTCATCGTTGTCGTCGTCGGTATCACTCATCATGCCGTTGCAATTGTCTTCACAATTATCAGGACGGCCATCCTGATCGGTGTCGGTTAAACCATTAAGACTGATAAGTGGGTATGCATCGTTAATATCCAGCACGCCATCATTATCATCATCGGTGTCGCTGCTCATGCCTGAATCAATACAGTCCTGATCACAATCGTTAGGGCGACCATCACTGTCGGTATCGGTAAGATCACCAATTGAAATTAACGGGAAACCATCAACAACATCTAACACTTCATCATTGTCATCATCGGTGTCGGCACTCATGCCTAGATCAGTACAATCCTGATCACAGTCATTTGGACGCCCATCACTGTCGGTATCGGTAAGATCACCAATTGAAATTAATGGGAAGCCATCAGTAACATCAAGAACTCCATCATTATCATCGTCGGTATCCTGGCTCATGCCTAGATCAATACAATACTCATCACATTCATCTGGACGACCGTCGCTATCAGTATCGGTAAGGTCACCCACTGAAATTAGTGGGAAGCCATCGGCAACGTCTAAAACACCATCGTTGTCATCATCGGCATCGCTAATCATGCCCGCGTCGATACAATCTTGATCACAATCATTTGGACGACCATCCAAATCGGTATCAGTTAACTGGCCAATATTAATGAGCGGGTAAGCATCAAAAATATCTAATACACCATCGTTATCATCGTCGGTATCCAGGTCCATGCCCAAATCACTACAAGCTTGATCACAATCATTAGGGCGACCATCACTATCGGTGTCGGTAAGGTCACCGACTGAAATTAACGGATACGCATCGTCAACATCCAGAACACCATCATTATCATCATCACTATCGCTGCCCATGCCTAAATCGATACAAGGTTGATCACAATCATTTGGACGGCCATCACTGTCGGTATCGGTAAGATCACCAAAAGAAATTAGCGGATAAGCATCAAAGGTATCTAACACACCGTCATTGTCATCATCACTATCACTGCTCATGCCTGAATCAATACAAACTTGATCACAATCATTTGGACGACCATCACTGTCGGTGTCGGTCAATTCGCCAATTGAAATTAACGGGTAAGCGTCGCGTGTATCTAATACACCATCGTTATCATCATCAGTGTCGTTGTCCATGCCTAAATCAATACAGTCTTGATCACAATCATTTGGACGACCATCGTTATCAGTGTCGGTCAATTCGCCAACTGAAATTAATGGGTAAGCGTCGTGTGTATCTAATACACCGTCGTTATCATCGTCTGTGTCATGGTCCATGCCTAAATCAATACAATCTTGATCACAATCATTCGGACGACCATCGTTATCAGTATCGGTTAATTCACCAACTGAAATTAATGGGTAAGCATCGTTTGTATCTAAAACGCCGTCGTTATCATCGTCTGTATCTTGGCTCATGCCTAAATCAATACAGTCTTGATCACAATCATCTGGGCGACCATCAAGATCGGTATCGGTTAAATCACCAATAGAAATTAACGGGTAAGCATCGTCTGTATCTAAAACACCGTCGTTATCATCATCAGTGTCGCTGCCCATGCCTAAATCAATACAAGCTTGGTCACAATCATCCGGACGACCATCTTGGTCGGTATCGGTGGCGCCATCTAAAGAAAGTAATGGGTATGCATCGTTAACATCCAACACACCATCATTATCATCATCGCTGTCAGCAGCCATTCCTGAATCTAAACAGGCACTATCACAATCATCCGGGCGACCATCACTGTCGGTATCGGTAAGAGAGTCAATCGCAATAAACGGGAAGCCATCAACGGTATCCAAGATGCCATCGTTATCATCATCATTGTCGTTATTATCCAACAAGCCGTCATCATCGCTGTCACGATAATTCACACCGTTTAAGTTTAAGCCAGGTAATTGATTTTCATTACCGAAATTCCAAACGTTATTAAGCGCTTCGTTATCCCAGTCATTAAATAAAACTACCGGGCCAGAAAGATTTTCGTCCGCGCCATCGGCTGAGACACAATCACTATTGCTGACACTGGTATTGGCTTGAATAGCACATTTTAATTTTGCTAACGTTAAACCCACATAGCTGTTTTCTTCACTGCTTCCAACACTGGTTAATTGTTCTGAACTGTCAGTCGCCCAGTAGCTATTGTTAACGGTATTAACATTATCCATTCTGCCAAATAATCCACCGACATTAGTATTTCCCACCACTAAGCCAGAAGAAAAAGTACTCGAAATAATATTGTCCCGATTCATCATGCCTACTAGGCCGCCAACATCATCGCCCGTTGCTTGAATTTCGCCAAGGTTGTAGCTGGCGGTAATGGTATTGGTTTCATCCAGATAACCCACTAGGCCACCCACGTTACTCCGCCCTTGTACGCCGGCAGCATTAAAGCTGGCACTGATGCGTAAATTTTCATAAACATAACCTACCAAGCCACCCACATAATCACCTGTGGCCAGAATATTCCCTGAATTATAGCTATTGCTAATCTCACTTTCGTAATCGAGATAACCCACTAGGCCAGCCACTTCACCGAACCCAGTTACGGAGCCTGAATTATGGCTATTAATGATTTTAGTGCCGTCACCTAGGTAACCCACTAGGCCACCAATATCCCATTCGTCTTCGCCGCCTTGCACTGCACCCGAGTTGAAACTGTTGATAATTTGGTTGTTACCACTTCCGCAACCCGCTAGGCCGCCAATGCAATAGGACCCCTGAATTGAGCCAGTGTTATAGCTGTCACTGATGAGGTTGTCGTCTAGTAATTCCCCCACAAATGCACCTAAGTAAGCATCACCTGTGATAGACATTAAGGCGCCGCTTAAACCCAGCTGACGAATTTCGCCACTGTTCATGTAAGCAAACAATCCTAGCTCGTCGTTATCTGGTTGGTTGATATAAAGGTTACGGATTTCAAAACCGTTGCCCTCAAAAATTGCACTGAAGGGGTTGTTATAAACGCCCATTGCCGTCCAGCCTAAACCTTCATTCCAATAAGCATCTTCTTCATTCATTAATTGATCTTGGTTGGTATCGAAATCTAAATTTGAGGTTAATTCAAACCCGTTACAGCCATCTTCAGGGCAACCTGTGTTTTCACCAAATAAGGTTGTGCCATCTAGGTTATTACGAATTTCGTTTAATTCATCTAAAGAAGAAATTTCAATAAGAGCATCACCATCAACATCCAAATCGGCATTTTCACCCACGCCGTCGCCATCGGAATCTACCGAGTCTGAATCATCCAGTGGCAAAGCATCATCAATATCTAATACGCCATCGTTATCATCGTCTTCATCGCTATTGTTACCCACACCGTCGCCATCTGTATCCACAGTTTCGCTGGCGTCATTGGGGAAGGCATCAGTATTGTCACCGACATCATCACCATCACTGTCGTCCCATTCGCTTGGGTCTAGTGGGAAGGCGTCGGTTTCATCACTAACACCGTCGTTATCATTATCACTGTCTAGTTCATCCACAATGCCATCGTGATCAAAATCTCGGTGTACCACAGCATTCATAAATAAACCGGGTAACTGCTCATTACTGCCAAAATTCCACAGGCCGTTTAACTCCGCATTATCCCAATCGTTAAATAAGGTAACGGGTAAGGTAAGATTTTCATCACTGCCATCAGCAGAGGCGCAGTTACTATTGGTGGAATCGGTATTAGCTTGAATGGCACATAACAAGGCTTCAAGAGGTACGCCTACATAAGAATTTTCTTCTGAACTTGCGTCACTGGTTAATTGACCAGATGCATCTGTCGCCCAATAACTATTGGTAATGATGTTCTCGTCTGAACGTCCAACCAAACCACCTACATAATTGTTGCCCGTTACTAAGCCCGTGCTAAAACTTGCATTGATAACATTGTCGTATTCTGCATAACCCACTAGACCACCAGCTCGATTGGAAGTACTGGTTACAGAGCCTGTGTTGTAACTGGCAACCAAGGTGTTTTCATCTGACATATAACCAAGTAAGCCACCCACGTAATCCGAACCCGAAACAGGCCCCGTGTTATACACTCCCAAGATGTCAGCATCCCAATCTACATAACCCACCAAAGACCCGGTAAACATACCGCCAGAAACATTCATGAGAGAGCCACTTAAACCCAAGTGACGAATACTGCCATTGCTTAAAGATTGAAATAGCGCAGCACCAAAGTCATTGGGGCGATTAATAAACAAATTATTAATCATGTGACCATTGCCTTCGAAGATAGCTTGAAAAGAACCCGCGATAGGCAACCAACCTAACCCTTCATTCCAGTAGGCGTCGTTTTCATCCATGTTGCCATCTTGGTTGGTATCAAAATCTAGATTTGTGGTGAGCTCAAAACCCACACAAATATCTACAAGGCAACCCGCACTCGTGCCGTAAAAAGAATTACCATTTAAGTTGTTCGCTATTTCCGCAAGATCTTGTAGTGAACTAATTTCAATAAGTCCGTTACCGTTTACATCTATATCGGTATTGTCGCCCGTGCCATCGGCATCGCTATCGACAGAATCTGTTTCATCCAATGGTAGGTCATCGTCAACATCTAAAACGCCATCGGCATCATCGTCGTCGTCTTCATTATTGCCTGTGCCATCACCATCGGTATCTAACCATTCAGCGGCGTCATTTGGAAAAGCATCTGCGTTATCGCCGGTGCCATCACCATCGGTATCGGTTGTTTCTGTACTATCTAATGGGAAAGCATCGTCGCTATCTAAAACGGTATCGCCATCATCATCGTCATCAGTATTATTGCCAATATTGTCTCCATCTGTATCCAGATTTTCACCTGGGTCTAGTGGGAAAGCATCATCAGCATCTAAAACAAAATCGTCATCGTCGTCAGTATCTGTGTTGTTGCCCGTGCCATCGCCATCAGTATCTAGGGTCTCTGAGCTATCTAAAGGGAAAGCATCATCCTCATCTAATACAGTGTCGCCATCATCATCATCGTCTGTGTTATTACCAATATTATCGCCATCGATATCTAACGTTTCAGTGTTATCAAGCGGAAAAGCATCGTCTGTATCGAGTACGCCATCACTATCATCGTCATCGTCGGTATTGTTACCAGTACCGTCACTGTCTGTATCCAAAGTTTCTGTGCTGTCCAAAGGAAAAGCATCATCGGTATCTAAAACAGAATCACCGTCATCGTCATCGTCTGTGTTGTTACCAGTGCCATCACTATCTGTATCTAGCGTTTCTGACGGGTCTAATGGAAAGGCATCATCAACATCTAAAACGCCATCGCCGTCATCATCTGTGTCTTCGTCGTTATTAGTGCCGTTGTTATCGGTATCGTTTAATAAAACATCCAGAACTAAGCTGGAGTCGGTTTGACACTGACTATCACAGCTGGCATTCCACACATCGGGTTTGCCATCTTCATCTTCGTCGATTGAAGCATCACCGTTAAAATCAAAGGCATCGTCACGGTCAAAAACCTTGTCATGATCACTATCTCGATAAACTAGGCCATTAATCTTTAACCCTGGTAACTGTTGTGAACTTCCATAATCCCAAGAGCCGCTGCCCCAAACATTATAAAGCGTAACAGGTCCAGTCAAACCTTCTTCAACGCCATCGGCTGAAACACAATCACTGTTGGAGCTTGTGGTAGAGGTTTGCACCGCACACTGCATTTTGGCAAGCGTTAAGCCCACATACGAACTGGCTTCATTGCTAGCAATACTGGTGGCCAGAGTAGATGCGTCCGTGGCCCAATAGCTGTTGTTAACTGGTGCTTGTTCATTACCACCAATCAAACCGCCATTAAAGTCGCCAACGGTTATTTGGCCCGTGCTGAAACTGTGAGCTACAGGAGTATATTCATCAGCCCAACCAACAATCCCTCCTAAACCAGAAGCACCTGTAATATTACCCGTATTAAATGTGGTACTGACATAACTGGCAAAGATGGAATTAGTAGTGCCAAAAATAGAACCCACTATCCCCCCTACTTGATTTCCGCCATGAATGTCGCCGGTGTTAAAGCAGCCACTCAAATGAGTGTCAAAACTCATTTTCCCCAGTATGCCGCCAGTATAACTACTACCACTGATGGGACCGGTATTATAGATTCCACTAATGCGCGCATAGCTCGAAAAACCAGCAACAGCAGCCGTATAATCGCCTCCGGTAATAGACATCAAGGGGCCGGTAAAGCCAAAGTTCGCGACTGTAATTTCTTTTTCAAGGCGCCCGTAGATACGAGAAAACAAACCAGCGCGATCCCCTGGGCGATTGATAAATAGGTTTTTTATTTCAAAGTGATTACCTAAAAAGTGAGAGGTGATTTCCCCTAATGGTGCCCAACCCGCACCATCATTCCAGTAAGTATCGTTGGCATCCATGACGCCATCTTGGTTAGTATCAAAGTCTAAATTTGTGGTTAATTCAAAGCCGGTACAGGTACTGGGGCAACCTGGAGCCACGCCATAAATAGTGGCCGCTGATAAATCATTTCGAATCTCGTTTAAGTCTTCTAAATCGTTAATATCAATAAGGCCATTATTATTAATATCGTAATCACTGCGGCCACTTTCGGCAAAAGCGTTGGTAAAAGTAAACATCGACAGCAACACTATTACCACTGAAAATATTTTATTAGGCGGGTATGTATTACTCCCGGCCTGCTCCTTAATAGGTAGTTTTTTCATGATGACTCCACATGAATTAAGTTTATTTTTACGTGGCCGCCATCATAAAAAACAGCTGATTTTTTAGCGATATGTTTCATTAATCAATATTGCCATATTGATTAATAAGCTAAGGCCACGACCAAATATAAATAGGTTTTTATTTAAAATTTACTTTTATTACGAGCAAAAAATGGCCTCAACCATTTTTAAAGTGGAGACGAAATTTCATTCTGGCTTGATATTTAAAATAAAACTTACGATTTTCAATCGTTTTTAAATTTGTTTTTTAAATGAATTAATTGTATGAATACAAAATCAATATCCTCATGACGGACAACAACCGCAGCATAAAGAAAAGGGGACATTGCCGGCAAACGGGATATTAGGGCAGTCAGATAAGAATTATTCATCTGACTGAGGGGAGGGATAATTTATTAGTAAAAGTGGAATTGAATTCTAAATTGGAATGGCCGCGGCTTGCGTAGCTAAACCCACTTCATTTTTGGTGTACAACAAAATATATTGATAATGATCAATCGGCGTATTGGCCGGTAAACTAAATTGTTCTATCTTCGCCCCGGTGATAATAGCCATTGGCTTGTCAGCCCGAGTGTGGCGATCGCTTCCTAAAAAAACGGCATATTCGGACACCAATAAATCATCGCTTGCTTGCCAAGAAAGTAGACCAGAAATTTCTGACGGATGCGGATTGATATCGGTGAAGGCTAATCCCATTACCACACCGATAGGAGCCGATGTTTTAATCTTGCCTTGAGCGCTCATCTCTTCAATGGCACATGCACTCATAAGCCACGTCACTATAAAAATAGAAGCCAACTTTAAGACTTTAATACTCATAACCTTCTCCCTGTCATCTTCTATGTAGGCAAGTAACTGCCTGATCCATGATATTTGCGGGCAGAGTAAAGGCTAGTGGTAGCTTGAACCATTGTTTTCGTTAACCAATATGGCCAATTTGATTAACGTCTTAGTTTGAGGCTTTTTCAAACGCGGTAAATGGGCTCTATTAACAGGGTGGTATTCATAACTGGCTTAAATATTGCGTTTTCTAGTTACCTTCTTTAATACGGCAACTCATCATGTCTACCATCAGCGCAACAGATAACACATCCAATTACGCTCAGGTAAACAACAGTACTGCCATCAATTCTGGTGCCAGCGAAGACAGCCAACAAAGCGATAGCGAAATAACGGATAATATTGCCCTATCTAGTCGCGCTAGTAAGATTCAAAAGCTAAACGAAGAGTTTTTCCCAGGAGGCCCTAAAACGGTCACTATTACCCCTGAGTTTATTCAAAGGCTCAGTGAATATGGCTTAATCAGTGAGGATGAGGCGCAAAAGCTTAATTCAAGTGCCAGCAGTGAAGATACCGACTTAAAACCACTGGAACAGGTATCCAGCTTCATAGATGAGCTCAGTGAAAAAATTAAACAGCAAGACCCTCAAAGCACTTTGCTTGAAACCTTACAAAAAGCCAAAACCGTTATTGATGGCTTTGGCATTGATGCCGCGGCCATGAACAGCGACATTAAATCTATCTTGGCCGAACTTCACCAATTTAGCCAATCTGAGCAGGGCCTGGCTTTAAGTGATGAAGATAAAAAAAACATGGAGCACTTAGATTTAGCCCTTAAAATTGCCGATCAAATGAACCCTCTGAACGCCTCGTCTCAACAAGTAGGCAGCTACGTTGCCGTTTTTAACCAGGCGCTAGAATGATGAGGCTATAAATAGGCATTTATTCACGCCTGCATCAGGCCCAAAAGCCCTGTTAATCTTGAGCTACACTTACCAATAGATCCCCATGAGTATCCGCTTGCCGTGCAAAACTGTCCTAAATACAGGTACTTCCTTTATGGCTTATTGCTTGTGCTGGTTAACATGCCAAGTGGTTGGGGCAACCAGAACACTGATACTCAACAGGTGCGAATTGCCATGGGCAATTTTGAACCCTACTTCATTGAAAAGGGTGAAACGGGTATTTTCACCGACCTTATTCGAGCCGTATTTGAAAAGATGCCAAAATACTCGCCCCAGTATTTGTTTGGCTATTCAAACCGCCGTGCTTGGCATGAATTTAAACAAGGTAAATTGGATGCGGTTTCTAATTTAATTGACTCTGAAAAGCTAGTGGCTTGTCGTTCCGACAAATTTTTTCGCTTTCGAGATGTGGTCGTTTCTAAAGCCAGCTCTAAATATCAAATTCTTAAAATGTCTGACTTAACCAATAAACGAATCGTCACCTTTCAGGGAGCAAAAGGTTTTTTAGGGGAGGAATTCTCCAAAACTATTAAGGCGCAGAATTATCAAGAAATTGCCCAGCAAAATTGGCAAGCCAAGGTTCTGTTTACGGGTGCTGCCGATGTAAGCATTGGCGATATGTTTACCTTTTTACATAGCATTAAAGAAATGAAAAAAATAACGGCTAAGACCCGTGACTTCGTTTTTCATGATCTTTTTCCACCTCAATATTCACGCATGGGCTTTCATGATGCCAAGCTGTGTAAGACGTTCAACCAGGCCTTGAAGAAGATAAAAAACAGCGGCCGTTATGAGCAAATTTATGATCAGTACTTAAAACACTTCAACTATTATCAGTAGACTTATTCAGACACCCTAGCTGGCGCGTCACTCAATTTACTATGCCCTCAGCCTTGCTATATACGCCGCCATAATGGGCTTATGGCCGCTCGCACCTTTTAGGGGCGTTATTTTGCTAATCTGACTTTTGCCTCCTACACTTAAAATGAAATCATTAGGGGAATACTGCCACTTACGCCCTTGTGTTACTTAATGCTGCCTAGGAATGGACATGATTGCACTGCCAGGGATTATCAATAATCGGCCACTTGCCTTTAAAATCACGTTGTTTGCACTACTGCTCAGTATTCCCACCGTATTCTTATTAATATTTTTTATCGAATCGGAAAATTATCGAATTCAATTTGCACAAAAGGAAATAAATGGAGCCCGTTACCTCTTGCACGTATACCCGCTGCAGGAAGAGTTTGCCAAGCACAGAGGCATGATGACGTCTTTCATCAATGGCGAGCAGCATTTAGCCGGTAATATTGAGCAGGTTGAATCACAAATTTCAGAACAATTAGAAAACCTCGCCGCCCTGCCCAGACAGTTTGGTAGCCAAGCGTACATTTCTGACATTCAAGATACGTGGCAAGCATTAGATGGACAACGGAATCAAGACCAAGCCGATTCTTTCCAGTTACATTCGCAACTTATAGAAAAGGTTTTGGGTTTAATCGTGCAAGTGGCGGATCAGTCCAACTTGATACTGGATCCAGATCTGGACAGCTATTACCTAATGGACCTAACTATAATCGCAGTGCCCGAACTCATAGAAGCCCTAGGCGTAGCCCGAGGTGGCATCAGTGGCATGTTGGCGGTCGGTGAGATAACCACGCAAAACACCATAGATGTGAATATTTATATCCACGATATCTCACGCATATTACAACGCACCCAAATAAGCCTTCAAACCGCATTGGATAATACCAACAAACGTCAACTCAATGGCAACTTATCCCCAGCTCTGGTTACGCTTAATGAAAACATAAAAAGCTTTTTAGAATTAATCAAAAGCGATGTACTCAATATTGATTCCATAAATACCAACAGCGCTAGTGTATTTGGCTCCGGTACTACCGCCATCAATTCTGCCGTAGAATTATTAGACACTACTTTGCCCGAACTCATGGGGCTACTGGAAGATCGCATACAAACCGTTCAGGCCTCAAGAAACCGCCAGCTTATGATGATCAGCGCTATTGCCACCCTGGCTATATTTTTAGGAGGGGTAATCATTATTGGTATTCAATCTCAGGTAAAAAATATTCGACAAAATATTTTCAATGTTATTGAAAACAAAGATTTGTCTTTACGTATTGGTGAATACAGCAAAGATGATTTAGGCGTCATAGCTCATAATATAAATGATCTACTGAACGCGTTTACGCAAATGGTAAAAGAAATTAGTAGCTCCAGTGGTCAATTGGCAGCGGTAGCCGAACAAACCGCACAAACGTCAAATCAAAGTGCCACCGAATTAAACGTTCAACAAGATGAGACGACACACCTAGCTACCGCTATTCATGAAATGGCCTCCACCGCCAGTGAAGTGGCCAGTAGCACAGTACGCGCAGCAGATGCCGTGGGCCAGGTAGACAATCAAGCAGATGAAGGTAATAGCTTGGTTAATAATGCGGTTATGTCCATTGAAGAGCTCAATATAGAGGTGAGTAAAATCGGCGATATCTTGGCCAAACTCAAGAGCAGCAGTGATAATATTTCAAACATTCTTGACGTCATCATGGGCATCGCCTCTCAAACCAATTTACTTGCCCTGAATGCCGCCATTGAAGCGGCCAGAGCCGGTGAGTCCGGCCGAGGCTTTGCCGTAGTGGCTGATGAAGTACGAGGACTGGCAAAGCGTACTCAAGAGTCGGCAGTGGAGATTGAACACATTATTTCTGTTTTCCAGCAGGACTCAGAAGATGCCTACAACGAAGTGGAAACCACTAAAACTATGGTGCAAAACAGCGTTGGGGTCGTTAGATCGGTGGAAAAAGCTTTGGTGAATATAGGAGTTGCCATTGCGACCATTCGAGACATGAACCATCAAATAGCCGCCGCCAGTGAAGAGTATGTCATGGTAAATAAACAAATTAATGAAAGCGTGGTGCGCATTGACGAGATGTCGAAATCAAGCGCTAATAGCTCCAACGAGATATCCCAAGCTAGCCTTGAACAGGCAAAATTAGTGACTAACTTGAAAGACTTGGCCAACTCATACAAAACCTAAGTACATGGGTGGCACAAGGCTTTATTATTACCCCCTATAAAAACTCATCTATACTTGTTTTAGTTGCATATTTATAGGTTTCAAATGTATCCAGCCTGGCTAAAAAAGCTGAAAACAAGATTGGTATTGGCGGTATTACTGACTGGCTTCATCCCTAATCTCCATGCCGAAGAGGTGAGCATTGGTATGGGGAACTTTGAGCCCTATTTTATGGAGGAAGGTGAAACCGGCATATTCACCGATATTATTAACTTGGTTTTTTCCCAACTAGAAGACTACCAACCTAGGTTTTTGTGGGGGCTTTCTAACAATCAATTGTGGCTGGATTTTGAAGCGGGAAAACTAGATGCTGTGTCCAATTTGTTTGATTCGGTAAAATTAAACGCATGCAGAACCGATCCTATATTCCGCTTTCGCGATGTGGCCATTAGCAATGCCCGTGATCAGTACAAAATTAACACCATCAATGATTTACGGGGAAAGAGCATAGTCACTTTTGAGGGGGCCAAAGATTTTTTTGGCAAAGAATTTTCATCCATAACCAGCGCGGGGCTTTATCGTGAAGTGGCCAAGCCCCATACCCAGGTAACAGAATTATATAAACGTAGGGCCGACGTTAGTGTGGGCGACATGTTTATCTTTTTACACGGTATTAAAAATAAAAAATACGTAAAGAGTCATCCGCAAGATTTTATTTTTCATGATATTTTTCCAGCAATATCTTCGCGCATGGGGTTTCAAGATAAAAAAGTTTGTACACTTTTTAATGAAGCCTTAAAGGAAATCCGAAAAAGTGGCCAATACAAAAGGGTATATCACTCTTATTTAAGAAGACTTAATTATGTGTTTTAGCCAGTATTTGAAACAGCAGCTTTTAACAACCCGCTAAATAGGTCTAGCACACCACACTACCTTGCCCACCACCTGATTTTGCTCTCGATCCTTTGGCTCAATACTCCAAGATTCAAATAACGCGTTATCACTGATGACCTGCAATGCCCCGTCACGATCTTGCTTGAGTCGTTTGGCCATAAGACCATCTGGCGTATGCAATAAATAAATGCCTTCTTTGTGCACCATTTTGTCCGACATATCCACCAGTACATCATCACCATCGTTTAGTGTGGGCAGCATACTGTCACCACTCACGTTTACAAATGCCAAGCTATCGCTGGATACCCGCAGCTGACTAGATAGCCACTTTTTATTAAAGGTAAAGTAATCGGTAATGTCTTCGCTGGCCACTTCCTGACCAAGGCCGGCACTGGCCTGCACGTCAAACATAGGAGCCATGACCAATTCTTTATTTTCAATTCGCCCAGCGGGTGAAGATTGTTCACTGCGCTCACCGGTTAATAACCAGTTAAGGTCAATATGAAACTCTTGATACAAATCTTGTAAATACGCCATGGAAGGCCGGCTCATGCCCCTGCATATTTTATAAACATGCGAAGCCGATTTACCGGTTAATTGCGCAAATTGCTTTTTATTGCCCTTGGCCAGTTGATCGACAATTAACATAAAACGTTGTGCAAAGGCGTTGGCCATATATCAAACTCTTAAACGACAGCAAAAACGGCGCCCAGTATACGGATTCATCTTATTAGGTAAATGAATTTAGGCTGAGGAAGTTAGTTTTCATAGGGTTGGTAAGCACAAGACTTCAAACCAAATGTGCTTAAGCCCGAACATTACCTTTGTGCGCATATTGCCATTTGGCAAGCTGAGCCAGCAATACAAAACAGCCACAGGCACCTAGCGCAATTAAGTTGTCTGTAAGCTGGGGCGAGAACAGCAATATAAAGCCCTTGCCCTTAACCAAACTTGAAAAGCTCGACACCAGAAATGGGCACATAAATAAACGCAACGACTCCCAAAAACGCGCCTTCAATCGCGTCATTGTGCCCGGCCCCGTACTGAGAAACAGAGCGTAGCCCACCACCAAACACAGCCCCAATGAATTCAGCCAGATCTCGGTGGATGCATTAAAGTACAACCCCACCATACTGAGATACCAGCAGAGGTAACACCAGAGCGCCAGCTTACTGTGGGGAAGCTTAGCTAAGTAACTCACTATCATAAGGTTATTATCCGTTAGGAAACTGGCTCGCGCATGGTCACAAACTCTTCTGCCGCGGTAGGGTGAATACCTATGGTGCTATCAAACATGGCCTTGGTAGCACCGGCTTTGATAGCAATGGCAATGCCCTGAATAATTTCTCCCGCATCTGGGCCCACCATGTGCGCGCCTACTACCTTGTCACTGCTTTTATCCACTATCAGTTTCATCAACGTACGCTCTGGGTTACCACTGACTGTATTTTTCAAGGCTCGAAATGCAGATTTATATACGTCGATTTCATTGAATCGCCCTTTCGCCTTCTCTTCGGTCAGCCCCACGGTGGCAATATTAGGTTGGCAAAAAACCGCGGTAGGAATATTGTCATAATCCATATTGATAGCCTGACCACCAAATAAGTGCCTAGCCAACGCCATGCCTTCAGCCAATGCCACAGGCGTTAATTCCATGCCGCCAATCACGTCACCAAGGGCATAAACACCAGGTTCATTAGTTTGGAAATTTTCATCCACCACAATCTGGCCAGAGCGGTTAGTTTCTACGTCCAGCGTTTCAAGTCCTAGTTTATGGGTATTGGCCACCCGGCCTGTGGCGTAAAGCACTTGGTCTGCTTCAAGCACATCGCCATTAATAAGCGTTGCTCGCAGAGAGCCATCCTCTAGTTTTTCAAGAGTTTCTATATTGGTGTTGAGTCGTAAATCGACGCCTTTCATTTGCATTTCATTGGCGGCAAACTCACGTACATCGGTATCAAAGCCGCGCAGAATTTGCTCACCGCGATACAAAAGCTTGGTATCGCTACCCAAGCCATTAAAGATCCCGGCAAACTCCACCGCTATGTAACCACCGCCTACCACAATCACACGCTTGGGAAATTCAGCCAGATCAAATATTTCATTAGAGGTGGTAGCGTGTTCACTGCCTGGGAATTCCGGCACATAAGGCCAGCCGCCAGTGGCAATGAGAAGGTTTTTAGCGGTGTAGGTTTGCCCATTCACCACCACGCTATTAGGACCACTGATACTGGCTCGACCGTTAATAATGCTGACCTGATTATTGTTAAGCAGGTTTTCATAAATACCATTGAGGCGTGATATTTCTTCAACCTTGTTATCCCTTAGGGTATTCCAGTTAAAGCTTGAGTCAGTTTTAGCCCAACCAAAACCTTCAGCATCTTTATGGCTTTGACTAAATTCAGAGGCATATACATAGAGCTTCTTTGGCACACAACCGACATTCACACAGGTGCCGCCCATATAGCGGTCTTCGGCCACCGCCACCTTTGCCCCAAGGCTCGCGGCAATACGGCTGGCGCGTACGCCACCCGATCCGGCACCAATTACAAAAAGGTCGTAGTCAAAGTTGTCCATGGGAATCTCCAAAAAATTACTACTATGGCATTACGCAATGGTGGGGATTCTAACCACATTGGGTTATAGTCAAAACAGGCAATAATAGAAAAACACTTGTGAAGCTAGGTCACGAATAAAAAGACGTAACCGCGGGTCCCTTTCATAATAAACAAGAGGTAAGAGGCAAGCGTTATGGATAAGTTTACGGAAATGGCTGTATTTACTCAGGTGGCCCAACAGGGCAGCTTCTCGGCTGCAGCCAGGGAGCTGAGTATGTCACCCTCGGCTGTGAGTAAACTCATTTCTCGTTTAGAAGAACGTTTAGGCGCCAGGCTACTCAATCGCACCACACGGCAGGTTAAATTAACCGAAGGCGGCGAAGCATTTTTACAGCGCTGTGTGGCGATACTTGATGATGTAGACGGTGCCGAGGAATTGTTGGCTGGCTACGGCCGCGAACCCAAGGGTGTGCTCACCATCAACAGCAGCGCCGATTTTGCCCAGCATTGCCTAGTGCCACTATTGCCGCATTTCTATAATCTCTACCCGCACCTGAAACTTAAAATACAGGTTAGTGCCACCACCGTAGATTTAGTGGCAGAAGGGGTAGACGTGGCTATTCGCATGGGTGATTTAAAAAACACAAGCCTAGTGGCCCGCAGACTATGTGAAAGCCGCAGAATCATATGCGCTAGCCCCAACTACTTATTAATTAACGGTGAACCCAAAACCGCCAGCGATCTAGAAAAACACAATTGCTTGTGCATGAGTTCAACTCCGGCATTTAATCAGTGGGCACTCACCACCTCTCGCGGGCGTAAGGTCATTGATGTACAAGGTGATTTTTGCGCCGACAAGATTGATATCCTGCATCAACATGCGCTTCAAAGTGGAGGATTGGTGCGTCTGGCAGAGTTCATGATAGAAGCCGACATAAACGCCGGACGCCTAGTGCCGGTCTTGGAAAACTGTAATTTCGAAGTGCAGGCAGTGCATGCGGTATTTCCTCATCGCCAGCACTTACCATCGAAAGTACGCGTATTTGTAGATTACCTAGTGGATTACCTACCCTTTCGCTGCTTAGAATAACTAACGCTTGGTATTACTGCGTCTTTGTAATTTTCAAAACTACAGCCACTCTTAAGTCATTAATCGAGGAAAACAAACCATGCAAGAAGGTGGATTAATGTATCAAGCCTTTATCTTTTTATTGGCAGCCGTTGTATCTGTGCCAGTGGCCAAGCGCTTGGGGCTGGGGTCGGTACTGGGATATCTGTTAGCCGGCGCCGCCATCGGCCCATATGCCTTAGGTTTGGTGGGCCATAATGTAGAAGGCATCATGCATTTTGCCGAATTTGGGGTGGTGATGATGCTGTTTCTGGTGGGCCTAGAATTGCGCCCATCATTATTATGGCAAATGCGCCTGCCCATTCTGGGGCTGGGCGGCCTACAGGTCATTCTTAGCACGCTCTTTTTTACGGCCATTGGCCTATTGTTGGATTTCCCTTGGCAAAACGCCCTGGCGGTAGGGCTAATATTGGCCCTTTCTTCCACTGCCATTGTTTTGCAGTCTTTAAATGAAAAAGGCCTGATGAATACCGAGGCCGGACAAAACGCTTTTGCCGTTTTACTGTTTCAAGATATCGCCGTAATCCCCATGCTGGCCCTTTTGCCTTTGCTGGCCATTAGCGAAAGCACGGTAATGGCCAGTACTCTTGGCTTAAGCGGCTGGCAACACGGACTACTGGTACTCATTGCCATAAGCGCCATCATCATAGGTGGCCGCGTTTTACTGCGCCCTGTATTTCGTATCATTGCCAGCACTAAGCTTCGAGAAATTTTTACCGCCAGCGCCTTATTATTGGTCATTGGCATCGCCTTGTTAATGGATTTAGTAGGGCTTTCTGCTGCCCTGGGCACCTTCATTGCGGGTGTAGTATTGGCCGACAACGAATACCGCCACGAACTAGAAGCCGAGATTGAACCCTTCAAGGGATTGTTACTGGGATTATTTTTTATCTCGGTGGGGGCCAGCATTAATTTTGAATTGCTCATGCAAGAACCTCTGGTTGTTTTGTCTCTGGTACTGGCACTCATTAGTGTGAAGTTCATCGTACTCATCACCCTGGCCAAACAATTTAAACTTCAAGCCAGTGAGCAATGGACCTTCACCTTTGCTCTGGCACAAGGCGGAGAGTTTTGTTTTGTATTGTTTTCTTTTACTAGCCAGCAGCATATTTTACCGGATTCTATTACCGCCCCCTTAGTAGTGGTAGTCGCCTTATCCATGGCCTTCACCCCCTTATTAATGATTATTAACGAGCGCTGGGTTCAGCCTAAATTTATTTCGATAAAAGATGGAGATAAACCCGCCGACACCATAGACGATGGCGTCACTCAGGTAATCATTGCCGGATTTGGACGCTTTGGGCAGATAGTGGACCGCTCATTAACCCTAAATGGTTTTACCACCACAGTACTGGAACATGATGCCGCGCAAATTGAGAATTTACGCAAGTTTGGTCACAAGGTTTTTTACGGAGACGCATCACGCCAAGAATTGTTGCACGCTGCTGGCGCAAGTACCGCAAAAATGCTGGTGGTGGCCATTGATGACCATGAAAAAGCTTTGGAAATTGTTGCGCTGTGTAAAAAACATTTCCCCCATTTAAAACTGTTTGCCCGTGCAGCGGGCCGTATTCAAGCCCATGAGTTTCACAAAGTAGGTGTTGATGTCTTTGTCAGGGAAACATTTTACTCGGCCCTTAATTTAAGCGAACAGGTCATGACATCACTGGGGTTGGCCGAGGAAGATGCTCAACGCGCCATTCATAATTTTAAAGTGCTCGATGAGCGCCACGTACGCGATATCATTAAGTTAGAAGGTGATATTAAAGATTATGTGTCTTTGACTCAGAAAAACAAAAAGGAATTGGAACAGGTATTAATGTCTGACCAAACAGACATTAAAGAGCTGGAAGACATGCAGTGTGGCGAGAACAAACCAACCAATTAAACTTTAACTAAAAACCCTTTTCATAAACATTTTAAAGGTATAAAAAACAAACACCTCTTCCTCTGAAGGGGTAAATTTGCCAAAAGCGTCATATTTTTCCCTTTAAAGAATTGAGCTCTAATTTAGTTCTGTTATTATTCTTAGCGCTATAAGGGTAGTCTTTAATAACTCAAAGGCTAGAACACAAACAAAAAAATAATAAAAATGATCAAACATTATTCATTATTAGGTTTGGAAAACGGCGCAGACAAGGAATCAATTAAAAATGCTTTCCGTCGTTTAGCTATGGTATTTCATCCGGATCGCGATCAGGCCAGTGGCCAGCGCTTCCTTGAAATTTGCCAGGCCTATGACCACTTAATGAAACATGTAGGCGCAAACAGCTACCTTGAACTGGCCAGTAAAAAAACCTCAGCGGTAAAGTTTAATCCTGCCGCAAACAGCATTAGTTGCAGACGCTATGGTAAACGTGGCTCCCCTGGAGATCGACGCTTTGAAAGCATAATGGAACATGAGTACAAAGGCATTCATGTACGCCACCTAGTATAAGCCTCAATTCAATCCTTCTTCATACCCTCTCTTTTCCCAATATCTATTTAAATATCCACAAAAATTAAACCTCCACTACACTTACAATTATCAAGATGGTAATTATGAGCCATATTTTTATGTATGGACAAAAACATTAAAGGGTATGTGCGTTGGCTAAATATTTATGGCTCTTGGTTTTATCGCTAAGCGCTTTCTTTCCGATTGAGTCGCAGGCTTATGGGCAAGATAAACAAGTTTACATGACGTCGTTAGAGTGGCCTCCTTATTCGGGAGAAAAGCTTTCTCGTCAGGGCGTGACGGTCGCCACCACTAAAGCCATATTTAAGGCCATGGGTTATGAACTGGTAGTAGACTTTTATCCTTGGAGCCAGGCGGTTAAATTAGGTTTAGATAAAAACTCAAAATACCTAGGGTACTTTCCCGAATATTATTCATCTGAATTAGACAAAACCTGTAATTTTTCAGAAACCGTAGGCTCGGGGCCTCTTGGTTTTGCTCAATTAAAAAGCAAGCCAGTTAACTGGACCTCACTTGATGATATTGCCAAGCTATCTCGAGTGGGCGTGGTGCAAGATTACGTAAACAGTGCTGAGTTTGATAAACGTGTGCGCGAAGGCAACATTAAAACCGAAGCGGTCACCAGCGATTTGGAGAATTTGAAAAAACTGGCGGCCAATCGAGTACCCATAATTGTGATAGACAAATATGTCTTAGAGTATTTACTGGAGAACTCACTGGAATTACAAGAGTATAAAAACAAAATTGAATTTAATGAAAAGCTACTGGAAGATAAATATCTTTACCTCTGTTTTAAAAATACACCACAGTCCAAAACTATTAAAAAGGCCTTCGACAAGGGTGCCCATCGAGTTGATATGAAATCGTTTTTTAATGAATCCTTGCGTTAACAACCTGCTCTGTCATTAAGCATAACCCGCTTTATTTTTCTTTTCATACCCCCTTATAATCTGGTGCCATGGTACAACACTTAGAATACTCTTTAAGCTATGCCTAATAGTGAATATAAGTAATTCCTCAGCCCAGTATTCACATAGACTGTGCCATTATTTTTCATACAACCCAAACATTCTGGTTCAATGGTGCAGCCTTAGGCTGTTCTTTTAACCTCTGTCTAATAATCAGTTTAAATAAATCCCCAATCCAGTATTCACATAGACTGTGCCGTTATTTTTCATACAACCTAAATATTCTGGTGCCATAGTGCAGCCTTAGGCAGTTCTTTCAACCTCTATCTAATAATCAGTATAAATAATTCCCCAATCCAGTATTCACATAGACTGTGCCGTTATTTTTCATACAACCTAAATATTCTGGTGCCATAGTGCAGCCTTAGGCAGTTCTTTCAACCTCTATCTAATAATCAGTATAAATAAATCCCCAACCCAGTATTATAGAGCCATCATTTTTACCGGGTCAGTTTAGCCAGTAACAGGCGGCCTAGTTCAAACCAAACAACAATAAGGCAAGGAACACCTTGCCAAAGATGTCTCCAGGAAAATCATGTCTACAATTACCTTACCGATTAAACCCTTGATCGTGGCCATGGCCCTGGGGGTGACACAAGTCAGTCTGGCCGCTGATCCGTCCAGTTGTGATGCAATTATTGCGGTTGATACGCCTACCAACACCGTAGGTGATGGCCTTACCAGCTTTAGCGAAGCTTGGGCTTATATGGAGTCCTGTTCAGAAGATAGCAGTTACAGCATTCAGTTCATTCGCGACCTTAAGGGGTCAACCCTGCTGCTTGATCCTGAATCATTTACCCTTAATGGAAACCGTAATGTCACCCTATCATTGCAAGCAAAAGCCAATGACACCGATGCAGATCAGCTCCCTATCATTTTGAGCTCAAGCGATGCCACTCAAAAAATATTCGTGATCAATGAAGGTTCAGCTCTTACCACCAGTGAGGTGACCCTGCCCACAGAAGTATTTTCCTGTGACAGTACCTTTACCGTAAACAGCCTGTTGAATGATGAGTTTGATTGGGATATATCCTTCGATGAAGCCTGGAGCTACATTAATCAAACTTGCGCCAGCGCTGGCGATTACACCATCACTTTTGATGCGAAATATAATGGTCTGGCCATAGTATTAAACAATGCGCCTTACGAATTTAGCAATGATCGAAATATCACATTACTAACCTCTGAAGAGGGTACTGTTACGCTTAGCTCCACTAATTCCAGCCAAGCCTTATTTGACCAAATTGGAAACACAGCTCTGGTTTCAAGTACCGGAGATAATGGTGAGCTAGTTTTAGCTGGCAGTAGTGGCTCAAAACTTACCCTTGATAATGTAACCGTTCTAAAAGAATCACTCACCTGTGCCAATGAATTCACTGTCGATTCAAGAATTAATGAAGATTATGATTATAAATATTCTTTTGATGAAATATGGACACTATTGAGCACAGACTGCCCAGGCAGTGTTGAGTACACGGTAAATTTTAACAGCAGTTTTAATTCTGCATCACTCACACTAGATAATTACCCTTATGAAGTTAATGATGCTCGCATCGTCAGTATTTCAGCATCCACCAGTGCCCCGCTGACTTTAAATACCAGTACCGACCAAAATATGTTCAGCGTGAATAGCGCTTCCGAACTCTCTTTAAGCGGACTTGTTTTAGATGGCCTGCAAACCGCTGACCGTACAGCCCCAGCCATTATTAGTGCCGGCAGCGATGCCAAATTAACCCTCACTAGCGTGGAAATTAAAGGCTTTTATACCACTGGCGATGTGAAAGGCGCGGCCATTTCCAGTACCTCACCCACTACCATTACCAATAGTACATTCAGTGATAACCAAGTAAGCATGCAAGGCGGCGCCATTCGGGTATCAAGTGCCGACCTCAACATTACCAATACTAGTTTTAGTACTAATCTCACCACAGCGGCAGATGATGGTGGTGTGGCCAACACAGATACCAGTGGAAATTCAGATGCAGGTGGCGGCGCCATTGCCTTTGTGAATCACCAAGATGACGCTGGCAATACTTTGGTCATAGAGAAAGGCACGTTTAGCAATAACCAAGCAAACGGCTATGGCGGCGCTATCCTGATACGTTCGGCAAAAACAATTACCATTAACGAATCAACTTTCAGCACTAACACTGCCAATAATTTCAGCAATGGTGGTGTAATCAGCGCACATGGCGGCGCCTTGGCGCTTGATAGAAGTGCGGTAGTCTCTATTAGTGACACCACTCTGGATGGCAATAGTGCACAACGCTCAGGCGGTGCCCTGCACATCAGTGATTTAAATGCCGACGGCTCCATTAGCCTGGTTGAAACTAACCTAGTGAACAATGTCGCCACCGAAGACGGTGCGGCGATATATGCCGATGCCACACAAGCCCTAGCGCTGAACATTGAAAAAACTTCTATCAATGCCAACACTGCCAGCAACAATGGCGGCGCCCTGTATGTTGGCGGAAGTCTTTTAACGCTGAATATGGAAAACACTACTATCAGTGGTAACAGCGCCATTCAAGGTGCCGGAATTTATTTTGCCGGTGCCGTAGTGCAAGGCTCAAGTATCAGTCATGCCAGCATAATAGAGAACATTGCCAGCAATGGTGCCGGTGCAATTCAAGCTGGAGCTTCCCCTGTTGTATCTTTAAGCCACGCCGTTATCTCGGGCAACACTGGTACGGTAAGACAGGCATGTGTGGGGGATGATCAAACTGGGTTCAGCCTAAGCTATTCGCTTGTTAATGAAATCCCAGGTAGCGATGGTTGTGCCGACTATTTGGATGACGCTACCAATACTCTTACCACTAGCGACCCTCTGTTGGGAGCACTGGAAAATAATGGCGGCAAGGGCCGAACCCATTACCCGCTGGAAACCAGCCCGTTAGTGGATATGGGTAATACTAGTATTGATACCGCCCCTGAATTTGACCAAAGGGGCAGCACTCGTATTATGCGTGGCACCATAGACATTGGCGCGGTTGAATATGGCAATGTTGCCATTGGTGCCAATGTGATTAGCAACGACAAACTTTCACCCGAGAAGCCGTTCTCGCTTAATGTGGCTAGCGTTTTCACTGTACCCAGTGGCGATAGCCTTACTTTTACCGTTTCAGGAACGCTTCCCGACGGTCTAACCTTTGATTCTGCCACCAATATTATTTCCGGTACCCCAGTTCATAGCATCAGCCCACTGCTGGATACCTACAATACCATCACCGTTATCGCTACTTCTGCCAACGGTGACGGGGTTACCCGTCAAAGCAGCTTCACCCTAACAGTGGGCTATTCAACCCCGGTATACAGCGGCTTAACCAAATTGGCGGTAAACATTAACAGTGGCCTAGAATGGGATTTGGCAAAATCTACCGATGCCGATGATCATGACATTAGCTATGCCTTATCTGGCTTGCCTGCAGGATTGGAGTTTACAGCTGAGAATACGGTGAAGGGTCGCACCACAATAGATATGGTGGCCAACTCCCCTTACACCCTAACGCTTCAATCTATCGATTTATATGACACCACAAACACCGAGATCACCTTAAAGATCGTAGATCCCGATGACGTGATTATCATCACTGATGATGAATCCGGCGCCGCCAGTGTAAATGTATGGTTCCTAATGGGGTTAAGCATGATTGGCCTGAGTGGCTTTAGACGTCGTTCAAATCGGTAATAACCTTTTTGAGTAAGTGCTAATTAGTACTAAGTAAATGAGTACTCACTTTTTAAATAGCCCCGATATTTTCTATATCAGGGCTATTATTCAAGCTACTTTAATCGCCTGCCACGCCGCCTCAGCAAATACTTCTCTATGTTCCTTTAACGAAACCTCATAACGCCCCGCCAGCCAATGACGTGCATAGGTATGCACTGGCCCTATCACTAGGGAAGCCAGTACCTCCTGTGGCAAGTCTTGAATGAGATTCTGTTCAATATAGGGGGAAAACCAATTATTAATGAAATTGTTAAAGTGATTCATGTCTCCCGACAACTTGTTTTCATGAACCCCTTTTACCCGCGACCTGTGCTGAAAAACATAATTCGCCCACTGAGGTTGTGTGCTAATCCAGTCTACATTGGCGTACACCAGCGCCTTTACCCCCACATGTGCTTGGTCTTCATTCATAGAATCACCCTGACCCAGCTCATTAAGATATTGCTTTAACAATTGGGCAAAATCTCGCAGCCCAGCAATAAACACGGCGCTAGCAATGGCATCCTTGTTGCCAAAGTGGTGATACAGGCTACCCACGCTGGTCTGGGTGGCCTCACGAATCATGTCTATGGTGGTTCCTTCCACTCCATGTAATACAAAACACTCCAGGGCAATATGTAATATCTGCTGTTTTTTTTGCTCACTGCGTGAACTGGCTTTATGGGTTGGCCTTTTTTCCAAGCCATTATTTTCATTCATGCCGGTGATTCCATCAGGATCTGTTGGGCGAGAGCTTATCACAGTGTCTAGAATAGGGTTCTAATTCTTGATTTAGGCGCCACTCTCCCATTTTTAAATCATCCAAACAAACCACTAGAATATTATTCTAGAATATTATTCTAATTAGTGCTTTAATCTATCCCTGATTACTTTTCCATCAATCTTCATTAAACAAGAAGGGAACAACCCATGAACACTCTGGCCATGTATAACCGCCTCACCAAACTACCCCTGGGTAATAAAATATTTAGTAAGGCCGTTTGCCTAGCCGCCCCCTATTTTTCTAGTATCAAACCAAAAATCAGTGAGTTAAAACCGGGTCTTTGCCAGGTACAAATGAAGAAACGCCGTCGCGTACAAAACCATATGAAAACAGTCCATGCCATTGCCATGTGTAACATGGCCGAACTTAGCGCTGGTTTAATGATGGATGTATCCGTACCCAAAGGCGCGCGCTGGATTCCAGCTGGCATGGAAGTTCAGTATTTGAAAAAGGCCAAGACTCACCTTGTCGCAGTGGCCGATGGTCAAGACATAGACTGGAAGACTCAGGGAGATGTAATGGTGCCTGTCAGAGTGACCGATACCCAAGATAATCTCGTGTTTAGCGCTCAGGTACGCATGAATATTAAACACTAGCGAGACGCCTAAAATGTTTTGAGGCTCCAGTGATGAAGGCGTCACTCATCAGCCTGCTATTACAATGAGGGCCGTACTTTCGGCAGGCATGTTATAATGATTTAACATGCCTGCCGGATAAAACCATGAACCGCCTACTTATTTTTATTTTGATATTCTTACCCCACTGGAACGTTGCGGCATCCAGTGTCGACACTGTGAACATAAGCGAACTCGAACTGTTTGAGGCGCCAGGGGATTTAGCCATGGGCATCAGCAGCCAGCACATGGCTTTTTCATCCATTGAAAACAGTCCAACTGAAGTAGCATTAGATCGAACCTTAGTAAAAGCCCCTTTTGGAAAATTCAGCGCCTTTAATAATATATTCATTCCTGGTTTATCTATCGAGCGCATGGGGTTTCGCTTTAAAGACAGCGACCAAACCCCCAATGATACTGAACTGTATACGGTTAAACTGCCGCTGCTCTTTATTGATAAATTAGATGATCAATGGACGCGTATCATTAATGTCACCCCCAGTATTCACAGCGACCTAGAGGCCAGCGACAGCGAAAGCTTTTCTCTTTTAGGGTTAATGTTATGGAAATACAGTGCCGGCGGCCCCCACAGCTGGACATTTGGTGCCGGTGCCAATCGTCTGTTTGGTGAGTACCAACCCATCCCCATGTTTTCGTATGCTTATAGCACTCATGCTAACACTCACTTTGTACTGGGCTTTCCAGCCAGCAAAGCCGAACACAGATTTAATAAAAATTGGAGCCTTTTTTCTAAATTGGCACCGGAAGGTGGTAACTGGCGCTACCGCAATCGAGAGGGTAATAATTCAAACCTTTCCTATAAAAGCTGGATCGCCACTGTCGGGATTCGTAAAAATTTAAGCGGAAAGTTTTGGGCAAGTTTTGAAGTAGGCGAAACATTTGCGCGAAAATTGGAAATAAACGATGGAACTTTTGAAGAAGAATTGGATGTAAGCAACAGTAATTTAGTCTTATTTAGTATTGGTATGCATCCGTAAATTAACACTAAAAAGGTGATCGCTTAAAATTAAGCGGCCGCCTTTTCAAGGCTAATATTTTATTGACTTTTCTATTGGATCAAATTCTCTACTTCACCCAGCCCTTCAGCTTTAACTACAACCTTATCCCCTGCTTTTAAGAATCGAGTTTTATCAAGACCGATGAAAGCATCAAATTTCATGGACGAAGAAGGTTTAACCATTTTCACCAAATTTTGTTTCCATACTGGAATGCTTAACGATACACCTTCAGGTGTTCCGGTTAAAACCAAGTCCCCCTTGAGCATAGACTTATCAGGGTAAAGCTTAGCTACCGCTTGAATAATTCCTTTTGGACTGCGAATTAAGTCACGGCTATTGCTGTTCTGGCGAATTTCACCGTTCACTTCTGTGGTTAGCTGTACACATATGCCGCTATTAGCCTGGCTTTTATTGGGTACCCAGTATTGTTTTGCGTAGGTTAAAAAACCAGGGAAGCCTTTAGCTGCATTAAATGCCGGTACCCTATCTTCAGCGCCAGCCATGACCAAAGGAGTACGAGAAGTAAATTCATTTACTAAAAAATAACCTATTTGAGGCACGTAACCCGAATCATTCAACTTACTCACATCAACATCTTCCAACAACACGTAACCCACTTCCACTTCGTAATCCAATAGGGCAGGAATGTCGTTGTAGTTTTGACTAATATGAGCGGCCAATTCTGGGTCTGCTTTTTCAAATTCATCCATTAGGTCACTGGAGGTGGGAGTTTTAACAATTGGGCTGTCATTAAGCGTTTGTAAGTGTTTAAAAAATACCAGAGGCTTATCAGGGTCATATAAGCCCATACCTTCCTTAATGTGTTTGCTGTAATTTAAACCAAAGGCAAATATGGTTTTGGGTTCAGGCTGAAAATCAACATAGCTACCCTGCTGCATATCTAGGCAATCAATATTGGCGGGCTGAGGAAATTCAAAGAAGGGTTGAAACAAAGCATTGGCCAAAAAGGCAGCTGCTGCCAATAGCAGAGTAATTGGAATAATGATTATCTTACGCAAAGCATACACCTCTAAATATTTATTATAATATCTTACCGGGAATACAATTAAGCAGTCAGGTAACCTTTAATAAAGGTACAGCAAGAAGCTTACATTAAGCTGACAGCCTTAAATTTAACGCTTACTTTTAGTCCTCCTAAGGTACTTTTCTCCAAAACGATCTGGCCATTATGAATCTGAACAATGCGCTTAACGATGGATAAACCCAAGCCGGTACCCGATTCACCAGAGCCCAGTATGCGGTAAAATTTATCAAACACGTTTTCATATTCACCTGGCGCAATACCAATACCGCTATCAGCGAAATCCAACTGAACATAACTCTTATCCTGAAAAACTGAAATACTGATCTCACCATTTTCCTGGCTATATTTAATGGCATTATCCAACAAGTTAGCCATTAAAATTTTAAGCATGCCGGGTTCCACACTCACTCTGCTCTCATTTGCTAAATCCAGCCTAACATTAATATTTTTTAGGCTAATTTTCTGAGCCATATCATGAACCAGTGCCCTGACTTGCTCTGCTAAATCTAACAACTTTAGCCCTTGTAGCTCACTTCCCAGCTCTACCCGAGACATGGTCAGTAACTGGCTCACCATGTGGGCGGCACTGTCCATTCTGACAATAATCCGCTGTAAGGCACGCTGAGCCGGTTCACCATCGACCATACGTTGCAATGTTTGAGCCTCAATTTTCAAAGAAGCCAGTGGCGTTCGCAGTTCATGGGCAGCATGTGCAGTAAAATGCCGTTCATTTTCAAAGGCCGAATTAAGTCGTTGCAGTAAACTGTTAATGGAACCGACTAAGGGTTCAACTTCCACCGGCACATTCTTTGTCGAAATGGCTTTTAAAAAATTGGGGGTTTGCTCTTCAACGTGACTAGCCAGTGAACTTAAGGGCTTAAGACCGTGACGTACACCAAAGGCAATGGCAAATAAAGTGAGGGGGAACATAATGAGAATAGGCCACAACAAAAGAGGCAGCACTCGATTAACAATGAAATCTCCCTCTTTAGAGGTTTCAGCAACCGATAACCAACTGTTGGTTTCTGCATCAAACCGAGTGTATTGACGCCACATTTTACCGCCATGAGCCTGTGGTAAACGAACAGATTTAAAACCGGCTACTGGGCTAAGCTGTACTTTGGTAAAAGGGAAGTCACTCAGGGAGCGAATAAGCACCTGATCATTGCGTACAATTTCAAAGGCAAGTCCTGAATAGCTACTTGAATTAAACAGTGAAGCGCTGGACAGTATCTGCTGATTATCTTTACTATTTTTCAGTAATTCTTCACGACTCACATCCCCTAATAATTGAGAAAAATTAACTAAATCTTCATCATGAAATTGATAATAAATATCCGTTGCCACAAATAACATGAGCGCAGAAGTCACAACCCAAGTGATCGCTAGAATTCCAACTGCAATCACTTGCATGCGTCTTTTAATGGAGAGTGCTCGAGTTTTCATTACGGCTCTATCACTTTTAAACGGTAACCAATGCCGCGTATGGTTTCGATACTGCCCTTGGGCATTTTCTTGCGTAACCTAGACATATAGACCTCCACCGCATTACTGCTCACTTGAGAGTCCCAGGCAAACAAAGCATCTTCCAGAACTTGCTTGCTCACAGTACGCCCCTTGCTTTGAATGAGCTTGCTTAGCAGTACATATTCAGAACGTGTTGCTTCAAGATCACGCCCTTGGAAAAACACCGTATAGTCTTTTGAATACACGGTAAAAGAGCCGAATGTTAATTCGTCCATGGCCCGTCCAGCGGCACGCCTTACTAATGAGCGCATGCGTGCAAATAACTCTTCTATATCAAAAGGTTTTACTAGGTAATCATCGGCTCCTGCATCCAAGCCTCCAATGCGATCGTGCAAGCCATCGCGAGCGGTTAATATTATGACGGGTATGGTTAAACCCTTAAGCCGTGACTGGGTGAGTACTTCAATGCCGCCTATATCTGGCAAGCCCAAATCTAATAAAACCAGTTCGTGGGGATTAGTATTAGACATCACCGATAAAGCTTCCTGGCCTGAAGTGATCCAGTCCACTGCATGGCCTTCAAATTGAAGCGCCTCTTTTATGGACTCCCCCACTAAAAGGTCGTCCTCCACTAATAATATTCGCATTAATTGGTTAACTGCTTTGGAGGCCGAATAAATTCAAATTATTCTGACCAAATTAATAATTGAGGTATGCTGGAAATAACGAACTACCCTAGCATGAATATGCAAGGTGTTGAATTCAATATGATGGCGTGTGGCTTAAGCTATTATTTAAAAGCGATAAAACTGAAGGGTGTACTTTAAAAACAGCCAGAAAATAAGAACTAGCGAGGTGTGCCAATTCCCCTCTATGGTTCTCATTTTTCGAATTAATTGCTATCTATTTAGCGCAACTGATTGCAACTTTGAATCCACCGACAAATAGCCCGCGCCCCATAAAACCACCTGCGCCAATAATAAGCCCCACACTATGTGCAGGGTATACGCAGCTGGAGCAATTTCTTCGAGACTCAATACCGCGACTACATTCACTATACTTAAACCCAGCGCCGAAAAACGCCCTGCTAATCCCAACACCAATAATATAGGTAACACCAATTCTCCGGCAGTAGACAACCAGGCGGCTACTTCAAAATTTAAAAAGGGCACGTTGTATTCTTCTTCAAATAAAAACAAGGTGGTTTCCCAGTCTCGTGTTTTAGTGAGGCCCGACATAAAAAACACCCAGGCCACATAAATACGGGCCGCTAATAAGGCCACTGGTTGTAACAAGTTTACTTTTTCCGTTAGGGACAAATAGTGCCCGCTGAAACGATCGATGGTTGCATTCATAACTTCATCCTCTCAAGGTTTGCTTTTAAATTGGATACGGGGTTAAGGTTGTTTTAAACAAGATATTAAATTTTGCTGAATCGCTAATGGCAGCCATTGCTCGAAGGAGAAATCCGAATAACCTTCACTGATCATTAAATCAAGTGTTCGGCCTAGGCTAATGCCTTCACTTAACAAGGATAAAAATTTGTATTCATCATCCTTTAAGGCCCTCAGCTGAGCTTTAAACTGCGGGCGGTATAACAATAATTTTTGACCTTGGTTATTTTCCAGCTTATCTTTTGCCTTTTGCAGCCAGTCCTCTTTACCCTGCTGCGTTTCAGCATGGCCATGATAAATATCCACAATGGGGAAGGCCGATGCCCAAAACTTAAGGTTTGCACTTAAGATAATTTCAATGTTATCCGGATCCAACTCGGCCAATAATTGCAGGCTGCTCATCAGGACATCTCTGTCTTCTGCCCGCTCCAGTTTATGACGGACCAAATCCAGCTCGGCACATTCGGCTACGTACGGATAATCGGTCAGTTGCGACAATGCCTTTAATCGTGCAGGAAATTCATCCCCCCATAATCCCCAGTCACCCTGTGCAGGTGGAGTTCTTTGCAACAGATTTTTAGTGGCATGAATAAACAACTCTTCACCGATAAGCTGAAGCACAGTGGGAAATGTTATTTGTAAAGCACGCTGTGCACTTGCCAACAAATTACGCTGATAAATTTCCAAACCACGTTTTTCAAATGCCATATTCTCTTGTTGGCTTAATATGGCATCCATTAATGTCTGCTGTTGACTAGGCATTATTGAGTACCTGCCGGGCTATTTTTCGTGCCTTACTGGCCTCACCCACCAAAACATTCCAACTAGGAAGATTGTTATCCCATTCAACTAACGTGGGCACACTACCAAAACGTTGCAGCGCAAACTCATACAACTCCCACACAGTGTCACTGACCGGTTGACTGTGATCATCTATGGTCAATTCACCAGTAGCCACAGGCGTAAAACCTGCCAAATGTAATTCACCCACCAGATTAGTTGGTATTTGCGACAACCATTGTTTGCTGTAATCGGTATTTTCTAAATTGGAAAAATTATTGGCATTCACCACCAGATTATTTAAATCAATTAATAATTCACAGCCTGTAAGCTGCGTTAATTTAACTAAAAACTCGGTCTCACTCATGCTTGAACCACTAGGCACTAAATATGCCGAAAGATTTTCTACCTTAAGTTTCCGACCTGTGAGCTGCTGAGCCCGATCAATATTCTTAGCCATGATGGCTAGATTTTTTTGATCAAATGCCACAGGCAATAAGTCACCCGCATGCATGGGCTGCTGATTAAACTCGCCCCAGGCAAAGGCAGCATGATCAGACATTAAAATAGGATTAACCTCTTCTACCAGAGCTTTCAGTGAATCAAGATAACCACCAGGAATACTGGCATATGAGCCTAAGCCTAATGCCGTTGAGTGCAAACTAATCGGATACAGCTTCGCCACTTCTCGTAAAAATGAGCGTGATGCTCCGCCATTGGCAAAAAAGTTTTCCGAATGCACTTCAATAAAATCGATGTCGCTGGGTTGGGCCAACACATCTGCATAATGAGCATGCCTTAAACCCACACCAATACTAATGGGGTTTTGAGTAAGGTCCTTACTCTTTACATTTATATGTTGTGCAGTCATGCGTATTGGCCCGTAAACATTTTAATTGTTAAGCCTTGCTCGCCAAATACTGACGTTTAGCATCCGCTTTTTTAAGGCCGCCTAAATCAACACATGAACCCTTGACCACCATCTTCCATTCGCCCATATCATTATTTAGAGTTGATTGCCCCGCACAAGAATGGGTTCCTGCTAAATTACTGCAATCGTTTTGTCCGGCTTCGGCTATGCCATAGCATTTTTCTTTTCCGCCTGCATGCGCTGGAGCGATAGCACTGGCAGCAAGTACAGCCATTAAGGCCGCGTTGGCAACGAGTTTTTTATTCATGGTTATGTCCTTTACTTAAATTTTAAAAACTTAAAGATGCTTGTCTAGCCATTGTTGAACCTGTGTCTGAGGCAAGGCTCCTGCAATGGAATCCATCACTTTATCTTTATTGAGCAATATCAGAGTGGGAATGCCTCGAACCCCGTATTGCCCAGCCAATTCCTGAGCGCCATCCACATCAATCTTGATGGCATTCAACCTGGCCGTATTTTCCTCGCTTACCTTTCCCATCACCGGAGACATGGTTTTACAAGGTCCACACCAACTGGCGGTAAAATAAAGCAGGGTCCAGTCGTGCGCTTTCATCTGCGAATTTAAATCGTCATAGCTGGTAAAACCTTGCATCATGTATTCTCCTTATGAATGAAAAATTACGCTTCGTTTAGTTCAGTAGCGGTTTTGTTTTTAATTTCAGGCCATAAGTCTTCGGCTGTATCTAGGTGACCCGGTACGTCAGATAACCATTTTGTTTGAACGGCTTTATTCAGGTTCAAGTACAGCTTGTTATCAACAATGCGCCATGCTTTTGGATCCACTACCAATTTTTTCTCAAGCGCGACACCCATGGCGCAGAAGCCACCAAACTGTGGAGCGTAACGGCTAGGGTTTTTATTAAAGGCGTCTCGATTGTCAGCGCTTGAAAACTGATAAATCGTATTTTTATAGGCACTGGTGTATTGCGCGCTACCTTGAGTGGGTTTACTGTCTGTGAAATACGATACCGTGTCGTAACCGCTTATGGCCACGTCATTGGCATCTGCGCTCATGTCGATATCGGCTGAAAAACTCAAGCTGCTTAACGTTAATGCAGAGATCGCAACAGCAGGGGCAAGGCTTGATTTAATTAGTTGGGTTAGTTTCATTTTATTTCTCCGTTACATTTAATGGGTCGAACAAGTGCCAAATACTTTAGCCGTTCACTTCAGTTCAATGGGTTCAAATCGTCTTTAAGTTAATCCCGATCGTCCTGACTGCCCGGCTGGAAAAACGTTTTGAAGCACAAGGTCAAAGTGGCAGTGGGGTTACTTTACGGCTTGGGCGGGATCTAAAGGGGTGATATAGTCCGTAAATTGATACAAATCGTCCAAAGGTGAAGAAATGGATCGCTTATCTGAAATACTTAACCGCTTTTCCATCAATGCTAAGGTCTTCTTCAGTGGCAATATCTGTGGGGTACAACCTTTTGGAGCCAAGGACAGCAGCGACGGACACCTGCACCTGTTGAAATCAGGCACTCTCACCTTGGTTAATGATCAGGGTCAAAAGACCCGCTTTGATAAACCTTCTGTGATTTTTTTCCCCCAGGCCACTCACCATCAAATTGTCGCCAGCGAAACCGACCAAGCAGAACTGGTGTGTACCAGTATTCAATATGACGACGGCTTTAATAACCCGTTGGCGGCGGCTCTGCCCAATTTCCTATACTTTGATTTAAAAGATTCCGATCTCTTGGGGCAGGCATCACAGTGGTTATTCGACGAGGCCTTTAATGAACGCTGCGGCCGTGAACCCATGATCGACCGCCTTAGTGATATTTTTCTTATTCAGGTTTTACGCCACGTACTGGAAGAAGGCGTTGTGGCCCATGGCATGCTTGCCGGTTTATCACACCCACAATTATCCAAGGTCATGAATGCCATTCATCATCAGCCCCAACAAAATTGGAGCCTGGAATCCCTGGCAGAAATTGCTGCCATGTCTCGTTCTAAATTTGCCGAGTTGTTTCGTGACGTGGTAGGACAACCACCGGGAGATTACATCAGCGATTGGCGTCTCGCGGTTGCACAAGGTTTGTTAAAAAAGAACAAAGCGGTGGGTTTGGTGGCCCATGAGGTGGGTTATGAAAATGGCTCGGCCTTGGCGCGAGTATTTCGTAAAAAAATTGGCCTGTCTCCCAAACAGTGGTTAGAGAAGATTCAAGAGCGAATATAGCAGGACTGTTTAGAAGTAGGTAATTGTTAGACCGCCATATCTACATAGTAAAAGCGGGTACTCCTAGTCTCTATTTATAGTCTTATGTATCACATTAGTTAACCCATGGCCTGTTAAGATTATTTATTCACTTTAGCCGGCCTAACGCCAAAGCTTCTATACTCAATAGATCAGGAGCTTTAAATATGTGTTTAAAAGGCATATTACTCATTGTAGCTTTAACTCTCGGTATGCCATCCGTGGGGCAGGTTAATGCCAAAGAAATTCGCTTGGCTACCCAGGCACCAGCCAACGCCTTGACTAAACAGGGTCAACCTTACATACGCTGTGCAATGGAAAAACTAAATCAGCCTTATACTGTAAAAGGCATTCCTTGGAAACGTGCTCAGAAAGCCACCGAGCAAGGACACTACGATGGCTTTTTTATGGCGTCTAAGACGCAAAAACGAGACAAATATGCGACGCTCTCCCAGCCCTTTATTGTCATTAAATGGTTGTATATCACCAAGAAGGAAAGAGAAATATCGCCGCTGAATCCAAATTTTTATTCCCGTATATTCATTGCAAACTTGGGAAGTGCCCGTCACCAGTGGCTGGAAGGGCTGGTAAAAAAAGGGATAATTCAATCTGAAATTAAGACTCCGCCAAATGAGCTTTCCTCCCTTAAAATGCTTTTATTAGATCGGGTGGATGTGGCATTAATGAGTGGTATCAGTTTTAACAATATGATGACAACACTGAACATAGACAAGAACAAAATTACGATACACACAGCCCTAGAAAAACCCACTGGCGTATATTTCAGCCACAAATTTATTAAAGAAAACCCAGGGTTTATGCAGGAATTTAATACTGCGATTGCGGTTTGCAATATTAAACCTTAGAAAATCTAATAAATGAAAAGACGCACTTAAAAGTCCATCTTTTTGCCTGTGGGTAATTTCAAATTGTATTGATCCAGTAAGGCTTTCCAGTATTCATCCTTCATAGATTCATCCACTACTTTAGATAAAAAATCATAAACGGCTTGGTCATGGCGTACCAGGATACTGCGAGAATAGGTATTTAGCGGCTTAGGCGAATAAAAAATTTTGCCATATAGATTCATCTTTTTCTCATAATATTTCATGGCGGTATAGGGGATAAGAAATACATTTACCCTTTTTTTCAGCAACATCCCTATGTTTTGTTTTTCTTTATCTACATCTGTGCGGATGATCAGCCCCTTATCTATTTCTTCCTGTATACCGCCATAAATATGGCCGCGCATGCCGCCCAGTATAAAATCGGGTTTTATTAAAGATTTAGGGCCCTCAAAAATAAAGGGGTCTTTTGCCCTTGAAACAAAAGATTGCTCGTCTTCTAATAACCGTTTGGTCCAATGGTATTTTTTCTTTTCCATATCATTGAAAAACATGGGGTTCACCCACAATACAGCTCCTTTCTTGCCCTTGGCCAAGTAGGCGTTTAATCTTTTACGGGGTAATATCTCCAATACAAATTCGTAGTGGTCATTGTCTTCAAACAGATTCATCATTTCGACAAAATCATATGACAAACCCACCTCTTCTGCGGTGCTAATGACAAACGGTGGAAACTCATAATAGCTCCACAACCGCACCTCTTCCCTGGCCAGCAGGGAGCTAGAAGACAACATAAGTGCCAGCGCCCACAAAACTAGGAAATTGAAATAATTCATAGCAACCTCAATTACTCATATAGCACCATTGATACTCTGTTAAATATAGATCAATCCAATTAAAGCCCTGTGCATTGGCCTCTTTTCCATAGGTTTAGAACAAAGTAATTGATTAATGAATTTTCAAGGTGATATATAGGCATAACTGGAGTTAACACCCATATTCGGGCACACTACTGCCCATAATTAAAGCCATAAAAACAGCCCTTGTTACCAACTAAAAGCCAATCCTATGTCATTTGTATTTGAAGAAATTGATTATCAGCAAACGCCACTGGGCGCCATTAGCCTAAGACGTCGTTCAGAGCCTAGGCTCGACAATAAAATACTGTTTGAAGTAAAACTCAATGAAGAGTTTTTAATGTCTAGCCTATTTACCGAAGCGGAAATTCAACTTTCAAAGCTAGGTTTAGCAGAACTTACCGGACAAGAGCTAGATGTAGTGGTAGGAGGCCTAGGCCTAGGCTATACCGCCCAAGCGGCCTTGGCCTTTGACAATGTTAAAACTCTTAAGGTAGTGGAAGTCATGAAGCCGGTGATCGACTGGCACCAAAAATTCCTAGTGCCTTTAGGGGAAGAGCTGAGTAATGATCCTAGGTGCCAATTGGTACATGCCGACTTCTTTGAAGTGGCCACTTCCAAGCGTCTTAATTTTGATAATCAGCCAGTGAATGACGGAAATGACTGTGAAAAAGTACACGCCATCTTACTGGATATAGACCATTCCCCCAGCTATTGGCTGAATCCTGGAAACAGCGCTTTTTACACTGAAGAAGGCTTAACGGCCATGAAGGAAAAACTTCACCCTGGTGGCATATTTGGCCTTTGGTCTGACGAACCTCCGGCTGCTGATTTTATGGAACTATTAGACAAGGTTTTCGAATCCACCTCTTCCCAGGTGGTGCCATTCCCTAATCCCTTTACCGGGGGAGAGTCCACTAATTCGGTCTATATTGCCCGTAAAGCTTAAGTTCAGAATTGGCAATAAAGTAAACCCAAACAATTGAGTTTGGGTTCTTACTAACTGGACATTCAACAGGCTTTATTACGTTAGATGGGGGCAAGGCATTTGCATTATTCTAGAACCATTAAGGCTTCTACCTCTTCCAGCAGCTGTTTCTTTTGAAAAGGCTTGCTCACATAAGCACTGGCCCCAGCCACTTTGGCATTCTCCAATTGCTCGTCATTTAAAGCTGAAATAACCAGCACTTTTACCTTTTCAAATTCCTCCTTGTACTTCATATATTCCAGCACTTCAAAGCCGTTCATATTAGGCATGCTTAAATCCAGTGTCATCAGAGTAGGTTTAAAACTCGCCAAAAGTGACCCAGCCTGAAAACCATCATGAGCCACTTGGGTTTCAAAACCGGCATTTTTCAATATCCGTTGAATAGCGGCCGCCATGGGTAGCTCATCATCAACGATTAAAATTCGATTATTTTCACGTACCAAATCACCTGGGATAGGCATGTCGTTACTTTTTAAAAAGGCGATAAAATCCTCTTCATCAATGCGGTTATTGCCTCTGCCGGGCAGTTTGTAACCTTTAAGCCGGCCTTTTTCAATCCACCGAATTACGGTGCGAAAATGGACCCCACAATAACGGGCTACGTCCCCACTGCTTAATACCTTTTTATTATCTGTAGCCAATAAACGCGTTGTCATATAAGCCCCTTATTTTTCAATCGACCCAGTCATGACAGTGCGGAAATGCACGCCACAATAACGGATTACGCCCCCACTGCACGCTCTCCCTATTGCGTTTTTATTATCTTCAGCCAATAAACGCGTTGTCATATAAGCCCTTATTTTTCAATCCACCCAGTCATGACAGTGCGAAAATGCACGCCACAATAACGGGCCACGTCCCCACTGCACGCTCTCCCTATTGGCTTTTTATTATCGCTGGCCAATACACTCGATGACATATGAACCTCTTTGCAACTTATGACTTTAGTGACAATAGTGACTGGTTTCAGTATAGACTAAACGCCGGATAGATAAATGAGCCATCAAATAAGTAAAAGGTAGAGACGATAACCTTAAAATAAAATTTTATTAAAAATTATTTTTTAATAATTAAACATCTAGAATGCGGTGTTTTTAAAAAGCTAATTGAATAAATAAATCCCCCTTTATGTCCAGTGCACCATAAATAAAACCTTGAGTGTAAATGTAAAATTTTCTAGACAATATGGGTCTAAGCATTCATGTGACATTAGTGACACTTATGACTAATGTGTATTTATCGATCCATGATATTCACAGGTGATTTATGCAAGACTCTATTTTGTTGGTGGATGATGAACCCAATATTTCAAAGTCTTTATCTCGACTTTTAAGGAAGGAGCAGTATCAGATTTACACTGCCGACTCCGGTGAAGCAGCCCTTGAGTTACTTAAAAAACATAAGATTAAGGTGATATTATCTGACCAACGCATGCCCCACATGACAGGGTCGGAATTACTTGCTCAAGTGAAAGATCAGTACCCAGATACCATTCGTATCATTATTAGTGGTTACACCGATTTTCAATCGGTGAGCGATGCCATTAACAAGGGCTCTATATACAAATTTTTAGCCAAACCCTGGAACAACGATCTGTTACGTGCTGAAATTCGTGAGGCGTTTAATACTCAAACTCTAATACAGCGCAATCGACGTTTGAGCCATTTATTTGATAGCACCATAGAAGCCATCGCTATTTGTAATGGCGAGGGTCAAATTGAAAGTGTGAATCCAGCATTTTGCAAGCTAACGAACTATTCGGTAAGTGAAGTCATTGATAAACCCTTATTAAACTTTTTTTCCAATTCCCTGGAAAAGTCCTTTCCTCAAACCTTGCAAGATATTCCTCAAGATCAGGAGTGGCATGGAGAACTGGCTTGCAAAAAGGACAATGGCGATTCCTTACCTGTCTGGCTTAGTTTTATGGCTATTAAAGGCTCATACAAAGAACCTTATTATGCGGCGCTGTTTATCGACATAAGTGAACAAAAGAAAAAGGAGGCACATATAGAATTTCAAGCTTATCACGATGCACTTACCGGCTTGGCTAATCGTCGCCTTTTTAATGATCACTTAGATTTAGCCTTTCACCAAAGCAGAAGGGATCGTAAAAACTTGGCTGTTTTATTTATGGACTTGGATCGTTTTAAAATCGTTAACGACAGCCTAGGTCATAGCATCGGAGATGCCTTGTTAATTGAAGTATCTAAGCGTCTCACCTCTGTGATTCGTAAAGGGGAAACATTGGCCCGTTTTGGCGGGGATGAATTTGTCATTATCCTATCTAGCCCACAGGCCATTAAAGACGCTGAATTGGTGGCGAAAAAAATCATCCAAATTTTTAAAGACCCGTTCCAGGTAGGCCGTCATAGTGTGTATGTCACACCCAGTATTGGCATCAATACCACCCTGACCGACCGGGAAAATCAGGAGCTATTGGTGTGTCATGCCGACAGTGCCATGTATCGAGCTAAGTCCCTAGGCGGCAATAATTATCAGTTTTACGATTCAATGAAAAACAAACAAATTAAAAATTTATTGGAAACCGAAAGCGCCTTGCATAACGCCATAAAAAATGACGAATTTTTACTGTATTACCAGCCCCAGGTTAACCCTCAAAGCGGTAAAATAAGCAGTTGCGAAGCTCTGGTACGCTGGCAACATCCAGATAAGGGAATTCAGCCCCCTGCTAGTTTCATTCATATTGCCGAGCAGAATGGTCTAATTTTGCCCATAGGTCAGCGCGTTTTTCAACAATCTTGCCTTCAATTATCTAAATGGTGGCAACAAGAAAATACCCAATGTAAATTATCAGTTAACCTATCGGCCCGACAATTTAATGAAAGCAATTTGCTTAATAATATCTGTGAACTTATTGAGTATTATAATCTGGACCCTCAATGGCTTGAAATAGAGGTAACCGAAAGCATATTAATAAACGATTTAGCCGCCAGTATTGATACATTAAAATCTCTACGTGATATAGGTGTGGGCATTGCACTGGATGACTTTGGTACCGGTTACTCTTCACTGAGCTATCTAAAACAACTCCCCATTACCACGCTTAAAATAGATCAAAGTTTTATCCATGAACTACCAGGAGATAACAAGAGCGCAGCCATCACTAGCTTATTATTGGGATTAGCCAAGGCTCTTGGTATACAAGTCGTAGCCGAAGGCGTTGAAACCCAAGCACAATATGATTTTTTAAAGAATGAAGGTTGCGATCTCATCCAGGGCTACCTAATTAGCCCCCCGATCAGCGCTCGCAAGTTCGAAAATTTGTTGTGTTCTAATCATGAGAAGCATCAAGCTCACAGTCCAATTCCTTTATTTAGTTAACAAGGTGGCGCATATAAAAGTAAGGGCAGGCTAGGGTATCTGTGAGAAAGTTAGGAATATACCTATCTTTTAGAGATGCCCACCTGCTTGAAATTACCCAATTATCACGCTTAAAACAGGCTAGTCTTATACAGGACAGCTCTTAATAATTGCTTACATTTTCACAATACGACGCTAATAAAGGCCAAATACATGAGATCATTCTTACTAGGGCTACTATTGGGCCCTTGCCTAATGTTAGTGGCGCAAGGAGTGAATGCTGAGGATGCCATACACCTGTACCTGGGTGCTGATCAAACCGGTGCCAGAGCATCGGGTATATCCATTGAGCAAGGCATTCGAACCGCCCTTCATGAAGTTAATTACACGTTAGCCGGTAAGACTGTAAAGCTAATCGTAAAAGATCATCACGGCAGCTCTGTTCGTAGCAAGAGGCACTTATCTGATTTTCTAAAAGATAAAAAAGCATTGGCAGTATTTAGCGGTTTACACTCACCTCCTTTACTGGACAATCTTGAGTTTATAAACGAAAACAATATTTTAATGCTAGACCCATGGGCAGCAGCCGGTCCCATTACTCGTTACAAAAAAGGCCCCAACTGGGTATTTCGACTATCAATAGACGACTCCAAAGCTGGAGAGGTCATTGTCAAAAATGCCTTAAAAGAAGGTTTTAAAAAGCCCTATTTATTACTAGAGGAAACTGGCTGGGGAAGATCTAACTTCAAAACTATGAGCAAAGCTTTAAAAAATTTGAGCCTAAGCGCAGTAGGCACTCAATGGTTTAATTGGAATTTAGGGGGAACCGGCGCCAAAATTATCCTCAGAGAAATTCAAGCATCCGGTGCCGACTGTATATTGCTGGTGGCCAACGCTCATGAAGGAAAAACCTTTGCCAAGGCCTTACTTGCGCTTAACAAGAGCGAGCGTCTGCCCATTCGTAGCCATTGGGGCATTACCGGTGGCGATTTCCCTGAGGTGATTAACGCCAAATTAAGACAAGGCATCGACTTAAAGTTTCTGCAAACCCGGTTTTCATTCATTAGCTCTAAGCAAAGCCCCTTCAGCCAAAAAGTTTTCAAAACGGCAAGCAACTTGTTTCCAGATATGATTAAACTAAAAAAGGACATTCAAGCACCCACTGGATTTATTCATGCCTATGACTTAACCCGCCTCATGATTGCGGCTATTAATAACAGTCAGTTTGGCGATAATATGCTTCAAAACCGCACTATATTAAGAAATGCTTTAGAGCAGATTAAAAATCCGGTTACTGGGCTCATTAAAACGTATCAACAACCTTTTAAACCCTATAATCCACAAGAGCCTGATGCCCATGAAGCACTCACCATTAATGATCTGGTAATGGCCTATTATGGCAATCAAAACCAAATCTTCCTCGACAATCAATAGCCAGTCAAATAAAACGACGATGCTCAATAGCCCACGAAAATTATCGTTTTCTTTGGCCTTTACTCTCTTTCTGTTAAGCATTTCGGTTATGTTTGGCTTTGCCATTTGCGCGGTTGTTTTTTTTCAAGTGGACTCTTTGGTCCGAGAGAACCGGCAAGATTTTATACAACAAGAAATGCAAGGCATCAGCCGAGAATTTGAAAACTACATCGTTCTTAGAAATAAGATATTAAGCGACTACGCCAACTTTCCTATTATTGTTCAATCGGTGATGCAACCTAAAGCTCACCGTGGCAGCATTGAAGATTTCATGAATGAACTGACTTTATTAGGTGACAAAGTTCCGCTTACCTTACGCGATTATGCAGGAGACACCATTTACAGTACCAACGAAGTAAAGCCGTCGCCCCACAGTTTAACTGAGCTTCCTAAAAACAATGACCGTCCATGGTTTGAATTTATCAATAGCAATACAGAAGATGCACACATTAGACTGGTCACACCTATTTTTTACCAAAACATTGTGGAAGGCTTTGTACAAGCAGACATTGCTCTTAGCAGCGTCATTAGAAGTCTTGCTTTTAAAGAACACAGCAAGCAACACCGAATTCAGTTTATGAAAAACGGGGAAATAGTTTTAGATTTAGGCAGCCAAGAACAAGCAATAACAAACTTTATTCCCCTGAAAAAACTCGGTATTAAACTGGGTTTCAATACCAACGAGAAAATCCTACTAAATTCGCGCAAAAGCCTACTAATAAAACTGGTTATTTGGCTGGCCTTTATTTGGCTAATAATTGTATTGGTATCTTACAAGTTGGGCCGGCTGTTTTTAATAACGCCTCTTCAACGACTACGACGTTTCGCCAATGATCTTGCCGAAGGCAAAGAAATAAGCCTTCAAGACGCTAATAATCAATTCAAATATCAATTCCATGAATTGGCTGAATTAGAATCCCACTTCAAAACCATGATATCAAAAGTAACCCGAAGAGAAGCGTCACTACACAATGCCAAAGAGAGTTTACAGGAGCTTAATGATCGTTTGGTAGAGCATCAGCAACAGCTGCTTCATAGTGAAAAATTGGCGTCGGTTGGGCAACTGGCGGCTGGCGTGGCCCATGAGATAAACAATCCCACCGGATTTGTCATGGGCAATATTGAGGTACTTAAAGATTACAAAGACGATATCGTTTCACTGTTTGATCAATACAAGGAACTGGAGCAATTAATCTCTCAAAATAACACTGAAAAAATAAACGATAAAATTCAAGACATTCAAACCTTCAAGAAAAAACATGATATGGACTACATGCTTAACGACATGCATGATCTCATCAAAGATTCGCTGGACGGCACTCACCGCATACAGGGCATAGTGAAGGATTTAAAGAACTTCTCACGAATAGACAGCATTGAGAAAAAACCGGTGGACATAAACGAAGAGGTGATTGAAACCGCTCTTCGCCTGGTATCTAACGAATTAAAATACAAGTGCACATTAAAAAAGACACTCAAGCCCATACCTAAGTATCTTTGTAATTCGGGAGAATTAAGCCAAGTAATCTTAAATTTACTGGTTAACGCCAGTGATGCTATCCAAGACAAAGGGGAAATCACCATAACCAGTGAATACATGGAGGATTACATACAAATTCAAATTAGTGATAACGGCAGTGGCATTAAAGAGAAGGACTTAATACGATTATTTGATCCATTTTTCACCACTAAGGAAGTAGGTAAGGGCACTGGCTTGGGTTTGTCCATATCCCATAATATAATTGAAAAACACGGAGGCATTTTAAGTGTGGCCAGCCAAGTCAATGAAGGTACCGTATTTACTATCATGTTGCCCATTGAACTTGAGACATCTGAAGATTCGATGCCATTTAGCTAGTTCGTTCCTCTGCGTTACCCCTCCCCTTTCTGGCACTCTATTCAAATAACTCGGTTTAAGCACATTGTTAATCATTCGATTTAAACCATCGATTAAAGCTCTATATATTTCAAAATCTCATTAAAAAAAAACGTTAAATATCTATTCACAATATGTAGAAGCAGTTAAGAATTAAGACTGGATTTAGTATAAAAAAGCGGTATTTCCAAGGAAAGGACATTCATGAGACATTTGTGACATTAGTGTCTTAAGTGCCATTACGGGATATCAAATGACTAAACCTACTGGAATAACCTATTTACAAAAAGCCATTGAGCTAATGCTTTTTACCGCAACTGTTAGTTTTATTGGCCCTGTAGCAGCCCTGCAAAATATGGATCAAAACTTACGTGCTGCTGTAGACGTGAGCTCCAAAATGGTGAATTACCAATCGCAAAACCAGACCGGTAGCAGTTATATAGTGGGCATCGATATACATAAGGTTTTCAGCCACAAAAACGGCGATGTAGGTACTCTTATATTGCAGGCCTATATGACCAAGCTTGATAACCAGGTTCAACACCCAGGTTTTTTTAAGGATAAAGACGATGAACAACTGGTTTACCGCATTGTCAGTTTTAACCTCACGTCCAGAGAAAAAAGCCTGCCAAACCTCAAGCTAGGTCATATTGAACTGCCCTATGGCCTAGAACATACAATTAACACCAATGGCACTCTGTACGGCTTTCAGCAAGGCTCTATATTGGGCATAAAGGCCGATTGGGGTATGAGTTTAAACAAGCAGATGCAGCGGTTTGAATATGAGTTCAGTGCCACCAGTGGCGGTGGCCAAGATATATCCTCCGATAAAGGCAATCATGTTTATGCCGCTCGTGTAGGCAGCCTAAGGAATAATAACCAAGTGTTCGGAGTATCGGTATATGAATCTAGTTTACAAGACATTACTCGTCGCCGAGTAGGTCTGGATTTTCAGCATTATTGGCGGCTTTACGGCTTATTGGGGCAAATAGATGTGGGAGACGATAACGGTGGAGATGTTCGTCACCTAATGATGGAACTCAATTGGCGCGGGCCCGTAGAAATGACCCGAGCTTATCTACAGGCATTTCATCAGAGCAAAAATGTTGCGACACAAAAGGAAACCCGCCAAGGCTATACCTTGGGATTGCAGTTAGATTTAATTAAAGAATGGGACCTAAGCGCGCAGTACCAGTGGGATAGCCACGTTTTTAGCGCTCAATCTAAACAACGAGTTCTAAGCGCACAAATTCGCTACCGCTTTTAGCCGACTGTACAGTTTCAAACTTAACTAATTATTGGTCAGGAGAGCACCTTGAAAAATATTGCCTTATACACCACTTTTTTAACCTGCCTTACCCTTACCTATTCATTGGATACCCGCGCCGAAGCATTTTGTGCCCTGCGTGATCCGGTTGCCAGCATCTATCAATTGTACCCCGAGGCAACGTCTTTTCGATCGATTGTGCGAACCGTCAATAAAACTACCCGCAGCCATGTGATTAATCATTTGCCTAATATGAGTCTACACTTTTCAGAGATGGGTCGTCATACCCTGTATGTGGCGTTGAAAAATGAAAAAGAACTGGGGTATGTACATGTTCGTTCTGAAAAAAGCCAATGGGGGTTAGTGGAAGTGGCCTGGGCATTAAATTTAGATCTCAGTATTCATGACTTTACTTTTCAACGAGCGCGCAATCCTAGTCGCCGTTTTATTGAAACACATGAATTTAAAAGCCAGCTAACGGGAAGAAACTTTTCCGCCATGAAGACTTTAATTAACCAGCCATTTGCCGAACATGCCCTGCCCTTATTTAGTGATAAGGATGCCCTACAACTGGCCTCAGTCGTGATTCAATCAGGGCTTAAGACGTTACTGATTACCGAGCAAACATGGAAATCTGATTTAATAGACCAAAGCCAATTGGATTAAAAATGAAGATAGCGCAACAATCTATGTTTGTGGTATTAGCCTGTGTTTTAGGCGGTCTATGCACGAGCCTAGTAATTGGTGTTAAATCCTACCAGCTGCAAAAAATTCAAGAAGTTCATACCGACAATCAACTTCACCTAAGAGACATAGAGCACCAGAAGCTTATGTTATCCCAATGGTTTGTGACCATAGATTTGTTTTTTAGCCAACAAGACTCCTATTTGGAAAGTGGCATCAATATTCAATCTAAGCAATTACAAAACATGTTTAAAATGAAAGAGAATAAAACCTATCAAGCAGGCCAATTTAGTTCGGAACAGGAATTCAACCAGCTAACTCAGGAAATCTTTCAAACCCGACAATCCTTGCATCAAAAAATAGGCAGTATCACCACGATCATTAATAGGTCTTCAAGATTATTGGGCTCTCAAGGAAAGATATGGAATAACAACCTATTAAAAGCAGATGCTATTTCTGGCGAAGTTATTTTATTACTCAATGAACTTCATTCCCAATATGAGCAAATAGGGAATTACAGTGAAGATAAGTTAAAACAAGATAAATCAAACCTGCCGATTATTATTGGCGCTGTCATAGCATTGTATTTTTTATTGGTGTTTTGGGCATGGCGATTGGCCAGCATCTCTAGCATCAAACCTTTAGAGTATTTAAATTCTAAAGCTAATAGAAACCTAAATTTAAATCCAGATGACCAACAGCCATTTCAAAATTTCACATTACTAAAAGGGCCACAGGAAGTGGTGGAATTAAGTCACAGCCTACAAAATTATGCGGAATCCTTGCAACAACAAATTGAACACTCTAACCAAGCCAGAATTAAATCCGTCAGCGATAAAAACTACTTATCCACCATTATGGATTCCATTACAGATGCCATTATTACTTTGGATGATCAAGGCATAATACGTAACTGTAACAGCGCCACTTACCAGTTATTTGATACCAATGAAAAGAAAACACAGGGGAAAAGCATAAATACCCTGCTTGAAGACACCTACTCCAATTTTGCAAGCATCAGTAAATTAGTGGGTACGAGATTGGAAAAAAACATAACCACTATAAAAGGCAACAACAAATCCATCGAGTTATTAATTACCAGCGCTACCCAGCAGAATAAAACATTCTTTGTACTGGCCATACACGATACCAGCAAACGAGTAGAGAATGAAAAAAATGTAAAGCGCTTAAATCAACGTCTGGTCAGTGCATCGAGAAAAGTAGGAGTGGCCGAAGTGGCTACGTCTATATTACATAACGTAGGAAATATTTTAAATTCGGTTCATATTTCAACCAATTTAATCTCCGATACGCTCCAAAACTCACGTATCAAGGGTATCAATAAGCTTGCCGATATCATGTCAAATAAAAAAGAGTTTTTTAATGATAAAGATAAAGTAGAGATGATACCTGAGTATCTTAATAGCCTAGCGGCTAGAATTGACCAAGAGCGTGAAATAACCATGAAAGAGGTCACCCTACTTAACAATAACATTAATCATATTGAGGAAATAATTTCATCACAGCAGCAATTTGCCAGTACTTCAAGCTCTTATGAATGGGCTACTCTATCCGACCTAGTAGAAGATGCTATTAATATTAACCGCGACATTATTGATCAGTATAATTTTAATCTTATTAAAGAATTCGAAGACATTAAAGACGTAAACATTGAAAAATTTAAAATAATGCAAATATTGGTTAATTTAATTACCAATGCCAAGGATGCAATACTGCAAAGTAAAAACAAGAACCCTACCATTATATTAAGAATACGTAGTATCAATGAGTCCAGCATAGAACTCACCGTACAAGATAATGGCATCGGCATTAGCGAAGACATTAACAAAAAAATATTTAGTTATGGATTTACCACTAAAAAAACAGGCCACGGTTTTGGCTTACACAGTTGCGCGCTCACCGCAAAAGAAATGGGAGGTAAGCTCATTATGCATAGCGCTGGACATAAACTGGGGGCTAAGTTTGTATTGATCATTCCCAAAGACAACGCCCCAAAATCTGCCACCGTCCATCAGATTAGGAAATAAGCCATGACTCAGCCCCATCTTATGAAAGATAGCCAAGTGGAGAATAAACGCATTCTTATCATTGATGACAATAAAGCCATCCATGAAGACTTTAGAAAAATCCTCTGCGTTAATAACCAACAACAAGATCATCTTGATGAATTGGAATCTAGTTTATTTTCAGAATCTACTCCCGTCAGCACTCAACAAAACTTTGAACTCTCTTTTGCCCTACAAGGTGAAGATGCATTGGAGCTGGTGAAAACTTCACTGGAGGAAAACAAACCCTTCGCTCTGGCATTTGTTGATATTCGTATGCCCCCTGGCTGGGATGGCATTGAAACCATAGAACAGCTATGGAAACTAGATGAAAATTTGCAAGCGGTTATTTGTTCGGCCTATTCTGATTATTCCTGGCTCGACATTACCCGCAAACTCGGTCATAACGACAAATTATTAATACTTAAAAAACCGTTCGACTCCATTGAAGTTTTACAAATGGCCTGGGCCTTAGTCAGCAAATGGAATCTTGCTAAGGAAGCTCACTTAAAGTTTGAAAAACTTGAGGAGCGAGTACACAACCGCACACAGAAAATTGAAGAGCAAAATAGTTTACTAAAGAAAAACATAGAAGAATTAAACAAGACTCGAAACCAACTAGTGCACTCAGAGAAATTATCGTCCATAGGGCATTTGGCGGCAGGTGTGGCCCATGAGATAAATAATCCTGTGAGCTTTATCTCTGGCAATATCGAAGTTCTAAAAGAATATTGTGAAGAAATAAAAAACTTCCTTCACGCCTACCAATTACTTGAGACAGACTTAATAAATGATCATCATGATAATATTACCGACAAAGCTCGCCAACTAAAACAAAAGCGCGAAGACATAAAACTTGAAGATATTTTAATCGACCTTGATAAACTCATAGATGATTCCCTGAATGGCTCACAACGCATTCAAAATATCGTTAACGACTTAAAAAGTTTTTCCAGAGTCGATACCAAAAAGCCGCTTAACATAGACCTGGTTCATCAAGTAATAGACCCCGCACTGCGACTTGCTAGCAACCATATTAAATACAAATGCTGCGTTAATAAAAGTCTATCGCCATTACCCAGCTATATCTGTCATCCGGGTGAGCTATGTCAGGTAATTATGAATCTACTGGTTAATGCCGCCGATGCCATTGAAGGTCAAGGGGATATCACTCTAACAAGTGAACTGTTGGATTCTAATATAAAGATAGAAGTTAAAGACAGCGGTTGCGGCATTGAAGAAAAGCATCTTTCAAAAATATTTGATCCATTCTTCACCACAAAGGAGCCAGGTAAAGGCACTGGGCTAGGACTGTCAATCTCCCATAGTATTATTCAAAAATATTCAGGTGAACTCAGGGTCAGCAGTCAAGTTGGGCAAGGCAGCTGTTTCACGCTAATACTGCCCGTGCCCAGTGTCTTAAATAATAGTAAAATTGGGCACGGCCAATGAAAAATAAAACTGTTTTATTTGTCGATGATGAAATTAGCATTTTAAATACGTTAAAACGTTTATTACGCAACGAAGAATACCAATTACTCACCGCATCCAGTGCTGAGGAAGGTCTCGAGCTTTTGGATTCAAAAAAAGTAGATATCGTTATTTCCGATATGCGTATGCCTAATATTGATGGGGCTGAATTTCTTGAAAAGGTAAAATCTAAACATCCCGATATAGGGCGAATGATCATGTCTGGTTTTGCCGATTTAGAGTCCGTGGTTAAGGCCATCAACAAAGGGGATATAAATCAGTTTATTAGCAAGCCTTGGGACAACGATACATTAAAACAAGTGGTAAAAGATCACTTGCCACAATCAACAGCAGACAATAACCATGCACGGCAGGACAGTGAAGAGGTTTTGCAGCTCAAGCAACTCGTACATGAGCAACAGCAGAAAATTATTCAGTTAAATGAACAACTTCATGAACTAACTCATAGGGCGTAAATAAAATTACTTTTTCCAAGACTGCTGCTTGCGATAAATAGTTGAGGGGCTAATTTCTAGTAATACCGCTGCCTTGGTAATGTTACCAGCGCACTGACTGATGGCATTTTCTATGAATTCCTTTTCCATTAACCACAACGGCTTAATTTCCATGGGGTTTGCCAACGTAGCTTCCCTAGGGCTTTCGATCCGCTCTTGCTCAAATTCGTCTTTAATATTTTGAACCAGAGCTGGCTTTTCATTTACCATCATTGGTGCGGCATTACTGAAATTTTCTTGCAGACCACCTCCTAATATTTTACCGGTAATTTGTGGACCATCATTTAATATAACCAGGCTGTGTATTAGATTTTCAAGTTGACGGATATTCCCCGGCCAGCGGTACTCATGCATGAGCTCTCTTGCATCGATACTAAAATCATCAAACTGTTTATCCACCTCTTTACTGTATTTTTTTAAATAATAATCGCTAATCAACTCTATGTCATTTTCCCTTTCCCGCAGTGGTGGCAAATGAATGTAAATTACATTTAGGCGGTAAAATAAGTCTTCTCTAAATTCACCTTTTTCAACAGCTTCGCTTAAAGTTTGAGAACTGGCAGTAATAATTTGCGCATTGAATTTTTCAGCTTTATGACTTCCAACAGGACTGTATTCTCTCTCTTGGATGACGCGTAGCAATTTAGATTGCAACGCTAGTGGAATCGTAGTGACTTCATCTAAAAACAGCGTGCCACCTTCGGCCGCGTGAAACATACCACCTTGATCCCCTACCGCCCCGGTAAACGACCCTTTTTTATGACCAAATAGCTGGGATTCCATTAGGTGCTCACTAAAATTGGCGCAATTCACGGCAATAAAAGGGTGATCATTGCGATAACTCTCAGCATGGCAGGCCTTGGCGATTAATTCCTTACCGGTACCGGTTTCACCATGAATAAAAATAGGCACATTACTGTTGGCTGCACGCCGTACATAATCAAACACTTCAAACATTTTTTTAGACTGAGCAATAATGTTATGAAATTGATTCTGGTTTGAGCTTTTAGAGACACTTTCCTCTTGGGATAATACCTGGCTCACATGATAGCGAATTTCTTTAATATCCCAGGGTTTGGCAATATAACGATCTATCACTCCCTGGTTAAACGCCAGTGTAATGTCGTCAAAATCATGATATGCCGACAATAAAAAGCACTGACAGTTTTTATCAAACTGCTTTATCTCGGCAAATAACTCCGATCCTTGCAATAAGGGCATGCGTTGATCAGAAATAACCAGAATGGGTTTATTATCCTGGCAGAACTGCAAGGCCTCTATGGGCGAACTAAAGCACTCTATATTTGCATCCACCGACCTTAGACACCGCTTAAGTGACTCAAGTATGTTGACCTCATCGTCCACCAAGACCAAGGTTGGTTTCATAATATTCCATTATTTAGATTTACATTTAAAGTCTAGCAGGCTGGCGAGAAATATTATGGCTTGTAGACTGTCGTGACGAGCTTTAAAGCTCTTTTAAGCATTCACTAACGCTCACCTGGCAACAGCCAATACACCTCATCAGCTTATACAGGAAACTTTGCACTCGTTTAAAAACTATAACTTAAAGATCTACATGGAACTTAGTATCGCCCCTCGTGGCACCTATGCTTAATGAAAGAATGCTCGCTTGAGTAAATATATGGATGTTGATGACATTCCCATCATGGTTGTGGATGACTCTAAGTCAATACGCTTGGTGATGAAGAAGATATTAAATCGATTAAATATGGAGGATATTACCTTTTGTGAAGATGGCGCAAAAGCGTTAACCATTATCAAGCAAGACCCTGAACATTATCACCTTATCTTCATTGATTTAAACATGCCTGAAATGGACGGCATGGCGCTCATTAGACAATTAGGCGCAGCTAGATTTAACGGCGCTGTTGTCATTGCCTCGCAAATGGAACATAGGGTAATTAATCTGGCATCAGACATTGCCAAAAAAAATCATATTCACCTCATAGGCAATTTAAAGAAACCTTTTGATATTTCACAGATGGAATGCATTCTAGAAAAGTACCGAGCTTTTCGCCAAAGAAGCACACCCACCATGAACGTGTTGAGTGTTGACGAAATTAGACAAGCCATTAATCAAGGGCGACTAATGCCCTATTACCAACCCAAAGTGGATATTAATACCAATCAAATTCACAGTTTGGAAGTGCTGGCAAGAATAGACTCTCCAGGGGATGGTGGCGCCATAACTCCGGTTAATTTTATATCGATTGCCGAAAATCATAACCTTATCAATTTGATTACGTTTCATTTACTAAAAACGGCTTTATTTGAATACGCCGAACTGGAATCTGAAATTGGTGATTTTTTTACCCTATCAATCAATATATCGGCGTTACAACTTGAAGACCTAAACATGCCGGATAAATTTGATGCCATCGTGTTAGACAGTGGCCTTACCGCCAAGAAAATTACCATTGAGGTAACCGAAGAACACGCACTTAAAACCGATAAACAACTAGAAACGCTCAATCGCTTTAGAATTAAAGGCTATGGCATTGCACTTGATGATTTTGGAACTGGATTCACCAATATTAGCCAGCTATTAAGCCTGCCATTCACTGAAGTTAAAATTGATCGCTGTTTGATAGCTGGAATAAATGACGATCAATTCTCCCAAGTAATAGTCAATTCACTTATTGACCTTACCAGCAAGATGGAAATTGACTTGGTAGCAGAAGGTATTGAAACCATTGAAGAATTGGAATATTTTGTGAAGTTCAAGGCACTCATTCTTTTACAAGGCTACCTATTCACAAAACCAAAGCCTAAAGACGAATTAATTCATTGGTATCACAGTTGGAAAAAAACAATTTTAAAAAATGTTTAATATACGTTAACCGCTTAAATTAATGCGAGTTAAATATTCATATCAGAACACCTTGCCAAGATAATAATGAGCAAGATTAATAAAACTAACAGAGATTTGAAAAATTTGACTATGCATTGGATTATAATAGTTTTTTTTATAAGCCTACCGACCCTGGCACAACCTCCTCTACCAAGTCTGCTGGGTAATTTTGACACGCAACCCCTTACCCATCAGCTGATTTTTAAAGATAAACAGGGCCCTGTATTTACTTTGAGAAATGTCCGCCTCGAGGACAAAAGAAATCAGCTTAGCATTCAACATGGCGGCAAAGTTAAAATGGAATTTGAATATAGATTTCATTGCCGGCACTGCAAGCGCTCGTTAAACCAACTGCTTATCGGCCTGGACTTCCAGCACAGTGCGCAAATTTGTCTTCATAACGCCAGTGCACTGTCAAAATGGAAAAAAGCCAGCGTGGAACTAAGCATTCCTGATCTAGATGGCAACTATTATATCCGAGCCCGCCACAGTGATGCCTTTAACTGTAAAGATGCTCTTGATTGGTGGCGACTAGACTTGCCAATGGGCCCAAATTCTCGGGCCAATATTGGTATGGTTCAGGTGATTAAAGCAAAAATCAAGTTCACTTTAAACGGTATTCACTCCCTAATAGCTCCCTAAGCGCTCTATAAGTAATTTGTCCATTCCTACTAATATTGCAGGCGATAAAACCATAGATAACTTTCACTTTAAGCACTATTACTCCCTAAGTGACTTATCCATTGCTATTAATATGGGTGCTAGTAAATAATCCATTACACTACGCTTTTCCCCCAGTATTAATGCCTGAACTGGCATTCCCGGATATAGCTTTATATCTGATTGTTGAGCCAAAGTTTTTGGATCTACCTTTAATAATAACCGATAAAATCCCTGGCCTTTATCGTTCACAAAGCGATCGGCCGATACCTGCGTCACCTCGGCCGCCAGCGGATTATTATGACGCTGATTATAATTCAGTAACCTCACTCTAGCAGCGCTTCCCTTTTGCACCAGTTCAATATCCTGCGCCGCGAGATCGGCTTCGATCACCAGTGGCGCTTGGTATGGCACAATATCCATAAGATAAGCTCCACTGGCAATGGCTTCCCCCCTTGTATGGGTTTGCAAATTAATTACCGTACCCTTCACAGGCGCTAGAACTCGAGTTCTGGCCAATTTCAATAGCATGAAATTAATTTGATTTTCTAGTTCCCATTTTTCACTGCTAAGCGTATTTATCTCTTTTAGATTATTGGCATAGAAATCATTAACCAGTGACTTTTGATTAAGCGCTAAAGACTGCAAAGCCATTTTTAAATTACTGATACTGGCCTCTTTCGCAATTTGCTCTTCGCTAATATTAGTGATTTCAATTTCCATTAAATTAAGTTCTTTTTGAGAGCTAAACTGACTATTAAGCAAAGTTTCCAAGCGAGTTCTTTCGCCCGTGAGCAGGCTGATTTTTCTAATGCTTTGTGTCAAATCACTATTATCCCAATGCAGCTTATTGGTCTGTTGCTTTACTTGTTGATTAATCATTTCATGTTGTTGAAAATACTGATTAAGCTGGGCATGTTGCAGCGCCTGGGTATTACTCAATATTTTAATCGCTTCCTCATCTAATTCATCGCTCACTTCAAAGTCATGAATATCAAGCTTGCGTTCTTGGGATAAAGCCGAAAAGCGTGAAATATCCAACATCACCTTAAATATCTGCTTTCTCAGTTCTTTTATTTTGTCTACTAATTCACTGCTATCAAATTCAACTAATAAGTCGCCTTCTTCAACTTGAGAGTTTTCCGCCACATAAATACCTTTAATGACGCCCGCATCCATGGGCACTATTTTCTTGCGATGCCCTTCTACTCGTACAAAACCTTCCGCTTGAGCAGCTGATGAAATAGGGGCCATCGAACCCCATCCATATAATAGTAAGATCAAGCCCATAAAAATAAGCCCCACCTCTAACGACAGCTTCTTTATCGGCAGAGAATTGAGAACACTGGGATCAACAGCTTCAGTTTTCATGCTTGCCCCCTAATCAGACCCATACTTAATCCATCAACGCTAGAAGCGTACCTTGCCTCACCACCGTCCATTAACAAAACGCCATCGGCCACATCTACCATGGAACGTTTTTGCGTGGCAAAAATTACAGTTAATCCCTGCTGTTTTAATGAAACAATGAGCTTGCGAAATACCTGTTGCCCTTCTTGGTCCAGATAGGCATCGGCTTCATCAAAAAATAAATATCTGGGTTTCACGTACAAGGCACTGGCAATTAAAATACGTTGCAAAATTCCTGGGGGCATATTCTCGCCGTAAAGACCCACTTGAGTGTCATAACCCATGGGCAAAGACAGTATGTATTTATGCACTGCTATTTGTTTCGCTACTTCTACGACCCTATCAATATCGGCAAATTGGTAACGACAAATTACCTGTTGAATGCTGGCTGTGGCCAAAGAGAGGTTTTGCGGAACATAACCAATTTGATCCCCAAGCCAGGTTTCATCCACGAGGTGACGGTTATATTCATCAAAATAAATATTGCCGCTGTGACTTAAACCTACCCCCACCAGAGAATCAATTAGTAATGTTTTACCACTGCCATTGGCACCAATGATTGCCAGCGCTTCACCGGGTTTAACACAGACATTCACCGACTTAAGCAGGTAACGGTATTGATCATTAAATTTAATAGATAAGTCATCAACCATTAAATTTCCACTGAGCGAGGTAATTGGTGTAGGCTTTGATTGACTATTTTTCTTCTGCTGACATTGTGCTTGCCAACTTGAATAAAGCGTTAATAATTTTGAGGATAACTGCCATTGCCCTAAAATCACCTCAAAAGGAATCAAACCCCGATAGCCAATAATAAGTGCCGCCAGTAATACCCCTGTGGTAATTTCATTGTTTAATAACAATATTCCGCCAACAGTAGGCAGTGTTAATTGCAAGCCCCATTTAATGGCCACAAAGCAGGTTTTAAAGCGGCTCTCTAATACTTTTAATTCACACGAGCTGTCATTAAAATTTTGGCCTGCAGGATTTTTCTGCCAAGATTGAAAACGGTTATCTGCCAACAAACTTTTAGAGCTCCTTAGCAGTTCATCTATATTTTTAAAATGAGACTTTTGTTTACTATTTAATTCTCCTTGATATCTGGCCATATATTTTTGCTGAAATATAAACAATAACAAACAGCT
>JBALXQ010000041.1:0-55334 GCA_036960565.1 Bermanella sp.
TGAGTAATCTATTCGATGTTTGCTTAAGATCTGTTGTAACTTCTTTTAGATGGCTTGCTATGAAATCACCTAGATTTATGGAAGTTTATGTCTACAAACACCTCATTTAATGATTTATTCTCAAAAGCACTAAAGATGCCTGAGGTTATCGCTTTAGAATCTTGGAACTTTAATTTACCGATATTGGAGTCTAGTTTTATAGATTTTTGTATTTATCATATATTTGAGATTCAGAAGTCAATCTATACTCAATTTGGTGAGGGATTAGTTAATGAATTCAGCTATATCGCACTTGAAGATTTAGTGAGTTTTAAAGAAGGTATTAATGACCAAGAAGAGATTGTTGTACTGAATTATATTCAGTTTTTTATTACCGCGCACCCTCTAATGCAACTTGCAAATACAGGGAAATTAAATTCTGCGCTAAATTGGATCGGGTACTCCTTATCTGATGATTTATCAGATGACCAAATTCAAGAGTTATCTACTGGTCGCTTATATGAATATATGGACTCGAAAGTACTTTGGCCAATAATGGATGTTGACCTGATTTTACAGTGGATTGGTGACTTTTATTATGTCTGTCGTCGTTTAAGCGCATACCATAACATAGCTGAAGAACTACTACATATATGTGATTCAATTGCTTATAAGTCTATTGATGAGAATAGTGATGAGGAATTCTCTTGGGCTGTTGGATGTATGGTCACATGGGCGGTTACCGTTGAGCATGAGCGCGCAAGTGAACTTAGTTTGAAATATGAGAATATATTATATTGTAGTGATTCGTCAGATTATTTAAAGTTTAAAACAATGGAGTGCCTTTCAACAATTTGCGCAAACTATTCTACAATGAAAAGTTATGATTGGGCTAGAAAGGCACTAAAAGATTATTCGCATCTGTGTAAAGGTCACCAGAAACTGTTTCTTATTCTAAATAGCATCACTCCACAAGATGTTGAATATTTTGACAATACTAAAGGTGAATTGATTTCTGAATTAAGGGTTGTTAAAGGTGAAATATCTGCGCAAGCAGATAATCTGACTAAGATTGATAGTTATATTTATCATGACCGCTTATTCGAAATGATAAACCCGACTATTGGTAATATTATGGAATTGAATAAAGGGACTGTTGCAGTTGACATATTGCTCGATTGGTATTTAGTTGAAGCGGATTTAGCATTGCCTAAAGACAGGCTTCTAATTATTTACCCTAATGATCAATTATCACTTAAATATTCTGTGGGTGATACATTCTTTAAAATGGATCGAAACCTAAAAGAAAAATATTCAGAGTTTATGGGAGTGTTTAATGATTTTCATGGGGTTTCCCATTCGATCAGAGGTATTCCTAGTTTTAAAATTGATGTGCGTGACAAAAGAAGAATGGGAGTTCCAGATGAAGATAAATCGAAAGAAATGGAGGCTCATTTAGTAGAGTTTTTTGGGCTAAAAAATATGATTCATTACATGGAAGATAATAAGAATATCGATTCTTATATATCCTTGCCATCTAATCATCATGCATTTCAATACCTAAGCCAAAAATACTTAAAAACTTGCTGGCCACTAAGTGCTTCATTAGAGGAACCTAATCTTGATCGTCAGATGAAACGGATTTGTCTTTGGTGTGGAGCTGGATCAATTACAGAAGAAATAGAATCGAATGCAGTTATCTCCATTCTTAAAAATTATAATTTGGAAGTTGACTATTTCTCATCCATGGATACAACAAAGAAAAAATTTGAAGAGATTTATAAAAGCGATAGATATGATGTTATATGGATTATGTCGCATGGTGAATTTAACCACTGGATTCCAGGCGAAGTATCAATTGCTATAGGGGGTAGTGAATACCTATCGCTTGAAGAAATTAAAGATATCCCAGTACCTTTAAATGATAAACGACGTTTGCTTATGCTAAATGTTTGTGATGGAGGAACTCACTCAAGCATGGATGGTTTGCCAAGGTTGGGTTTTTCTCCTGCACTATCAAGTAGGAATCAGTGCGTAGTATCACATCTTTGGCCGGTTAACCCATGGGCTGCAGCATTATTTGGTGCATGTTATGCGTCAAAACTATGTCAACTTAACTCATTTTTTTTAGGGTTTAAGTCAACACTATCAGCTTTAAATGGGTGTAATGAAGGGGTGATGGACTTACTTAGCATTGAATTAGGAACTGACAGCGAGTTATTAGATAGAATGAAAAATAAACAAATAGACTTTGAACTCATGGTTCATAGTGGTTCGGCTGTTTTCATGCAATAAAAATCGGGCTGCGGGGTCAGGTCTTGGAAAACGGGGGTCTTGGAAAACGGGGGTCAGGTCTTGCCTTTTGCCTTACGCGCACAAAGCAAGATCTGATAATCATATAGATAAGCCCCAATACTCTTTCAGCTTAAGAATCCCACCGTTGCCGAAGCCCTTTTTTTAGTAAATAAGCATATAATACGGCATTCTTATTGTTGGCTATTTACAGGGATTTTTATGTGGTTTGGGTTTGGATTTTTAACGCTTGCGATTTCTATTAGTTATAGAATTTTTAGCCATTACCGTAAACCTATTCCCAATAGACTACTTTCCTCTAATGGCGTGAGCTATGGGAAAAAGGATAATAAATATAATGGAAGCGTAGTTGGTTATAAAATTGCAATTGATGCACCAGCTGGGGTGAGCTTTAAACTTAAAAGAGAGAACTGGTTTGATAGATTATGCAAAAAACTAAAGATCTCTACAGAAGCACAAATTCAGGATGCTAAGTTTGATGATCTAGTTTATATATCGTCTGATGATGAGAAGTTAATATCTTTATTAAAATCTGACCAAAACATTAAAAATGCCGTTTTAGCTCTTTTTCAACCTGGAGGAGCTAAAGATAAAGCTGTCCGAAGCATTCAGTGTCTGAATGGTTCTCTTCTTTTAACTTGTCGTAATACTGGCAAGAAAGACCTTTCAAATTCCATTCTGGAACTGAACAATATAAATTTAGCATTGGAAAAAGCTGGGAATAATACAACCTCGGTTTGGAATGATCCGTTTGTATTTAAAGCAATTGCCTTGCTTGTAATAAGTTCGGGGCTTGGAATAAATGCATTTGTTCAGTTGGTTGTTAAAAACTATAATCCCATTCCCTTTACTATTGATCCCAGTGCATTTGTAAATATAGCAATTGTTACAGGTGTGACTATTACTGTAATGTTGGTTGGCTTGGCAGCCTTTCTATTAGGTAGAAGTTCTAGATTACATTTGGTTTTACTTGAGTTGATAGTGGTCGGGTTAAGCGGTGCACTGATTTCTTCGTACATTGCAATTAGTGACTTCAACCAGGATTTTGACCAATCAGGTACTAGGGTATTTAATGTTGAGGTATTAGATCAACACACAACAAAAAGTAAAAACTCTACAACTTATCATCTAACGCTAGAAGACTGGTCGGGTTTAAAATACCGTCGCACTGTGACTGTTTCGTCTAACTTGTATGAGCATTTTTCTATCGGGGATACAGCAAGAGTAGAGCAAAGAGATGGGTATTTTAATGTTCCTTGGGTTGATAGGGTTCGCTACTATAGGTAGGTGGGTTCGTGGCTTAGGTAAAGAATAAAACGAGTTCAAAAAAAACAATTCTAGTACTCCATTATATTGAAGATATTAATATGGCTAACATTATCGAAAAACAGAAGCTTGATGCTTCCAATAATGCAAATATCAGCGACTGGAAGTTAGAGCTATTTGCTTTATTTGGTTTTTGTATTTCTGGTGTGATTTTCATTTTGTCTGGCATAAAAAGTGGCGATGTTTTAACCATAGTCGGAAGTTCAGTGTGGATTTTTTCCTGTGTTGTATGGATGATTCCATATAGAAAAAATTTTTCTAATATCGAATGATAAAGGCTATATGAGAGTTGGTGTCGCTCGTAAAAATTAGGGGGTTCAGGTTTGGCGTTTTAATCTTAAGAAAAAACGAGGTCAGGTTTTGTTTTATACGTTTATAAAAAACGTAAAACCTAACCCCGTAGTGCTTTTTTATTTCAAACTGTACGTCTAATATCCTTTTTCTTTTTCAATAGACAATCAGCATCAATTTGCATTCACTTCAAAGCTATAGGTTGCCGAGCCACTTCGTGTACCGGTTGCATTTTTAGCAATCACATCCACTATATATTGACCCGGTAAGTATCTGGGTTCTGCCGGATTTTCATCAACACCCAAAAACACCTCTATATTGTCTAATTTCAAAGCAGCAAGCGCCGCGGCACCAATTTCGGGTAGCAGCGAATAACTGGGCTCAATACTTATACTATAAGCACTACCCAACTGTTTATTTGTGAATATCAAGCGATCAGTTACTGAGCTTATGCCTAATTGCTCTGGGCCTGCGTATGCCTCTACTTCAAATTGTATCGCGGCGGCCAAATCATCCACAGTCGCGTAGGTCGCTGGTGGGATCAACACTTCAAAAGAAGAAAAACCTAAGATATCCAGATGAAACTGATTGTTTGCTTCTATATCTGCGATGCCATCTCCATTTCTATTGTCAGAAGCGAAGCCTAGATTGCTCAGGTCGTAAACGTTATTACTCACAGGCACAAAATTAATGCCGCCACCATTTAATCCTGAACTATCTGACAATTGCATGGGTGCAGGGGCGTTTATATTAAGCAGAGGGAGATAAGGTGACGAATAGATTTGATTTTCAATTACAAAATTAATTTCGTCTATGGTGACGGCTGCTAAATCGGCAAACCCCAAGCCATCAACGTTGCTTCATCTAACTGAATGTTTATAACACTGGTAACGTCATTGTTATCCGTTATTTCAATATCAAATACTATTGCCGCATCTTGGCCGCCATTTGCTAACGAGGTAAAGTTACCCACCACAGTATTATATGTAGTAATGGTTGACGTGATACTGGCTTGGGTACCGGCTATAAAATCGGTGATCGCAAGTATCGGTGCCTCAAGTGAACGTGATGTGGTGGCGGTGGCTAAACGGCCCTGAGCCTTAATTTCATATTGGCCATCGGTACTAACGGCTTGGCCATTCACAAACCATTCATAGTTAATCGAGCCCGCGTCGACATCATCTATAGGTACGCTGGATGTCAGCATGTATTGGGCGACTGAATTGAAATCAAAACTAGCAGGCAAAGTAGCGGCATCCACAAGGCTTACATCAATAACCTCGTTTAAGTCGAATTCGATGTTCAGGGTTATTTCATTGCCTGGCGCATCATTAAGGGTGAATGTACCTGTTGTGGTTAGGCCTTCTAAAATGCGAACTGAATCGGCAAAACCCGTGTATCGCGACGGATCATTCCGCATACTATCATCATCGTATACCGTCACACTTAATGTGTAATAACCCGCTGGCACAGAGTTATCTAGATATGCAGTATGTTTGCTAAAGCCGGTACTGCCTGCTTCGGTTGAAAAAGACAATGGAATGTCAGACTGAAAATCAGTCTGTAATGTACCCACCACGTAAGGCACATCCGACATGGTTTCTGGTACTTCAATGCTCAAACTAAACGACCCTGTACTTTGAAGAAGCGATAATCTAACGGTCTCTTGGGCTAATACTCCTGCCTCAATTGTTACATCAACACTGCCACGGGAAAACAAATAATTGTCTGCGTTAAACGCTTCTACAATGAAATTCCAGTCACCAATTTCCATGGAATCTAACTGAATTGAATCTCCGCCGCTAACGGTTAAGTCTAAGCTTTTACCATCAGGGCCAGTACCCACCACTCTATAGCTATCAGCCACAAGATCGTCATCTGGTTGCAGCGTTCTACTCTGTGGGCTCACAAAGGAAATTTCCAATTTTCCACTATCTGCTTGGGCCGAGCCTGAATTATTACTAGACGAACCTAATTGACAGCCCGTACTTAAAAATGCAATCGCCAGTGTTAATACAAACATGTATTTCAATTTGCTTAGATAATTAATTGCTTCGATTTTGTACTTCATTCTAATACCCTTTATTTTAGTGAGAAAATAACTGAAATTTAATTGCCGCTGGATGCGGACAATCGCTGGGTAGCAGAGCACAGACCGTACCATTCATTAATGCGGAAACTAACCATAAAGAATTAATATCAAGCTAAGTGAATGAATTCACTTAATTAAATTTTTTACAAAAAAATGTGATTATGATTTTCAAATTCAAAACACTATGTCTTGATTATTTGTTAGTACTTGAGGGTATAAAAAAAGTAATAGAAAACCGAGCTGATAGGATATTGGCGTCAATGTATAAAGATTGACGCTAGGTAAAGTCGCTTAGACAAGCGAGTAGGCGGATTGAAAATGCCGTTTAATAATCGACAAAGGATAGCGGGCGAATATAGAGGTTGTATTCATCCTAGTTTTACAAACTCTAGGCTAATCAAATATGGTCGAATCATGATTAGCTGCGGCATGTTATAAGGCTAATATTAAATGCTATGGGCTTTATAGATTAATTTAAAAGGGCTACCCAAAACAAAAATGGTTCTTTTGAAGCATGTATTCCAGCACAAAACCCGCTACCTTGGCCAAATCGTTAGTTAATTAACAGTTAAGCCATGAACACCCTAAACAAAATCATTAACAGCCACTATCCCCATGTTTTCACAACCAGCATTCATCAATCTGCTGAACCTATCTTTAGTTATTACAAAAAGGGCCATAACGATAAAATAAGGACTACCCGCTCCCTTACAAAAAGTATTATTTCTACCCTGTATGGTATTGCACTGCATCAGGGTTACCTTAAAGACTTAAACGAAAAAGTGATTACTTATTTTCCTGAATTCCAAGGCAATGCACTTCATAAAGACATTGGCAAGGTTACCATTAGCCATTTGCTTTCCATGACCTCAGGTATCGACTGTTCCGACCGACAAGCAAAAGGCTTTTTTAGGAGTGAAAATTGGATAAGGCATTATATCCAACGGCCCGTTCTACACGAGCCGGGTACGCATTTTAGCTATAGCTCGGCGGGTTCACACTTGCTTTCGGCACTTTTATACAAAATTACCTCTGTTAATGTTTATGACTTTGCCAAAGGCAATTTATTTGGTCCCTTACAAATAACACAAAGTAAGTGGTCCCATGATAAACAAGGCTATTACCTCGGTGGCTTTGGATTAGATTTGGCTCCCAGTAGCATCACCCAAATTGGCCAGCTTTATTTAAATGACGGTGTGGTTTCGGGAAGGCGATTATTATCATCGGACTATATTGCCCGTGCCACATCAGTTCATGCCAAAGGAGGCTTTCCCGAAAACGACCAATATGGTTACCACTGGTGGTTAGGTTCAAGTCAATCCATTAATTATTTTTACGGGGCAGGATTAGGAGGGCAGTATTTATTTGTGGTGCCAAGTCTAGATTTGCTGGTGACCATTACCTCAGATTCAAGGCGGCCTCACATAGAGAACAAAAAAATATTCACCGATTTAATTTTGCCTACCTACGCTACTTAAGGATAACCACACTCAAGCGTAGCGGTATTTGAATTGCCTGTTAGACGTGTAACGAAACCCAATCAAAGGGGTTAACGTCATTGATCCCCATATGGATGCAAGTTGATATTTAAGCTTACCTTGTGGAGGCGAGTGATCAGGGTCAGGCTTTACCTTACTTTTTCAAAGCCACAATATAATTAATTAGAAAACCATTTTTTATAAATGGCTGATGTTTCTCCGCTAACTCGCATTCCCGATAGTACTTGTGCCAACTTATACGCCACTGAGCTTTTATTTAGCATGGTCGGGAAGTTATTGGGGCCAATAGCCATAGACTTTTTATAGTTAGGGTTGGGCATTTCATTTAAGTTTTTCGAAAACCGTGAGAACGCCAAATACATGGGCTGATCACCACCACAGCAATCTTTATGTACTTTTAAACCGGCATCGGCCAAAGTTCTGCCCGATTTTTGTAGAAAGTAATCAACAATTTCTTTGTCAGCCACATAAAAATGGTTTCTATCTTTTGACCTGTTTACATACTTGCTAACAAACTCAAGATCAAAATGTTTTCTGGTTTGAATTGCAATATCAAATTTGTCAGCCAAATCTTGTTTAGAGCTGCCTATTTCCATTAACCAAGTGGCGTTGTATTTTTTTAAATCATCGTAACTTGAAAGGTTAGCAACGGCTGTATTGGTTACACCGTATTCACCTGTGTCTAAGCCATTAGGAATGTAAAATAAGTACTTGGCTCTTTTTTTTGAAAAGGAAGCGCCGGGATAAAAATCAAGATTTCCTTCCTTTAGCATTTCATGAAGTCGTTTTTTTGGGTAACGGCTTACCTGAAATTGACACCCTATATTCTTGGCTGCTTTTGAAAATAAATCAAAGTAAACCCCATCATGCTTGGGCTTGGCTTTAATTAACGGCTCCTTGCCACCATCTTTATAGACCATATTAAGGTTGCAAGCCGAGGCTGGTAAATAAAAGGTAGATAACAAAATAATAAGAATGGAGCATTTAAAGGGGCTTGTAACTGTCATGTTTATTTGCCTCTTGATCTATTAAATACACTTACAAAATTAGGGTGTTTATTAGTTTAGGCCTAATTATTACAAAATAACTGATACTGGCTACTTAAATAAAATAATGGAATAAAACAGAGATTTCGTTAGGCTCAAAAGTAATCAAAGCCAGCGTATTGGGTGACGTTTGAATTCCACACCAATAGAATTCATTTTCTCTTTAGCAGGGAAGGAGGAAAGGTGCGTAGAGTGCTTTTATGGGGTTTTACCAAAAATCCGAATACTTAATGATAGGCCGACATAATTAAAGGGGGCAGGGTCATTGATCGCTTGATTGTGTTATAACCACCTTCCTAAACTATTTCACGCCCATTATTACCCTCAAGGAGCCCTGATGCCAAAGGTCTTTACTGCTGCCCACTGTGCCCTGTCTTTTGTGCTTTCAATATTTGTAGGCCTTCTACTCACCCTTAATACAGTAATGGCCAGCACTACTTCTGATGCTCCCAGCTACGACAAAGAGCTAAGCCAGTTTTCATATCCGTTCCAAGTGAAAGACTTCACCTTCTCAAGCCAGCAACAATCTCTCACTATGCGCTACATGGACGTGGGTAAAAGCAGTTCTAAAAAACGCTCTAACCCACAAAGAGTCTTTGTATTATTACACGGTAAAAATTTCGCTGGCTTTTACTGGGAACGAATTGCACAAGAGCTAGTGAACCAAGGCCATAGGGTTATCATTCCCGATCAAATTGGTTTTGGTAAATCCTCAAAGCCCCAGCATTATCAATACAGCTTTGCTCAACTGGCTTTGAATACCCAGTCTCTATTGCAAAAGCTTTCTATAAAAGAATATACATTGGTGGGGCATTCCATGGGCGGCATGTTGGCGGTGAACATGGCTTATCTGTATGGCGCCAGCATCTCTAAGCTTATCCTTATTAACCCCATAGGGCTTGAGCCTTATTTAGACTATGTGCAATTTAAAGACACCAACTTTTTTTACCAAAGAGAACTAAATAAAACCGTTAAGGGTGCCCGTAACTATCAAAAAAAGAACTACTACGCAGGCAAGTGGCACGAAGATTACGAGGCACTGCTCACCCCGCTTAAGGGCTGGCTAAACGGGCCAGATTGGAAAACCATCGCGTGGAATAACGCCCTAACCTATGGCCCAATTTTCAGTGAAAACATCACCGATAAGCTTGCAAAACTCACAACACCCACCCACTTAATTATCGGCACCCGCGATACCACAGGCCCAGGCCGCGGTTGGAAAAAGGCAGGCGCCCAATACCAAAACCACAAACTAGGGGATTATAAAAATCTCGGTAAGATTGCGGTGGCTAAGATGCAAAACGCTACCCTTCATGAATTAGATGGCCTTGGTCACATGCCCCAGTTTGAAGACTACAACCGATTTTCTAAGGTGTTTTTTAACGTTATGGAGTAAATTTCTTATTAGCGCAGGAGCCACAGCCAAATAAAAACCTGTTGGTAGCAGGGGGGCGGGGTGAGTTTCTTATGAAAAGGCATGCCGTCAGCTGTGTAGCTTATGAAACAAGCTTTAGCAGGGTACTGAATCAGTATTGGGATGCATGAAATAGTGATGGCGAGCGACATATCAGGGTGTTAAAAATTATTTTTCCATAAGCATTTCTTTGTAAGTTTTAAATAAATATTTCTTATAAATTTTATCTAGTAACCCCTCCTTTAACATTTCACCTATGGTGGCGTCGTAACGCTTAGCCAGTGCTTTGTTATTTGGACTAAACCCTAAATAAAATGTATCGGTTACTACAAAGGGTTTTAACGGTTTAAATTGAACGCCTAATTTTTGGCTAATGGCTTGAATAGATACTATGTCCGAAAATGCATAATCAAAGCGGCCCTTATGTAGCATGGTAAACATATTTTCTTCATTGAGTGTTTCCTTTACCTTCCAATTATTTTTTTGTGCCACCTTTAGGTAGCTGGTATATCCCCTCACAATCCCTACCATCTGACCTTTGAGGGTTTCGGGGCGGTACTGGGTTTCTGGAAAGTCCTGTCTGACATATATGGCTAGCGGAGAAAAAGAATTAGGGTATTGACCAATAAGCAAATTTTTATTGGCCCCACTAGAATCAATAATCGCATCATAGGTGCCTGTGGTGACCCACTTAATGCATCTTTTCCAGGGGATATTACTAATCTTAAAATCCATTTTTAAGCGTTTAAAAGCTTCCTTATAAATTTCTAGGGAATAGCCTTGGGTTATCTGGTTGTTTTCCACAATGGTGGAGGGAGGCCAGCTGGCGCCGCAGATCTTTAGGGTTCTGGCAGTGGCATTATGGGTAGCGATTAGCAGCAGGGTTATGACAATAATAGCTTTCACGCAGCCCCCTTCTTTTTAAAACCGTTAATGGGTCTGAGTATTATAGCGTAAGGGGAAGTTATGGGTTAACTCACCGCATCACCCTAAGCGCATCCACCTTGCCCAAAAATCCTTGCCCCAATTCCAAGTCAGCTCCCATAACTATGCGTAAACTCTCATATTGAAAAACCCGAGTGCCATAACTCAGTACACTTGCCACCTGTGCCGAGTCGCCCCCTGCTTGTGGAGTTGTGCTTAGGGTAAGGGTTTTAGTTGTATCGTTATAATCCAGTGTGAGTTTTAGCCAAGCACCAAACGCCAGCATATTGTTTGTTAAGGTTTGGCTAGTTTGTGTGCCGTCTCGGTCTTGAGTGTTTAGCTCAATAACAAATAGACCATCAGCGCTGCCGGTATTAGCCACTAGTTCAATGGTTAGGTATTCGTTATTTTGGCTGCGGGCGCTTAATAAAGTTTGGCGGCTTTCACTTTCTGTATTTGTTTCAATGGCATTGGCGTTAAATAAAAATTCCAAGCTGAAATTGGTTTGGTCTAAAAGCCATTTGGGTAATTCTAAAAAGCCATCTGCTGAAAAGGTTAATACCTGGCTACTAAGTGTTGAGTCTGCTGTAAATTTTGTCTCAGCATTTATCACAACATTACTGTTGTGTTCTTGCTGCGTATTAAACACAAAAAACGCGTCGCTATTACCATGGGTATCGTTAATGCGATAAGGATGGGGGGTTTCAAAATCGTAATGCAGCAGTAACCCTAAATCATCTTCGCTGTAGTTATTTCTTGAGGTGCCCATGCTGGCGCTGCCTTCCGAAAAATAGCCGTCGCCGTTCATTATGGCGGTGCCTAATAAATGGCCACTGCCGCCGGTGGTTTCAATTAGCGGCACATTCATGGCCATGGCCTTACCCTCCATGCTGAATGAATCGTATAAAAATACTTCCCCCTGTACCTTAGCATTATCTTTTACAACGGCACCTCTATATACGCGGCCGTTATCGCGCACGGTGGCGTTATCTAAAATTTGTGCGTTTAAATCAATGGAGGAATAGGTGCTCACAATGGCGTTGTCTTGTACTAGGCTGTCGTGCTGGATGGTGGCGCGCCCTTCAATGCGGGCTTGCCCCAACACTTGTGCGTTATCCAATACTTGCGCAAATGGCCCCACATAGGCGCTGGCCTCTACGCTGGCGCTGTCGGCCACAAAGCCATTGCCGTTGCTGTGTAATTGCCCGGCCACGACTGGTTGGGTTAACAATGCCAGGGGTTCATGGCCTTTTGGCCAGCCGCCTTTAATGGTGAGTTCATACATGTATTGGTCTAGGGGCAGGGTGCGGGTGGCATCAGAATAATCCCCCAGTTGTGAATCTCTCACCCAGTTACTAGGCACGGCAGCCACCACTAAATGCAGGCGTTTAATTTCTTGGCCCAGTTGGTTTTCCCATGCGGCCAGGTCTACCACCTGAGTCCCGGTTATAAACATTTCCCCTTGGGCTTCTACTCTGGGGTTTACGTCTTCATCTAGTGTGGCAATTAGGGTGGCTCTAAATTCGCTTTCCCTTATGGGAATGTTCCAGCCTTTTAAACCTACGCTTATCTCGGTTTGAGTTGGGTCGGGTATCAGTTCAATAATATTATGGCCATAACGATGTGGGGCCATCCACGGGGCTATGCGATATTGGTTACTGGCCACTTTATCCATGGCGGCGTTGTCTCGGGTTTGGGTTTCATTCCAAATATGTACCTGGTTATAAATATCTAGCCCGGCGTCTTCAAAATACGGAATTAAATTAACAGTGCTATTGGCATAACGCCCATACAAGTTAGCAAAGCCTTGTTGGCTGCAAGCGTCATCATTATCTGGGCAATCAAACGGGGCGCGGCGGCGAATAAATTCAAACAGGGTTTCGGTAGCGGTGCTTTGCCCTATTACTACGTCTACGTTTATGTCGGGGCCAAACTCGTGGTTCATGTAAATCCAAAATGGCCAAATGCCGTAACGCTTTAAACTGTTGTTAAGCGACATATGGTGGTTTTCATGAAACTGATGCGCCGCCACTAAGGTGCCAGCAGTTACGTTGCCCACGTAATTAGCAAAACTTTCTACGCTCCATTCCCAGCCCTTATTTTCATCGCCATGAAAACCACTGGTGCAGTGCAGCGCATGGAAAAATTCGTGGGCCAGCATTTGCGATTGAATAGGCGTGGTACTGGCCAACAGTTGCGCCACTCCTACAGGAACGGCCACCAGCGGTAGGTTACGTTCACTGCTAAATGCACAAGCGGCCCAGCCCCCGCTTAGGGAATTAAATTCGTCTTGCCAAATTTCGGTTTCCCACAAAACAAACGGAATACGATAACACTTGTTGTCTACCGCGCTGCGGTTGTTGCTAATGTCTAGTTTAAAATCTTCTTTAAAGATGCGTTGTAACTCTAATAAATTGCTTTGAACATTTTGATAACTAACCGATTGTGTATCTTCCAGCTCGTTTAAAAAATCCTGAGTATCGCTAGATAAATGATCGCTGTTGCCCCACATAATGGCCACGTTTTGTGCACTCACCGAGCGCAGGTTATCTAGGGTGTCGCTGCGAATAATGTTGTTTTCAAAAGTGTCACATTCATCGGCTGTATTGTGGGCCACCTTGGGACCTGGGGTATAAGTGATATTGGCAATGGCGGGGGCCGCTTGGTAAAAATAATTCACCGATACGGTTACTTGGTCGGCGTGGCTGGCCCCTACATCATCGGTAACGGTAATTTCAAATACCAGCTCACTAGGGGAATCGGGGGTTATAAAACTGGCCTGAGCCGATTGCACATTTTGTAAGGTAACCTCACTGCCCGAAACTTGTGACCACTCATAAGTCACAATGGTGCCGTCTTCATCGGTACTTAACAGCGCCGATAATTCGAGAGTTTGGTTTTCATAGGCACTAACATCTTGGCCCGCTACGGCGGTGGGAGTAAGGTTGCTTTGGGGAGCTTCAATATCGTGGGTGCTGCTTCTGTCCGACTCCGCTAAACAGCCCACTAGCAGGGAGCTGCTGAGCACTAATAACCACCCGATTTTACTCATGATCATCCTACTGCAAAGCACTTAAAAACAAGATAATTTGAGTGTAGTTGAGGATTGGTTTTGTGGGTGAGGCTGTGTTAATAAGGGCTTCTGACTTGGTTTGAAGGTTAAGCGTACGGGTAATCGCCATGGATGGTGGAAATGCAGATTTTGTCTGGACAACTAAAAGGATTTAGTTGTTAGAGCGGAGCAGGAGCCAGAGTCGAAAAAAAACTGTCGACCGCTGGGGTGTGGGGGGTGAGTGACCTACATGGATGTAGGAAATGAAGGTATTGCATGCGACTGCATGGATGCAGAAGGTAGAGCAACGCAGGGAGCAGTTGCCGAGAGCAAATATCTTTCCCCCGCAAGGGGAAAAATCTAGCTTTGGTGTGAGTAGCTTGTAATAAGATTGATAACGTTATCTAGGGCAGTAATAAAGTGCTGGTTTTCAGTTTTTTATAGGAAATAAAATCTATTAGAAATGCTTTTTTAATACAATAGGCCGCATTACTTAACCCTTTCAAGGATCGAAGAATGCGCAGTATATTTATTTTTATCTCAATGGTTTTATTAGGGGCTTGCTCTAATCTACCAAAAGCAGATTTAAGCACCGTTGAATCAAAAGTGCCTTTATACGCAAAGATCGTAAAGGAGAATGACAAGTGGATTTTTAAAGATGTTTGTCAAGGCTATACCAGTGACGTTGAATTCAAATCGATTAAATCTTGTCCTGAAATTAATCATATGGTTAAGCAAGTTAGTTACGTGAACCTTAATACTCTAATACCAATGAACGATAGAAGACCAAAAGGTCCTTGCAATGGTTCATTATGGACTGGAGTAAAGTCTTGTGGAGTAGAAGGTGAATTCTGGGAAACAAATTTAATTAAAAAATCCTTTGCATTGTGGCTGGCTATTATCCCAGCACTCGTGGGTAATTACTGGGCTAACGATGAATTCAATTGGGATGCCTATAACGATGCTGTGGAAGAAGCGTTGATAAACTCGAAAGATTTAGACCGAAAAGAAATTGCTGAGAAAGCCAATAGTGAGCTAACGGATGTAAATATCCGGGTTGCTTTAAAATTTGACAGTGATCGGAAAGCAGAAAAAATCGCAAGTGATAAAATAACTAATTATAAGATAAAACTTGCGAAACAAAATAGAATCGAAAGAGAAAGGGCCCAAAAAGAAAAATGGGCTCGTACTTCAGCTGAGAATAAACGGAAACGAGAAATTGCATTAGCCGAAGCTAAAAATCGCAAAGAAAACTTTAGAACTATGAAAAACAAGAAATCAATTGGAAGTGAGGTTTGCTCTGTTAAAAATAGATTTGGTTATATGGAGGGGGAGTCAGGTGACAAAATTAAGGTGTTATTAAAAGGAGTAGCACGAGGAAGCTATGATGACTATTTTTTATTCAGCAGTAATCACTTCACTATAAATACAACGAAAAAAGATGAAATCATCTGGGATAATAAAAACCAGTGGGCAACCTGTGATCTTACAGGTTTGTAATTAGTGGGTTAATGCTTGGGATATATTCCAAGCATTATGTTTTCGTTTGCTAGCCTTCACGCTTCTTAAGATAATCCCCAAACATCCTCAATACCATCTTAATAGCACCATCACGAGTTTTGTCATCTTCTAAAAGGTGTGCATCAAATGCCATGCCGCGAATCACCCATTGAAAAATGGTGAGTATCTCGCGTAAGTCGTGATCTTGATTTTGCTCGGTTAATTCAAACCAGCGCTCTGATTTTTTTAAGATGTCTTGGCCCATGCGCATGAATACCGGCTGTATTACCTTGCGCAAGGCAACGTCCCGTTTACTGGCTTGCAGTATTTCCATTAGCGCATTGTTATGGGAAAAGTCGCCAATGAATTTTTTCACTTCTTCCAAGCCATCTACAAATTCGTTATTTGAGGCTTCGAACATTTTGGCGGTATTGCGGGAAATTTCGCCTATTAGCTTTTCGGCTGCGGCTTCAATAATGGCGGCTTTATTTGGGTAGTGGTGCAGGGGCGTGCCGTTTGAAGTATCGGCGTATTTGGCAATCTTGCCTATGGTGGTGCCGGCATAACCTTCTACCGACAGGCACTCAATGGTGGCATCCAGTAGACGCGCTTGCATGCTGCTGCTGCGTTGCGCTTGGGTACGCTTTGGGGAGCCTTGGCTACCGGTGTTGCTTGCTACTGGGTCTGTCACCTGTACCTCGTTTTATGAGTGGCCTATGCCTAAACTAAACATGCCAAAAATGAGCCTCGGCATTCTATCAGCCTAACTTATTCAAACAAGTAATTGCGCCGCTTATGTTAGTTATCCACAAGCATTTTTACAGCCATGATGGGCTTTGGCTTGCTAGCAACCATGGCCAACTTCTTAGCGTTAAGCCCTTTATTTATTCACTACGCCAGGTTGTGAATGTTGACGAACACGCCTAAAACCCGTTAATGTAACTTACTGTATGTATGGTAAGTAAGTTTAGATAAACATTCAATACACACAATTTTTGCATTTTTAGGGTGAGATATATGACAACATCACTTCGATACGACAACAGGGTCGCCATAGTAACCGGCGCAGGCGGTGGCCTCGGGCGTATGCATGCACTTACTCTCGCCCAGGCTGGTGCCAGGTTAGTGATTAATGACTTAGGGGGCAGCACCGACGGCGCCGGCCAGTCATCCAGTGCCGCTGACAAGGTAGTGGAGGAAATTCGTGCCTTAGGCGGCGAAGCGGTCGCCAATTACGATTCAGTTGAAAACGGCGCGGCCATAGTGCAAACCGCCATTGAGACTTGGGGCCGGGTAGACATAGTGGTAAACAACGCTGGCATCTTGCGTGATGCTTCGTTTCATAAAATGTCGCAACAAGATTGGGACCTAGTAAACCTAGTGCATCTGCAAGGCGCACAAAGCGTTACCCACGCTGCTTGGCCTTATATGCGTGAGCAAAACTACGGCCGCATTATCATGACCACCTCGGCGGCGGGTATTTACGGTAACTTTGGTCAGGCCAATTACGGCGCGGCTAAATTGGGCATGCTGGGCTTGGCCAATACCTTAGCCGAAGAAGGCCGCAGCAAGAACATTCGGGTAAACACCATCGCACCAGTAGCTGCCTCGCGCATGACCGAAAACATTCTGCCACCAAAACTGCTAAGCGAATTAAAACCCGAATACATTAGCCCGTTAGTGGCGTGGTTATGCCATGAAGATTGCGAAGAAACCAAGGGCCTATTTGAAGTGGGCGCCGGTTACATGGCCAAGCTGCGTTGGGAGCGCTCGTTGGGTCATGCCTTTAAATTGGGCCAAGCCATTTCCATTGAAGAGGTGGCCAATAAGTTTTCTAAAATTAGCAACTTTGAAAACGCCGAACACCCGCAAGATGTAAACACCGCCATTGGTGCCATGCTCACCAACATTACCAACCCAAGTTTAGGCGGCAATGAATTTATAGATCTAGATGAAGCCACCGGCAAGGAAACCATACTAGAATCCAGTTACGACGAACGTGATTTATCTATTTACGCATTAGGCGTGGGTGCCGCTAATGATCCAACCGACGCCACTGAATTACCGTTAGTGTATGAAGGTGCTAAAGAAGGTTTTAAAGCCTTGCCCAGTTATGCGGCCTTGCCGCAGTTAAGTGCCATGTTGGAGCTTGCTAAACGTGGCGGGCAATTAATTCCCGGTTTAAATTACGGTTTTGATCGTAGCCTACACGGTGAGCAGTACACCGAGATTAAGCAGCCTTTTAATGCGAATGCCAAGCTCACTCACACTTATAAATTAAAACAGGCCTTTGATAAAAAGCCCCATGCGGTGGTGGTGATTGGTGTAGATACCAAGGACGAAACCGGCGAAGACATTGCCTACAACGAAATGAGCGTATTTGTGCGCGACGGTGGTGGCTGGGGAGGAGACCGTGGCCCCAGTGGTGATGAAAATACCCCACCCAAGCGCAAGCCCGATGCAGTGATTACCGAACATGTGCCAGAAAATCAGGCGCTGTTATATCGTTTGTCGGGTGATTGGAATCCACTGCACGCCGACCCACAATTTGCCCAAGCCTTTGGTTTTGAGAAACCTATTTTGCACGGCATGTGTACCCACGGTTATGTGACTCGTCATGTGGTAAAAGCATTTTGTGATAACGAACCACGCTTAGTGAAAAGCATTAAGGTGCGTTTTGCACAAAGTGTGTTCCCTGGCGAAACCTTACAAACCCGCATGTGGAAAGAAAGCGATACCAGTATTGTTTTTGAAACAACTGTAGTTGAGCGCAATAAGGTGGTGATTCAAAATGCGGCTATTGAGTTGTATACGCAAATACCCGAACGCACACAGAAGGAAAATTCAAATAACGAAACCGCGAATGATAACGGCGAAAAAGAAAATGCCTTACAAGCAGCCGATGTTTTTGCGGCTATTGCAAATCACTTGGCCAATTCAAAGGGCATAGCTGAAAAAGCACAAACGGTTTTTCAGTTTGATATTTCCAGCCCTGAATCTCACTTTGTATTAGATTTAAAAAATGGCCAAGGAAGCAGCAAAGTGGGTGCCATTGATGATGCCGACGTGACGTTAGCGGTGAGTGAAGAAAATCTTATTGCCATGTTTGTAAACGGAGCCGATGCTCAGCAGCTTTATTTTGCAGGTGATCTGGCCATTAGCGGCAATGTGATGGCCTCTAGTAAATTAGAAGCCTTGGGTGAAGTGAAACCTGAATTATTTGAACAAGCCCAAGCCGATAGATTAGCAGGCAACAATACGCAGCCAGCTGAAAAAGCACCTGCTCGAGACCCAATTTCTGAAAAAGTATTTACAGCCCTTAGCGCTGCCTCTTTAAAACTTGAAGGCAGCCTACAGATAAATGTTCAGGCTCCTGATGCAAGTTGGTTTTTAAATGGCGGGCAAGTGGCATTGGCCGCAACTGAAAGCGCAGACGTTACGATTAGCTTAAAAGACAGTGACCTCGAAAAACTCGTCAGCGGCCAGGCCAGTGCCAAAGCGCTATTTCAAAAAGGAAAAATTCAAGTGGAAGGCGATATGTCATTGGCCCGCCAAATATCCTTGTTTGAAAACTTGCTGACTAAACATTTGGAGAAAAAGTAATGAGTAACCGAGTTAATGCTAGTTCTAGAGAGTGTGTGGGGATGACTCATGCCGGTAATGTATCAAACGAATCGATTACCTTGGAGAAAAGATAATGAGTAATCGAGTTAACGTAATTGGCGTAGGCATGACCAAGTTTGCCAAGCCCGGTGCCAGTGATGAATATTTTGAAATGGCCCGTGACGCAGGCTTAATTGCCTTAAAAGATGCGGGCATCAAATACAGCGATGTGCAGCAGGCTTATACAGGTTATGTGTACGGTGACAGCACCTGTGGCCAGCGTGCCGCTTATGAATTGGGTTTAACCGGCATTCCGGTGTTAAACGTAAACAGCAATTGCAGTACCGGATCCTCGGCCTTGTATTTAGCACGCCAAGCCATAGAGGGAGGCATGGCCGAATGTGTATTGGTATTGGGTTTTGAAAAAATGGAAAAAGGCGCACTGGGTTCGTATTTTAACGACCGCGAATCGCCCATGGGCAAACACCTAGAAGTCATGATCGCCGAGCAAGGTTTTAACCAAGCGCCGGTGGCTGCGCAAATGTTTGGTGGGGCAGGCCGTGAGTACATGTGGCAACATGGCACTAAGCGCGAAACCTTTGCCAAAATTGCCGAGAAAGCCCGCGATCACGCCAGCCGTAATCCTTATGCCTTGTTTAGCGAAAAACTCTCGGTAGAAGAAATAATGGCGTCGCCCGATGTGTTTGATCCGCTTACGCGTTTTCAGTGTTGCCCACCTACCTGTGGCGCTGGCGCTGCGGTTTTATGCAGCGATGCCTTTGCCAAAAAGCACGGTATTACAAATCCGGTGTACATTGCCGCACAATCTATGACCACCGATTTTGAATCTACTTTTAACGAAGGCAGTATGATGAAAATGGTGGGGGTGGATATGACCCGCGCCGCCGCTAAAGAAGTGTACGAGCAAGCGGGCATTGGTCCAGACGATGTACAAGTGATCGAGCTGCACGATTGCTTCACCGCCAACGAATTACTCACTTACGAAGGTTTGGGTTTGTGTGACGAAGGCCAGGCTGAGCAATTTATTTGGGATGGCGACAACACCTATGGTGGCAAGTACGTTACCAATCCATCGGGTGGCTTACTCTCTAAAGGGCATCCGTTAGGGGCCACCGGTTTAGCGCAATGCACCGAGCTAGTATGGCAATTGCGCGGCACTGCCGATAAACGCCAGGTAGAAGGTGCACGCATTGCCTTGCAGCACAATTTAGGTTTGGGTGGCGCTTGTGTGGTGACAATGTACAGAAAGGATTGATGTGCAGAGAGACTAGAAGGCGAAAGGATTGAGGTATATAAAACTTGCGAGTTGAAAGGGTTGATGTGCATGGGGATTAAGAATGTTAGCGAATAAATAGCAGGTTGAGTGAGCCTAGTAAAAACCGCTGGGCTCACCACTTAATCCATAGTGGAAATAATATCACCCAGCATGCCGCTAATTCTTTCATAGCGATATACCAACTCTTTATTGTCGGCCGGTTTAAGAATGTCGGCTTGATCAACATTGGCCATGGTTAATAATTTCTGTTCTTGTTTTTCGCTCCAATTTTTATCTTGGCCGTCACTTATAAATTCTTTAATAGAGCTATTTTGTGAAACCAGAGTATTCAAAATGCTATTTAGCTGGCCTTCGTTAAGATCTTTTATTTGGCTAAGAGTATTATCAATATCTTTAAGAGCGCATTTAATTCGGCTCACTAGAGACACTTCACTTTCTTTGGCGTGATTAAAATTATCTATTCTGGCCGAGGCGCCATTGAGTATAGGCACTAGGTGGTCGCGTATTCGTCCCGCTAAAATCTCATCATCTATTGGAAAATCTTTGATTAATATAGAGGCATTTTTAGAGGTGCAAATACACTGTTTGCCTAAAATTTGAATACGTTCCCCTTTCGCGGTGCTGGTCATTAACGACACTTCTAGCGGCAGGCAGGGGCCGGTGACACATTTATTAGTAGTGGTTTCGTTACCCCTTAGTTGTACACAGGCTTGTAAATTGAAAGCTTGCAATGAGGCCAGTAATAAATTCGCTAACGATTTCTGGTCTTCACAGGTAAAGCTGTTTTCAAGAAAATGCAATATGGTGCCAAGCTCGCCAATATTGTCCATGGCCAATTTAGAAAACTCGTTAGACTGCTCTAAGCGATTTTTAAACTCAGCCATAATCTCCAGGTTATGATCCACCTTGGCAATAATTTCTAATACGTCACAGGGCTTGGTTATGTAATCGGCACCACCAATTTCATAGGCCCGAAGTTTTTCATTTAGTTTGGTATGGGCAGACAGAAAAATAATGGGAATATCGTGATATTGAGGGTCTTTCTTAATTATCTTACAGCAGTCATAGCCGCTCATTTCCGGCATGCATACATCCATTAAAATTAAATGGGGTTTATCCCGGCCTATGGCTTCCAGACAAGCCTTACCCGATTCAAAACAACTCACTCTATACAGGGTGTCCAATGATCTAAGAATTAGCAGCAAATTAGAGGGTGTATCGTCCACTACCATTATGTGTTCTAGATTGTCGTCCATTGTATTGCCTTAAATGGTTTAAAGTCTGTGATGACTGCTCTGTGCTTTAAGCAACAGGGCTGATATTTAGGCCTGTATTAATTCCTAGGTCTCTATTAACAATAACCTTAAATTTGGTACTGTTATTAAAGATAGCGTGAAAGGGATAAATTAGGGCTGGTTGGCTATTCGTTTTTATTATTAAAACTTAACTCAATAGAGGCTGAGCTAGAAGGAGCTGATATTGGTAGGCTTTAAAGCGCTAAATTAATGGGCTGGTAGGTTAAGGCTTACTAATTTTAGAGCCGCATCTGGCCAAACTAAATAAGGATTCTGGATTGGAAGTGGTTAAAACAGCTAACGGCGAGCCCTTTTGGTTTATCAAGGTGGGCATGTAATTGACTTGAAACCGGGATGTTGTGCTGGAAATTTACATGAGCCTAAAAGAGGCCTTTGAAAAATGAGAGGATAGCGGGGAGTGAATTAACCCCGTTTACTTCTTGTGAGCCTTGAATAGGGACCCTTCAAGGCTGCGAATCTTTATGAACTTATGCCTCTGCCTTTAGGCTTTTTTAGGCACCAATAGGCTTAACAAGAACAAAATAATTCCGGCCAGTATGCCCACCACGGCACCTACTAAGCTGGGTACCATCCAAGCTATAAAAGGAATGCCTGCAACTGCGTGTATGGCGGCTTCTACCACATGATGCCCTGCGGGAATGCCGTGCAATAAAATGCCGCCACCCACTAAGAACATGGCAGCGGTACCGACGATAGATAAGGTTTTCATTAAGAAAGGCGCAAACCACAACAAGCCGCGGCCTGCTAAATGCAATAAACCTTTGCCGTCGCTTTTTTCGACAAAGTACAAACCGACATCGTCTATTTTTACTATGGCCGCTACTAAACCGTACACGGCGGCGGTAATGCCCATGGCCACGGCACTGACCACTAGGCATTGGGTTAAGAATGGGCTTTGTGATACCGCGCTTAAGGCAATCACTATGATCTCGGCCGATAATACAAAGTCGGTGCGAATGGCGCCCTTAATTTTTTGTTTTTCAAGTTCCACTAAATCAAGATTGGGATCTTTAAGCGCATTGGTGATCACTTCATGCTCTTTGTCTTTTTCATCTTTATGCAAAAAAACGTGGGCCAGTTTTTCAATGCCCTCAAAACATAAATAAGCACCACCCAACATTAATAGCGGGGTAATTAGCCAAGGGATAAAGGCACTTATCAACAGTGCCGCAGGAACCAATATAAGTTTATTTAAAAAGCTGCCCTTAGCCACGGCCCATACCACAGGTAATTCTCGCTCGGCACGCACACCACTTACTTGCTCGGCATTCAGGGCAAGATCATCTCCCAGTACCCCAGCGGTTTTTTTAGCGGCTATTTTAGAAAGAATGGCCACGTCATCTAATATGGTGGCGATGTCATCAATGAGGGCAAGTAAACTGCTAGAGGCCACGGGTCATTCCTTTTATGTGCGTAACTGTGTAAGCGAATAGGGCTGGAATGGTAACAGGATATGAAGGAAAGGTGGCGGCGAGATTCAATGGCGGGGTATTAATGTTAATTGCTTCATAAAGTGACGGGCTTTACACTGTGGCCGAATTTAATGCCGTGATTAAGGGAATAGACGCAATCACTGGCAGTGTTAAAGAAGTAAGCCGTTATACCAAAAATAACGGCTAGATTAAATATTTAAAAAGGAAGTAACAATGGAAGAAAATCCAACCAATCAGGCCTCAAAGAAAAGACTGCTGTTAGCCTGGTACATAGACTTTTTATTCTTCATGACACTATGGGGTTTATTAACGTATTTTCTAAGTCTTGAAAATAGTTTGCCTATTTGGGCACCCTATTTAACGTTTCTGGTAGTTCGTACCGTCGCCACTAAGTTTGTCGGCTCTATTGGCTACAGTTTTCTAAGCATTGATAAAGATAGTTTAAGTGTGAACCAAGACATATTTAGTAAGGAGAATTGGTTAACGATACTGCTGGGTGTAGTACTTCTTCTTGAGGGCACCAAGCAATTGGTAAGATGGACACAAATGTTTGTATCCCAGCCAGCCTTTGGTTTTTTCCCTGATGAGTCAACACAAGTATTGATACATCTAGTATTTGGAGTGCTTTCTATATTGGCGGGTTACTGGTTTTTAAAATTAGATATTAGAGGCTTCATGGTCGGCATGGGCGTTGCGTCAATGAACTTGATCTCCGATGGTTTAAGCTGGAAATTGTGGGACCCTATAGTAGAGAAAATGATTGTAAGCAGAAGAGAAGTAGAAGGGTTACCTGTAAGAGAGGGCGAGATTGAAATGATGCAGTCGTTTATGCCTGAAGGACTAGTGGTATTCGCCATTGTTAGCATTATTGCCATGTTGATTTCTTATCCGAAGTTTAAACGCGCCCAGTAGGAAATTTGCTATGCAGTTTGTAATTCTACTAATTGTCATTATCGTGGCCTTTATAGCGCTATATATTAAGGCTTCTAATTTAGAAAAATCTTCATCAGATCCAAAACCACTGGAGTTACTGGCGAGTTTTTTATCTGACAAAAATGAAGGTGTGGTAGAAAATGTGCGTTTCTATTTGAATTCACCAAAAGCCTATTTTGAAAAGCATACCGATAATTTATCTCAAAGAGGAATTGAGAGAGCTGAAGAAGTGACTTCTGCCTTTGTTCTAATAGATGCTTTACTGCCACTAGATAAAATTGTGTATCAAGATCATAAAGCTGACCCTTCAGAGGTGCTTGAAATGCTTAATAATTTATCCCAGGGTAAGCTTAAAGAGGGTGAGGGCTACGCAGCATTGTCTGAGCACTATAAGCAGTCAAAGTTTGGCATTGGAGAGTTCTTAGAGACTGATTCTTCGGCACCCTCTATATTTGAATGCATAAGTTCCACTGGATTAAAGCTATTGGCTATCAACGAAGATTCAGATTCTTATGCGCTTGTTTTAATTGATGGCAACGAACTAGAGCGCTTTATTCAAGTGGCCACTGAGGCTGATATTAGAATTAACTTTAACGATAAATAGAATGTGTTGTTTATACTGTAAAGTGAACCTTCTAAGTACCCTGTTATGTGCGAAGAATTATGGGTGTGAAAATTTATGGACGTGATGAAAAACTTATTGGAATCAATCCCCACTGATTTAAGTTCCGAAGTATTTGAAACTCTAGCCCAAGGTTCAAATATTAAAATTGAGCGCATTATCTCCAAGGGCCACAGTACTCCTAATGAACAGTGGTATGACCAAGATCAAGATGAATGGGTAATGGTGTTGCAGGGCCATGGCATATTGGAATTTGAATCAGGCGAAACCCTAGAGATGAAAACCGGGGATTCTATAAATATCGCCGCCCATAAAAAGCATAAAGTGAAATGGACCGATCCTAAGCAAGAAACCATTTGGTTAGCTGTTTTTTATGATAATTAAACCTTTATAACTCGTTGCAGGATGCCCTATGTATTTAGCCCAGCTTAACATCGCCAAAGCAAAAGCCCCCATGGAAGACCCAATGTTAAAGGAGTTTGTGGACAACTTAGAACCCATTAATAAATTGGCCGAACAAAGCCCGGGTTTTATTTGGCGTCTACAAGATGAATCGGGTGCGGCCACTTCATTTCAAGCCTTTGATGATCCACTTATCATTAGCAATATGTCACTTTGGCAATCGGTACAGCATTTAAAAGATTTTATTTATAAAACTCATCACCTAGATTTTTTAGTGCGCAAAGAAGATTGGTTTGATCGTTTGCCAGAAGGCAATCAGGTTATGTGGTGGGTAGAGGATAATCATCGCCCTGATTTAAAAGAAGCGACGCAGCGGTTAATGCATTTACGTGAACACGGCGAAAGCCCTTATGCCTTTACTTTTAGGAGGAACTTTAGCCTTGAAGATGCTTTGGCCTTAGAAAAAGCATAAAGGAGAAAATAGTAAAAAGGCTAGCGCGAGGCTAGCCTTTTTTAGCGTCTATTTTCTGTCTCTTATATATCTAAAGTTAAACTCTCACCAACCGCTCGTGATACACAGGGGCACATGAGTTTTTGCTGAGTCTTTTCTTCTTCACTTAATGCCATGTCTTTATGGTCAGCTTCGCCTTCAATTACTTTCACCACACAGCTTTTACAAGCGCCGGTTTTGCAACTGTAAGGCGTTTGAATGCCCGCATCTAACATGGCATCTAGAATGCTTTCATCTTTTGCCACTTCTAAACTGATATTGCTGCGTTGTAGGTGAACGGTAACGGGTTTGGCTGACTTTGAAATATCCCCACTAAAACGTTCAAAACGAATGCGTTCCGCTGAAATATTTAAACCTTGGGCCACGTCTAGCACCTGATTAATAAGCCCTAGGGGCCCACACACATAAAAGACGGCGTCGTCTGCTGCGTGTTCAATAATGCTGGCAATGTTCATACGCTGTTTGTGCTGGGCACTATAGAGCGTTAATGAATCACCAAATTCTCGAGTCAGTCTATCTTGAAACGCCATTTCATCATGGCTGCGACCGGCATAATGCAGCTGCAATGCAGTACCGCGACCCTTTAAACTTTGCGCCATCGATTTAATCGGCGTAATACCAATGCCAGCGGCCATTAATACTGCAGGGCGATTGTCCTGGTGCAGTTCAAAATGATTTTCAGGTTGAGAGCAATTTAATACCTGGCCCAGCTGTAAATTATCGTGCAGGGCAATAGAGCCGCCCTTGCCGTTGTCTTCTTTTAATATGGCCACCTCGTACATGTCACGACGATTAGGGTTGGAGCAAATGGAGTAATGCCTGTGAATAACTTCTCCGTTTTCAAGTTGTACCGGCAATTGTATATGGGCACCGGATTCTATCTTGGGCACTTCACCGCCGTTAACATCGCGCAACTCATAAGCACGGACTCTAGGGGTTAATTGGCGCACGCCGGTGATCACCAGCGGCAGTGGGCCATTGCCTAATGTATTGCTGGTTGCCTCGTTATTGGCAGGCGCGGTGTTGGTTGAGCTATCGGCCTTAAGCATTTCGTTTTCTTCAATTAATGGTTTAATCATTTCTTGAATCTGCTCTACCGTGTACCTAGGCGTAATGTGTTGTGGGCAGTTCCAATCAAAGCCTTCTAAATGAATTAAAAAACCACGCTCTATTTTTGCTTGGTAATCATCCACCGCTAATTGTTCAAGGGTGTCGTGATCATCCAAAGCCACTTCGTTAATACGGCCCATCACTTTCATGCGGGTTTGCGTGGGGTAGTCCACTAAAATGAGCGAGACACGGTCGTTGTTGCGAAAGTTACCTGTGCTCACATATTGGCGATTACCGCTGTAGTCGGCAAAGCCTAGGGTTTTGGAATCGAGCACTTTTAAAAACCCAGCTGGGCCACCACGGTGTTGCACATAGGGCCATTCGGTTTCACTCACACTGGCCATGTAAAAGCTGTCGCGCTGTTCAATGAAGTTGGCTTCGCGTGGGCCAATGAAATGGTTGTAATCGCCGCCGCGTTCCATGCCAGCATAACCTTGGCGGCTGTTGTTTTCTGATTGCACATCTTTAACGGTTTGGGTGAAAGCAATTTCCGCGTATTTATGGCCCATGATATTTTCCTCGAATTTTTTAATTAGTGTAAATGTGTAAAAGTGAACGACGCCCTATCTCTGTCGCTTCGGTTATGTCGCTTCGGTTATGTCGATTTGGTTATGTTGCATTAGTCATGCTGTGCTGGGCGCCTCAATTAATTCACTGCTTTCTATCTCTTTGTTTGTTGCTAATTCATTGCCTAATAAATTCATGCCCACATGGGAAATAATTTCCAGTATCTCGGCATCGTTGTAACCGGCAAGACGAATGTCTCGCCATTGCTCTGTGCTTACCTTGGCACTATTAGTAGAAAGGTTAGCAAGGTTACGGGCAAACTGTACGGCCACTGCGCCCTTGGCATCTTGGCTGGTGCCTGTGCAGTTGCTGTCTATTTCGCTGCTGTTAAATCCTGCTTTACGAGCACTCGCTGTATGCAAAGCCAGGCTGCTTTGGCACTGGTTATGTGCGGCCAGTGTTAGGGCAATACGGATGCTTGTGGGCTTATCTAGGTTTCCGTTTTGGTTGATGCTTTGTAATTCGCTGTAGGCACTTAGTGCAGTAGGAGATAGCGCCAGCACCTTTAAAAAATGGTGTATGCCCGTTGATGGTTCATTAACACTGGCAAAAAGCAGTGCCTGCAGGCCTTGGGCTTTCTCAATTGCCATAAGGGTAATGGGGCTGGTTTGGCTCATATGGCACTCCTTGATACTGGCTGGGTTTGATTCAATGAAGCCAGTTTGCCTAATTCCACTTGAATAAAGAATAATCATGATTAACAATTAATTATTGCATTTGGTGGAATAGTGGCTGTATAGCCGTTGGAGTAGTGAATGGACCAGTTACACCTTATGAAGGTTTATGTGGCAGTGGCAGAAGAGCAAGGCTTTGCGGCCGCAGCACGGCGTTTGGCCATGTCGCCTCCTGCGGTTACCCGAGCTGTGGCCGCACTTGAAGAAAGCCTAGGGGTGAAGCTGCTTAACCGTACTACACGCTTTGTACGTGCCACCGAATCGGGTGCCCGTTACCTTGAAGATGCCCGCCGCATCTTGGGGCAAGTACAATTGGCCAACGAGGCTGCGGCGGGCATAAATGCCGACCCTGCCGGGAATCTAGTGGTCACAGCCCCGGTGATGTTTGGGCAAATGTTCGTGATGCCGGGCATTGTGGATTATTTACAGCGCTACCCAAAAACTCAGGTAGATGCCGTGTTTCTAGACCGGGTGGTGAACATGTTAGAGGAGGGGATAGATGTGGGCATCCGCATTGGCGATTTGCCTGACTCCACTATGCGTGCCATTAAGGTGGGCTCGGTGAGGCGCATCTTAGTGGCCTCTCCTGATTACTTAAAACGCCATGGCATTGTGCAAAGCCCAGATGCCTTAAATGAACACAGCCTTATATCTTCAAGTGCCGGGCGCCTCGTGCAGGAGTGGCGTTTTGATAACCTTGCCAATACAGGAAAAAAAGTCGGCTTAACCATTCGTATTCAACCAAGGCTTACCGTCACCACCAATGATGCCGCCATTAAAGCTGCCTGTGCCGGTTTTGGTATTGCGCGCTTGTTGTCGTATCAAGTGAGTGAGCAATTGGCGAAAGGGGAGCTTAAAATACTGCTGGAGAATTTTGAACCCACCGCCATGCCGGTGCAAATAGTCCACCGAGAAGGGCGCTTAGCCTCGGCTAAGGTGAGGGCGTTTATAGATTTAATGAGTGAGCGTTTAAGGGTAAATAAGTCTTTAAATTAGCTTCTAATGACTTTCCTACAGGCTTAAAAGTACTAGGCTATAAGGGTAGATTTGTTACTAGGTAAGCCCGTGTTTAAACTCCGTGCACTCATTTCAAGTTGGACTCTGTTCACTTTATTACTGAGTGCTATGCCTACCCAAGCTGAGGTAAAAACCTTTAGCTTGATTACCGGCGACTGGTATCCGTATATAGGCAATAAGCTTAAAAATCAGGGTTGGACCATGGAGGTGGCTAAAGCGGCGCTTGAATCTCAAGGGTATATAGTGACCTTGCGTTTAGTGCCCTGGCAAAGAGCCATAGCTGAATCGAAGCAAGGGGCGGCCGATGCTTTATTCCTTTCTTATTATGTCAAAGAGCGAGAGCAGTGGTACGTGTTTTCTGACTCTATGGGTCAAGCCCGCACCGGATTTTTTGCTTTAAAATCTCGCCATATAAAGTTTCAAACTTTACAAGGGTTAAAGAGTTTAACCGTGGGATTAACGCGTGGTGCAGCGGTCAGTCCAGAGTTTGATATCGCCAGCTTTTTAAAAAAAGAGGAAACAGCAGACGATTTAGGCAGTCTTAGAAAATTACTGAAGGGACGCATTGATCTATATGCTGGACCTGAATTAGTGGCCAAACATTTAATGAAAATGGAGCTGATGGCGGATCAGAGAGGGAGAATTGAATTTCTAGAACCGCCACTGGCCAATCATGATTTATATGCGGCCATTTCTAAAAAAGCAGATAACTATCTGCAAAAACTTGCGGACTTTAATCTTGGTTTAAAAACCATTAAAGACAATGGTCAATATAATAAAATACTGAAAAGCCATGGTTTTTAATTGATTAAAGCAAAGAGTTCTCGCGTTTAAAAACCTGGCGATAATCTCCCGGTGTGTGACCTGAAACTTTTTTAAATGAGCGCCTAAAGGTAGTGTCATCTACAAAACCCAGTTGTTCGCTGATGGCACTGATGCTCATATTGGTGAGGATTAAATTTTCGCTGGCCTGATTCAGTTTTACCATGCGCATAAAATGCATGCAGCTTTCACCCATGGCGGCTTTTACTTTTCTGGCCAGGGTACGCTCGCTCATATTTAAAAATTCAGCCATGGCGGTGGTGGTGAGTTTTCGAGCTGGTGTTTTTTCTACCCACAGATAAATCTTTCGAAGTAACTCATCATTCAACATCATTAAATCTACAGCTTGAAAAGGATGTTGCTGGGTTTCTGGGCGCGGCAATACCATCATCTTAGTGACGTCTCTTAATACTTTTTGTCCGCAGTGTTGTTCTACCAAAGACAAAGCAATGGGCAAATAACCGTTAACGCCCGAGGCTGTGGTATTAAGCGTGCTAACCACTAACGTGCGGCTAAATCGCCATTGGGTATTGGGATGCTGTTCTTTTAAATACTCTGCCATCCACCAAGTAGAGGTAGCCTCTTGTTCTTTTAAGCGCCCACTTCTTGCCACTAGGCTTACCGCCGAGCAATAACTGAAAACCTGAGTGTTCTGCTGAATATCTTTAAGGGCATTTATTAAGGATTGGTGCTTGATATGGTTTTTTTCAAGCTGGTTTTGCGAGCTTGTCCACATGCCCGGCAGCAAAATCGCATCTAGTTGGGGGCTACTGAATAAGTGTTCCGGGGTAATACTAAGCACTGGGCCGTGTCGGCTACCGGCGTGCACATCTACTGCATGATGATCTTGTGCCACCCAGGATGTGGTAAAAAAACGCTGGCCCATGAGTTGATTGGCCACTTCTAAAAGCTCGGCGAAGGCAAATAAGCCGGATGGGATACAACCGGGGTAAACGGCCAAACCAATATGCATGTGGCAACCTGTGTATGCTTTGTGACGATATCAGCCATTATGCGCTTTCAAATAGTGAAATGCCAGATCGGTTCGGGGTGTTAATATAGGAACTTAGAGTCACTTAAACGGTCTTTTGAGCGGCTTATTAAATCTAACAAAAGGGTAGTGTGATGAAACAGTTTTATTTTTACTTGTGCTGTTGGTTGTGTGTGGTCAGCGTAAATGTGGTGGCGGTAATCGAGCCTGCTACGCAAGACTCCCTCATTAAAATTAAAAAAATTGCCCCAGGGGTGTGGAGTCATACTTCTTATTACCTTTACCCCAATGGCGTTAACTTTCCTTCCAATGGATTGATCGTTCAAAATGGTGGTTCATTAACGTTAGTGGATACCGCGTGGGGCGAATTAAAAACCCAGCGGCTATTAATGGAGATTAAAAAGAAAATTAATTTACCGGTAAGCCATGCCGTGGTGACTCATGCTCATAGTGATAGGGCTGCAGGTGTTGATGTATTAGAGACGCAGGGCATAGAAGTATGGGCCCATCCATTAACGAAAAAACTGACAATAGAATACGGCTTGCCGGTACCGAACAACACTTTCTCTAAACTTGATAAGCCAGGTGACTCGGTTATGTTAAACAACCTAGAAGTGATATTTCCTGGCCCGGCCCATGCCATGGATAACCTCATGGTATGGTTGCCACAACACAACATATTATTTGGTGGTTGTGCAGTGCGAGCCCAAAGCGCAAGCAGTGCAGGCAATACCAAGCATGGTGATGTTCACTCCTGGTTAACCGTGACACAAAAAATGGCAGATCGATTTCCTTTGGCTAAAATCGTAGTGCCCGGTCATGGTGAACCTGGTGGCCTTGAATTGTTAACACATACCAAACAGCTTGTTAAACAACATTTACACTCGCTTACCAGTCATTAAACGCTCATACATTGAAAAAGGAACACTTGTGAAGCCGCTACCATTAACTGAGTTTGAAATAGCCCTAGTGGAGAAGGACATGTCGCCACGCATTGCCCAGCTGGCGGTTTGTTTAACCCAGGAAATTATTGAACGCACCGGTATTAAACATTTTGATGTAGATCTGGCCCATGCCACGTCACTGTGTGAACAATACATAGAAAACGGTCAGTATCATGTATTGGCGGCACGACAGGGCAATACCATCATAGGTTTTGGGGCCTTGTGTGAAAGCCATTCATTATATGCCGAAGGTTCATTTGCTATTCTTCAGGAATTTTATGTATTGCCTGAATACCGCAGCCAAAATGTGGGGCAGGCACTTATTGATGCGCTGGTGGACTATGCCAAACAACAAAACTGGAAACGCCTAGAATTGTGTACACCACCCATGCCCGAATTTGAACGTACAGTGGCCTTTTATCAAGATAACGGTTTTGATATTACCGGTGGCTTTAAAATGAAACGTATTTTGTAGTGGGAAAACATGCTGCCAATAGATGCGCTTTTACAGTTTTTTGCCACCGCCTTATTTTTAGGGCTAGTGCCCGGGCCCGATAATATTTTTGTATTAATGCAATCGGTATTGCGTGGTAAAGCGGCAGGCTTAATGATTGTGCTGGGGTTATGCACCGGCTTATTACTGCATACCGGTTTAGTGGCGTTGGGCGTGGCGGTGATTTTTCAAACTTCACCCTGGGCTTTTAACGCCCTTAAAATCATTGGCGCCAGTTATCTGGTGTATTTGGCGGTTCTTTCTTTTAAAGCCGGGGCCGAAAAAATTGAAGGGCAAGACGCTAACCCGATAACCTATAAAAAACTGTATGTGCGCGGCATAGTGATGAACATTACCAATCCCAAGGTGGTGGTTTTCTTTTTGGCTTTTTTGCCTCAGTTTACTCAGCCTAAACTAGGGCTGGTGAGTGAACAGCTAATATTGTTAGGTGGTGTTTTTATCTTGGCTACCTTGTTGGTGTTTACGGCCATCGCCATGATGGCCGCCAGTATTGCCAGTGGCTTGAAAAAGTCAGACTCCGCCCAAAGCATTCTGCACAAGATGGCCGCAGCTGTTTTTTAATGCTGGCATTTAATCTGGCCATTTCTGGGCTTTAAATTGATAGATCTCACTACTCATAAATAGCCAAGACTCAGAGGCGCATTTGATTGAAACTGCTTTCAATTAATGTGATTTGTGGGTGATTGCCGCCATCCTTCTCAGTTTATTGTCTTAATCCGTCATTTTTATCACTCTAAATGACGTATTCAGCTGTCTGTTTTCGCTCTAACATGAAGAAAATAATAATTTTCCATTGTCATTCGAGGAAACACTTCTATGTATGATTACATTATCGCTGGTGCCGGTTCAGCCGGGTGCGTTTTGGCCAATCGCCTTTCTGAAAATAAAGATGTAAAAGTATGCCTAATAGAAGCGGGTCCGGCGGATAAACATCCGGCCATTCATTTTCCATTTGGTGTGTTATGGATGATGAAGAGCAAGGTCCTTAACTGGAACTATAATACTGAGCCAGAAAAAAATCTGAATAACCGCCGTTTGTTTTGGCCAAGAGGTAAAACTCTAGGTGGCTCCAGTTCTAGTAACGCCATGATCTACATGCGTGGCCATCAGAAAGATTACGATCACTGGAATGAGCTGGGCAATAAGGGTTGGAGCTTTGCTGATATTCTGCCGTATTTTAAACGTAGCCAACATCAAGAGCGTGGCGCCAGTGAATTTCACGGCACCCATGGACCATTGAACGTGCAAGACATAGAAGTAAGAAACCCATTGTGCAGTGCTTTTGTGGATGCAGGTGTTCAAGCAGGCCTAAAAGAAAACAATGATTTTAACGGCGCCGAACAGGAAGGTGTGGGTTTTTACCAGGTGACCCAAAAACTGGGAAGGCGTTGGAGTGCTGCCATGGCGTATTTACGCCCGGCCGAACCCAGAAATAATTTAACCATTATTAGTGAAGCGCAAGTTACTAAGGTTAATTTTGATGACGCCAATGATCCCAAGCGGGCCACTGGGGTAAGTTATTTGCAAAAAGGCGTGAGCAAAAACATAAGCGCTCAACGCGAAGTGATTTTAAGTGGGGGCGCGCTTAATAGTCCGCAGTTGTTAATGCTGTCAGGCATAGGTGAAAAACAAGAACTGGAAAAACACGGCATAGATGTTAAACATGAGTTGCCAGGGGTGGGTAAAAACCTACAAGATCACCTAGATATCATGCTTATCTACAAGTGCACTAAGGCGGTATCCTACGGGGTTACCATTCGTAATGTGATCACGCATCCCTTGTATAACCTGTATGAACACTTTGTAAAACATCGCGGTTATTTAAGTTCTAACGGCACCGAGTCTGGCGGCTTTTTTAAGTCGGACCCATCTCAAGCAATTCCCGACATGCAATATCATTTCTGCTGCCTGAAAATGCGTGACCATACCCGTGACTGGAAATTTTTAATGGGTGAAGGTTATTCGCTACATGTATGCGACCTAAGGCCTAAAAGCCGTGGCGCCATTAGTTTAAACAGCGCCAACCCTATGGATCATGCCCGTATCGATGCCAACTACTTAAGTGACCCGCAAGATATGGACAAAATGATTAAAGGTGTGAAGGCCAGTCTTGAGGTGTTAGGGCAGTCGGCGTTTGATCAATACCGTGGTGAGCGCGTGGTGCCCAACTATGAATTAAATAGCGATGCCGACATTCGTAAATTTATTCATGAAGCGGCCGAAACCATTTATCACCCAGTGGGCACCTGCAAGATGGGCCAGGATGAAATGGCGGTGGTAAACGAACGTTTACAGGTGCGCGGAGTAAGCGGTTTACGCGTAGTAGATGCCTCTATTATGCCCACATTAATAGGTGGCAATACTAACGCTCCGACCATGGCCATAGCCGAAAAAGCAGCGGATATGATTTTAGAAGATGCAAAAGCCTCTAAAGCATCTGTTGCGAAAAAATCAGAGCAGGGTGAGCCTGCTTAATACCAACGCGCAACCTAAGCATGGCGATAGCCGAAAAAGCAGCGGATATGATTTTAGAAGATGCAAAAGCCTCTAAAACATCTGTTGCGAAAAAATCAGAGCAGGGTGAGCCAGCTTAATACCAACGCGCAACCTAAGCATGGCCATAGCCGAAAAAGCAGCGGATATGATATTAGAAGATGTAAAAGCATCTAAAGCATCTGTTGCGAAAAAATCAGAGCAGGGTGAGCCAGCTTAATACCAACGCGCAACCTAAGCATGGCCATAGCTGAAAAAGCAGCGGATATGATTTTAGAAGATTCAAAAGCCTCTAAAACATCTGTTGCGAAAAAATCAGAGCAGGGTGAGCCTGCTTAATACCAACGCGCAACCTAAGCATGGCCATAGCTGAAAAAGCAGCGGATATGATTTTAGAAGATGCTAAAGCGTCTAAAGCATCTGTTGCGAAAAAATCAGAGGAAGCTGAACCTGCTTAACACCTGTATTTAGAATAAGGCATTCAGCTCAGCAGAAAACTGAGCGGTTGCTGTTAGTATATTCATAGATTTAAAAATCTAAAAATATTATGAATAAGGTTAAATTATGGATGATTTTCCTACTATCAAAACACCAACACTATTATTGAGGGCACTGACTAAGCAGGATGTGCCCGCGGTGTTTGATATTTTCTCAAGGGATGCCGTCACCGAACATTACGATTGTTATTCCTACCTGCATGAAAGCCAGGCAGCGGAGCAGGTGCGTAAGTGGATGGCATCCTATCCAACTCCCTATCCAGAGAAGGGCCTAAAGGGATTTCGTTGGGCTATCGCATTGCAAAACTCTCCCGATACGCTTATAGGCACCTGTGGCATCCACCGAGTAGATAACCATAATAAATCCTTTGATATTGGCTATGAACTGCACCCGGATCATTGGGGCAAGGGATTGGCCACACAGGCTATTTCAGCGCTAATAGAGCATTGCTTTAGTCAGCACTTTCCTTTTAAGGTGAATCGAATTACCGCCATGACGGATGTAATTAGCCCTAGATCAATCTCGGTATTGAATAAGTTAGGTTTTCAACAGGAAGGGGTTTTAAGGGAAAGCGAATACTGGAAAGACCGGTTTAATGATTCAAGACTGTTCTCTTTGTTGAGGCGAGAATGGTTAGTGAATCAATGTGAGGCGCAGATCTCGCGAAGATCCGTAGGTTAAAATTAGCGGTAATTCTCCAAATAAAAAGACCCATAATTTACATTAACTGGGTCTTTTTATTTGAGCTAAGCGGGGCAGCTCTCGCTACTATTTAATAGTAATTTCAACGATAGCTGAGTCTCTTGCCACCAGGCTGTTTTTTGCAAGTGGTTTAGCCAGCGCCTAACGTTGGCAAAATTTTCCAATGGCATTTGTGATTCATGGGCAAATATTAAGTAACTGCCTAGGCTGATATCGGCAATGGTAATGTCATTTCCTACTAAAACATTTCTATCCTCCAATGCATTCTCTAACTGCTGCATAATGTTGTGAAAACTCTGTAATTGCTCGGTTGATAATAAATGCTTCTGGTGAAACCCCCAGTGTGGCAAGACCACGCGCCGGTGAGAAAATATTCCTACGGTTTTATTCCAGTCTCCACCTTGAAAAAACATCCATTTTAATACTTGAGCTTGTTCTAGTGAATCATTAGGCCATAACAATGAATTATGCTTATTAGCTAGGTATTTTAAGATGGCATTAGATTCTGTTAAAACCATATCCTCATCTACTAACACAGGTACTTTTCCTGTGGGGTTTAACGTTAAAAAAATCTCAGACTTGGCATTGGGTTTGTGTAAAACCACATGCTCAAACTGTACTGGAATATTTAACGCATTAACCAATAAGCTGGTCTTAATGCTGTTAACGGTCATGGGATTAAAATAAATGGTAGTAGGGTTTGTCATCATTAAGCCTCAGCCGTTTTCCCTTGGGCCATCTTTTTCCTTAATACCATTTTAAATACACGGCCAAAGGCAAAGGTGTTCATTTTTCTTGGCTGAATGTATTTTCCAGAGAAGAATAAAAATTTATTAATAAAACCAGGAATGATTAAACGTTTTTTACCCATTCTATTTAGGGTGTACTTGGCCACATAACTGGCTTCCATTGGTTTGATAGGGGTGCCAGAAAACTCCATCTCAGAGGCTAAGTCTGTATTGGTAAACCCTGGAGCCGCAATACTCACATTGACACCTTTTGGTTTAAGTTCGCTGGCAACGCCTTCGGCAAAGGCGATGATATATGACTTAGTGGCAGCATAGTTGGCAATGAGAGGCACCCCTTGAAAACCCACAATAGAGCCCACAAACAAAATATTACCACTGCCGTTTTCCACCATTTTTTCAGAGAAATGATGAGTTAATAACATGGGAGCTGAACAATTTAAGGCAATGGAGCTGAGCATATCTTGAGTGGAAAGGTTTAAGAAATTCCCTGACTCTTCTTTGCCTGCATTGTTGATAAGCGTGCTGACATTTAAATCGTGGGTTTCGTTAATGACCCTATCAATGCCATCTTGTGAGGTTAAGTCAGCGCTAATGACTTTAGTCATGACACCATATTCTTTTCTAATTTCTTCACTTATTTCATTTAGCTTATTTTCATTTCTAGCCACTAAAATCAACGAGTGTCGTTTTTTAGCCAGCTCTTTTACATAGGCTAGGCCAATTCCACCTGATGCGCCGGTGACTAAAGTCCAATTAAGGTCTTGTGGGTTATTTGTCATGATAGTATCGCCCTTTTAATTAATGCACATGCATGTGTTTAGTTGAATTTGTGCCTTGAAAGGCTATGTGAATACTGGAATGGGGGGCTTTATCTCCCTAATTGGCTCCTGCCCCGGATAAATCAAACCCTCATGTTTCACAAATTATATGCATATGCATGTATATTGTCAAATTTGCCCTCCAGATATGCTAATTGCCAGTACACCTGCAAATATCATGGCGCCAGATGTCAATCTTAGTCACCCCCTGTTAATGAAAGCTAATTCCATCTGCGCGACACTTTATCTGGCAATACTGACCTTTAATTATTTCTCGAGGCTCTTCATGGCTTTTATTGTTACGGATAATTGTATTGGTTGTAAAAACATGGATTGCGTTGAGGTGTGTCCGGTGGATTGCTTTTACCAAGGGCTAAACCTCTTGGTGATCCACCCGGGTGAATGTGTTGACTGTGGTTTGTGTCAGCCCGAGTGCAGATAGGGCGCTATTTTTAGCGAAGAGGATTTACCCAAAGATAAAAAACGTTTCACTAAGATTAATGCCGATTTAGCAAAAACCTGGCCCGTGATCACCGAGAAAGAGATCTCGGCTTAAGCTGGCAAACATCCAAATAACAACACCAATAATGACAACCAGAAGGACAAGATGATGAGTGATTGGAAACCCAGTGCGTGTATTTTATGTGAATTAAATTGTGGCATCGAAATAAAAGCAGGTGAGGGCAATGTTATTGAAAAAATTCGAGGCGATAAACAACACCCTGGGTCTAAAGGTTATTTGTGTAACAAGGCCACTCGTTTAAATCATTATCAAAATGGCCGCGATAGAATTTATCACCCATTGCGTCGTAATACTGATGGCTCCTTTGATGAAATTAGTTGGGATACCGCCATTTCTGAAATTGCCGAAAAGCTGCAGAAAGTTAAAGAGCAGCACGGTGGCGATAAAATTTTGTATGTGAGTGGTGGTCAAGGCAATCACATAGTGGGCCCATATGGAGCCAGTACTCGCTCGGCCTTGGGATCCATTTATAAAACCAACGCCATCGCCCAGGAAAAAACAGGTGAAATGTGGGTGGCCAATCAGATGTTTAAACCGACCATGGGCATTCAACGCTCCGATTGTGAAAATGCCGAGGTGGCCATTTACCTGGGTAAAAATCCTTGGCACACCCACGGCTTTCATCAATGTAGAAAGGGTTTACAAAAACTGGCAAAAGACGAAAACCACAAGATGGTGGTGATTGATCCTCGTCGGAGCGAGTCTGCTGATATTGCAGATATGCACATAGCGGTAAAACCGGGCACAGATGCTTGGTTAATGGCGGCCTTGGTGGCGGTGATGATTCAGGAAGACTGGGTTGATCATGAATGGATGGAAAATCACACGCTGGGTTACCAAGAAATATCTAGCCACTTTTTTGATATCTCCATTGAGGAATATTGTAACGAGTGTGGGGTAGAGGAAGAGCAATTACGGACACTGGCCGAGATGATTCATAAGGCACAAAGTGTGGCTATATGGGAAGACTTAGGGGTGCAGATGAATCGCAACTCTACTCTGGTCAGTTATCTGCATAAATTATTACTCACTATTACGGCTAATTTTGGTAAAAAAGGCACGCAGTTTATTGCACAGCCTTTGGTCGATCTATTTAGCCCGGTTTACCGTGACGAGCGCCGCACTCCAGTGACGAATTCGCGCATTATTGGTGGGATGATACCGGCCAATGTGATTAGCGAAGAGATTTTAACCGATCATCCTGATCGTATGCGTGCCGTGTGGGTGGAAGGCTCCAACCTAGTTCACTCTTATGCAGGTTCTCAGAATACGGCTGAAGCGCTACGTGCCACAGATATTACCGTGGTACTGGATATCGCCATGACCGAAACCGCTATGGCAGCCGATTATGTATTACCGGCGCCCACGCAATTTGAAAAATGTGAAATGTCTTTATTTAATTTTGAGTTTCCGCACAACGTTATGCAATTACGTCATCCTGTGTTTAAAGCACCCGAGTCGGTCATGGCGGAACCTGAAATTCATGCACGACTTTGTGAGGCCTTAGGGGTAATTCCTAGTGACGTGATAGATACATTGAACGAAGCATTAAAGAAGGGTGAAAAAGTATTTGGTGCCAGCTTCATGCAAATTATGGCGCAGCAGCCTCGCTTGGCTAAGTTGGCCCCGGTGATCCTTTATCGAACCCTGGGTAAGGCGCTGCCTAAAGGTTTAGCCGCCGCTGCGGCCTTTATGCCCATGTGTTTAGACATAGCCTTTAAAAATCCTGATGCAGTTAGGGCAGCCGGGCATAAAGGCAAGGGGCCAGAATTAGGCATGAATTTATTTAAGGCTTATGTAATGTCGCCATCGGGTGTTGATTTCTCGGTAGAGGAATGGGATGCCAGCTTTAAACGCTTAGGGCATAAAGATAAAAAAATTCGCTTAATGTTACCGGAAATGATTCCTGAAATTAATGCGCTAAAGAGTGGCTTTAAAGCATTAACAACAGACGCATTTCCGTTTGTGTTGTCTTGCGGTGAACGCCGCGACTATACCGCCAACGGTATTTATCGTGACCCAAACTGGAAGAAAAAAGATTATGATGGTGCGCTGCGTATGAGTGCTGCAGATGCCGAAATTCTTGGGGTGGAATCTGGCGCAAAGGTTTTGGTGAGTACACGTCAAGGACAAGGTGAAGCGGTGGTGGAAGTGAATGATCGAATGATGCCAGGGCACATGTCAATTCCCAATGGGGGAGGCTTAACCAATAATTTAAATACCGATAAACCGTTGGAACGTGTAGGCATTTCTGCCAATGAACTGACCTCGGCAGATCACAGAGACTTTCTGGCAGGCACGCCTTGGCATAAGTATGTACCGGCTAATATTCAGTTACTGTAATTAGCCCAAAGATACGCCTTTAATATTTTAAGGCGTATCTATCGCTTAATGATTAACAGTGAGTAGAAAGCGGTATGCTTAAATTGGTGCCAAAATCTTTTGGCGTCACACCAAACCAGGCCTTAAATGCACGATGAAAGGCACTGACTTCAGAATAACCAAGCTTATTGGCAATTTCATTCATGCTCATTTTTCCTTGTGCAATTAGTGACAAAGACTTTTCTTTTATTATTTCTTCTTTAAGAATACGAAAGCTGGTTTTTTCTTCCGATAAAAACCTTTGCAAGGTGCGTTTGTTCATACCCAATTGTTCGGTGACGTTATCCACATTGGCCCGTAGATAGCCCCCTTCTATAACAAATAGTTTGATGGACGCCACTAAGTCATTGCTTGATTTCTTGAGCCGTAATAATTCATCTACATAACTTTTGGTCATGTGATAAAAATGTGAATCGGTTCCTGGGATTAACTCATCTAAATTATCGAATTTAAACCATAACGAATAATGATCTTTCACCCCAATTACATTGGCCCGAAATTTTTTATCGAGTAACTCCAAATCTAACTCGTCAGGCAGGTGTATTTCAGTAACCGTATTTTCTTGAATATGCATGAACTTACCCATGTAAATCATGCTGGTGAGCAGTGCCAATACCTGATGAGGGCTTTCTTTAATAGGATTTTGCGCGGGAGTGTAATGAAAGCCCATAACGCCATCATCTTCATAGGTTAACTTACTCTGACCACTGTCGCTGATGAGGGTATGGAAATTGGAAACATTTTCGATAGATATTCGTGCGGTAGGGCTGTGCATCAATAACGGAGCCAATGCTCCTAAGCCTTTTAAGTCAAAATAACGGCCAACGTTAAAGCCCAGTAAAGGGTCATTGCATAATTCAAACGCCTTATGCCAAATTTGTCTTAATACTGAAACATCTACCCGTTGGCCTTGCTGGATTTTTTCAATGTCTATATCGGGTAGCGATTCAGTTAACACATGAATATCAATGCCCTGATTGGCAAAGCCATTCAATAAACCATTGATCCACACATTGGCGATAAATTGATGTTTCATGAGGGAAACTTGCTGTGGCCTTAATAGTAAGAGGATTATGACCTTTTTAGCGGGAGATGCGAAGAGGGATTTTAGTGGTGGGTAGATAGGGGGGAGAAGAATAAAAAGGCCCCCCACTTTTTTGTGGGCGGCCTTTAAACAATACTAGTACTTGTTAAAATTGGTTAAATTAAGCTGGATCAAGCGCTTCATTTTCAAGTGTTGTTCCTTCAAAGGGGGTGTCTTCCTTAGCCGTTTCACTTTCAGGGATAGGCAACAACAAGCTCATTAATATGGCAGACAAACCCGCTACTGTCACAGAAGAGCTTAATACATTTTTCAACAAAGGCGGCATGAAGTTAGTCACTTCAGGAACGGCGGTTACGCCTAAACCTAAACCAAATGCCACGGCCATAATTAATAAGTCACGACGCCCTAATTCGGCGGTGGATAATATACGAATACCGGCTGCAGCCACCGTACCAAACATCACTAAGGTCGCACCACCCAAAACAGGTTTAGGCATAGTTTGCAAAAACGCCCCGATAATCGGAAACAAACCCAACAGAATAAACATACCGGCAATGAAGAACGCCACATAACGACTGGCCACACCCGTTAATTGAATAACCCCGTTATTTTGGCTGAAAGTAGACATCGGGAAGCTGCCCATAATGGCGGCAATAGTTGAGTTAGTACCGTCGGCCAATACGCCAGCTTTAATACGTTTCATGTATAAAGGCCCTTTTACTGGCTCGTTAGATACCATAGAGTTGGCGGTTAAATCACCGGTGGTTTCAATGGCGGTAACAACAGAAATAATGGCAACCGGAATAAAAGCAGCAATGTCAAAATCAAGGCCAAATTTAAAAGGAGTGGGAACGGTAATAATAGCGACGTCTGCAATTTCATAGTTAACCATGCCCATGAACGCGGCACTAATGTAACCCACTACCATGCCAATCATGATGGCCGAAAGACGCAAGGTTTGGTTGCTAAAACGATTCAGAAAAATAATGGTGCCCAGTGTAATGCCGCCCACGGCTAAATAATTAAGCGCGCCTTTATCTTCGGCGTTAAAGCCACCGGCTAAATCGGTCATGCCTACTTTAATTAATGATAAACCAATGGTGGTGATGACAATACCGGTTACCACAGGAGTAATAATTCGCCCTAGTTTGTGCATGAAACGGCTTAATACAATTTCAATAGAAGCAGATGCTAAACACACGCCAAAAATCATGGCTAAAATATCTTCGGGACTGCCGCCGCGACTTTTGACTAAAAAGCCCGCTGCTAAAATAGCACTTAAAAACGCAAAGCTTGTGCCTTGCACACATAATAAGCCAGAGCCTATGGGGCCTACTTTTTTAGCCTGAATAAAAGTGCCCACGCCCGATACAATTAACGACATACTAATCAGGTAAGGCAGGTGTTCACCTAAACCTAATACACCACCAATAATTAGCGCGGGGGTGATGATGCCTACAAAACTGGCCAGTATATGTTGAAAGGCAGCAAACAAGGCTTTGAGTGGTGCGGGGCGGTCATTGAGCCCGTAGATTAATTCATTTTTGCCGGTAGCCGACTGTGGGATGTTACTCATGTTGTTGCTCCGTTTATTATTTTTTTACGAGGTATATACAAGGTTGAGTGGAAATTCATTTTTATGTTCACATTACCTGTGACAAAAAATGAACCATATGTTTTTTAGTATTAAAGTGTTCATTAGTTTCATTGTTTTTCTCATGCATTAAAATTTTAAAAATTAACGGCTTAATACAATGAAGGGCTGGCCTTTTTGTTGGGGATTGAAATTAGTTTGTGCTTTTGAAAAGTGTTATTGCAGGGAAGTTTCCAAGCAGATATATCAATGACAGAATTAGGCTGGAATAATTGCGAATAAAGTCGGTTTAAAAAATTAACGGGGTTTGAAGTAAAGCGAATAGGGGATGTAACAGAATGTGCTTGATTCTGCTTTTGAATATGAGCCAAGCTCAGAGTTTTAAATAGATTGCTGCCATAGATAAACTGGCTAAGTGAATTGGATTCACGGTTAGGAATACAAGCAAAAAGAAAAGAGAATGATCTTGGGAAATTGGGTTTTGTCATGTCATGCACTCTTGTTAAAGGTGCATGGAATAACTCGACCACGCACCCATAGCTATAGGTACATGGTAGTGACTTGCGTGTTGATCTACCAAAGTAATGCTTGCATCTTAGCAAGGTGAATTTAAGGAGTCATGCGTTTATAAAGATTAATTTGGTCTAAAAGCGTCATCTTTTTACTTTTTTTATAAGAAAACCTGCAGCACTTAAAAAATATTGGCCTTTAAGTATCTTAAGTCGGAGGGAGTTTCACCTGATGAAATTTTTCATTGTATATTTTCTAATACACGTCGTATTAAAAATAAAGGCTCAATTAAGAGCCTTTAAATAGAGCAGGTAATTTATTTATGAGTTAATGAATGGTGGTTGCCGAAATCGCCCCATCCACACTAATGACGCTACCATTAACAAATGATCCTGCGTCACCCGCTAACATCACAATAGGCCCAAGCAACTCTTGCACTTGCCCTAAACGTCTTGATGGCATACGGCTGATGTAATCAAGGCCTGCTGGTGAATCAAAATATTCTTCGTTCATTTCTGTTTTAAACCAGCCCGGTGCAATGGCGTTTACACGGATTTTATTCTTCATTAAATCCAGTGCCATTGAGCGCGTAAGCTGAATGACCGCACCCTTAGATGCGCAATAAGCGGTTTGACCAGGTGCCACCACTAAGCCTAAAACAGAGGCAATGTTAATGATGCTGCCAGGTTGCTTGGCCGAAATTAAGCGTTTAGCCGTTTCCTGTGCCACATTCCATACACCGTTAAAGTTAGTGCCCATCACAAAATCTAAAGACTCGTCATCAACCTTAGTAAAGTTTTTAGCATCGGCCACGCCTGCGTTATTAACTAACACATCGACTGTGCCAAAGGTTTTCTCGGCTAAATCAAATGCAGCACGAATGCTGTCTTTATCACGTACATCCATTTGCACAGCCAAGGCTTGGCCATCTTGTTTTTCAATATCACTCACTAGGTTCTGTAATCGATCTTTACGACGGGCGGCCACCACCACGCGCGCTCCGGCTTTTGCCAAACCCAATGCAATACAAGCGCCTATGCCACTTGAGGCACCGGTAACCAAAGCAATTTTGCCTTTAAGAGAAAATAAATCCTGGTCCATAAATATTTATCCTGGCTGTTTTTGAAAAATAAGTAGGTTTAAAAAGAAATAAAAATGCCAGCTAGATGAATAAACTTCAACAGCTGGCATGTAATTAACAGTTCGTAGATAGTTTAAAACGTAGATGGCGAAGGTCTACCAAGGCAAAAATAGACGAAAACGCGGAATTTATAATTATAAATGAGCAGTTTGAGTCTATTTTTAACGCCGCCAGAGCGAGCAAATTAGTTTTTAAACTGTCTGCTAAGCGACTTCAAACAACCCTGCTGCACCCATGCCACCGCCTACACACATAGTGACAACAACATATTTAACACCGCGACGCTTGCCTTCGATAAGCGCATGGCTCACTAGGCGAGCACCTGTCATGCCGTATGGGTGACCAATAGAGATGCCGCCGCCGTTAACGTTGAATATATCTGGATCAATGCCCAGTTCATCGCGGCAATAAATAGCCTGACAAGCAAAGGCTTCGTTTAATTCCCACAGGCCAATATCGTTAACCGATAAACCGTGTTGCTTTAGCAGCTTAGGCACGGCTAATACTGGGCCTATGCCCATTTCTTCTGGGGCGTTACCAGCAACGGCCATGCCGCGGTAAATACCCAGTACAGGCAAACCACGCTGTTCGGCTAATTTACGTTCCATTACCACACAGGCTGATGCGCCATCGGATAGCTGGCTAGCATTACCGGCGGTGATGCTGCCACCCTCTACAATAGAGTTTAATGACTGTAGGCTTTCTAAGGTAGTAGAAGGGCGATTGCCTTCATCTTTTGTGAGTGTCACTTCTTCGTACGTGACTTCTTTGGTTTCGCGATTAACCACTTTTTTAGTGGCGGTTAACGGCACGATTTCATCGTCAAACTTACCGGCTTCTTGAGCGGCGGCAGTACGCTGTTGCGAGCTTAATGCGTATTCGTCTTGTGCTTCACGGCTAATGTTAAATTTGTTGGCTACATTTTCTGCCGTTAACAACATAGGCATGTAAGCAAATTCGGCACTTTTAATAACGTTGTTATCTTCTTCGGCTTTTGCCCATTCAAAATACTGTTGCTGAACAGCCGATACATTTTCTTGGCCAGCGGCTACAACGACATTCATGCCATCCACAATAATTTGCTTAGCAGCTGTGGCAATGGCCATTAAACCAGAGGCACATTGGCGATCGATAGTTTGTGCGGCAGCGCCATAACCCAAGCCACCGGCTAGCGCGGCAGTACGGGCAACGTTAGTAGAGGCAGTACCGGCAGTTAATACGGCACCGGCAATAACATCATCAATTTCAGCGGTTTCAATACCGGCACGCTTAACGGCGTGGTGCATGGCATGACCTAAAAAGGTTGGGCTTTTAATATTGTTAAAAGCACCGCGAAAGGCTTTGCCAATTGGCGTACGGGCGGTGGATACGATGACGGCTTCTTTCATTTTTGTATTCCTTCTTTACAAACAAGCCGCGAAAATCACGGCTTGTTGTTATTAAGTTTGGTTTCACTTAATGCGTAAATTATTTAGCTTCAGGTTGATTAAAAACGTTTATGGCGCTGACCTGGCAAGGCAAAAATTAACGAACAAGCGGAGTTAATAATTATTAATGAGCATTATGAGTTCATTTTTAACGCCGCCAGTGCAAGCTAATTAATTTTTAACTGCCTGATTGGTAGTCTTTAAAAGATTTACCTTCGGCGACTAACTTCTCAAGTAGCGGTGCTGGTTTAAACCAGTTGTCCCCATGAGAGCCTAGCTCGCTTTGGTATTTCTTAATGGCGACCAATACATTATCTAAACCAATTTCATCGGCGTACTGCATAGGGCCACCTTTATGAACAGGAAAGCCATAACCATTAGTAAAAACCAAATCGATGTCGCTTGAGCGATAAGAAACGCCTTCTTCAAGAATTTTAGCGCCTTCGTTAATCATGGAATAAATGGTGCGTTCAATGATTTCTTTATCGCTAATGTCGCGCTGGCTAATATTTAATTCTTTGGCGGTCTTCTTTGACATCTCAACTACTTCAGGATCTTCCAAACGATCACGACCTTCATAAATATAGAAGCCACGCCCCGTTTTTTGTCCAAAGCGGCCCATATTATTTAGCTGGTCACATAGAACCTGGTAGCTTGGGTCGTGCGCCAATTGCTCACGAATGCCTTCACGAGCAAAGAAGCCCACATCAATACCGGCTAGATCGATCACCGAACAAAATCCCATGGCCCAACCAAAGTCGGTTAAGGCTTTATCCACCTGTGCTGGCGTAGCACCTTCCAATACCAAGCGAGTAGCTTCACGTCCGTACGGTTCAAACATGCGGTTGCCAATGAAGCCCCAGCAAATGCCAGAGACTACTGGGGTTTTCTTAATGCGTTGTGCGGTTTTTAAAACGGTAACCAATACATCGTCGGCGGTTTTAGTGGCGCGTACTATTTCAAGTAGCTTCATGACGTTGGCCGGGCTAAAGAAATGCAAACCAATCACGTCTTCTGGGCGCTTGGTTTGAGCGGCAATTTCGTCTACATCTAAATAAGAGGTATTAGTGGCTAAAATCGCGCCAGGCTTACATACCTGGTCAAGCTGTTTGAAAACGCTTTTCTTAATCTCGATATTTTCAAATACTGCTTCAATCACCATGTCTACATCGCCTAGATCATCGTAAGACAAGGTGCCTTGAATGAGCGCTAGGTTGGCATCCATTTGTGTTTGCGTTAACTTGCCACGCTTGGCTGAAATTTCGTAATTCTTTTTGATGGCTTGAAGACCACGCTCTAATGCGTCGCCTTTAATTTCCAACAGCTTCACTTCAATGCCGGCGTTGGCAAAGTTCATGGCGATGCCACCACCCATAGTGCCGGCACCTATGATGCCCACTTTCTTAATATCACGAATGGCCATTTTAGGATCAAGCCCTGGAATACGACCAGCGGCGCGTTGTGCAAAAAACAAACTCTGTTGCGCACGGGCTTGTGGAGTAACCACACACTCTTGGAATAATTCGTTTTCTTTTTGCAGGCCTTCTTTTAAAGGCAGGGCAATGGCTGCTTCAACCGCTTGAATGCAACGCTCTGGAGCAAAGAAGCCTTTAGTGCGACGGGCGATGGACTTACGGAACTCACTAAAAAAGTCGTCAGCTAAATCAGAGGTGTCTACCGTTAGGTCGGCACAGGTTTTAACGGGTGCATTGTTTTCAATTAATTCGTTGGCGTAAGAAATGGCTTCTTCTAAGAAGTTATCTCCAGTGGCTATCTTATCTAGTAAACCCAACTCTAGAGCTTCTTGTGCGCCAATAGGCACACCAGAGGTAATCATTTGTGTGGCTTTTTGCGCGCCAACAAGGCGTGGCAAACGCTGAGTACCACCGGCACCCGGTAAAATACCTAGGTTCACCTCAGGCAGGCCCAATTTGGCTTGTGGTAAAGCGATGCGGTAATCACAGGCCAGCGTTAATTCCATGCCGCCGCCAAGCGCCACACCATTAATAGCAGCGATTATTGGCTTTTGTGAAGCTTCAAAGGTGACTAATAAAGAAGGAAGATCTGGTTTGGCAAACGCTTTGTCGCTGCCAAACTCGCTGATGTCGGCACCACCACAAAACAGTTTAGATGAAGAGGCAATCACCATGGCTTTTACTGATTCATCTTGGGTAGCTGCTTCATAAGCTTCTAGAAGCCCAGCGCGCAAGCCATGGCCTAAGCCATTTACCGGAGGAGAATTAAGGGTGATAACGGCCACAGGGCCCTGAACTTCGTACTTTACCAATGCAGTCATGAGGTTGATCCACTATGTCTGGAAAAAGAAGGGGTTGAGCAAAGGCCCATAGATTAGCAGTGTATGTGGGTGGCTTGAAATCATAACTGGTGATAGCTGTATTCATTTGGTGAATACTTGATTTTAGAGTATTCATACATTCATTAGTGGGTGGGCTGAAGCCGCCACATAGCTGAGTATTAGCGGTATAGGAGGAGATTTGACAGTGGCATGTAGGCTTCTAGTCTTAATCTATCTAATGATCGTGTAGGGGTGTGGGATGTTCAATAAATGGCTGTGTATAACTATAGTGACACTATTAAGTGCATCGTTATGGGCGGAGGTAACCGTAATTGGCACCGATATTCCGGGCTTGCACCAGAAGGATGGTAAGGGCGTTTACGATATGATCATTAATGAAACCTTGCTGAGCAAGGGTTTGGCCACATTAACGGTTTTACCACCCGCCAGAGCCGAAGCGCAATTTGAGTCTTGTCAAAATTGCTGCTTTAGCCCAGCCAACAAAAATCCTGATTTTTATGACTTTGGTGGTGATGTAATGGTAAGTGACCCGATGAATGTGGCTAAGGTGTACATTTTTAGCGCCCCAGGAAAAAAGGCCTTTGCCAGTTACGCTAACTTAAAAGGTAAAAAAACAGGGGTTCGCCGTGGCATGAATTTCGGTAAATCATTTGTGGCGGCTAACTTAAAAGCCAGTGAAGCCAATAACCTAGAGCAAAACATTAAGAAGCTTGAAAATGGTCGAATTGATGCGATGGTGGCTTATGTACCCGATGCTTATTTGGCTTTTAGTGGTATGGGTAAGGGAGAGTTCCCCCACGCAAAAAACCAGCCGGTGGCAGTGCATAATGATGCGCTAGTGTGTCGCGGTGTACCTGCAGACTTTATCGGAAAATTTAACGGGAATTTAAAAAAGCTTAGTGATTCAGGCAAGCTTAAGAGCATTTTAGGGGATTCATACGTGGCACCCTAAGCCTGGGATTTAATTTCAGAAAGCTCATTAGTTTTTTTAAACTCAGATGGACTCATCTGAGTCCATTTTTTGAAAGCCTTGGTAAAGGCGGATGTATCGCCGAAGCCTAATAGAAAGGCAATATCGGTAATGTTTTTTTCACCATTGCGCAGCAGTTCTTTTGCTAACTGGCTGCGCACCTCGTTTAACACCGCTTGGTAGCTGCTGCCTTCATCAGATAAACGCCTTCTCAGAGTGCGTCCGCTCATGCCGAGCGTTTCGGCTGCCGACTCTAACGATGGAAAAACACCTTCACTGTTTAAAATTATTTTTCGTAATCGAATAGGCAGTAAATTTAATCCGCTCACTGGCACACTGTTAAAGACATTATCTTGTGCGTAATTTGCCATGAAGCGATTAGCGAGCGGTAATACCTGCTGACTGTATTCTATGGGGAGGGCAATTTCGGAAATGTTGGCATTAAATTCCACCGGGCAGTTAAAATATTTTTTATATACCTGGCTGTGGCTTGGCTCGGAAAAAGAAAATCGAACATATTGCGCTTCCTTATCTGGGCCCATCAAATATTTAAAAATATGGTAGTAACTGGCAATTTTAATTTCTACAAAAAAACGATGTAACTCCTCGATGTTACAATTTTCTTCAAATACGATACTGCAATATTGATGGTTCTTTTGGTAACGATATTTAAGAGCTGGAAATAATAGCTCGCCAAATTGACAGGCCATTTTCATGGCATCTTCTAATGTGTCCTGGGTCATGACGGCAATACCCGCTTGACCATGATGGGAAAGAGTCATGAGTTTGCCAATGACTAACCCTAGGTGTTTAATGGGAATTAATTGTTGTACCCAGCGAACCAGTTGCATGCACTGGCGTGTGGTAACAAGTGTATCTTCATAGGGCTGGCTTATGTCTATGCCCACGTGTTGATAGATGGTCTTAGGGTCGACACTTTTTGCGATATCTAAAATGCCCTGACCGCAAACCCATGCGGGAGTATGACTAAAAGGCTTGCTGGATACCTCGTGAGAAGCTGCAATTGATTTTCTTAAATTAAAATAATTATTGATATGGCTTAAAGGTATGATCGCCTGGTCAATGTTTATGGTCATACAAAAACCTTACTGCCCCGAAGTTTAACCACAGGCTTGCGTTTATGAGCCCATTCCATTTTAGGCGCGGATTTTAGTATTAGAGTATATGCTCTAGCAAGTACCAATTACTCAATAAAACACTTTTTAAGAAAATAGACGTAATTGGTCTACTTCTTGTTTTACTAATTATTAAGGCTGGTTATGAGGGCTTGTGCCGCCAGGCGATTTATTTGTGTGTCTGTTAAATTATATTCTTGTTTGAAAGTACTATTGAGTTGTGCTGTTTTCTGCTGTTGGGTTATACCTGCTTGTATCAGCATTTTATTAAGTTTTTGGTAGTTTGATAAATATTGATTCCATTGCTCCCTTTGTTTATCAAGTTCGTGCAGGCGTAGTGCTGCCTCTTCTCCGTAAAGTTCTGTCCGTAGTGATTTTAACTCTTGCTCAGTAGCCCCGGCTTCTAGTGATTTTTTTATTGATTGCTTCGACGTTACGTAACTTAAGGTAGCTTGCTGACTTTTTTGTAGTTTTTCAGGTAACTCTAAATTAGATGAATATTGATGTTGCTGGTTTTTAATGGCTAATCTTTTTAAATTGTGTGCTTGTAATACTTGAGATTGACCAAAAAATATTTCACTTACCTCTTCTCCCAAAATATCTATGCGTAAATGCGCTATTTCTTGGGCTAATTCATAAACATTGTTGTTATCTTTGGGGCTGTGACTTTTCATTAATTCATTGTAGTTATTAAAATAGTTGACATAGTCAGCCAGTAACGATTTGGCGGTGGTTAATGCTGGCTCAGTAAGCTCGTTAACTAGGTGACCGTGAATGATATTAATAATTTCGGCTAAAAGGATGTGCTGAGTCATTAAAAAAAAGTAATCAAAGCGCTGTTTAATACTGGCGGTAATGATTAACTCACCTTGTCCATCTAGAAGAAACCCACCTCTTAAGTCTGTGCCCTGCAAATAGCGAGGAGGAGAGACTAGAAATTTTTTGTAAGCCGCCTTCGCAATTTCAGTTTCTGACATGGCTGGCGGTTGCAGTACTTCTTTAAACGCGTTTGGAGGGTAAAGCGGTGAAGGTTTGGCGAATTGATTAATGGCTTCTAATTTAACCTGGTCTTGATTACCGGGTAAATTAGAATCGGTAAAATGATTAAACACAGCCAAACCACAGAAAAATAGGGTGGCAAAGGACATGGCTAAAAACGTTTTTTTATTCATGAGTCACTATCTTTTATAAGCTCTTAATTTTTATAAATGAGGTTAGGCGGCAGTACCGCCTAACCAGTGCGTATTAAAGACCGATATTTTTAAGGCGATTGGCCTGGGTAACAAAAATAGAGGGCACATCAACAAACAGCTTAGTAATGCCAGCAGTTTGGTTAATGGCATCGTAGTGATTGGTCGGGTAATCATCGCGTAATAGCGTGCCCAAAGCTTGGCCACAACCGGGTACTAGGCCATCCCAAATAACGCCCTCTGGCATGAAAGCCCCCACGATGGGAATAAGAGTAATATCTAATGGATCAAAAATATTGGTGATGGTGCTATTGCCTCCCCAAGAGAAATAACGCACACCGTTTACCAATTCTTCGCCGCCACCGGTATGGCCATCAATGCCATTGTTAATTTGGCTACAATCTACGCTGGGCATCCCTTCAGGATAGAGAGCATTAAAACGATCATAATCATCAAGACTTGCCGCCACCAATAAGGCCTCAGAGCTTTGAGTACCACGGTAATCGCTGTTGAATTCACCATCGCTTGGGTAAGCAGAACCGGCTTCAATAAAATTAAATAAGTTATCCAATAGGCTCACAGTCAATAAATTCAATAACGAGTTGTTTTGTATAAACTCAGAAAAATTTCCAGCAAAGTGAGTGCCTTCGTTCATGCAGTTACTGCAACTAATGGAGGCTATTAAATCGGGGCGATGTTTAGCCACATAGCGAGAAGCACTAGCACCTTGGCTGTGGGCCATAAGGTTTACTTTTTGCGCGCCAGTAATGGCAATAATTTCTTCTACATCGTTTAGCAGCTCAGCGCCGCGAACTTCATGGAGAGCCAGCGAGCTTAAATTTACAACATACACTTCAGCGCCTTCATCACGCAATTCTTCTGTAATGCCATGCCAGTAATCGATTAACCCTAGGGTGTTATCAAACGCAAAGGCGCCGGGCACCATTACGATAGGGTGCTGGGTTTGTGCATAAGTGGATTCAGGAAACAGCCAATCGAATAAGCCTGCCTGTGAATGAGGAATCCATAAAAAAGAAGAGAGAAGAACAGTTGCCAACCAGTATGATCGTCGAGTCATGATTAATCCTTTATTTTTGAATGCTTAAGTTTCCAAATTTTCTCGCGCAGCCATTGAAGCAGACGTGAAAACTTAAGCATGTCAAATAAGGCCACGGATTGGTTGAATGTGGACAAGATGATGAAGGTTCTAGTTAGTTGGTTTGAGTAATGGAGAGAGTTTATTGCTTAGGAAAAACTTAAGCCCTGCCTGATTTTTTATTAATGCAGGGGTTAGCGGGTGATTTGGCTGTTAATATTACTCGGTAGCAATACCTATGATTCTGGATGTAAAAATAATCAAAAACAACATTCTAATTATCCGATTTTGTTGATGAAACCAGATACATGAATAACCCCATAAACCCGCCCATAAAACCACTAATACCATTTCCCAAAGCATTATCAATCTCAGACTTAGGAATGGGTAATACAAAGTAGTTGACCAAAAAGCTCATTAAAAATCCCATAATACCGGCCAGTAAGGCTGCTTTCACAGGGGGTGATAGTAATTTAGACACGTAAAACTCTCATTTATTATTAAGGGCAGGTATCGTAGTTTTTACAAAATTCTTTCGATACTCTCCTGGAGTACAATCAAACCAGCGCCTAAAGCTTCGAATGAAAGTTGCCGCTTCCGAAAATCCGAGTTTTTTAGCAGTTCCTTGGCAGCTGTAATTATCTTGGCGTATATATTCTTCAGCCAATTGTTTTCGGACATAAAATATAACGGAGCGAAAGCTCATATTGTTTTTATCTAGGTGACGCTGGAAAGTGCGGGTGCTCATATTAAATAGTGATGCAATGGTGCCTACTTTTAAATCCTTGTCTTGAATTTTGGTTTTTACAACTAGTCTAACTTGCTTTAAAAAATATTGAGGTTCAAACACAATTTTTAATTGAGTTTTCCCAAAATATTCGGTTCCGACACGTTCTGTGCTTTTAACTTTTAGTTGAAAATTTTCGGTTAGCAAAGAGCGCAAACCATCGCTTGATTCATATAGCCTATTTATCTCGAGACTTATTTTGGGCGATTCAAGCCTTGGTGGAAATAAGGGGTGGGTTGCAGAAACCCGGGTTTCTAACTTGGTATTGGTCATACCGCCTCCAATAGAAATCCATTACAGCAGATATCAGCAGTGATTTATGGGTGTCTTTATGCTTTTAACGCATATAGGGTCATTATTTGATGCTTGATCATACTACATTGAACAAGTATGTTACAACACGTTGTATATTTGTGTCGGGTTGGGTAGGTCCCCACAGTAGTCGGTAACTAAATATGCTATATAACTACCTGATCTGTTAACCGCCGTTTAAATAGTCACCTTACAAGTCCACAATCAAATTCATAAGTATCGGCCATAAGCTATACTTTTTAGGCTTATTCTTGCTTAAGTTGGTTGCCAATGAATAATGACATTTTCTCCCATCACTCTTTTTTAGAGGAATTGCCGCAAGGAGTATCCCTGCAGAAATGGCAAAAGTTGGTGGATTTAATTGCCCGTATTTACCATTCTTCTGGGGCCTGGTTAATGCAGGCCAACGAACATGGCATTGAGGCGATAGTGGCCAGTAAGGGTACTGATCACACGTATCCGGCTGGGTATTGTGTAAAAAAAGATATTCATATTTATTGCCAAGAAGTGATTAATAATAATCAGAAACTGTATGTGCCTAATGCTGAGATAGGCGATAACTGGCGTAATAACCCAGAGTTTGTGGGCGATGGTTACGCTTCGTATTTAGGGGTGCCTGTGTGTTGGCCCGATGGCAGTGTGTTTGGCACCTTGTGTACTTTGGAGCGTAAACAGACAGATTATTCAGATGATTTTATTGAGCTAATTAATCAGCTCAAACTGGTAATAGAAGCCGATCTGCTTTCTTTGCAGCAAATTCAATTACTCAGTGACATTAGCATTAAGGACGAAAGCACGGGTTTGTATAACCGTAGAGGCTTGCGTATTTTATTTGAAGAAAAATTGGCCAACGCCAAACGGCAAGAGCTTAATGTGACAGCTGCATATTTTGATTTAGATAACCTGAAGAGTGTCAATGATCGTCACGGCCATTTATTGGGTGACCTATACATTAAACATTTTTCCACTACCTTAACTAAAACTTTGCGTGATGAAGATTTGTTATGTCGCATAGGGGGCGATGAGTTTTTAGTCATAATGTTGCAAAATCACGGCTATGATAAAAACACGCTATTAAAGCGTTTATACGATTCTTTTTATAAATTTTTACCTGCGGAGTTAACGGCGCTTCGTCCTGGTTTTTCCATGGGTTATAAGGAATACAGTATATTTCAGCCACTGGATATTAATTCAATAATGAAAGAAACAGATGCGCTCATGTACAAAGCGAAAATACTGAAGAAAAAGAAGGTGGTATAGAGCGCGAAATAAAGACTGTTATGTTAACCAGTTTGTATTCTTAATAATGTCCTATTTTAAAATAAATATTCAGGAAAAATAAATACGAGCACTGCAGGTAACTAAAAGCAGAATTAAATTCCATTAACAAAACCTAAAAAGATTAAGAATTTGTTAATGGAGTACAAGCTTCACAGCCGTGAAGCTTGTACT
>JBALXQ010000091.1:0-4705 GCA_036960565.1 Bermanella sp.
AGGGATTGTTCGAGGATATGCGAACAATCCCTATTTTATAAGGTTTTAAATCGGAGTAGATTTTAAACTTAATGTCATTTTTTTTATGTTTATAAAACCCGAGAATATTGGAGGGTAGCGGATGTGAAAATTCAAAATACTCTTCCCTCTCTTTTGTATACCACAGGTCAATGATCGCGTCATATTGTCCTTCTCGGGTTTGAAGGTATGCGCGCTTGAAGGGTAGAAATTCAACCTTCACCGTATAACCTGCTTTTTTAAAGGCCTCCACCGTTATCTCTGTGATAAACCCATAATTCTTCATCGATTCACTGAAATAAGGAGGATATTCTGATGCAGCCAGGTTAATAACTTTCTCTTTAGCCATAACAGACATAGAACAAAAAACGAATGTAACCGCTAACCAATACTTGTTTATTATTGTCCTAGTTTTGACCATGATGACCCCATCACACTGTTTAGTGTTGAACTATGGATATTTAAGTCCAAAAAATAAAGAAGAGCGAATTTTATAGTTAAGTAGAGATAGGACATGCCACTGAGCTTGATAGGTTATTCCTAGAGTGTGTCGATGAGGTTTACCCTAAAAACCGGTTTTTACCCCAGCGTGCCAGAGCGCTCATTGATTTTATGGCCAAACGATTTGGAGACGAGCCTTATTGGGATAGAGCCATTTAGTAAAAGGTAATACCTGCCCCTATGCAGGTGCAATAGGCAGAGTAAAATGAAACACAGCCCCTTCACCGATTGTGCTTTCGACCCATATCTTACCCTTGTTTCTTTCAAGCATCTCCTTGCAAAGGGGGATGCCAAGTCCAGTCCCTCTCTCTCCAGCAGTGCCAATAGTTGATACCTTATGGTCAAGAGAGAATATCTTTTTTGCTTGATCCTGGGACATTCCAATTCCAGTGTCGGTTACGTTAACCTGAACCATATTTGCGTTGTTGCTAGCGGATATTATGACTGCCCCACCTGCCCGGCTGAATTTAATAGAATTTGTGATGAGGTTTAGCATGACAGTACGTACCATATTGGTGTCGGCGAAAGCACATTCATTGTTAATATTATTGACAAGAGATATATCCTTTTCCGAAGCAGTAAAACTTAGAATAGCGATGATTTCTTGCGTTAATTCAGCCAATTGAACTGTAGTTGCTTCCTGCTTTTCCCCCTCCATCTGAAGACGCGACCATTCGAGTAGGTTTTGCAAAAGTTCAAAAACCATGTTCCCTTGATCATTTAATTGCACCGCGCATTCGACCAACTCCTCTTTACTGAGTGTATTGGCACTCTGGGATATTAATTGTGTAAAGCCAAGAAGGGTGTGAAAGGGGCTTCTCAAGTCGTGGGCGATAATTGAAAAAAATCTGTTCTTGATATATACCTCTTGTTTCAATTTATCTTCACTAATTTTTAATTTTTTGTTCCAAATTAAAATGGTTACGATAATTGAAAGTGCGATACTGGTTATCCCCAAAATCCATTTAAAAATATCATTTGCACTTATTCCATACTCGTAGCGAATAGGAGCCAACCATTTGTCACGAATGGCCACATGTTCTTTATGGCTAAAGGTTGTAAGAACTTTATTAATGATACTTGCCAACTCAGGCCAATCGCTACGAACGCCCATTGCTAGGGTTAGATCTTCAAATGGCGCAGGGGCTGAAATTTTAATATTATTAAGACCCTTGTTCTTAATAATATATGTGCCGGCCATTAGATCGCCTGTATATGCGTCTGCTTTTCCCGAGGCCAGCGATATAAGGGCGTTTTCGGTGGTTTCTGTTATCAATAACTTAATGCTGGGGTACTCATTGGCAAGCTTTTTTTGCAGAACGTATCCACGTTCCACGGATACTGTTTTGTTAGCTAGGTCCTCCAAGGAAAAAATATATCCGTTATCTTCACTTGTATAAATAACTCGCGGTGAAGACAAGTAAGCTTGGGTAAATACAATATAATCTCTACGCTGATTAGTTTCCGACAGAGCAGGGAGTAAATCTATCTTTTTACGGTTTTTAATGTACTTCAATGCATCAGGCCAAGAAATATCAGGAATGTATTTGAGCTTAAACCCTGCCCGGTTCGCGATAGCATTTAGATAATCACTGGAAATACCGAGGGATTCTTCTTTAAAAAATGAATAAGGCGGCGCTTTACCCGTGCGAACATGGACTGTGTGATTTTTTTCAAGCCACCTTTGTTCTTCTGCGGTGAACTTTATCTTAATATTATCAAGGCGCTGAAATAAAGATGGAGGAGGTTCGGATTTTTCTTGTGAAATGGCTAATGCCACCCAAAATGAGCTGGCAAAAACGGCACACAAAACAATCGATAAATGGAGTAACGAATTACTAGGCTTCATCGAAAACACTCACGTTTAAGTTTCCACTTTTTAACATTCATCAATGATCGATTTTTTAACAAGCTGACATGGTCTTTGTTAAATTGTTCATTAGGGGGGATTTCTTACTAATAATAAGCAACAAACAATAAATAACGGTAGTTCAATAGCCGCGGTAAGTACAGTTATCAGAACTAGGCGAATTATCATTACTCCTACTAGATTTAAATAGCTTAGTTCATCTGCTATTTAACACTATTTTGCACTTTACCTTGTGATTTTGCCGATAGGATATAGCGCCCCTGTTGTAGGGCGCTAGCCGTGCAACTGTCTATCGCTAGCTGTTAAACTGCCCACCATCATACTCACCACATTTGATGAACACGATTTAGTCTTGCAATCAATGAAGCTGGGTGCAAAAGGGTACCTGAGAAAAGATGTTAGCCTAGAATCATTAAACCAAGCCATTGATGCTGTTTTAGCGGGAGACTTATGGATTCAGCCAGCCATTACCAATCACGTATTAAAAGATAATGAATTCATTCAGCCTATCAATGGCGATGCCATAGAAATTGAAGCATTAACCATTACCGAAGTACAAGTATTACGATTGGCAGCAGCAGGTTATTCAAATAATGAAATTGCCGAGGCCATTCATAAGGCCCCCGGAACCGTTAGAAACCTTATGTCTTTCATATTAGAGAAACTGCAAGTGCGAGACCGCACCAGAGCGGTATTGAAAGCAATTGAACATGGCTTAATTTAATTTCCTGGAAAAGAAATTTTGCGCTATGCCTTGCTGGGTACAAGGCAAGGTAACTAAAGCCTCACCTCATCTATAGCGCGCCTAATGAGCATGCCATTTATTTTTGCCTGTATTCCTAGCGGACTGAAATTGGCCACCCAGGTAAGCATTTTATTCCAAGTGCCAGGGATAGAAAGAAAGCGCTTAGGCAAACCGTCTATGGCAATCTTGGCGGTTTGTTGTGGGGTCATTTCTTTCATGGGCAGTTTATTCCAATCTACATTGCTGCCAGCCATCATATTGGTGTTGGTTAAGCCTGGCGATAACACACTTATGTCGATGCCTTTAGGTTTTAGCTCCCCATAAAGAGAAGCGCCTAACTGCAATACATAGGCTTTGGTGGCGGCGTAATTAGAAAAATACGGATTCACCATGTGCCCTGCCAAACTGGCTACAAATAAGATACCGCCTTTTTTTCGCGCTACCATTTCTTTGCTAAAGTGATGGCTTAAATGCAAGGTGGAGGTGACGTTTAATTGCACCATTTGCAGCTCATCTTCCAAAGACGTTTTCTCAAACGCACCGTTCACCTCTACCCCTGCCGCCAATACCAATAAGCCAATGGGCTTTTGAATATTAGTGACTTTTTCCATGCCTTCCTGTGTGGATAAATCGGCCGAGATATACATGGCCGCCACGCCATACTTTTTCTTAATGGCAATGGTGTGTGCTTCTAGGTCTTGTTTCTTGCGGGCCACCAATACAATGTTAAAACCTTTGTCGGCCAGTTGATTGGCTATTTCAGCGCCTATGCCTGAGGTAGCGCCGGTAATGAGTGCCCAGTCTCCGTATTTTTCTTTATATCGAATAGCCATAATTGCCAAGCCCATTGTTGAATAAATGATCGCTTTACAATAGTGAATTGGGTAACAAGCCGCTATTCAAATTAGCTCAAAAACTGCTGAAATTAGTCCAATCGATATTGGGAAGGAGATAGCTGAGTGTGGGCTTTAAAGGCTCTATTAAAGGCAGAGATAGATTCAAAGCCGCTATCGTGGGCAATGTCTGAGATTCGCAGGGCTTTGTTTTTAAGCAGCACCTGGGCTTTATCAATTTTTAATTTGGTAATGTATTTAATTGGGCTTTCACCATACACCTCTTTAAATTTACGTTTAAAGGTAGATAGGCTCATATGGCAAAGGGCGGCCAGCTCGGCGAGCGCTAAATCGGCATATAGGTTTTTTTCTATGACCTCTTCAAACTTTGAAAAATTGGGTTTAAACATTGAGGCCAGAAAGTCTAGCTCGGAAGGGGCGCTAACCTTTTTGGCCATTAAAATTACAAATTCACGCAATTTATTTTCTATGAGCATTTCATCGGCTAACTCCGGTGAATCGAGCAATATATTCACGCTGTCACGGTAATGAATCAGCAATTGATCCAACGCCACCTGCTTCAAGTTGTAAGGCACACTATGGTTAGATTGGCTAATATCAAAATTAAATAATTGTTGGAATATTTCAGGATATAAAAATACCCCCAATACCTCACCATTGTCTTGTTGTGTTTGTGGGTCTTGGCTATTTTCGTAAAAGTAATTCATACATTTAGCC
>JBALXQ010000092.1:0-4696 GCA_036960565.1 Bermanella sp.
TGGCATTGTGGGAGCAAGACGAAATTACCATTGCAGAGCTGGTGGCGAAAACCGTGATTGACGGTGGTGCAATGACCCAGATCTTGAAGAAAATGAGTGATAAAGGCCTGCTTGAAATCATCAAAGACGAACAAGACAAACGCAAGCGCTTAGTGCAGCTAACGCAACTGGGACAGGGTTTAAAGAAAAAAGCGGCTAATATTCCGAAACAAATAAAGTGTAACTTCACCAGTATCGATAGCGGGCAAGTAGAGCAGCTAATGCAACTGCTCGATCTAGTAGTAGATGACTTATCTGAGAGTGAGAAGACTGAGTCTGTTTAGGACAATACTAATAATAATGACAAAGACCGGTGTTAGAAATCCATAGATAGTTGTTGAAGTGGCTTAAATAGGTCTAAGAAGCAGCATGAAGTAGGAATAGAATGGATAAATTACGGGCAATCAGTGTATTTCGACGAGTTATCGAACTGGGCAGCTTTAAGGCGGCAGCGGAAGGCTTGTCGAAGGCTGCTATTAGCAAAAACATCAATGAGCTTGAAGACTATCTGCAAAGCCAGCTGGTGGTATCACATTCTGTTTGGCATCAAACTTAGTACCACCGTAAATAGTTTCGCGGTGATCCATATATATATACGTCACGCTCAAGATTCTTCTTCGCCTTGCTGAATGAGTCAATCGATTCATTGCCACCAGCAGAAGCACTTTAAGATACGCATGCCATTAAAACTAAAAAAATAAACTTCACTGAATATATTATTTTAAATAACGGGTGATGCTTATCTTGTATTAAAGCAAATTAAATTTTCCAGCACATGGAGAGATTAGTCTTCAGGCGAAATAAACATGGCACGAAGGCTGGCTATCACAATGCCTTTCATCTGCTTTTTCTCGCTGTTAATAGTGATGAGCGGGGATGATAATAAAATGTGGATTTTACCGCAGAGTCATAAATCTCCAGCCTGCTGAATTAGAGCAGGCTAAAGTTAATGAGGGTAGCCTTGATTAGTCGAGGGGCTTTATTAAGGAAAGTACTGTTTCAGTAATCACTTCTGAGATACCCCCGTCTACAAATTTTAGTACCCATCGCAAAATGAATATCAGGCAATACAGGTATTTATGGTTATGCTTTTTACAGTATCGCAGTAATAGCGACAGAATAAATATACTGATTATGATGCTCATAATTGATTACTCCAAGTAATGTTAGGGATTCGCGGTTTTAACTTCATATGTGGATGAGCCTCCAAGGCTTGGTGAATATTTCGTTTAAACTGAAGTGCCTTCGATCAAAGGCTGAATAGATAAACCAGACTAATGCTGGCTCTCAAATTTTGCATTACGGAAATCAGCCGTATTAGTTCTTAATTGGAACTACGTTTACGACTAAACCTAAGTGCTTATGATTATTTTAAAGTGACAGGGAGAGTGTCGATCAAATTAGATGAGGTTATTTTCGTAACTCTTAATTAAGCTGTTGAAAATTTATATCTTATTAACTACTTTTAACAGTGGCTAAATTGATAATGTCTATACGGTAGCTTAACTCGTGCTTCCCACGGGGAACTACCTGTGGGAACTGGTTTTATTTGTTCAAAGTATGTATAGCCTTGAATGGACATAAGCATGAGCGTGGCTTTATTAGCTCTCGCTTCATACCCTTGAACCTCCATCCTGTCCTGTAAAACTGTCTGCGACAGGAATTCAGGACAGGACAAATAATGAAATTCATATCTGCAAGACAAGCCATTTATGCTGCTTATGCGATTCACTTAGGATCCACCAGCTCGATGGAGCCAGTGATAAACGGCACTAAGCAAAACAACATTGTCAAAATACTTAACGCCTTAGAAGCCGGTCACATCATTTCGGCTGTTGAGAAACTTCCCCAGGCACAAAGAGAGCTGCTAATGGTTCTTTATGGTCCTATGCTATTCACTGGCCGCTGCGCTCATGCTCGAGTTGTTCAGCTGTTATGTGATTACGTGGGTAGTAAGATCACACGCTTTTCTCCAGGCACAATCAGCCAACCTCACCAATACCGCCTATGGGCCTTAATGGACTGCGTATTAAAGAACTATCAGTCTGAAGCGCTACGCCAACAGAAGATGTTCACTAAGCCTTTGCACTTCTGCGCTGAAGTAGATCGCCTATACCAATTAAAGATCGAGGCTAATCATTTCAATAGATGCTGGGATGATGCTATTCGTACTGGTACTGAGTGTATTGATAAAATTGAGGCCATTGCATTGCCAAAGGTGGCCAAGGCCGTAGTAAAGGTTTGGCGCCTTCAATCTGATTTCATCGATACTGATGTTATGAGTGACGATCAGGCGGCTAATTACCTTACCCATAACGAAGTTAAAGAAGCTGGTGGAGTTGCTGCATAGTGAGCGACCTACCAGAAGAAAATCCTAAGCCAGCTAATCCTAGATCATTTAGCCGTAGTACCTGGTCCAAGTGTGGTGAATGTAATGGCTCAGGCTTATGCAAAACTTCTTTTGGTATACGCACTGAGTACGCATGCTTTCACTGTAATGCTGTTGGTTGGCATACGCCTGAAGGGTATCGGTTAGATGAGGCTAATGCTTTATTGATGCTGAGGGTTGCTGCTAACCAAGCTGCTAGGAAGGTACGTGGGTTCTGGAAATAAAGAAGCTGGTGGTGAGCCAGTAGGCATGGGGCCAGAGGAATACTATGTGAAGGGGAGGTATAACGGTGATTAGGTTAATTATCAACAATGATTGAAATGTGCTATAAAAGTTAAAATTTTTCTCTTGTTATATGGACGTGCAATGCCCACCCTATTTTTATCATTTGTCTCTTCATTGCTGATTATCTCTATATTTGCATATAAAATTTTTCATGAGGCTGAAAAAAAATCTTCTGGTGATCTAATTCACAAAATAGCTTTTTTTAATCCACAGGCAATTATGAATACTATTTTATTTACTCCAATAACGAGGCTGATTCACTGGTTTGAGCAAACTAAACAGAAAGCTTTTGACAAGATCAAAGAAATATTCTCGCACCTAAAAGGCCTATATAATGCTAGAAAATGGGTTTTTAAGCATTATGCCGTTAGGTTAACTGGGTTTTTGATATTAATGTTGATTGGCTCAGCTTGGTTTCTATATAATTTAGGATGGCTAGACTCCTCGCTACTTTTTTTGTTCTCAGAGGCTGAACTAATCAATATTAATAAAGAAATTAATAAGGCTAAAGGATTTTTAGAGTTGTTATCAGCAACTGCGTTTGCTACTGGATTTGCAGGAATAATTATTAATGTAATAATCGATTATTCTCATGAAAATAATACCCGCCAGAATCGTCTAAAGCATTACCGAACTTTAAATGCTGTTTTAAACCATTGTTTTAATGGATTGTTAGTTGAGATACGTCATGAAATACCTGGAATTACATTTGCAGATAAAGTTATGACTCTTGAAGAAGCGATAGCGGTTAGACATTTCTTTTTTGTTCTAGAAAGAAAGAGCCAAAGCACAGATTTTAACTTTGAGTATCACAATGTTCTATTTGATACATGGAAGGTAATAATTAATAGAGACTCTAGACTGATTGATTCAGCTATTGAAGTTTCTTCTCAAATTGGACCTGAGTGCTTAAGGACGTGGGTTCAGCTGCAGCAAAAAACTGGTGTATTTATTAGAGGTTTCATAACGAATGGCCGAGAGTTTCGTCTAGAGGATGAAACCTCATGGGCCCCTTTGGGTGTTTTGAGGGAGGTTTTGACAGTGGTAATACGTATTCTAGAAATGGAGGCAGAAAATAAGGGGTAATACATAGTAGCTGGTGAAAAACTGTTGTAGTGATCGGTTTATCCTCGGAAAACTATTTTTAAAAAATAGTTAGAATCTAAATGTTGAAGATACATGATGGATTAAGAAAAAAGCACTCTCAATCCTGACGAGTTGGCCGATTTGATTTTCGTGTTATTTCTATATACACAATCAAAAAGAACAGATCGAATATGCAATATCAACAAGATGGTTTGAATAAACCACCTAAAGAAAATAACTTAGAGCTACCAGTCGTAAGCCCCACCGATGCTTCATGTTAAATTGTGGCTAGAGGTGAGGGTTGGATCACGATTCAGCTTAGTGACTCCCAATTAAAGACCCTAATTATTAAGTAGAGCTGATTGTTCTCATATCAGTTATTATTCCTTATTAAAAAATATTGTTAATAAGGATGTTTAATTGTGGATGTATTTTCAGATACAACGGGCGAGAGATACCTTTATCGCTACCGCACCGCTAATCATTTCACAATCGATGAAATACTTAATCACTATCTTTATATGACTTCTCGAGATCAATTAAATGATCTTAACGAGTTTAAATGGAGGATTGATACTGATAGCGAAAATAATATTTTCAGGGCCTCGACACAAGAAAAAGCAGCTTGGATTGTAAATGGTATTAATATTCATGGTGCTGATGTGCGAAAGCTGGGTTTGGATAACTTTACTAGATCATGCGTAGAAAATATTTCTTTAGGTCCGGCTCATTATGAAAAATTTATCAATGCCGAGCTCATGAATTTATTTTCAAATATATACAATGGAATTAAGGAAAATTATGATTATGATGACGTGTTCAGAATAGCTTGCTTCTCCAGAAAGCCTCTTAATGCAACTATGATGGGGCATTATGGGAATAATCAAGGGGTAATAA
>JBALXQ010000042.1:0-53868 GCA_036960565.1 Bermanella sp.
CTTGAAGTATTTGCGCAAGAATATTCAAGGCCTTTTTAGGTTTATTAATCTCTATTTGATACAAGGCTTGTTGATGTAGGTAACGACTATAATAATAACTGTCTTTTGGAATGCGTTTAAAATGATCTAGAGCCCAATCTCGATAACCCGTTTTCCAATCTTGTATGCCTTGATAATAATCAACAAAACCACTCACCTCATCGCTGATAAAACCATAATCTTTATCGTTCACTACTTGCAATATCACCTGATCATAATCAAATGGCTTGGTGCGACTGACCTGCTCAAACATATCCAATATATAGCTAACAATTTTGGTATTAGGTTTGCGAGCAGCCAAATTTGAAAAACGATCGACCGCCGCATGGGTATAGCCCAGGTGTTCCAAGCTAATAGCCATGAAAAACTCAGCCCATTCGAAGTTCTTTTCATCGGATGAGGTAAGCTGAATAAATTCTAGAAAGCTGCCGGCGGCAATCTCCCATCTCTGTAATTTAAACTGCTGATAAGCCTGCTTAAAAATATCTTGAGGGTCTATTTCTACTTCACTAATTTCAAATTCGGCATTTTCTGCAGCAATCGCTTCTTGAGCAGCCACGTCTGCTAAAGTCTTCCCATCTTGTGGCTCAACATTTATCGCTACACTGGCGAGTGACTCTGTATCTGTTTCGTTGGAGTTAGCTGATACAGGTTCTTCAATTTGACTTTTAATTTGCGAGTCTTCAGCGTCGGAAAATTCACCTTCGCTATTGCCTGCGTACTCTTGCGTATCTTCTACCTTAGCCACGTCATTAGCGTGAAGGTTTTCAAAATCGCTCTCTATAGAAGAGGTGTCGCTAATATCATCACTTTGATAATCTTCAGCATCACTCTCGACATCAGGAATGTCACTAATATCATCGCTTTGATAACCTTCAGCATCACTCTCGATATCAGGAATGTCACTAATATCATCACTTTGGTAGTCCTGCGCGTAACTAGCTGCCTGAGAACAAGCGGCCAAAATCACACAGATCTGAAATATTTTATTCTTCATCATCATTCAGATACCTGTACACAGAATCAGTCTTTTCACGCACACTTGAATTTCGATTTGAGAAGTTAAAGCGATAGGCAATACCCAAGCCCAGATAAATATTGGTTTCTGTGGTGGAATCTTTAAATTGTGTGTAAGTTTTTATTTCAGTGATTAGGGCAATCTTTTTAGAAACAAAATAGCGACGACCCGCACCTAGAGTAACCGACAATACGGTTTCGGTACTGGTCTCGGTATCCACTGGATATTCTCTTTGGTACTGCGCAATACCGGCGCCAAACGAAAAGAAGCCCTCGTGATTAACAATGCTGCTATCCCAGACCGCATCTTTACCGTAAGTCGGTTTTAATACAAAAGAGGTGTGCAGCATATAAAGCGGCTTATCAAACGAAACCGCTGCCAAATCATAGCCCGAAAGAGTATCTTTTAAATCTTTTTTACGGGTTAGAAAGTATTGAAAGCGGCCCACTTCCCACGCGATGTTTTTATTAAAATGGTAGGTATAGCTTAATGACAATGGATATTCTTCATAAAAATCATCGTCTGGCACATAGCCCAAGTTAAAGCCTATTTCATGGGTTCTATCATAAATACGCTCTTGAACCACAGTCACAGTTTCTTTATCAAAGGCATTTTTAGCCTGGGCACTCTGGATCAGTACGACACTGAAAACCCAGACAATAAAAAATGGAAATACTTTATTCATAATTCTCGTCTCACTCAATACTGACTACAACGAACCTTGATCATCCTAGCCTGCTAGAAACCAACGGTATCAAATATAAATGGATACGATACAAACACCGCGTCACCACCACTTGGTTGTGGGAACTTCCAGGTTTTAATCGCCGACTTAATACAAGAATGAATTTCATCAGACTTCACTGTTGAAGACTTAATATTCACCGCTCCCACTCTGCCATTTGATTTAACCTTCCATTCAAATACTGCTTTACCCGCTAGACTTGGGGTATTCATGAGCGAGCTTTCATAACAGTAAGTAACATCATCCATGTTGGCATCAATTACACGCTTGACCTGGTCACGGCTCAAACCACCTTTAATTTTCACACGCTTGGACATACTGGCGGTTACACGTCCTGCCACCGCTTGTGTTCCGGTACCGCCTCTAGATAAAGCTGCAACCGATCCTTTTCCTCCCACTCCGCCGCTGCGCAATACATCCGCTGCACCTTTGCTGGTAATTAATTCTCCGGTAGGCAGGCTCATGCGAGATCCTGATAACTTAGATTTTAAGCCAGAAACTTTTAGCTTGGCCGAGCTTGAGCTAGAGGACACCGCGTCCAGATTGGTAATGCTTGCTAAATTTCTCTTGGGTTTAGTCTTTCCCGACTTACTGCCTAGGGCTGCCAATAAACCTGATTTTTTTATATCTCGTTTTTTAATATTGCCTTTGGCACCACCACCGGCCTTGGGTTTAGCTTTAGGTTTGGGTTTAGCCTTGGCTTTTGTTTTTGGTTTGGCCTTAGGCTTAACTTTTGGCTTCACCTTCGCTTTGGCTTTAGGCTTGGGTTTTGCCTTAACGACCTTTGGCTTGGGTTTTGGTTTTTCTATTTTAGGCGGCTCGATCTTGGGAAGTTCCATCTTCACAAATTCAGGCTCTTTGGCTTTAGGCTCTGTGGCGGTTAAATTCACCACTATGCCTGCCATGATCAACACCAACAAATGAAATGCGGTTGAACCAGCAATACTCTGGTAAATATTTTTATAGCTTTTTTCTTCCAGCTTTACCCTGGGCGCTTTAATGCCATAGCTTGCGCGTACAATGTAGGTATCTTGGCCGTTGCGCATACAAACATCGGAGTCTGCTGGAATTTCAGTTTGTACGGCACTACCTGAAAACACCCCTGCTTCACGATTGGTAAGCTGATTAACTGAAAATTTACCGCCTGGGGCTCTATTGCGAACCTCTCCTTTGAATTGCTCGCCGTTAAAAACATACAGGCATTTATCATTGCCTTTGTGCTTGGCAAGCGTAATTGTTTTACCTGCAACCTTTATCTGGTGACTCTGACCCTTTTGCAGGTAGGAAACATCTTTAACTTCACCACGTACTAAATGCAGTACTTCAATAATTCGATTGCTGACTTCAGTGGGCCAAGCGGTTTGACTATGGCTGGTAAAGTGATCCTTTAATTCAAAAAGTTGCTCAGTATCAACTTCATCCTCTTCGTCGTCCTCATCATCTTCCACACCATTAAATTTTGGCATGCCCTGGGATGGTAGCTTATTAAGGGGTTCACTAAGAGGAGAGCTATCTACCGACTTTGATTTCGATTTATTTATTTTTAACGAGGACAGCGCTTTTTTCAGACTGTTTGCAATGCGTTGAAGTAGGCTAACCGCTTCCTCAGCCATTTGTGCATCTTGACCATGAGCATCGGTTAAATCTATGGGTTGCCTGGTCTTAGTTGTTAGCTTTTTAGCGTCACTGCCTAATTTTACAGCAGATGCTTTATTTTTTGATTCAAGACTGACTGGTTTCAGTTGCTGAGCAGGTTTTTTGTTGACGGCTGCCTTGCGGGGTAACGGCTTTTTAGCCACCACCTCAGACTCTGCTTTAAATACCGGTTTGCTATAATCCAGTGCCGGTTTAATATCAGAAAACGATTCTACGGTGCCTGATGCCGCGACTTTTTTACTTGCTGGAGTGTTTAACTTTGTAGCATCGGCTTTACTAGGTAACGACGGTTTCTTCGTCGTTTTAGGCATTGGCCTATCTAACGAAATTTCGGTACCGGTTTGGGTACCGGTTTGGGTACCACCGGCCTTAAAGGCACCAATAATCTTATCCTGCTGCTCTACCTTGTTATGCAACAGGTAAATTAACTTAGCCTTACCGGTTTCAGACATGGCCTGAGGATTCAACTCAGTACGGATAAGACCTACAAGTTCGTTAAAATCAGATGCGGTACGATCTACAGCTTGATTATTTTTAACGTGAATACTGCTGGTGTTTTTTTCATAACGATTAGACAAGATCTCAATTAGTCGAGTCTTGGCCTCTGGCTTTAACCTATCTACATCCACCTGCTGATTCTTCAGGTTAATGGTTTGACCCTTAGATCTCGCTGTAGCGGTTTTTGCCACTGGCTTTTTAATCGCATTATTTGCTTGCATGGTATTATTCCGACACCGCTTCTATTCGGATAGACAAAACCGCCTTCACAAGGAACTGGCCTGTTGCTGTTTATCAAATGACTCGCTGCGAAATTCAGGGTACTCGTCTAATATTTCAGAGCGGTAACTTTCACGACGCTTAAGCATACTGGTGATTTTGTTTTTCTTACGGTTCATCAAGTACACCGCACCGGATTTAATAGACTGACCATTCACATAAGAATTGCCAAAATCAATGCGATTGGAAACCGCATTACCTTCATCTTCAGCCTGAGAAAAAGCGCTAAAGGTCAATATTGAAATAAATAATATGAATAATTTATTCACCGTTATTTCTCCATTACTGCCAATTGAAAGTTAGGGTAGCCTGCCGCCGCCGCTACCTTGATAATGCTGTTCATGGTTTTAAAGGTCAGGTTTCGATCACAAAAAAACAAGACATGAAAATCAGACTTTGGCTCTTCCCCTGTTTCCATGGCAACTAATTTGGCGTCGCTGGTTTGTTTTTCCTTGTGCTGCTTTAACTTCTGATAAAGACTCGAACGCTCTGGTTTATCAGGGTTAAGGCCCACCACCTTGCCCCCTTTCATTTGCGCCACTATGTCCTCTTCAATCTTAATATGTACATCACTTAGAAATAGCTTTACTGAATTACTGTAATCGAAACTTGAACTTGACTCAGGCAGTTCAACGTTTTTATCTACTGAAAATTCATCCGGTTTAGATGCATAAGAAAACAGAAGAAAAAACACGATAATGGTAAACATATCCATCATCGATGTAATGTTAATAGTGGGTTCCGGCTCTTGTGGCCGCAGTGCCTTTGAATTACCCAGCGCCATACTGCCTCCTATTGAACCTGTCCGGAAATAACGACATTAGGGAATAGCTTTTGCCCTTCAAATGTTCGCGCCACATCCATGGTTTTAATAATGGAGTCATATATGATTCCATCGCTTGGCACCAATATAAGCGTGTCGCTCTTGGGATAAAGCTGCTTAACTTTTAATAACGCCACTGCCAATTGAGCGTAAGCGTATTTTCCCTGGCTATCTTTCTTAACCACAGCATCCATCTCTTTAAGCTTTTTCTCTGTCAATTCAGATGAAGTCGCCTCTAGAACAATACGATCCATTTTCAGCTTTACCGTGGCGGTAATTTTAACCTCGGACTTTTTGTCCTGTTCCATTGGCGTAGACGTTTCAGCCATCACAGGTACAGAGGTATTAATTGCCTTAAGATTTAGAAAGCTTGATGAAGCCAATAGAAATGGAATCAATACCAAAAACATATTCATAATGGGAACCATGTCGATCTCACAATCGAGATCTCCACCGGTGCGCCTACGCTGTCCTAAACCTGCCATAATTTAGCCCTCGCGCTTCAGGCCAGATAAAATATTAAACAACGCCAGTGACTTCTCATCCATTTTCTCAATGATGTGATCGCCACGGTTATTCAACAGGTAAAAGCCTACCAAGCTCGGAATGGACACGATCAAACCAAATGCAGTGGTAAACATGGCCACAGAAATACCGGCTGCCAGTACCTGCTGCTTCTCAGCGGCAGAGGCGCCAGCCACACCGGCGAACGCCGCAATCAAACCAATAATGGTTCCCAGCAAACCAAGTAAAGTGGCTACGTTGGCAAACATGCTCAGGTAGTTAATGCGTTTTTTTAGCAGGGGCATTTCACGTAAGATGCTTTCTTGCAGCGCTTGCTCTATGTCTTTGTCACGTTTACCGGCTTTTAACAGGCCACTTTTAAGCGTGCGTCCCATGGGGTGATTTTGAATGCGGTTTACTTCTTCTAACGCTGCGCGGTAATTTGAATTACCCAGCAATGCAGATATTTTATCGAAGGCATTGTCCATATTTAGCCTAAGTTTTCCGTATAAGAAAAACGCTCGCTCACAAAATAAGGCAAGCGCACCGATAGACGTAAATAGAATTACGTACATGAAGGAACCACCGCTATTCAATAAATCTAACATAGTTACTCTCTTCAGCAGTGCTGGACAATTTGTGGGGCCACTATAAGGAGCTACTACTTTTAGACGAGGAACCAATCCACAGTTTGTTACGGATTTAGATTTAATATTTCAATTCGTGACAGAGTTTGTAAAATGGTTTTTTGATGTAACAAAAACGTTTTTTGAGACTCGGGTCTCATTTAGATTGGTATATTTGAAGATATATGCCATTTGCTGTGTGGCCAATCTCAGTTTGGAAATTAAAACTTTCAAATAGAAAATAAGGCCGAAGGAATATGAAACAACGTTTATCCCGCATAATGGTTTAACTTACCTCCCCCTCTCTTGATTGTTTGATTTTCATACACTGGCTTAAACCATTACTGTAAACGTCAATATACATGGGCTATTACCTTCCAATTTTCTATCTCATATCAAAGACTCTTTTATTACTCTAATCCCCCCTCTATAAACGACTTAATTTACCGCATCCAAATTGAGACTAAATTACGGTTTATACCCCCAACTAAATACTCTTATCAACTTAAAATATTCACTAAGAAATAAACAAAAATCACAGATCGTTTCATAGTGGTTATTCAGACATTTTTCAACGTTTTTCGCTAGGTAGGTCTTTTTATAAGTGCTAGTTTGACAATGCCTTCTCAATCACACATGAGATAAAACAGCCAGCAGGCTGCTTGTATCGAATGTGCCGTTGATTAATGAATTGCACTTGTTTACACAATTGCATTCCCTTTTATTTAGAGGATGTTGTAGATGAAAAATTTTAAATTTATCTCATTATTTCTTGTTTTAGTAATCTCGGTTACTGGTTGTAAAGAAGAAAGCTCTGTAGCAGACGCCGTAAAGAAAGACCTCGTTAAAAAGCAAATTGTCGGAGAAGAAATTTCTCAACTCAGTTACGCCCCCAACGTGCCACCACCAATTACTCGTGACCACCCAACTAAGGTCATCGTAAATTTAGAAACAAAAGAGGTCACTCAGCGACTGGCCGATGGCGTTGATTACACCTTTTGGACCTTTGGTGGGCGAGTACCAGGAAAATTTATCCGAGTTCGACAAAATGACCTGGTTGAGTTCAACCTTAGTAATCACCCCGATAGCAAAATGCCACATAACATAGATTTGCATGCGGTAACCGGCCCAGGTGGCGGCGCCACCTCTTCACTAACCGCACCGGGTCATACCTCAAAGTTTTCATTCACCGCCGCCATTCCTGGCCTATTTGTTTATCACTGCGCCACAGCGCCTGTGGGCATGCACATTGCCAATGGCATGTACGGCTTAATATTGGTTGAGCCAGAAGGTGGCCTGCCAAAAGTAGATAAAGAGTATTACATCATGCAAAGTGAATTTTATACCAAGGGCGCTTACGGAGATGCAGGGCACCAGTCTTTCAGCATGAAAAAAGCTCTGGCAGAAAACCCTGACTACGTGGTCTTTAACGGATCTGTAGGCGCGCTTACTGGCGACAATGCCATAACCGCCGAGAAAGGTGAGACTGTACGATTGTTTGTGGGTAACGGTGGCCCTAATTTGGTTTCATCGTTTCACGTCATAGGGGAAATTTTTGATAAGGCCTTCACCGAAGGAGGCCTTATTGCTAACCACAATGTACAAACCACTATGGTACCGGCCGGCGGCTCTACCATGGTTGAGTTTGGCGTAGACGTTCCCGGTACCTTTATTCTGGTGGATCATTCCATTTTCCGCGCCTTCAATAAAGGTGCACTGGGTATGATGAGTGTCTCGGGTACAGAAGATTTGGCCATGTACTCGGGAAAGCAGTCCGATGCGCTATATCAGCCCGAGGGCATGATGGTGGCAAAAGCAGCCGTCGTTGAAGCAGTAGCCACCAATCCTGCTGAACGGGTCCATCTTGGAGAGAAAATTTACCAGAACAACTGCACTGGCTGCCATCAAAGTGATGGTCAGGGTCTTGAAGGAGCCTTTCCTCCATTGGCAAAATCCGATTACCTGCAAAACAAACTCAACAGCATTGCAGCGGTTAAGAATGGTTTAAGCGGCACGGTAAAGGTGAATAACCACAACTATAACGGTGCTATGCCAAACCTTGGTTTGAGCGATGAGTCCATCGCCAACGTGCTCACCTATATTTATGACTCATGGGGCAATAGCAAGTTAGTCGTTACCCCAGCAGAAGTTTCCAACGTTGAACCCGGCGGCTCATCTGAGATAGCGGGGCATTAATTAAACATGAAAATATATGCAGCCATCGCGGCTGCTTCACTCACTTTTTCGGCGTCATCACTCCAAGCCATTCCAGAGGGAATGGTTAAGATTGATGGTGGAGTCTTCACCCCCTTTTTTGATAAGGATAAAGACGGCAACAACCAAGTATTGAACATGGATGCTTTTTATCTAGATAAGGCACCGGTGACCAATTTAGATTACGTTAAATTTGTCGCCGAAAACTTTAAGTGGTCAAAGTCAAAAGTGAAAGGCATTTTCGCAGAACCTTCTTATTTGAAACACTGGAGTGGAGATTTCTCCTTTTCAAATAATTTGGCCCACAAACCCGTTAAAAATGTTTCATGGTTTGCCGCCACCGCTTTTTGTGAAAATCAAAACAAGCAATTGCCCACTATGATGCAGTGGGAATATGTGGCCGCAGCGGATGAGACTTCAAAAATGGCTACAGGCACCGACACCTACCGCCGAAAAATATTGGATTGGTATGGGCAACCTAGCAATGGCGAAGTAAGCGACGTTATGCAGGGTGAAAAAAACGTCTGGGGGATTTACGACCTGCATGGCCTGCACTGGGAATGGAACCTAGATTATAACACCGCCCTAGTAACAGGGGAATCGAGAGAGGATTCTAAATTAAATAAGAATCTTTTTTGCGGCAGCGGCTCCTTGGGTGCAAAGGATAAACTAGATTACGGTGCCTTCATGCGGTTTGGCTATAGGAGTTCATTAAAGGGAAATTACACTGTGGGAAATTTGGGGTTTCGTTGCGCCAAGAAAATCTCTCTTCAGTAGCTAAATAAAGAGCCGTACTTGAGTACGTATTTATCATAAGGAATGATAATGAATACTTTTAAAAAGAACTTATTTGCTCTATTAAGCTTAATACTGGGCAGTGTCTTTGCACTACCCATAGCCGCCAGCGAAGTATTACCCGATATGTCGGTTTACCATCTTGAAGGAGAGTGGACTAACCATGAAGGGAAAAGCCTATCTTTGCAGGAATTAAGCGGTAAACCTGTGGTCGCGGCCATGGTTTACACATCTTGTATACACACTTGCTCCATGATGACTTCCAAAGTGCTAGAAATTCAAAAACAACTACCCGCCCACCAGCAAGATAAGATTACTTACGCTCTTATTACATTTGATTCAAAAGGCGACACTGTAGACGCGTTAAGTGACCATAAAGAGAAAAGAAAACTAGATGAAAACTGGGTTTTATTAAGAGCGGACGACAGTAATATTCGACGCCTAGCCGGAGTATTAGGGGTTAATTATAAGGAAGTGGGGCCGGGTGAGTTTTCTCACTCTAATATTATTAGCCTGCTGGATAAAGACGGAGTTTTAGTGACACAAATAAACGGCCTTAATAAAGCCACTACCCCCATAACGAATAAACTGGAGAGCCTTCTTTAATTTCCCTCCGTTTTCTAATATCACCTCTATTATTCAACTACTCCCTAAAAGAGGGTCGTTGAATAACCCTCCCACTACCCTTTGCCAGCTATAGCTAGGTCACAAACTTGTTTTTTAGCGATCAATTATTGATACTCTTACCCAACATTAATAAGATTTTTAATAGGCAGCATAATGAGCATATTCATCGCCCGGCACGGGGAAACCGATGCCAATAAAAATCGTATCATACAAATGCCCGATACCCCTCTATCTATAAACGGTGAAAAACAGGCTGAGTTTTTGGCCCTTCGTATGAAGGAGCTTAATATTGACCAAATTATTTGCAGCGATTATTTTCGAGCACAGCAAACCGCACAAAAGGTCAGTGACCAAACCGGTATTCCATTGGAGTTTAATCCACTATTGCGTGAGCGAAATTTTGGTGAGTTGCGCGGTCAGTCTTACGATGATCTTAACTTTGATCCGTTTGCTCTGGATTACGTGCCGGTGAATGGTGAAAGTTGGGAGCTTTTTGCCAAAAGAGTATCCCTTGCTTGGAAACAGGTCACCCAAATTGCCAGCAGCCATGACACCAATATATTAGTGGTAACTCATGGCTTGGTTTGCCAAGTTTTATTAAGGCAGCAATTAGCCAACCCTAACAATGTAAAAAGCCTTTCCAATTATGGTAATACCGCTTTAACCAAGGTGACCAGCCAGCCACCTTGGACAATAGAGTTTTTAAATTGCATAAAGCATTTAGATGAAGACGGCGTGATTATTAATAATGGCGGGCGGGTGTGACACCCAAGAAAGGAAAGAACGGAAAAAAGAATTAGGAAAAGCGGCACTAGCGTTTAAAAGCCTAGTGCCAAGATACAGAAGTTTTATTCAACAAAAGCACGTTCAATTACATATTCAGCCAACTCACCCTGACGAGTTTCTTTAAAACCTTTTTCATCGAGAATGTTGGTGAAATCTTTCAGCATGCTAGGGCTGCCACAAAGCATGAATCTGTCGTCCTCTTTATTAGGCTCAGGTAATCCCAAATCGTTGTTAAGCTTACCGCTTTGCAATAAATCGGTTAAGCGCCCCTGATTTTCATAATCTTCACGGGTAACAGTTGGGTAGTAAATTAATTTTTCTTTTACCAATTCTCCCAAGTATTCGTCATCCGGTAGCTGATTAAGGATTAAATCCTGATAAGCCAATTCACTTTCATAACGCACACCGTGAGTAATGATAACTTTATCAAATTTCTCATAGGTGTACGGGTCACGAATGATGCTTAAAAACGGCGCCAAGCCTGTGCCTGTGCTTAGCAAGTAAAGGTTCTTGCCTGGCAACAAATCATCTACTAACAAGGTACCTGTAGGTTTTCTGCTAATTAGAATTTCATCCCCTGGCTGAATTTTTTGCAAGCGCGAGGTTAGCGGGCCGTCGTCTACCTTAATGCTGAAAAACTCCATTTCCTCTTCATAGTTGGCGCTGGCAATACTGTAAGCGCGCATTAAAGGCTTATCTTCTACCTTTAAACCAATCATGATGAAGTGGCCATTTTTGTAGCGCAGGCCTGCATCTCGGGTCACCTTGAAACTAAACAAGCTGTCATTCCAGTGGTGAACACTGGTTACGGTCTCTGTATTAAATCCCTTCATGATGCTCCTCGCTTTGCTTGTCTATTCAATTAACTTGCACACACAATAGCCCTAGACCTTATATTTGAAAAACGGGTAAAACTACTATATATTATCAATTTTACCTATATATGAAACTCTACCTAGACTCTAGGTATGTATTCAGGCGGATGTTATGGACTTTATTTGGATTTTAATCGCCTTTGCCTGCGGCTTTGTGGCCAAGCAATTTAAGTTGCCCCCTCTTATTGGCTATCTGGCTGCCGGTTTTGCCTTGCACTTTGCAGGGGTACAACCCCATGAAAGCCTGCAAACCCTAGCCCATCTGGGCATTACTCTCATGCTGTTCACCATAGGCTTAAAAATTAATATCCACAGTCTGCTGAAACCCACAGTGTGGGCCGGTAGCAGCTTGCACATGCTGGGTTGGGTAGTACTGGGAACCCTATTACTAAAAGGTTTGGCCGTGCTGGGCATGAACTATTTTAGCCAGCTGGGCTGGCCTGCCTTGTCGCTCATTGCCTTTGCCTTAAGTTTCTCTAGTACCGTGTGCGTGGTGAAACTGCTTGAAGATAAAAATGAAATGCAGAGCCGCCATGGCAAATTAGCCGTGGGGATATTGGTCATGCAGGACATAGTGGCGGTAGTCTTTATGGTACTGGCCACAGGATCTGCCCCTAGCCCTTATGCATTGGCCCTCTTTCTCTTGTGGCCAGCCCGACACTTCTTGGGACGCTTCTTAAATTTAAGCGGCCACGGAGAATTATTACCACTGGTGGGGTTTTTCCTAGCCATGGGCGGTTATGAGTTATTTACCCTGGTTAATCTTAAAGGAGACTTGGGCGCACTCATGGTGGGCTTGTTAATTAGTCAGCATCCCAAGTCGGTAGAACTGGCCAAGTCTTTATTAAGCTTTAAAGACATGTTTTTAATTGGCTTCTTCTTATCCATAGGCTTCACCGCTTTGCCCACGTTAGACATGCTTGCTCCCATTGCTGTGGTAAGTCTGTTGCTGGTCATTAAAGGCGCTTTGTTATTCCAAGTATTGGCGGTACTTCGCGCCCCCGGACGCAGCATGTTTTTGGGCAGCATGTTACTTACTAACTACAGCGAATTTGGTTTGATCGTCACCGCCTTGTGTGTTCAAAACGGCTGGTTAAGTAAAGACTGGCTGGTGATCATTGCGCTAGCGGTAAGTGTCTCCTTTATTTTCACCAGTGTTTTTTATGAATATGCGCACACCGCTTACGCACACATGCGTGGCCTTGTTAAATATTTCGAGCGTAAACAGCCTGATCCGATTTATCAGGAGCAATTAAAAATGGCAGAGGTTCTGGTGATTGGTATGGGCCGGGTAGGCCGCAGTGCTTACGATGTTATTCAAGAGCAATTGGGCAAGCGCGTGTGGGGCGTTGAGTCGGATATAGATAAGGTGAGGCGTCATCGCAAGGATGGCCGCCACGTTATTTTAGGAGATGCCGAAGATGCCGATTTTTGGGAGACCCGTGAGCTGTGGCACATCAAACTCGTGATGCTGGCCATGCCTGCGGTAAGTGATATTCACGATATCACCGCCCAGTTAAAACTTTGTGGTTACAAGGGCCACATTGCCGCCATTGCCCGCTATGAAGATGAACGTAAGCAACTGGTGGAATTTGGTGTGGATAACGTCTTTAACTACTATGTTGAGGCCGGTACAGGCTTTGCCGAAGAAAGTTTGCAACTTATAAAACAAGACCTTGAAGAGGGCAAAGCATGAGATTAATTAAACTTAATGCTGGTCAGCTTGAGGCTTTTTTTGCCTCCGCTCACTTTCAAAATATTTCTGACTATGCCGGCACCGATTCATTGGCCAAAGAAAATTCACCAGTCATTAAAAAAAGCCTAAGTGAGGGCGCAGCATGAGATTTAGCCTACGTCAGCTTGAGGTGTTTTTAGCCACCGCTCACTTTCAAAATATATCCAAAGCAGCCGATAAACTTGCCATGTCGCAAAGTGCTGCCAGCAGCGCATTGAAAGAATTAGAGCAACAGTTTGATATTTTATTATTTGACCGTGTGGGTAAACGCTTACAACTAAATGAACAAGGTCGGCTAATACGCAGTCGTGCCGAAGCCTTGTTAGAACAAGCTCGTGAAGTGGAATTTGCCCTCATGCAGCACAAGGATGCTGGCCCCGTTAAAGTGGGCGCCACTCTTACCATTGGCAATTATTTAGCGGTTAATATTTTAGGAGAATTATTGGCCGAGCAACCAGATGCAGAAGTGAGCTTAACCGTGGCCAATACGGAACAGGTCATGAGTCAGGTGCTTAACTACGATATAGATATCGGCATGATTGAAGGTGAGGTTCAGCATGGCGACCTGGATATTATTCCGTGGCGCGACGATAACCTTTGTGTATTTTGCGCGCCCGACCATCCCTTAGCCAGCAAGGCTAACATTACCGATGCCGACTTAATTGAACACCCTTGGGTTATGCGAGAGGCAGGCTCAGGTACACGCCAAGCATTTGATCGTGCCATGCATGGGATATTACCTGAAATAAAAATAAGCCTTGAATTACAGCATACCGAAGCCATTAAACGCGCCGTGGGTAATGGCCTTGGTTTAGGGTGTTTGTCACGTATCACCTTGCTAGATGCGTTTATTCGCGGCGACCTAGTGGTGTTAAACCCACCTAATAGAGATTTCTCACGTACTCTTTATTTTATTTTACACAAGAAAAAATTTCGCAGCGCCGGGGTTCAGCGTTGGTTAGAGTATTGTGAAAAGATTTAACCTGCCTTGTCTTCAGCGATATTGGTTTCAACTTCATCAGTATCGCTTGAGAGCTCTAATGGAAATGTCATGCGCCATTGGCTGCCGCCAGCAACAGGTAACTCAAGTTTAATGCTGCCCTTTAACTTAGACGTCACCTGATTAAACACAATATTCATGCCCAGCCCGGTACTGCCTTCGTGACGCTTAGTCGTCACGAAGGGCTCAAATACGGTATCTCGTATAGACTCTGCCACACCTACGCCATTATCACTTACCCATAAATCAAGCGACTGGCCAGACTCCCTAGCACTGATGGTAATTTGTCGATCACTCCTACCTTCAAAGGCATGCACAGACGCATTCATAATAAGATTACTGATAACCTGAGATAAATCACTGCCTGAAGTAGTAATGAAAATGCTTTTACTAATATCCACATGACACTTAATTTGATTACGTGAAAATTCGGCCGCCAGGGAAATAATAATACGCTCAATTAATTCACGTAAATTATGCTTAAGAATCCGCGAGTCCACCCGATCTACCGCCGCATGTTTGAAGTTTTGCACTAGATCAATAGCCCGCTCTAAATTAATAGTAATTGTATCTTCTACCTCTTTACTTAAATCTAGATATTCTTGCATAGCTGATGCGGTGAGGGTTTTATCATTAAACGACTTTTTAATTTTATTCAGGGTATCAACATGCAAGCTGTGCCCCGTCTTGGCGATGCCCAAGGGCGTGTTAATTTCATGAGCAACGCCAGCCACCACCCCACCCAAGGAAGCCAATTTCTCCTGTTGAATTAACAAAGCTTGAGTACGCTTTAGACTTTGCATGGCATCTTCTAGATGCTCAGTGCGCTGAGCCACGATCTTTTCTAGATTGGCTTCATATTCACTGCGCTCAATTTCAGCAGCGATACGCCCACTAAAAATTTGAAAAACAGTTTGTACAAATTCAATATTTTGAATGGGGTGTTTATACAGTGCTACCGTTAAACCCAATATCTCACCATTTGAGTCCTTTAACGGGGTACCTACATAGCCCTCTATTCCCATGTCCACAAGCAATTGATCATCAGGGAAGTACTTGCATATTTCTTTGGGGTAAAGGCAAATGCCGTCATCGGTTACTTCTGCGCAGGGGGTATCTTTTAAACTGTACTCCATGTTTTCCGCCAGCTCGCCATCGGCCACCAAGGAGATGGTACGAGAAACATATGCGTCAACATCAAGGCGGGCAATAAAGGTAAAATCGCTACCAATGGCCTCATGCAGTTTAAGAGTAATTGTGTTGAAAAAGGCAGTTCCGTAGTTATTGGAAACCCCTTCAATAATGTTACGCAGAATTTTTTCCATGAAACACACCGTTAGCCCATACCCACCTTAACTATAGTCGTTATTTATTTGAGGAAATACTCTGTATAGAACCATTATTAATAAGCCATTTTATTGATTTTATTAATTAAACTAATGACCTCTGTGCCACTAGCCCTCTGGGGTTTAAGCACAGATTTAGTTACAATGGATTTTTATAAAATTCAGCATAGACATGACAGACAAAATTATCTCAGAGGTTAACACCTGGTTAGACCAGGTAGTAATAGGCCTTAATTTATGCCCATTTGCGGCCAAGCCTCAACGCTTACAGCAAATCCACCTAGACTTATTCACAGGCAAGCGCGATGTAGACCTGCTAGAACATGTTCAAAATGCCCTGCTAGATTTGGAAAAACTGCCTCCGCAAAAACGCGAAACCACGGTTATTATCATTCCAAACCATTTACAGAGTTTTGATGATTATAATCAGTTTTTAGATTATGCAGATAAGTTGTTGGAGCAAGAAGATTGGCTGGGTATTTTTCAAATTGCCAGTTTCCACCCTCAGTATCAGTTTGGTGGCACCCAACCTGATGACGCGGAGAACCTGACTAACCGCGCGCCTTATCCTCTACTGCACTTAATTCGAGAAGAAAGCCTGGAAGATGCTCTTGAGAAATACCCTAATCCGGAGGCTATTCCCGATAACAATATTCAATGTATGAGGGACTTAACGGAAGAGCAAAAGCTGAAATTGTTTCCGCATTTATTTAACAAGGGTAATAATTAGAACGACAGGAAAGTAACAAGACGGGATAAAACACTTTAAGGCTGTTGAGTTTTCACTTAACAGCCCGTAAAAAATGAGGCTTATTTCTACTGCTCAAATAAAAAGATTGGCGCCAATAAACAACTAACTAGCAGTAAGAGCATTGGCCACCAAGCCATGCGACTCTGAATTATTGGCCGTTGACTCAACCAGGCTATCATTCCATTCGCGTAATAATTCAGCTAATTGACGAGCTTGCTCATGCAGTGCCAGTAACTCTTCTTGAGTATCCTTCTCTCCGGAATAAATTGGCATTTTAAAAATTCTGGGCGTCAGCTCATGGTTTGGATACTTCATTTTATTTAGCTCAAGCGTCCAGCGGATATGGTGAATGACCATGCGATACGCCATTAACTTGGTATGTAAATTAAACAGGCCGTAGTCGTGAATATCGTTGCAATGAGCATACTCCAGTGACAACAACACCACATCTGAATGGGCCTTAACCGTGGCACTGCGTTGGCCACCCGTCACCATAGACATAGTGCCTACGACCTCACCAGGATTGAGAACACATGACGATTGATCTTCACTTGAGGTAAAAACAGAAACCTGACCTTTAAGTAAAAAATACAGGCTATCGGCTGATTCGCCCTTGTTCATTAGCACTTCACCCTGTTCAAAACTCATGAACCGGCTAACACTTAATAACAACTCAAATTGGGCTTGATCTTGATTGGCTAGATTTTTTAGAAAGGTAACGCTGCGCACCATGCGCATAACCGCATCACTATTGTATTCTTCTCGCGTTAATTTTTGCATACCAGTAAACCCACAACACCTAAGGTATTCGTTTTCGTATTATGGCGCATATTAACATTTTAATTCGTAACTTCTACGATTCAGATTATCAAAATTACAACTTTATGCTGAATTGAATAAAAAATTGAAATGAGTGAGACCAACGCACCAACTTTAGTATTAGTTTTGTTGGTCTCTAACTCAATTTTAATTTTAATTTTGAATATGACTGAGCATCAGCTCTGCTGATTCATTTGGAATTTCCACCATAGGAGCATGACCTACATTTGGCCAAACATGGGTTTTCACGGACGGAATGAGATTTTTAAATACTTCGATATTTTTGTAATTAATCACCCGGTCCTGCTCACCCCATTGCACCAAAGTGGGGACTCGTATTTGCTTAAGCAGTGGCTTAAAGCTATCGCCCTGACCTTGCTGCATATCTTTCCAAAGCTTGTCATGCAGCGGCTTTAACGCCTTGGCATGCTCGGCATTAACCATAGTAATAGGCCAAGGCACGAATGGAGGCTGCTCTAAAGCAAATTCCATTAGGCGATTGAAACCCTGAGTGTCTTCAACCACCAGCGGATTATCACCTTGGTCAATTAAGTCCTGCATGACCGAGCGAAAGTCATGTATGCCTGCCGGATCAATTAAAGTGGCACTCATCACTTGCTCTGGGTAGTTCACCGCGTACAACGCACTGATGGCACCGCCCATGGAATTACCCGCCAAATGAAAAGACTGTAAACCTATGCTCTGGGTAAACTCATGAAGCCAAGCCACCTGGTTTTCCAGAGAGTAGTTTAGGTCAAATGAATGGACGCTCTTGCCGTGACCAGGTAAATCCACCGCCACCACATGGTAATTATCCTTAAACGAACGAGCAAAGCGTAACCAGTTCTCTTTGTTTGCACCAAAGCCATGCACCAATAACACACTGGGCTTCTTATCACGCTGGGCATTTTCAAAATATACAATTTCGCCCACACTTATATCAGCATCTCTTTCCTTTAAGTCTGATAAGCCTGCTTCAAAATTTATGGCCCCTTGGTAAATCTCATTTTTGTAAACATTGCCCAGGCCTATATAGAGCCCCCCTGCTAAACCAAGCGTCACCGCAAAGCCGATTAATTTATTCATTCAATTTCCCTTTTTGTTGTTGTCGTTATTTTTATCAATAAGTCGGTATTGGCTTGAGTACTCGTATTTTTCTGTATTCCCACAGGCTGTACCACCCCTTACTAGGGCCGAGGCATTAACTGAGGACTGAATATCCGCTGATGAAAACAAATTGTGCCTGTGGGTTTAGGCCAATTATCATAGCGGCCTTACATTTTTGTTATTTTGCCCACTCATTTGAGTATAAAGTGGGCAATTCGCTACGGCTACGGCCTGAAAAGCCAAGCTCGGGCCAAATAAGCCATATTTTTTGCTAAGTGACTGATTAATTTGGAATACTTACTTGACATAAAGCTGCCTGAAGTTAATAATGCGCCCCGCTTTTGGCTACATAGCTCAGTTGGTTAGAGCACATCACTCATAATGATGGGGTCCCTAGTTCGAATCTTGGTGTAGCCACCAAATTTTAAATCTCGATTAACGCAAGTTAGTCGGGATTTTTTTGGTTTCTGAAAGTGGATTTTTTACAACGCCGCTAGAATGATGGGGATAATCCCCAAATAGGTTCGAGCCTTGGCACAACCACCAAATTTTAAATCTCGATTAACGCAAGTTAGTCGGGGTTCTGGGGCCTACCAGCTTTACGATTTCAACACCGCTATAAATAAAGCCCCTCAGCTACAGACCGCCAGTACCTCTCAAGACACAAATCTGCCCAGTATTCGCTCCCACACTACCCCCTAAGGGGAATAAACCCACTAACACCAAACTGTTACTCTCGTTGCCAAATTATGACTTAAATTTTCAAGCGGGGGTGTCATGATGGCTGTAGACAAACCTATTATTTACAGTTGCTCAGGCTGCAGCAATATTGCGCAACTGGCCAATCAGGTGGCCGTTGAATTTGATCGTGAGGGTGTTGCCCTTATGTCTTGTATTGCGGGGGTGGGCGGTAATGTTAAAAGCCTGGTTAAGCAAGCCAAAGCAGCCAGACACATCATTGCTTTAGATGGCTGCGCATTGCACTGTGTTAAGAACTGCCTAGCCCAACACAAGGTCACGGCCAAGCATCACTACACCCTAACCGACTACGGTATTAAAAAGCGTAAGCACTTGGACTTTGAAGAGTCTGACATCAACACCATTAAAAATATCGTGCTTAGTGATTTAAACCTATCCCAATTAAACACTAGCCAGAAAAACAGTGAGTAAAATTAAATGCAATTGAACCAATACTTTTATCGCTGCTGCGTATTTACTCGCAACAATGGCAAGGTTGCCTTGGCCGACGTTTACTCGTCTAGCACCACAGAGCTAGAAGAGTGGCTGGGCATTGCGCTCTCGCTTGCCGATGGCCAGCACAGCCTACAAGAATTTATCGACTACATGAAAAACCAATACCCCTCTCCACCAGAGAATATTGACGAAACTATCAACTCGGTAATTGAGCGCTTGATTGCAGGGAAAATGCTGCTGCTAAGCGATACTGCCGTAGAGCTGCCATATTATTTAGCCAACCCCATTGAAGAACTAGATATTGAAAAAGCTAAAGAATTAATGCAAAAAGACGGCTACAGCTCTGGCAGTTGTTAAAGCCAATTGCTAAAGGCTTGGTTAAGGGGCTAGTACACATTTGGATTTTCAAACAATAAAAGCCAGGCCATTTAAAAATGGTCTGGCAGAATTTTGGAATTTAATTTTTTCAATCAAACAACAGTTAAAACAGATTAAGCGCCAGCCATCATGTTCTGGCTTTTATTTAACAGCCTGCTAATTTTTTGTTTATTGTAATACACCAACAAATAGGCAGCCTCGCCCTTGTAGTTAGTAACACTGTCTTCAATAAAGGCCCACTTCCTATCGACCGCTTTCAAATTCTTTTTCACCTTGGCCGACAACTGTAATTTTTGCATAGCCTTTAAACGAGCTCTAAATTGCACAGCCATCTTGGGCGCATCTATCACCACGTCTTTATTAGAAATAGAAAGCGTGCCATAAAGAGCACTGGCAATATCAAAAAATCGAGCCGACATCACCTCCACATTAAGAGACATTAACGCCAACTGTTCAGTTAAATTAGTTTCACTATTAGACAGTGCAACTATTTTCCCGTAAAGAACATTCAAGTAAGACCTGTACTGCATACGCAATGAAACAGGAATAATAAATCCAGCCCCTTCCACATATTCAAACGTCAAATGGGCGCGAAATTTATCCCACTGATTTTTTAATTCAAATGCCGATACCGAATCCTGCTCTTCAAAATCCTGTAAATGCTGTTCGGCTTCCATTAAATAGCGCTGATAATCTGCCTGGTACTGTGTATCGCCATCGGTAAGGCTATACATGTAAAAAGCAGACATAGATTGGCTAACACTCAGAGTATGTTGGGTAAGAGCAGAAATCCCCATAGATACATTACTGATAGTAAGCAGTAAAAATAGCGCAAGGCCGTGGTGTGTTTTTAACATAGGTGACGCCTCCGTTTATTATTTTTTTTGGTAGACAAGATTATAGTAGCGCAATAGTCATTCTGGCATATAGACATAACAGGCAGTGCTAACCGTCATGACCTTAAAAATCCAAAACGTTAATACCAGTTTGTATTGCTGGCTATATTCCAGCCATCACATTTTGGCTTTTACTAATAAGCTTATGAATTTGTTTTTTATTGTAATACACCAACAAATAAGCCGACTGCTCTTTATAGTTGATGACACTGTCTTCAATGAATTTCCATTTACGACTCACCAGCCTTAAATTTTTACCAATGGCTTTAGTGGCACTGATATTTTGAAGTTTTAATAATTTTTCATTTAGCTCTTTTGCCATCTTTGGTGGGTCGATCAATCTATCGTTACTAGACATGTTCATGGCACCGGATACCGAACTGGAGATATCAAAGAAACGTGCACTCATAATTTCTACATTAAGCGTTATCAGCAATAACTGCTCTTCAAAATTTGTTTCACTGTTTATATTTTTAGAAATACTGACATATAGGTTATTTAAGTATTGTCTGAACTGCCCACGCATCTGGCCTGATACCACAAAACCCACATCTTCAATGTACTCAAACTTCAGGTGCTGGCGCAGTTTGTCCCATTTGTTTTTTAGCTCAGATGCAAGTAGAGCATCCTGTTCTTGTAATTTTTGTAAATGTTGCTCTGCCACCTCAAAATAATGTAGGTAATCTCGCTCGTAGCGTTTATCGCCCTCGCTCAAGCTATACATGTAAAATGCGGACATAGACTGGCTTATGGCCAGTGCGTGCTCGGTTAAAGGTGAGGAAGCTTGGCTTAGTGATGAAAACACGAACAAACTGACAAGAATTACGTTTCGAAAGATTCCAATCATGGTGGCGGCCTAATTAATCATTATTTTTATTAGTTAAAATGAGAGTGCGCGACACTTCGGTTCTTATTATTATTTTATTTCAGTTAAAACACACTATGCCTAATTTAATAATTTAGCATGACACCAAGGAGTGATTTCGGCACATTTAAACCAATAAACTTCAGCCTAAAAGCCTGCCGGCTAAAGTTCATTGATCTGTGACTATTGGGGGTTAAACGTGAGGAGAGATAAAACTTAAAAGTTGCGACTTAGGCAAAGCACCGGCTGTTTCTGCCACCACCTTACCGCCTTTAAACACTTTAAGGCTGGGAATACTGCGAATAGCAAAACGTGTCGATAGTTGTTGCTCACTTTCAGTATCTACCTTTAAAAATACGCACTTACCTTTCATTTCTTTTGCCAACTCACTAAATACAGGCGCCATTGCCTGGCATGGTCCACACCAGGTTGCCCAAAAATCCACCACCACAGGTAACTCACTGTTGGCCACGTATTTATTAAACAAAGCCTCATTGGTTTCTATGACTTCAGCGCTTAATAAAAAATGCTGACACTTCCCACATTTGGGGTTATCCACAAGGCGTTCATCGGGAACCCGGTTTACACCCAAGCAACTACTGCATACAAGTTTCATAAAACCCTATTCTTTCAATTTAGTTGTGTCTGATTTAAAGGATACATCACTTTAAGCCCACTACTCACAAGGGGATGCGACAATATGTCACATCCCGAAACCCTGGCCAAAGTTTTACCATACAGGCATCTTTTTTTAATCATTCTTTTTAAAATTGCTTGCCGGGGATACCTACAATGCTGAAACAACTAAGCCTTATCACGTTCGCCACCTTCGCCCTGGGCGGCTGCGTGCTGGATGAAAGCAATGACAACACCTCAGACGCCGACTCTCAATATTCGTTCGCTCTCACCATGGGCGATATTACCAAGGGCGTGGCCCAGGTATCGGTACAGGTAACCGACAACGAGGGCAATGCACTGCCCGACAGCCAAATAAGTGTGACCCCATTAATGAACATGACCAGTGGCATGAAACACGGCGCACCGGTTTCAGCCCACTCCGGCACCTTAAACCCAGTCGACTCCTTAACTAATACAGGTGAATTCACCACCACCGCTTACTTTTTAATGCCCTCGGTCATGGGGGATGAGCCCATGGGAGACTGGTCTATTCATGTTGAATTTGAAGGGGAAAGCCAGAAATTTGATGTGACCGTAAACATGTCTACAGCCGATGTTAAAAGGCTAAGTGGTGGCGAGCTAGACCAAAACCCAGCCACAGATATGAACGGCGACGCCACCATGGAAAGCCGTACTTATTACCTGTTTGAGCGCACTCGTATGGCCATGGAAAATATGAATAGCTTTGAAGTCTTTATTGCCGCCCGAGAAGACATGATGAATTACGCCGCAGTGAGTACTGACACTTTGCTAAATGAAGGCGTGGTAGATGCCGAGCTGGCCATCACCAGTGTCAGCGTCGAAATGTGCAATGCCAACCAAGACTGCACCGTGGAAGACAATTGGGTAATGGCCATGGCGGTGGAAGGTGAAACAGGCGTTTATAAAGCCATGAACCTAGGTCTAGTGGGCGACGACAGTGACGAGGTGGAGGTGCGTTTAAATGTTAACCAGGCTCTTAAAACCAGCAATGGCGAACAGAATGGTTTAAATGCCCGCTTTACCTTTGATGCCACCACCGACATGCCCATGGTCATGTAATGAGGATCTCTTCGGTGCTACCCAAGTTAGTGGCAGCCTGCGCCATTTGGGGTGTTAGCGCATCTGCCCTAGCTGCCTCTTGCTGCGGCGGTGGTGCTAGCGGCGGCGTTATCTTACCCAAGTTTAATCAAGAAATGTGGGAGATGAGTTATTCACAGGAAGGCTATGATGGTTACTGGAGCCAAGAGCGCACCCATAAAGATGACCCAGTAGGCTCCAAGCTAAAACAAACCACCTTAAACCTCAGTTATGCCCGTCGCCTTAGTGACAACTGGCAAGTAAGCGGCTTTGTGCCAATCGTGTATAACCAGAATCACTACAGCGGCGAGCAATCTAATGTCAGTGGCATAGGCGATAGCCAGGTAAGTGTCTGGTATGAAACCTTTGAAAACGTTACTTGTGTTTATCGGGTGAACTCCTGGCAAAGTTTAAAGCCGGCCATATATTTTGGCACCGCCCTCACCTTACCCACAGGTATCAGCACCTATGGTGATAGGGTAGATAGCAGCTTGGATATTACTGGCCGCGGATTTTACCGCTTAGATGCCAACATGCTCATAGAGAAAACCGTGTATCCGTTTAGCTTGGCTTGGCAAGCCAGTTATGGCCAGCACCTTGAACGGGCCGTAAACGAAGAAACCGGCAAGGCCGTTACCCCCTATGATAAAAAACTAGGAGACCGAACCCTGCATACCTTCAGTGCCGCCTATACTTTTTTCCTGCCAAACTTGGCCATGTTAAATGCCACCCTCAGCCATACCCTGCTAGATGAAGGCCAAACCACAAATGATGGCATTAAAGACCCGGCCAGCGGCATAGAGAAACAAAGCCTAGGCCTTAACTTGTCGTATTCCAGCGCGGTGCGTGACTGGATAATAAAAATGGGGGTGAGCCAAGCGCAAAAAGGCAAAAACATTCCCAAGACCACCATTACTAGCCTAGGGGTAAGCCATGTTTTTTAAGATTAAATACCCTAAATGTAATTCTTTAGGCTGGTCGCTTGTTAAGTTGCTAGGCGCCACCTGTTTAGCCCTTAGCATAAGCGGCTGCGAGGAAGACCTAGTACCAGACGATTCAGCCCTAGAGCAAGATGGTCGGGCATCGGTAAACACCTATGTAGATACGTTCAGCGTTAACCTCACCACAGGGGAAAACCTGGAACTCACTACACGCCTTGAAACCCGAGATGCCGTGGTTTTCTACTTCACCATGTGGTGCCCCATATGCGATAGCCACATGAACCACATTCGAAAGTCACTGGTGAATGCCTACCCCAACGTGGCATTTGTGATGGTGGATTATGTTTCTGGCAATACTGCCGACAGCCGCGCCTCACAATTAGCCGGGGGTTATGGCAGCTTAGATGTCGTAGCCGACACCGACGATTTCCTGCAAATTCTGCTGCAAGGCACCATGGGCAGCATTGCGGTGGTTGATAAAAATCAGGTCATTCAACTCAATGAATACTTTAGAAACGATGAAAACCTAACTCGGGTGCTCAATCAGCTATAAACTTGCTAAAATGCAGCCTGATTCTTTGTGGTTCGTTTTAGTATGTCTCATCCCGTTATTATTCTAGGTGCCGGTGCAGCCGGCCTCATGTGTGCCATTTCAGCGGCCGAAGCAGGTAAAGCTGTATTAGTGCTCGATCATGCCAATAAAGCGGGCAAGAAAATTCTTATTAGTGGTGGGGGCCGTTGTAACTTCACCAACTTATACACTGAGCCCAGCAACTTCATCAGCAATAACCCACACTTTTGCAAGTCGGCGCTTAAGCGCTACACCCAATGGGACTTCATAAGTGAGGTAGATAAAGCCGGTTTACCCTGGAGCGAAAAAAAATTGGGGCAGTTATTCAGCGATAATAAGAGCGAAGCCATTTTAAACATGTTGCTAGATCGCTGTGAAAACCTAGGTGTGCAAATTCTTCTAGATTGCAGCATTGAAAATGTCCGCCAAAATGAAGATCAAAGCTTCACCCTAGCCACTTCCCAAGGTGAGCAACAAGGCCAATCATTAGTCGTAGCCACCGGTGCCATGTCTTTCCCAACAATGGGCGCCACAGATTTTGGCCACCGCATTGCTAAGCAATTTAATATCGACGTGACTGCTACGGCACCAGGTCTTGTGCCCTTTACCTTTGACGCCTTTGAGAAAAAACGCTTCGATGGTTTATCTGGGGTGAGCATGGACAGCGAAATTTCGTGTGAAGGCGACAGCTTTCGCGAGAATATTTTATTCACACATAAGGGATTATCAGGTCCGGCTGTTTTACAAATTAGCTCTTACTGGAAACCGGGTAACACCATTAGTGTTAACTGCCTGCCCGACATGGATTTAAGCGAATCTTTAAAGGCACAACAGAAAAAAAGCCCCAACAAACATTTAATTAAAGTATTAAAAAATCATTTCCCTGAGCGCATCATAAAAGCTTTTTGCGACCCACTGGATACTTCGCAACCATTACAAAATTACAAACACACCGAACTGGAAGACATAGCTAATTTATTCCAAAAATGGCATTTCATTCCTAGCGGCACTGAAGGCTACAGAAAAGCCGAAGTAACATTGGGTGGTGTTGATACCGAAGAAGTGAGTTCTAAAACTTTTGAAAGTAAAAAGGTAAAAGGTTTGTTTTTTATTGGAGAAGTTCTGGATGTGACCGGACACCTAGGGGGCTTTAATTTTCAGTGGGCCTGGGCCAGTGGCTTTTGTTGCGGACAGTCTGTTTAGGTATTTACAGACTAATATTAACGTTCAAGCAATATAGTTTGAACGTTAATATTTAATTCAAAATCATTATATTGTTTTAATCACGTATTTATAAGTAGCTATAGGTTTAGCCAATCGTAATAGTTTACCCGCAACCTTAACGGTACCTGCGTCATTAACACTCCGATCCTTTATCCAATTGAATTGAATTGAATTGAATTGAATTGAATTGAATTGAATTGAATTAGGATTCGTTAAAAGTATCTTGATTCCAATCCCTCTATTAAGCCCTTTTGCTGGCTAATAATATCAATTAAAAATTCTCGACAAACCCGAACCCTCGCAGTAGAGCGTAAATCAACATGGCTCAACACCCAAATCCCCCAAGTGGATGGGGTAAGCGATAGATCTAGACGCCTCAGAGTTGGTTCTGTATCCGCCACATAACAAGGCATCCTTGCAATGCCTAAATGGTTTTTCACCGACTCCAGCATCGTCATAATTTCGTTCGCTCTTGCACACACGCTAGCTTCTGGAAAATGATCAGACACCCACTCCGGCGTCTTGCGCTCGTGCTCCCATAAAATGAGCTGTTCTTTGTTACGCTTTTTATTCAGGTATTGATGGCTAGCGTATATGCCATGACAAAGAGGCAAGACTTTGCGGCCAATTAAATACTCAGGAGGGTTGGGACTAAGACGAACAGCGATATCGGCTTGGCGACCGGCTAAATCGGCAAGGCCGGTAGAGCTAAGTAACTCAATGTTAATACCGGGGTAGCTATCAATAAACTGGCTCAATTTAGGCGTCACTAACCGACTAAACACATCATAACTAGCGGTGACTTTCAAACTGCCACTTAACTGTGTATCCATGCCAAAGACTTCTCTATCGGCCGCCTGCATTAATTCCTCCATGGAAACTGCATAGGGATATAGATTTTCGGCCACCTGTGTCATGAAATAGCCGCTAGGTAATTTGTCAAACAAGCGGCTGCCTAGCTGTTTCTCCAAGGCAGTAATGCGCCTTGCTACTGTGGTGCGCTCTACAGATAGTGCACGCCCAGCACCGCTAACCGAACCTTCACGGGCCAACGCTAGAAAAAATCTCAAGCCATTCCAGTCCATGCTTTCATGCAGGGTTTGCTTTAGTGGCTTCTGTTTAATAGGCAAAACAATCTCCTCTCTACCTGTGCATATCTGCCCACTCTAAGTGCTTTTAAGCGCATTCTCAAGAAACAAGTGCACAGCTACTATAGCTATCATTCTCGGTAAGCAGCACAGATTGCTTAGTCAGAGGCCACTAAAAAACCAACAGCCACGCTTAATTTAGCTAAGCGTAATATTAAAATTTGGAGAGACCCATGAAAGCATTCGTATACACAGAAATTCAAGCCTCAGTTCCTTTTGATCAGGCTCCGTGGAGAGAAATAAACAAAGCACTAAAAACACAACCAGGCATTTTAAACAAAACCTGGCTGTCTGGAGTTGGTGATTTATCTGTTGGTGGTTTTTATACTTTTGATTCAATTGAAAATGCCCAGAAATTTGTCACTGAGTATTTCCCCACTGAAGCGCGCAGCTTGGGCGTGCCACAACGTACCCTTATTTTTGATGCCGTCGCGGTAGAAGAAGCGAGTAAAGAAATGGACTCCATTCACTTTGGTGCTAAGAATAAACAGCAGCCCGGCGCCTACGTTTACACCGAAGTTCAGTTAAGCGCACTGCCATTTGACAACGCACCATGGCGTGAATTAAATCCCGTTTTAAAACAGCAACCAGGAATATTAGCAAAAACTTGGTTAAGTGGCTTAAACACAGGTACTCCCGGTGGTTTATATGCCTTCGATACCATTGAAAATGCGCAGAGATTTGCGATTGATTACTTCCCCACAGAAGCTAAACAACTCAATGCCGCCTTCACCACCCGTGTGTTTGATGCAAGTGTTGTAGAGGAAGCAAGCCGCGAGATGAACTCTCCATTTTATGATTAAGCTAGATTAAGAAATGTATTCACTTATGCACAATGCTGGCTAAGTGAACGACTCAGACCGTCAGCATTAGAAAAGAGTAAGTCATTTCGACTTCCTCTTTTCATCACAAATTAAATGGGCCAAACAATGACTACCGCTTTAACCAACACTAGCAACTTTATTCCCTCGCGAATATTACACACGATGTTTCGTGTTAGTGATTTAGATCGCTCTGTTAATTTTTATGAAAGTGCTTTAGGCATGAAGGAATTTTCTCGAAAAACATTTACTGAAGGCCGTTTTACCCTGGTATTTATGGGATACGGACACGAAGCTAGCAACCCCTCCGTGGAACTAACCTACAACTGGGACTCTGATACTTACCAACATGGCACTCGCTATGGGCACATAGCCTTAGAAGTTGGGGATATTCATGCCGCCTGTGATCGTTTAGCTAAAGAGGGCGTCACCATTTTACGTGATCCATCTCCCATGAGTTTTACATCTAAGGAAGCCCCCCAAAAAGAAATAATCGCCTTTATAGAGGACCCAGATGGCTACAAAATTGAATTGATTCAAGCTTAAGTAATAAATTAATATTTATTAACGAGGCCAGTTACTTTGCCACATTATTTTAAACAGTTATTCATGAATTAGATTAACTGTTTTACGCTAAATCTCAGCCCGCTCTCTTAGCGAAACTGTAACCCTGTTGGATTGAAGCCTTTATATAGTGCGCAACAGTATAAAACATCGTCATTTACTATCTACCCAGACAGGATTTACCGGCTCAGCTCGGCTTATCTTCATCAAAGCGAATAAGTGGTACAATGCTGCCAACTTATCATTAGATAGCTTGTTATGAATAATAAAAACGGCGTCAATACCGAGCAAAAGCCCCCCATTCACTGGGTGCCTAGCGCCATGTTTGCCATTAATACTCTAGGGGTGCTTATTGCTGTGCCCTGGTATGGCATCACCCATGGCTATAGCACCAGCGCCTGGGTTGCCTTTATTGTGTTGAATTTTTTCTGTGGCATCGCCATTACCGCAGGCTATCACCGCCTTTGGTCTCACAATGCTTACCAAGCACATCCCATAGTAAAAATCTGGTTCGCGTTATGGGGCGCCTGCGCTGCACAAAATTCCATTCTAATTTGGGCTTCCGGTCACCGCGTGCATCACCGTCATGTAGATGATGTGGATAAAGACCCGTACTCCGCCAAGCGCGGCCTGTGGTTTTCACACATGGGTTGGATGTTGCGTAAATACCCAAGCGGCGAAGTGAATTTTGACAATGTTAAAAACCTTCAAGCCGATCCTATCGTTATGTGGCAACACAAACACTACACTGTTATTGCGTTAAGCATGATGCTGGGGGTGCCTACATTACTGGGCCTACTAATGGGTGATGTTTGGGGAATGATCTTGTTGGCTGGCTTCTTACGCATGTTTGTTTCTCACCATGTTACTTTCTTTATCAACTCCATTGTCCACAAGTGGGGCAATCAACCTTATACAGACGAAAATACTGCTCGTGATAACGGCTTTTTTGCCTTGTTAACCCATGGCGAGGGTTACCACAATTATCACCATATATTCCAAACCGATTACCGCAACGGCATTCGCTGGTGGCACTGGGACCCTACCAAATGGCTAATTCATGCCATGTCTTGGGTGGGTTTAACCAGCAATTTAAACAAGGTTTCCGACTTTAAAATTCAGCGAGCCAAGAACCACATGCTGTTTAAAAAGGCCAATGAAGAACTGGCCAAAGCGGGTAATGGCGAGAACCTAGCTGCACATATGCATAAGAATGTTGAACAATGGAAAGTGCTACTTGAAAAAGAGTACGAAGACTTTAAAGATACATTGCAACAATGGAGTGAATTGCAATCTGAGAAGATGCAAAGCACTAAGAAGAATTTACAAGGAAAGTGGGACAAGGCCGTTATTCGTACTCGTTACAAAGAGCTTGAATACAGCCTTAAGATGCAAAACAAGCGCCTTAAGTTTATGCATGCTCAGTTTTCTTTTGCCTAAATAGAGCCACACCCAAAAGCGTTGCTTGCTCAGCTCTAGCATCCTGCTTCCCCAACACCGAGTAAAACTACTTACTCGGTGCTGTTTTAAACTCTTTAGTTAATACCAACTGACATCCTAGCCATAAAAAAACCCCTGTAGCCTTCACTACAGGGGTTTTACTCTATGCTTATTAACCTTATTGCTTCTTATTAAAAGAGTTAATAACCCGCTACTTTCTGCGTGCTTTCATCCAGTAACTTGCCTAAACGCATAATGTTTTTATAAACAAGAAAATAGGGCACTACTTGGTTGTGGTCAACTAAACTTTTCTTAATAAAGCTAAATTGAGTTTTAACCTTTTTTAAGGATTTTGTTTGGTTTTTTTCTAACTTCATATCTAATAACTGTGAGATGTTTTTTTGTACCTGAGCTGCAATGACCCCAGAGTCCATCTGCAAATCATGCTCGGTTAACGAGTTAGTACCGTTGTGAGCCGAAACCAAATCAAGGGTTCTGGCAGAAAGAATAGAAGTATTCACCCTAATGCTATCAACCTTACTTTCAACAATGGTTTGATTAACCGGTAGTTCTTTTGAATACAAATAAAGGTCTGTTAGATATCTTCGAACTTGCAATCGCATCACGGCTTCAAAGTTTAGACCCACACCCTTAACTAGGTGAAATTTCCAGTGAGGAATCATTTTCTGCCAGCGATCTTCAAACAAACTCTTTTGCAACTCGGTACTGTTATCCAATGCACGACCAGCGTCTGCCTGATGCTGCTTAAACTCGTTTAAAAATTTTTCATCGCCTTCTGTCAGTTCATACATATAAAAGGACGAAAGAGATTGGGCTGTGCTGTTGATATGTTGCTGGAAGGGGGACATGGCCAAAGACAAGTGCGCGCTGAAAATCATGATCACCGCAATAATACATCGCATTTACATTGTTCCTTATTTTTTAAAATACCCTACCCAATTGACACGTAAGTTTCAACTTGTAGAAAGACTATTTACTTAATCGCGTCAATCAATATTGATTTCACCCAATGAATGGCCAATTTAATGCAAGAATGTGAAAGAAATAAGAAGATTTAAATAGGTAGAGCAGAGGTAAGTCGAAACAAGGTAGATATTTACCCACCCTGTTTGTTCGACTCAGAGTCTTAATAGATAGTTATTTTTTTAAAAGCGGCGTCCAGTGAAACAACCCTACCAATAATACCCAAACAATATCCATGGGTTTAGTACGATCTATCTTGTGTAAACGCTTATAGACCACCGCCAATTCCAATGCGTGTGCGACAAGAAGCGCCACCCCAATACGCATTATCCACAGGCCTGCCGTCTCGCCCAGCGGCATAAATATATTAACCACAAATACCAGCCAAAAAAGCATCAACCCATAAATATTCATTTTAAAAAAGTTTTTCATTTTTTTTCCTTTGTTATTGTTTGTAAAATTTAATTAACTATTTTTTCAGTTAAACCCGATAAGGCAAATTCTTTTACCAAACTGCGTTCAATCAAATCAATACGATCCTGTCCAAATGCCTTAACATCCTTATAAATAAAACTAGGCACGCCCCATAAGTCATTTCCATATAGCTGAGCCAAATTATTCTGAGCCCAGACTTGCCAACGCTTATCCATCAACATGGTTTTCGCTTCTTGCCAATCTAACCCAGAACGCGTCACAATTTTTTGCAAACCCGCATCCGTGTCTGAACGTATTCCTTCGGCCCACACGCCGCGAGCATAACTCTCTAAATATTCAAGAGCCTTACCTTGCTGCTTGGCATATTCATATAAAGCATAACAACGCTCCACCCCTTTACCCAAGGGATCGGCAATCTTGCCAAATTCAATGCCACACTGTTTAGCTTCGCGTTTGGCATCCTGGCTTATATAAAGTTTCTTTACCGTTGGCACCTGCATGCGACGCATCACCATGGGCAACACAGGTTTCACAATCAGCCTAACATTATAATGGCTGGCCAGTTGGCGAGCCCGCAATAATGCAATATAGGAATACGGGCTGCGAATAGACCAATACATCTCTATAGGTGCATTATTAAGCCCGCTTTCGCCCGCCTGTTTAATTTTCTCGGGGCTCATGAGTTGGCAAAAATGTGTATGCGCCAAATTAAATTTTACTGACAATCGCCTATCGCGGCTGAGATGCAAATCATTAAAGCGTTTTTCTAAATACTGTAAGCGGTCTAACCCCCAATACCACTCTCCGCCATAATGCAGCATGGCACTAAGATAGTGGCCATTGTCTTTTAACATGCTTTCATTATTTAACAGGTGATGTTCATAACACTCAATGTGTCCCACTAAAGCTGGGTTAATCAGTGCCTCTATGTTTCTGTCATCACCCTGCCAATAAGCTTTAAACAGAGGCAACGCATTCTTAAGAAAACCTGGCTGCAATTCCCAATGTAATAATTGGGCAGTAATTTGCTCAGCAAAAGATTCATTTTTTTGATTTTGTTCTGGGAAGTCTAATTGGTAAAGGTCGCTAAGGTATTGACCATCATTAAATGCATTTTTATCCCACAGTTTTGCTGCCGGATACATTTGTGATTGCTTATTAAGCACACACCTAAAATCGAATTCTATTGTGTATCGCTTTTGTAAATCATCCAGCACCTGAATTAATAAATAACTATAAGCATCGTTAATGGCCAGATACACAGTAACCAAATGGGGCTGCTGGTTGCGTTTGCGTTTGCGTTCATGCAATGCACGCTTAAATTCAAGTAAGCGCGTGCTAAATAACATGTTAGCGATATGAGGGACTACTGCACTGGACATAAAGTTTCCTGTAATGAATAAAGCACTTTCTAGCAGACTCAATCGCTCAGTTAAATTCGTGAAACAAACTGGACCTTTCAGTCTGGTAAGTCAACCATCTGATTAAAAATGAACTAGTAAATTAGAATCATTAACTTACTAAAAATAGTCGGCTGGCTCACCCACTATTTTTTCAATTACCCACCCATACAAGGCTAAATCAATTTACTTCTCATGGATTCCCCATGTTTTAAAATGTGATAAACAGCCATAAGCCCTGCGCAGCCCCATGAATACTCACTCTTCACATATTTTTATATAAACCAGTAGTTGCCAAATCATACTATTGACATATAGCATGTCAAATATGTTTTGACATGCATAACGCCATAATAAATACTGGCTTGGCACTAACATACAAAAACCTAGCAACAGCAGTTAAACAAGCTTGTTAGGTTAGCGAATACGTTAAAGGGCTTGGGCAATCTTGAAGAATGTTTTGAACGTCATTGGTCAGACCCAACTGAACATTAAAGCAGCTAGAAACCACTCACATAAAACAATAAGAACAACAGAGGCAATAATATGAGTCAGCGTAATAAAACTCCTAAATTTGGCGGCAAAAAATACCTAGCTCTAGCCATCCCTTTATTGATGACAGCACAATCGCAAGGCCTTGAATTTTCTATGGGTGAGATAGAGGCACAAATAGACAGCCAGTTATCCATGGGCTCTAGCTGGCGTACCGAAAGTGCCGCGACACAGCTGACGCAAAATACAGCGGGCCAAGAAAGTAACTCCGACGATGCCAATAAAAACTTTCAATCTGGTGATGCGTTTTCACAGGTATTCACAGGTAATCACACTTTCAAATTTAATTTTGATAACTATGGCGGTGTCATCAGTGGTAAATACTGGTACGACTCGGCTCTGGCCAATAACGCGGTAAGCCACGGCCACGGGGCCACACTTGATAACGACGGCCAAGGGGGCGGCACCTCTTACAACCATAAAAATGAAAAACTAGACGATTCAGGCTTTGATGATTTATCCAAGGCAGAAGGTGCCTATTTAATGGATGCCTACGTCTACGGCGGATTTGATTTAGGCGAGATGCCACTAGATGTTCGCCTAGGTCGCCAAGTGGTGAGCTGGGGTGAAAGCACGTTTATTCAAAGTAATTTAAGCAGCATTAACCCGGTCGATGTGGTGGCACTGCGTCGTCCCGGTTCTGAAATAAAAGACGCGTTGCTGCCTGTGAGCATGGCCTATGCAAACCTAGGCCTAACCGAAGACATCAGCGCTGAAGCCTTTTATCAGTTTGAATATGAAAGCACTCAGGTGCCTTCTTGTGGCACCTATTTCTCTACCAACGATTACGCCTCTAACGGGTGCAATACTTTAATAGTTGCCGACGGCGCGGCCACGATTGCTCGTCACGATAACGGCTATATAGAAGCCAAGGACGATGGCCAATTTGGGGCGGCCTTGCGTTTCAATGTGGGCGATACCGAGATTGGTGTATATGCCATGAATGTACATTCTCGTTTACCCATGATCAGCATTACTAAGGTTGGTTTATCAGATGCACAAATCACCGGTGCGGCCACCGCTATAGCAACCCCAGGAGTAACCGCAGCAGCAACACCTGGTGTTACAGCCGCGGTAACGGCACAAGTATACGCAAGCCAGGGGATTCCTGAGGGGACTCCGCTGTCGGCAACACCCCAAGGTATTCAGGATGCAGTGGCCGCCAATGTCGCCATTCAAATAGACGCTCAAATTGCCGCCTACGTGAACAACCCCGTAACAGGGATGCCCATTAAAACTGCAGTGATCGCCAGCGACACCTACTACCTAGTAGAAAATACCGAAGACTTACAAGTGGCCGGTTTAAGTTTTGCCACCACCGTAGGACCAGTGGCGTTTTCCGGTGAGTTAACACACACCAAAGATATGCCGTTGCAAATTAACGGCCCTCAGTTAACCAGTGCTGCATTAACTGGCCTGTCTACATCTGCTGAATTAGCGGCAGACGTAAACGCTACTGCACCCGGCGAGGTGATTCCTTCTTTCAAAAAGCATGAAGTGAGTCAGCTGCAATTCACCGGTATTAGCACCTTTGACCAGGTAGCCGGTGCCAGCCAATTAGTATTGGTGGGCGAAGTAGCGTTTACCTCCATTCATGATTTAAATGAAGGGGCAGACGCCACTAAGTTTGGCCGCTCTGACATCTTTGGTATGTACAACCCCAACAGCACTGGCAGCGAAGCCGTTGATGACGGTTTTGTTACCAGTAACTCATGGGGCTACCGTGCGCGCTTAACGGCTAAATATCCAAATGTATACTCCGGCATCAACCTCACTCCAAGTTTGTCATGGAAGCATGATGTTGAGGGTTACTCTCAATACGGATTTGTTGAAGGGGATAAAACTCTGGGCCTAAGTGTGGAGGCGTCGTATCAGGAAATTTATTCTGCGCAAATTGCTTATACGCAATATTCAGGTGACGACTACAGCCAGACCAAAGACCGTGACTTTGCTTCTATCAGTATGGGCATGCAGTTTTAAACATAACGCCTACTCGTTAGCTCTGCCGTTATACCCGTCGTTTAATTTTATGCGGGCAGTCTCTGCCCGCAGCAGGATAAAATATGAATATAAAATTACTGGCCCCTGTGGCCATGCTGTTGTGTGTGTCCACCACTACTACTTGGGCTAAGGTAAGTAGCACCGAAGCCAAAAAACTAAAAAACGAGCTCACTCAAATGGGCGCCGAGAAAGCAGGTAATCTTTCTGGCACTATTCCGGCTTATACCGGTGGCTTGGCACAAGATAAAAATGCCAACCCGCTTACTAACCCGTTTGCCGATGACCAACCCTTGTTCACCATTACCGCACAAAATCTTGAGCAATATAAAAATCACTTAAGTGATGGTCAGTTGGCTCTATTTAAAAAATATCCCAACAGCTATAAGATGCCCATTTATAAAACCCGCCGCAGCGCATCTTACCCGTCAAAGCTGACCAACAAGATTCTAAAAAATGTTACCAATACTGAGTTAGTAAGTGGTGGTAATGGTTTACAAAACTTTGATGAAACCATTCCTTTTGCTATGCCAAAGACAGGATTAGAAGTTATTTGGAATCACGTGAGCCGATATCGTGGCGGAACCATTGAACGCAACATAGCCACCATTCCAGTACAAGCTAGCGGGTCTTTTTCCTCAGTAAAAATGAACGCACAATTGGCTATGCCACAATATGTAAAGGGCGGTTTTAACCCCAAAAAAGATAATAATATTTTATTTTATTATATGTCGTCTATTAAATCCCCGGCGCGTTTATCGGGTAATGTGTTGTTGGTACATGAAACCATTGACCAGGTAACACAGCCACGCATGGCCTGGGTTTACAATGCAGGGCAGCGCCGTGTACGTCGCGCGCCACAAATTGCATACGACGCCCCAGCACAGGCAATGGATGGCCTACGTACCAGCGACCAAGTAGACATGTATAACGGTGCTCCCAATAAATATAACTGGGAATTAATAGGCAAACAGGAAATGTACATTCCCTACAACGCTTATAAATTAGCAAACGAAAATGCAAAATATAAAGACATCATTCAGCCAGGCCATCTTAACCCAGAGTTCACTCGTTACGAGTTGCACCGAGTTTGGAAAATTGAAGCCACATTAAAAGAAGGCGAACGCCATGTATACGGTAAACGAACCTACTATATAGATGAAGACAGCTGGCAAATTGCATTGGCCGATCATTATGATACACGCAACGTTTTATGGCGCGTAGCCGAAGGCCATGCCCTACAATTTGTAAATGCCAATACCCTTTGGTATGGCGGCATGACTAACTACGACATGCAATCTGGGCGCTACATCGCCGATTTAACAAATGAAGAAAAAGACCCATTTAAGTTTGGTATAAAGATTAAACGAAAAGCCTTTACAGCTTCTGCTCTGCGCCGCGCAGGTAGATAGCTCCTACTCACCCACAAAGCAATATCAAGGTGTTGTTTTATGGGTGAGATTTTTTTGTTTTAAATTATCGAATCACTCTCCTTCCAGTAAACATAATTAGCTCAATTTACGTATCAAGTTTTACCCAAATCAATTGCGCCTAGCATTGTGCATATAGATTTTTATGACGGCTATACAACGACGTAGGTCGACGTTTAAAGGCTTGAATTTTAGACAATAAAAAGCCCGAATAGAAATATTCAGGCTTTTTTATAAACAATATTAAGTGGCACGCTAGCGAATGAAATCTTCCATGCTGTGACGCTCTATTAGCTGCTCTTCTGGTTTACCCCAAGCCTTATTCACAATGCGTCCGCGTTTAACGGCTGGACGTTGCGCAATTTCATCTGTCCAACGAATTACATTTGTATAAGTATGAGCCTCAATAAATTCGGCCGCTTCATATACTTTATTTTTAACCAAGGCACCGTACCAAGCCCAGATCGCCATATCTGCGATACTGTATTCATCGCCTGCAATAAATTTATTATTGGCTAGCTGCTTATCTAACACGTCTAACTGACGTTTGATCTCCATGGTGTAGCGATCAATTGGGTACTGATATTTTTCGGGTGCGTAGGCATAAAAATGTCCAAAGCCACCACCTAACATGGGGGTAGCCCCCATTTGCCACATTAACCAAGACATAACCTCGGCACGCTGGCTTGCTTCTTTTGGTAGAAATGCATCAAACTTTTCAGCTAGGTGTACCAAGATCGCGCCGGATTCAAATATTCGCGTTGGCGGGTTGGTGCTCATATCCAATAACGCAGGAATTTTAGAGTTTGGATTAATCTCAACAAACTCATTACCAAACTGATCGCCACTCATAATATCAACAAGATAAGCATCGTATTCCGCTTCTTTAAAGCCCAGTTCAATCAGCTCCTCAAGCATCACCGTCACCTTCACCCCGTTTGGAGTTGCCAGTGAATACAGCTGAAATGGGTGCTCGCCTTTTGGCAGCACTTTATCGTGGGTAGCGCCAGCAGTTGGGCGATTAATTTTTGAAAATCTATTATCAATGCCCGCCTCCCATTTCCAAACTTTTGGTGGGGTATAAATTGGGTCAGACATAAATACGCCTTAAACTATTAACAGTATTTCTGGTCATTTCACGGTAGCCGCAATCATTACAATACTGATCCTTGAGGTTAGCGTGAAGTGATTGAATATACCTTCATAAGACAAACCCTGCAAATTGGTTCAATCAGTTTCTGGTTAAGATTAATGTCTACACTCACACCATTAAAGTATGCAATGCGCTAGGGAGATTAACTATCACCTAATATACTTTATTCATTCTAACGCCTAAATATTATTGATCCCCTTTAAAAAAATAGCAGTCACCGTCCAACATCAATCATGCGAAACTTATGGGCCAATATTAAATTAGAGTTGGAGGCTTTAAGACTTGGGGCGGGGGGATGCAAGGACAAAAACAGGCGCCCCTTGTGAGGCGCCCACATTGAATAAATAAAGTGTTACAGTTTTTGTAATTCCCGGCGGCACCCAGCTTTGATCAATGACCGCCAAAGTAGGGCCATAGATTCGAATCATTAAGACTGTCTGTTCATTGGCTGCCGGTAACCAGTTACTCTCAAAACCCTGTGGTGATTGCGCCCCAATATACAAGGTTAAGCCACCTTCACTGTCATACACCAAATGCTCAGAGCGATCACTCACCATGTAACGATCAATGGGGTTTAATATCATAATGCCGTCATCGTCATAAGCAGTTAGTGACCAAAATTCTCTAGCCGGCGGTAACTGATTTTTAGTAAAATGAAACTTATAAGTATTTTTCCCATTTAATAATTCACCACTTTTATCCTTCGTGATAGGAATATACACCGCTTCTTCTGGGTCGTTGGCCACAATGCATTTCATAGATTGCAAGGCGGCACGGGTGGCGTAATTACCATTGTGACCGGCACGACCAATGGACGGCGCTGGGTAGCGCCAACCACTCACATCTTTAGAATCAAAACCCTGAGTACCGTGGTTACGCAACATCATGATGCCATCAAACACCGAGCGCTCAAGGCCCGCTTTTTCACTGGCGCTTAACTTTGTTAAATCTTGATTTCATTGGCTACACCTATTAACAACCCGTTTTAAAAATAAATACTTAACCGCACCACTAGTGTTAGCGATTTTGGATATGCTAAATCCACCTATTGACATAAATCATGTCAATTAAGTTTTGACATTCTAGGTGCCATTACCAATAATGCCACCAGCTTTGAATAGTGACGCAATAGTAAGGAGCAGCCCTCTTCCTCGCTACCCAGAAAATGAGTCACATACCTTGTTTGTGAGCATAAAAAACTCACCTTAGAAATAAAGCGCTATAACGCTAAAAGGAAGTAACCGGCATTGCTAACAGCCTAAGGCAGGCTCAATTAACTACCTATAATCGAGAGAACTATGAAAATAATAAAATGGAGTGCGATCTCACTCCTCATCCTAGTAGCGGTGGGTTTCTCCCAACAGGAGATGCTCATACTCACTGTGCCCAGTATGATCGAGCACCTAAAGAACCCTGTGGCCGAAAACCAGACAATAGTCTGGTCAGCACCAGAGACGAACGCTCAAGTTATACCGGCCAGTGAACGCCCACCTAATGTGATATTAATTATTGCCGATGACCTTGGCTGGAATGACATCACTTTAAATGGTGGCGGCGTAGACGGTGGCTCTATGCCCACCCCCAACATTAACGAGCTAGCCCAAAACGGTGTGAACTTCACCCAGGGTTACACCGCCGACGGTACCTGTGCACCCTCTCGTGCCGCCATTATGACCGGACGTTACGGCACTCGCTTTGGGTTTGAATCTACCCCCGTGCCCGATGCCATGTCGAGTGTGGTATCTGCATTGGCAACACATCGCGAATTTGAACCCGAGATTCTCTTCAACAGTGAAAACGATCGCTTACCCTTTGAAGAATTAGGTATGCCCAGCAGTGAACAAACCATCGCTGAAATATTAAAAGACAAGGGTTATCAAACCGGTCATATCGGCAAGTGGCATTTAGGGCGCGGCGTTGGCATGTTGCCACAAGATCAAGGCTTTGATGATGCTTTGTTAATGGCCAGTGGCCTGTACCTAGAAGGGGATGACCCTAACTCGGTGGCAGCTGAAGAAGACAGTAATGCATACAACAAATTCATCTGGTCCATCATGCAACATGCCGCCAGTTTTAATGGCCTAGATCGCTTTAAACCCGACGGTTACATTACCGATTACTACACAGACGAAGCGGTTAAGTTTATTGAGACTAATAAAGACCGTCCGTTTTATTTAAACCTGGCGCACTGGGCACCGCACAATCCATTGCAAGCTTTAAAGGCCGATTACGATTCATTACCGCAAATTGAAAATCACTCCGAGCGAGTGTATGCCGCCATGATTAAATCTCTTGATCGCAGTGTGGGGCGTGTGACCCAAGCGTTAAAAGATAATGGCATTGAAGACAATACCATGGTGATTTTTGTATCGGATAATGGTGGCACCAATATGATTAACCTGCCTGAAATTAATCAGCCTTACCGCGGCTGGAAAATCACCTTTTTTGAAGGGGGCATTCGCACACCCTTTTTTGTTAAGTGGCCAGCCAAGCTAGCCCCTGGCACCGTGGTAAAAGATCCGGTTCATCATACTGATATTTTGCCTACCATTGCCGCGGCCAGTGGTGCGCAATTGCCCACCAATACAAAGCTTGATGGTGTAAACCTGCTGCCCCATGCACAAGGGCAAACCAGCGGCACTTTACACAAAGCCCTATTTTGGCGTCATGACCATTATCAGGCCGTATTAAGTGATGGTTGGAAACTACAAGTGACAGGGAGGCCTGGAAAGTCTTGGTTATTTAACTTAAATGTTGACCCTACCGAGCAAACAAACCTGGTGGATCAACACCCTGAAAAAGTACAATCGCTCACCACGTTATTAGCTCAACACAACAGTGAACAAATGGACGCCCGTTGGGAATCTATATTAGAAGTGCCTGTGAATGTGGATAAAACCGATGCCATGGGCTGGGCTCAAGGCGACGAGTTTATTTACTACCCGAATTAAGGCTTCATTTCACATATAAAAACTAAATTAAGATTAAAATAAAACGCTAAATCCGTCAGGTTATTTTAACCAAGTTATTAAATTCGTTTAGCGCTTTACTTTTCTTAACAAGTATTCAGCACTAAGGTTAATTATCACAAAAGTAATAGTAGTAATTGAAAAAATAGGTATTCAAGTGTGTAATAACTGCTAACTTAAAAATCATTAAGCAGCCCCAAACTGCAAAAATAATATAGGCCGGAGAGCCAGTGAGCACCTTAACCAAACCACAACCTGAGTTAGAGCCTAGCCAGGCAATAGACGGCCGAACATTACGAGCCAATAACAGCCGCCAGAAAATCGTCGATGCTATGTTATCTCTGGTGCGGGCCGGTGATATATCACCCAGTGCCGAAAATGTTGCTACTGCCGCCAGTGTCGGTTTAAGAACCGTTTTTAGGCGCTTCAGCGAAATGGAAGTGCTGTATCGGGAAATGATCATTGAAGTGCAAAAGATCTTTAGTCCTGAAGTGTTTGTTCCGCTTGAATCTAAAAAATGGCCAGAACAGCTAGAAGAATTCCAAAACCGAAAAGCCGTCATTTATGAAAAGCTAATGCCCTATCGCGTAGCGGCTAAATTTCACCTGCATCACTCAGCCTTCATGAAGGAAAACGTCACCAAGTGGAATGAGATTGAACGAAAACTATTAATGAAAATTGTGCCCGCTAAGCTGGCCAACAATGTGGCGCTTTTTAACGCACTTGAATTAACCTTAAGTTTTGACAGCTGGCTGCAATTACGACTGGATCAGGGCTTATCTCCCAAACAAGCCAATAATACCAAAAAGAAGATGATTAATGCCTTAATCATCGATTACCTCCAATAGAGACAAAACGAAGACCCTAATTGGTATGCCTATTGGGCAATGCTAAAAATTTAAAGTTTTGGCTTAATTCATGCCATAATAACCCTAATTTATCAGGTTTTGGCCACTTAAAGGGCCTTGGTTAAGGTTTGTTATGACGAGCAAAGTATCATCTGCAAAGGGTGTTGAGACCGATGGTCGTAAGAGGCGCACTAATGATAGTCGCCAAAAGATCGTAGATGCCTTCTTATTATTGGTTAAAGAAGGCAATAACACCCCAAGCGCCGAAGAAATCGCTAAGGCCGCCAACGTAGGATTACGGACCGTATTTAGACGCTTTAATGAGATGGAGCTACTTTATCGAGAGCTTATTATTGAAGCCCAAGCCAAATATTTACCACAATTTTTAAAGCCTTTTACCACTAGCCATTGGCGCGAACAACTCAATGAGATGGTAGACCGAAAAGCCCAAGCTTATGAAACCCTTATGCCTTTTCGAGTGGCCGCTAAAATACACATGCATCAATCACCGTTTATTAAGCAAAACATTGAACGCTGGACATTGGCTCAATCGAATTTCTTAGAAAGTATTTTACCCTTCAATAAGAAAGATGACCTGCTACTTTTTAAAACCATTGAAGTCGCCTTAGATTTCGATACTTGGATTCAGCTGCGCTCTACGCAAAAGTTGTCGGCTAAAAAATCTAAAGAATTAATGAGTTACATGTTAGAAAGTGCGCTTAAAAATATTCCTTCATCATGAAGTTTTAATGCTCAGGTTTTTTAGAATCGGTACAATATAATAAAAAGGATAGCTGTATGAAACCCAGGCTTTATACGTTATGGGGGTCCGAGCTTTCTCCTTTTTATCTAAAGGTTCAAGCCTGCTTACGATTTAAGAAAACCTCGATTAATTATCAGCCTCAACAAGGTGGTTATTTCAAAGCGCTTAAACATCAAGTAAAAGTTGGACTAATACAAAAGCGACTAAAAAAAATCACCTGGCCCATAATGAGTTCGCAAGATGAACTGCCATTAGTGCCATACATATTTAATGAAAAAGGCCAATCGTTTTACGACTCCAGCGCTTTTGCACACTGGTTAGATAAGTCCCCCGATGCTAAACACCTTCAATTAAGTCAATTTAACGATAAACCCTTAGAATTTGTGATTGCGCTAATTGATGAGTATGCCGACGAATTTGGTTTGTATATGGTTCACCACATGCGCTGGAAATTTTCAGCACTGGATAATACCGCCGGCCAGCGCTTAGCCAATGAATTTAAAGTGATCTTAGGACCCTTAAAATGGTTTATTGAGAAGAGCTTTCCAAAACGCCAAGTGAGACGCCTGCCCTATTTATTTAGTGTGGCACCTATTAGTTTTCAAATTGAAAACCTGCCTAAGTCATTACAGCCTCCGATACATGCAGATTTCCCCGCCACCCATGAATTATTAGAAAATGCATACAAGAATTTACTGGCGGCTCTGGAATCTAAACTCGCCACTAGCCCCTATCTGTTAGGGAATTCGTTTACCTTGGCGGACGCCAGTATTTATGGCCAACTGGGTATGAACTTGGCCGACCCAAGTGCTGCGCAGTTTATACAACATCAGGCACCAAAGACTTTTAAGTGGCTGCAAGCCATTCAACAAGGCAAGTTTACTTACACCAAAAAACCCGACCTTAAAATAGATGATTCTATTAAGGCGTTACTTGCCGAAATAAAACGTACTTTTATTCCGCTTATGCAGCAGAACGCTCAAGCTTATGATCAATATAAACAGCAGGGGCAACCGCTATTTAATGAAAAAGCCTTTGATAAACACACAGCACTGTATGAAGGAGAGTTAGATGGCATTCCATTTAAGTCTGTGGCGAAGTCATTTCAAGTGTCAAGTTGGCGCGCATTATTAAAACGCTGGGAATCGTTAAATGAGGTTGAGCAAGCGCGTATTGAAAATATATTTCAGTTAGATCTAGCCGGCACAACTACTTCCAATGAGTTAACTGGTCTGGGTTAGAGCTAGATTTCACATGAGTTAATAGCTCTGGAAAGAAACTTAAAAAATTCTGTTCCAGAGCATTAATCTCCTTTTTAACTAAAGGAAAATACATGTGTGTAGATTCCTTTTTAAGAAGTCGTGCCGATAAACGCTTATCTACTCGAGCAAAGGTTTTCTCTAAATCATCAAGGGATTGATAATTTCGTAAATGATCTGATTGAATTAAGCCATTTACAAATCTCTGAACACCTGCCGGGTACGGTTTAATCGCTTGCTTGGATTGTCTGTAAAAATCATCTAAAAAAACATTTCGATCCACAAGGCTGTAACGATGCCAATGGCGAGTCAATAATAAATCGAAGCTTAAATCCACCACCACGCCTCGTAAATGGCCACGTCCTAATAACAGTTTACTTTTTTTAAAATTCTCATGAGCATCGGTAAAAGCATCTACCTGTTGGTGTATTTGCATGCCCTGTTTAAGCTGATTGCTGGCACCAGGCCACGCACGCCCCTTGCAGGCATCGTTTAGCAGATTCCCTAACTGGCTTTCAATGTTGTATTCGGATAGAAAAATATGGGCGAGCCAGTTCATGATGCCTAGGCTTCATTAAAAAACCTTACTTTATCGCTTTTTTGCAACAAACACCTCACAAAGTTCTAGGTTAAATAGGTTTTGTGAAGTGTTTATTTTTACTAGGCCAACCGAGTGGTGACGGCATTACGTTTTAGGATAGGCCCTAAGTCTTGCTGCTGGAGCGATTGGCAGCCGAATTGCTGGCTCCAGCTATCCACCTGCTGCTTGTCTTCGCTGGTTAGAGTTTGGTAGCGGTTTTGAATACGCTGCATCATCCATACTGTGTAGGGAAGGCCTGCCCGGGAAAATATCTCACCATTCATAGGAAAGGAAATATCCCCAACGGAGCGAGCGATAGTATCTCCACTGGTTTTATTTTTATCGATAATATAATTTTTAAGCTTTAACACTATGTCATCCACCATAGGGTAAAACTCATCAAAAATGGCTTGGAAAATAGGCGTTAAGGTTTCTGGAATGCCATCGTTTGCTAAATAGGCACCCTGCTTTCCTTCTCCTGCATGACAACGTTCCACCCAGTTTTGTAAGTTGGGCCTCACATCTAGCAAGTCACGCTTAGGAGCAGGATCTCGGTTTAAATGGCCATACATTGGCCCTAACAGGGCAAAGTCGGCAATGCAGGGTTTATCACCCAATAAAAATTTATACAGAGTAAAGTGCACTTCAAGTGCATCAAGAATTTTATTGGTCCAACGCTCCATCATCCCAAATTGAGTTTTACGCACCCCTGCCGTTGGTAAAAACCCCTGCAACCCTTTAGCAATTTTGGTGGCCACAGGTTTACGTAAAACATTAGGTACAAAAGGTAATAAGCCTTTACTGGCGTCATTAATAAACAACGAATAATTTTCTGGGTATGACCAGCGGTAGTGCATACCAATAGGAATCCACCACTCATCAAGCCAGGTCTCTAATAGCATGGCGGCCATTAACTGTTTAGGCGTACTTGGAGTGACACACGATTCAGGATGACGTTTATCCAGTTCGTCCATAATGACACTAGAATCTTGTAACCATTCACCTTGTTTAGTTTGAATGGCCGGCATCACCATGGCGCCAGTTTTTTTAGGGATGCGGTACATAAGATCAAATGCATTCACGTCTTTATCTTTAAAGTCTAAATTTTTAAAATTTAAGTAGCCGCGGGTCTTGCCCGAAAAATAGGATAAATGCCAACCGTGCAGGGTATATTCTTGCTTCATATAAATGGTCCAATTTTAGAATTTTATAAAATGGTTAATAAACGCGTGCTTGCTTACTCACTATGTTATTCATCATTTTCGGAGAAATACGTTTAATAAAATGGGCTATTTTCCCAACTCGGCCTAGCACCACTAATCCTTTGTTTTTAGCCATCGCTTTTATCGTGGCTCCGGCAACATCTTCAGGTGTTAGGTCGGCACTTGCAAATGTCTTAGCAATGCCCCGATAAGTTTTAGGATTATCCATTCTGCCAAACGCTTGCACCGTTTCACTAATAGGCGTTTTAACAAAGGCAGGACAAATGGCGCTCACCCCAATATTATAAACCGACAATTCTGCACGCAGACTCTCGGTTAACAATATGACGGCTCCCTTAGTGGCACTGTAAGCAGACATGCCTGGAGCACCCACAATACCCGCCACCGAGGCCACATTAACAATGTGCCGAGCTTTATTATCTTTTTTACCTTGTGTTTCCATTGCGGGCGTTAATGCCTGTAAAACTCCCACTAGGCCACGCACATTTAAGCTGTAAAGGCGTTCCCATTCATCTAATGGGGTATCCCCTAATAAACCAGCGCTAACAATGCCGGCACTGTTTATAATTATGTCTGCACAGGGGGCTAGTTGATGAACCTGCTCGGCTAATTTATTAATGTCTTCAGGTTGGCTTATATCTGCACTTACCGTCACCACAGGATATTGGCTATGAACACTTAATTGCTGCTGAGCCTCATTCAATTTGGCCTGATTACGCGCCACAATTAAAATGCGGGCGCCACGTTTAGCCAATAACTGCGCCACTGAAAAGCCTATGCCACTTGAGCCACCGGTAATAACGGCAAGCTTTCCGCTTAAATCCTGCATGTTCATAATAAGAGCCTTTACTGCCTAGAGTGATTGAAGTTAATCGAGTAACTGGCCTTGGGTAATACGACCGTCTTTTACGTTTACCGAGACAAAACTGCCATCTTGAGCGATGCTAAATTCTCCTGAATAGGCTTCTTCTACCCCTTCTACAAAGCGCTTTTGCAGGTTACCAATGGGTAACTGTGGAACAATATGACTAAATAGCAAAAAGGGAACCTTGGCCGCTTCGGCTACTTCTGCTGCTTCCACTGGGCTTGTGTGATAGTCCAAAATATCTTCGGTAATTTTCGCAACTCTAGGCCTATGTAATTCGGTCGCCACTGAAGTAATAAGCTCTACTATGGGTCTTGATAAGGCTTCATGAATTAATACATCACTGCCTTTGGCAAATTTCTGCACCACTGGGCTTTTTGCGGTATCGCCACTGAATACTAGGCTGCGCCCCTTGTATTCAAACTTGTAACCCACCGCAGGGTCTACCGGACTGTGATCCACCGGAAAGACTGTCACTTTTAATCCGTTTTTCTCAAGTACCACTAAGCCTTCTGTGCCGGGCACTTTAAACGGGTGAGCCTTTGCTAAGCCGCCACTAGGGGGCATAATCGAGGAAGTATGATGAGCCTCTCGATAACTTCGATCAGGGCCGTAAGCCATATTAAAACCGGCTACAATAGCTTCGGTTCCCATGGGACCATGAATAGAGATGGGGAAATTTTTACCAGAATTAGCCCAACGTTGAGTCATAAGCTCACCCATTGAGTTAATATGGTCAGAGTGAAAGTGTGTTAAGAAGACGTTATCTACCAAGCCAAGGGGAATGCCCATGGCAGATACCTGGCTAACCCCACTACCAGCATCTATCATCACCACTTGATCACCTGCCAGCACCACAGCACATGAGCCAGAACGCTGGGGATCGGGTAAAGGCGAGCCAGCCCCACAAATAGCGACACTAAGGGTATCTGTAAATTGCTCCATCACCACATTATTAAGGCGATCAGTAATGCGTTTTGTCATGATTTTATTCACTAACTGGTCCTGAAACCCCATAAATATGACCCCTATAGCAACAATGAATACAGCCACTAGCTTAAGTATTTTCATGTTTACCTTCTTTTTTATATTGGCACTCGAAGTGCCATTAAATATTGTGTCATAATTAATGTCAATACATTGTATGAGAGCGAGAATGCCATTACGCCCAACCTGCCTGTATACCCCTGTATCTTACTTAAGGCTTCTTTTTATAGGGGCGCTGTTAGTGCTACTGGCGTTATTTCAAGGATGTGATGCAAGCCAACCCGACCGTAATTCAAAGGCCAAATTAGCGCCTGCAAGCGCTGAATATGTGGGCAGTGAAGCCTGTGGCCAATGTCACCAGGCCGAATTTAATTTATGGAAAGGCAGCCATCATGAATTGGCCATGAACAAGGCCACAGAACAATCGGTGCTGGGTGATTTCGGCAATATAAAAGTGACTTATCAAAACCGAATGGCTCATTTCTTTAAAGCCGATAAGCAGTTTTTTGTCACCACCGACAATGCCTTAGGCCAATCACAAACTTTTGAAATCACCGATACTTTTGGCATTGAACCCTTGCAGCAATATTTAGTGAAATTTCCCCGAGGACGTAAACAAGTCTTGGATATTGCATGGGATAGTCGAGACAAATCACTTGGTGGACAAACCTGGTTTTTTATTAATTCAGATCACGGCTTGGAAATTATTAATGATGAAAAAATTAATAACACAAGTCCGTTAGAGCATATCAAGGCGCCACAACCTATTATTAATAGTGCCACTGAAAATAGTAGCGGACCCTTGCATTGGACCAGTAGTTTTTACAATTGGAACAGCCGCTGTGCCTCGTGCCATACCACTGGCTTTAATAAAAATTACGATGATAAAACCGACAACTATAACAGCCAATTCACCGCTGACAATGTGGGTTGCGAAGCCTGTCATGGTCAAGGAAAACAGCATATTAAATGGGCCAGGGGCGACACCGAGAAAAATATCCAATATAACGGTTTTCAGTATTCGCTAAAGGATACTGGGGTGTGGGATGTGATAAATGAAATAGCTAAAGATAATTCTAGCCCAGAAGAAATTGGCAAGGGAGCCATTAGAAATGAGGTTATCGATAATATAGCCAAGCAAACGATTAACGAACAAAGCTCTGTGCATAGAGCGCCTTCCACTAAAATGCGCACTGGGCTCAGTAGCCATCAACAGATAACTGCCTGTGCCGGTTGCCATTCCCGTCGCTTACAGTTGGGTCAACATCAGGAAGGTGAAGCCTTTACCGATAACTACCTGCCCATGCTCATTGAAGAGCCTCTATACCATGATGATGGTCAAATTAAAGATGAAGTATTTGTATGGGGCTCTTTCACCCAAAGCAAGATGTTTCAGGCCGGAGTGGTGTGCAGTAGTTGCCATAATGCACACTCGTTAAAATTAAAAATAACCGGTAACGGTTTATGTACCCAGTGCCACAGCCCGAGCGTTTATGACAACAACCAGCACCATAAACACACACCCACCTCCAGCGGTGCGCAATGTGTAAATTGTCACATGCCCAGCACCACTTATATGAATGTAGATGATCGTCGTGACCACAGTTTTCAAATTCCGCGACCCGATTTAAGTAAAGAAATAGACAGTCCAGACGCCTGCACTAATTGCCATACAAACAAAAACCAAGACTGGGCCGGCGAAAAAATAACTGAACTTTTTGGCCATAACCTTAAGCCCCATGTTTATGCCAAACCTTTTTTTAAGGCGCAATTATCGCATCAAACACAAACCAAACAATTACTGCACCTAGCCAACAATCCAATATTACCCGCGATTATCCGCGCATCTGCCTGGACTCATATAGGCAACCATCACACCAAGAGCAGTGTTAAGGCATTACAAGATGCTTTGAAAAATGAATCGGCAGTGATTCGGCTAGGGGCGGTACGCAGCTTAAGCACCCTGCCCAATGACTTGCGCCTTGAATTGCTAGATCAAAATCTAAATGAAAAATCCATGGCGGTACGAGTAGAAATGGCGCGGCAACTAGCGGCTATCAATTTAAGCAAGCTTAAACTGGATACACGTAAAAAAATTAAGTCTTTATTTTCCGACCTTATCTCTGCCGCACGGTATGATGCCGACACGCCGGAAAATCAAATAATACTGGGAAATTTTTACCTGGCGCAAAACCATATAAAAAAAGCCATTAAACATTTCCAAAGTGCACTGGCCTTAGAGCCACACTTTCAAAATGCGTTGCTAAATTTGGCCGATCTTTACAGAGGAAAAAACGAGGATCACAAGGCACTGCCATTATTGAAAGAAGCCATTAGCCATCATGGCTATTCATCTTATCCACACTATGCCTTGGGATTATTGTATATTCGCCAAAGCCAATTAGAACTGGCTATAGAAAACCTTAGGCAAGCTACACAATTAGACAGTGAGAATATCTCGTATGCCTATGCTTATATTCTGGCACTAATGAAAGTAAAAAATAATGAACAAGCAGGTAGAGTAATTAACAACTGGCAGTTAACACATGGTCAAGAAGATAGAATAGAAAAACTAAGAAAGTCACTTTAATCAATTATTTTACAGGCTTCATATGGCGATTAATTATTTCATCAACGCCGCCTGATTTTTGCAATTGCACTAGGCTTTTATTAAATTCGTTCAGGATATCTAACGTGTTTGGATAACTTTTATTTACCACTAAATGATACACACTGGGTTTGTGCTCTTTTAAGGCACGAAAGCCGTGGTCTTTTTCATACAGTGAATGAATCATGCCCCAGCCCACGTGCTTGTTTAATACTACGGCATCGGCACGACCGGCTTTTATATTTAAAAAACAGTTTTCCACATTAGACAGCGTTAACAACGTTACTTTTTTAGCCTCTAATAAAGCAACAAAATCATCAAAGGCATAGCCTAGCCCAGTGCAAAAGCGTAAGCCTTCTAGGTCCGATTGGTCTTTATAATCTTTTGGGGTAGGGTTATCTTCAAGCACAAAGATGGTTAATCCACTGATTAACAGTGGTATAGAATAATAAACATCTGACGTCCTAGTATTTGAATAGGAGTAGGGAAATGTAGCAAAGGTGTTATTGCTTCCCGACACTACTCGTTGGTAACCCCGCTTCCATGGCAGCCAGCCCACTTGAGTTTCGACATTAATATTTTTAAAAACGGCTTGGACTATTTCGGTAATGACTCCTCCGTTTTCTAAAGAGCGATCGGTCCAGGGTTTAAAATCGTCCCCAGTGACCAAATTCAACTCTTTAGGCAGAGGCTGCGAAGCGATTTGCCAAGAAAACACAAAAACCACAAGGCAAATTAATAGCTTGATAAAATAGGATGAAGCACTCAACTTATTCATATGGGCTGGCCATTACTCTGGCTATTAAATCTCTTAAATGTATCTCTAGGTTTAGTTCAAATTCCATTGTTTTTCAAATGCCTAGCCACTGCCTCATAAACAGTAGTAAGCATCAAAAAAGCATAATAAACCTTAAGATACTGGCTTAGTCATAATATCCTTTAGAGAATTCATAGAGACACTGTAACCCCCTAACGACCAGGCGCCATCCACAGGTAAGATCACCCCGCTTATATAACTGGCAAATTGTGAAGCTAAAAACATGCAACAATTACCGATATCCTCATGGGTACCGTTACGACCCAGCGGAACACTGTCCACAATGGCATCTTGCATGGCCTTAGTAGGTGCCAAACGATTCATGCCTTCACTCACCTCTATAGGGCCCGGCACCACTGAATTAACACGAATACCATCACATCCCCATTCACGGGCCAAATTACGAGTTAACATATCCACACCCGCTTTGGCCGAGCAAACATGAGATTGAAAGTCGGCAGCTATATAAGACTGCGGTGCAGATATATTAATGACCGAGGCCCCTGGCTTTTTAAGGTGTGGGAAAGCCGCTTTCATAACATGGAAGGTGCCCATTAGATCTATGTTAATCACTGAAGCAAAGGCATTGGGTGACATATCCATGGCTCGGGCAGGGAAATTACCCGCCGCCCCAGACACCAACACATCAAACTCGCCAAAGCGATCTCGAAAGGCATTCATGGCAGTCACTAAATCATCATAGTTGCGCACATCGCAACTTAAGCCCATAGCTTCAGCGCCCAATTCACTAAGACCTGATACGGCTTTATCTACCTTTTCTTGGGAGCGACTAATCACCGCCAAGTTAGCACCAGCTTGAGCAAAGCACTTAGCAATACCATAGTTAATGCCACTGGTGCCGCCGACCACTACCACTATCTTGCCTTGAAAGCTGAACATGGCATTCCTCTCTTAATCATTTATTTAAATCAGTTCCTGTGGAATAACCTGGCGCCTAAAAACGAAGGTGGTTATCCACAGTGGAATTTGTGCAAATATAATCACATTACAAAGAAGAATTTTTAAGAGGCATTTGCGTTAGCGATATGGGCATTTGTGCCAACTAAATAAGAGAAGTGAAACTGAGTCGGATATATGACAGGAAATTTAACGTTATAGTCGATTTTATTTCAGGCTTAAATAATAGGTGTTATTAGTTAATCCTGAAATAAAAGATGATTACGCGCTTACGTAGTTAGCCTTGGTGGCTTCATAATTACTGGTTAGCTCATCCATCACAGGTTTTTCAAATGGGCGCAAGCCACTTAACAATAAGTGTTTTTCACCTTGGCCTACGATCTTACCTTCACTTAATACATTAAAATGAATACGTACATCGCCACGCTTACCCTCTACAGATATGTCTTGCTTGGCTAATTCAAGGATAGGATTTTTAAAATCGAATTCTTGCAAACTAATGGCCATGCTTTGGTACATCACCATGGGGCGAGCTGGATTAATCATTACATTCTCGCGCTCCATTAACGGCACAAGAATACTGGGAAAAGTTTTTCCAGAAAAACGCACGTATTCCTTGGCTATTTCACTAATTAGATTTTCGTCTGTTAATACATCGCCAGTTATTTCAACTTCGGTACATGGCTTATTGGCGCTTTGTATTTGCAGGTTATTTTCATCTACTTCAACCAAAGAAAAATCAGTATCAGCAGAGACCATGCCTGAAAACTTGAATTTCATGTTTTGACTAATGCCACGCTTTTGCAAGATGATCGCAAACAGCAAGTCACCTGGCACCAAAAATCGCTTAGCATCAATATCGTGTAGTGGATTAAAATCATTTGCCAGTTGCTTGGCAAAATCACTACCTTGTTGACGACTTACCTGAATAAGCCCATCTGTTTCATTAATAAAAGAATCAAGGAACATGTAAACGCCATTGTTGAGAAAATAAACAGGGGCGTATATTAGCAGGAATTGATGGATCTACCAATTTGGGGGTAATTGCTGGATGGGGTTTTATAGGGGGCTTGGGGAGGTGCTGTTAGCTGACAAATTTTTGGGGATAATGTAGGGGATTAGAGCCTTGGAAATTGCTTATTCAATAAATTAGATAGTGGCAGATATTAGAACCCTAGAAATTGCTCCTGCATTTCTAGGATACCGCCCATCCCTGGGCATAAAAAAGCCCAGCTAAAAAAGTAGCTGGGCTATGCCGATAATGCATCCTGCATCGGACTGACGTGCATCCTGCACTGGAATCCTTTTTTCAAAGGATAGTCAGAGGGGTGTCACTTGCGTAACTCTGTCACTCAAAATAGCCAGGCTATTTAAGTTATTCTGATACTCTTAATTGATCGGCCTAAAACTGTGCATATCAATTAAGATTGATTTTTAGCTTCGTGTTTAGCAATATCGTTTTTAATGAAGCGATAAACGCCACCAAAAAAACAAATGGTTAGTGCAATGATCACCAATCCTGCTATGACATACTCATCTACATACATGTTATGAACCTCACGATTTACAGTGTTTTTATCTATTGAGTGCACCTTAACAAGTCAAAACAGAATAAAATTGACGTGAATCAAGGATTATAAGTAAGAGAAGAGTGTTCGAGGGGGAGGTCAGGATAAACCTGATGCAAGTCAATTTAGTGGTTATTTATAAAATGAAGAAGAGTAAAGTTAGTTGCCTTTTTCTGTTTTTTTAACATTTTTCGCAGCAATCATACCCGCCAGCTTAAAAATAATTTGGTCCTTAAACTTTTCACGTATTTCTGCATTAAGTGCACCCAGTAAGCGTCTGTCTACCTTCAATAAAATACACAGGTTATTGGCAATTACGTTGCTGGTTCGAGGCGTATTTTGAATAAAGGCAATTTCACCAAAGAAATCTCCCGGCCCCATGGTAGCTAGGCTATTGTCCACCCCTTCTAGAGTCACTCTAGCGGTACCGTTTAACAGTATATAAAAGGCTGTATCCAAGGTATTTTGCTCAATAATATATTCATCTTC
>JBALXQ010000093.1:0-4558 GCA_036960565.1 Bermanella sp.
GGTTGTTTCAGTTCGTTTGTAGGTGGTGAAAGCAGTTTACGCATGGCTTGTGAAAACCTTCAGTATCAAAGACCGCCTGGCTTAGCTACCTGTAAGCTGATGTTTCATTAGCTGCTACTTCTTTTATCTCATTAATTTCAACCAGAGTATCCTGAGGCTTGAGTATATCTGAAAAAGCGTGATTATAGTTTCACTAGCTTAATCATGCTGCTTAATTCTTAATGCGTTCTAAAAATTGATTTTCTGCATTTAGGTTTCACCAGTTTTTACGCGCTGAAGTTGAAATTTATTAGGATGGATGTCCAATTAAACCTGCAAAAATCCACGTGATTGATGCCTTCACTCGCTCGGCGAAAAGTATCGCCTTGAAAGATTTAATCGCTCGTGCTGTTTATGATAACTATGACGATTATAAGAAAAAGCAAGGTGGCTCTTTCTTATTCCGTACTTTGCAAGGTGGGTTAACGAATTATACCAATACGGCGCTAGCAACGTATTCACCACAGGAGCAGCCTAAGCCAGCTGAGAAGGATCTATATGATAGAGCTACGGAGTTCTTCTTTGGTGCTGAAGATATGCTTGCGCAGAATAATCAGTTGGCTGCGCTGCAGCAGCAAACTTCACAGCCTTCCGGCCCTCCTGAAGGAGCGCCTAATCTGAGTGATATGCAAGCCAGTGCTTATGGTATTGAGCCTGGTGCAATGGTTGATGTTGGTGCTGGTAACATATTAGGCGGCATTGATGGTGTTACTTTTGACAATAATATGCGTGCAAGGCTTGGTGTCGAGACAGTAGGGCTTAGTGATTCAGATGCTCTATCTATTACTACCGATTCTCCTGACTCGTTAGCGTATTTGGAGACGTCCAGTAATAGGTTGAGCGTAGAGGGGAATAATCAGATAGATGCGGCTATTAACAGTGTATTGGCTGGCTTAGAGAACTACACCTCAACATACGATGAATCAATCACCAGTACTGCCGTTTTTGATGATGCCGCTGCGAAGCACTCTGAACGTGCGCTGCAAGCTGCATCGAATCAAGCAACTCAAGCTGAACTTGCGGCTATGTCTTCAGCCGAACTTGCCCGTTATTCTAGCGATCAAAATTTTAAGGCCGTGGCCGCAGGGAATAGCTCAAGCCAGATTCAAGAATACCTAGCAGCTGGTGATTCGTTGCCAACAGGTTCGATATCGGCAATAGGTTCATGGGAACAGTATCTCACCTTTAACAAATTTGGCCAGTTCCATCGGGGCGTCAGTGAAGGAGTGAAAAGTGTTCCTGGGGGAGTGGCAGATTTAGCAGAGCAGGTTATCCTAACCGCTGCTGATCCGTTTGTTGCTGGCTATAAAGGGTTGGCTGGTGAATCAGACTCTTATAATGCTCTAAGTAGAATAGGCCAAACCTATCAAGAAAAAGGCGTATTATCAGGCAGCTTAAATTTGATTGGCTCACTAGTTACAGGTTTAGCTTCGCCAATAAAAGATTTCCATGATGGAAATTATCAAGGATTGGGTCAAGCTGTGGGTAGTGCAGGCGGTGGCGCAGCGCTTGGTCTAGGCGTATTAAAGCTAAAGCACGGATATGATAAAACATCTGAATCATTAGATGCTTTATCTTCAAGCTTTAACATTAATACTGATCGACTCTATCAAGGTACTAACAATCAAATTGGTCTTACTCCTGATGTAATACCGAGCAATGAATCCATCCGTTTCTCACAAAGCAGTGTTAGCAGCCGCACAGGTGACGGGCAGTTCTTATTAGACCTAACGGATAATATTGCGACGAATGGTTTCAATCCAAATTATCCTCTAACCACTATTCGCTTGCCTGATGATGGACTTACCAGTTTTGATAATCGCCGTTTATTAAGCAGTGATGCAGCAGGGGTTACACCTTATGTTAGTATCTTTGATTTTGACTCGCCGATTCCGCAGGATCGCTTTAATAACTTTGACAGGAAGGCTAAAATATTCCCGAGCAGCTTCAGTGATATTGCCTCTCAGCGTACCTTCAACAAAGGTGATGCTATATCAACGTGGGGCGAAGCCAGTATTTTACGGGGTATTAACCAAGCTGCACCTAAAGGGCGTGAGGGAATTGGCTTTGATGCTTATGGCAGTAAAGACTTACCAGTCATTACACCGACTCGATTGGACGGTGGGGCATTTGATACCGAAGGCGCACGCTATTTAGAATCGCTGAAGAGTAGTGGGGTGTTTAATGGGGTTGGATCTTCAGCTTTTGAGGGTGGTTTATATCGTTCAGTACTTGAGGGTAGAAACCCTCTTGAAATTCATCCGGAATTTAATATTGAAAAAGCTGTTCATAGGTATACTGGAGCAGGGCAAGGCGGTTTATATTTGGGTTCTTCACAGCGAATAGTTAATTCAGAATTCACAGGGAACGGTGCTTCATTAGAGGGGCTGGTGAACAATTATTATGATGTTAAAATAGATGGATTACTCGATTTGACTAGCCCATCTGTTAGACACCGACTTGGTGTATCTTTAGAAGACTTGGTTAGAACCGGCCCAGATAAACAGTGGAACTATGAAATTACTAATCCACTTGGGCGTTATGCTGAAGATAGTGGTTATAACAGAATTATTGCACCTGCGGCCCAAGCTGATGGTGGTGTGAATGTAATATTATTTAATTCAAATTCGGTGAGAAAATGACTGATAAACTTATAAGTGGACAGATTCGTAAAATAGAATCAAAAGTAGAGTCGAAAACATTTTTCGATTTTGAATTTGTGGCTGAGTCAGATGAAGATACTTGCGGACTTTTGTGTTTAGTTCAGCATAGCAACCCAAAAAACATGTTCATAACTTTAATGAACCCCCAAGAGCTTAGCATTTCTAATGATGTCCAAGGACTAGAGGCAGTTAAAAATAGAGTTGTTAAGGAAACAGGGGTAGCAGATTTGGTCTCTCTGAAAATAATAAGATTTGACCAGAAAAAAGGGGATGTCAAAGGGGGGTTTCAGGATTTTTTAAAAACATATGAGAAACCAATACCTGTATATGAAAGTATTTTTGACAAAACTGAGGAGGCAATTCAGGTAGGAATAATATCAGTCAATGAGTTTGAGAAGTTAGGTGGTAAATTATACTTGTTAGGCAACATTAATATGCTATTTACTAGTGAGAAATAAATTATTAAATCTCTAATAGAATATTACACTGCCTATTGCCAGTCCAAATTTAACGGAGAAACGGTAGGCCCCTTAGCTCAGTCTTTGGTTGAGACTGGTCAACCGTTAGAAGCCCAAGCTTTAATTTATACCTTTAAGAAAAAGGGCAAATCTAAAGTTTGGCGAACATTAAAATTAGACGACTTCGATGAAGGTTCTGAGGGACGTTTATGGGCCGGTAGTCAAGTTTGGATTGGGCAAACATTGCCCGAAAAAGCGAAGGCCGCAGACTGGTGGTTTGATCCATTAGAAATCATGTTTTATGTACGAATCGATCGTAAACCTTTGGATGAGCTTGATACGGTTCACCCTGGTTGGTGTGCATTAACCCCTTGCCGAGTTTGGCAGTATCGCGCTTGTCTTCAGCTTGCGCAGTTTGAGCCTGACTTACATTCGCAATCAATGCTGCAAGTAAAAGATTTATTTAAAGATCGACATCAAGATAAAAAAGACAGCGATTATATTACCGATATTTACGCCGAAGAAGCGCTGCTTTATAGCCGTTTCTGGGGACGAGATAATGATATAGGTTATTTTGGTCCAATATGCCGAAGTTTAATACCAGAGCAGGCTCTGTCGTTATTTTCTCATCATTTATTGTTGATAGGAGGTTATCCTGGGCGCGAAGAGCTTAGTGGTTTGATTGATAGTCATTTGTTATTTGAAAGGCCGTTTGATAGCTGGCCGCACCACTTCAAAATGTTAGAAGACTTCACTACCCTGCATGCGATTGGCGAATGGGAAAAGCATCCTAAAGGCGCGTTCCAGTGTTATATAGAAGACCAATTTGGCGGTTTACAACATAGTCGTAATCTACCTAGGAAAATGAATTATGGAGTCTTTCATAATGAGATTTTTAATTTGTCCCCAAGTGCAGAGAGTGAATGATTACGTAATGCGAAATTGTTAATGTTAAACAAAAAGCAACAAAAAATATTAAGCCAAACGTTATCTCATGCATTACGTCATGAGCCTTGGTTGTACGAATTGGAATTGGACGATCAAGGTTTTGTTGACCTAGCTGATATATTAACGGCCATTAACAGCACATTGAATCAAGAGCTACCTTCAGTTAACGCTGAAGATATTGCGCAGATGATCGCCAGTTCTGAAAAGAAGGAGGAACAAATAGGACATCCACCATAGTGGCTGCCTATTGTAGCGCTTTAAGTGGGATCTATTAATATTGATCTAAAGTTAAATTATGCCTTTAATTTAGCTTGGTGAAAATTATGCCGAAACCACGACTGATAGGAGCAAATAGAGGAGCAAACAGGACATCCACCATAGTGGCTGCCTGTTGCAGCGCTTTAAGTGGGATCTATTAATATTGATCTAAAGTTAAATTATGCCTTTAAT
>JBALXQ010000043.1:0-52186 GCA_036960565.1 Bermanella sp.
AACCTCGGCTTGTTCATAGGGGAAAACATGAAAACCACTATTAAAAAATCTTATGATGTTGTGATTGTAGGGGCTGGCCCTTGTGGTGTTAGCGCTGCCAATGTATTGGGAAAACAAGGTATTTCAACGCTTATTCTTGATAAAGAAGCTGAAATGGTGATGAGCCCAAGAGCCGTAGGTATTTGCGAAGAAGGCTCTCGAATCATTGATACCATTGGTATTCTTGATGATCCAGAAATGGAATTTAAGGAAATTGATAAAGTTCGTTTTATTGACAAAAATGAAAACACTAAATTTTTTGCCGATACCAATACCCCAAAAAGTGGTCACTGTGTATTAAGAACATTTCACCAACCAGATTTGGAAAAGAGCTTACGTAAAGCCCTTTTAGCCTATAAACATGTGGATCTAGTGACCAGCACTGAACTGCTTGAATTTGACGATAAAGGCTTTGGTGTTGAGTTAAAAATAAAGCAGGGCGAGAAAGAAATTGAAGTGAAAGGTCGTTACCTATTGGCCTGTGACGGTGCCAGCAGCCCAGTTCGTAAAAAACTGAACATTGGCTTTTCCGGTGACACTTATCCACAAGATTGGATGGTAGTAGATGTAGAGAAAAATCCGGTAGAAAGTAATGATGCGGTGTTCTCCATAGATCCAGAGCGCCCTTCAGTGACCTTGCCAGGGCCAGATAACAAGCGCCGCTGGGAATTTGTGGTTAAAAAAGATGACAACCCAGATGAGTTGTTCAAAGAAGAAAACTTGTCTAAATTGCTGGCTCCTTGGGGAGATGTAAAAGACATGCAGGTTTCGCGTAAAGCGGTTTATACCTTTCATGCTCGCACCGCCGAAAAATACCAGGTAGGCAATGTGTTTTTATTAGGTGATGCGGCGCATATTACGCCGCCATTTGCAGGACAAGGCCTAATGGCGGGTTTAAGAGATGTATATAACTTGTGCTGGAAAATATCGGCGGTATTAAAGAAGGAGTTGGCGCCGAGTATTTTAAACAGTTATCAAGAAGAACGAATTCCTCAAAGTCAGCAAATAATCAAGTTTGCGCAGAGCATTGGTGGTGTGATTTTACCGCAAACGAAAGGCAAGGCAAAAACGCGAGATGGTGTCATTAAAGCGTTAGGCATGCTGGGGCTGCACTCCAAAGATAAGGGCCTGCCGGTTGACAAAGTTCCAAACCATATTAATGGCGGTTATTTAAAACACCTTACCGTGAGTAAGATTTTTAAGACAGGCATTGAATTTCCACAGCATTCATTGCACTTTGGTGGCAAGGAAGCATTAAGTGATAAATTAATGGGCGAACAATTTTATTTACTCGGTTGGAATATTGACCCCGAAGATTTCCTTACTAAAAAGACCTTGTCTCGTTGGCATTCTATGGCCGGTAAAAAGGCCATTATTACCGAAAAAAATGCAGACGATAAAAATGTTGATGCGCCTGTATTTGAAAATAAGAGCCAGGAGTACAAAAAATTATTTGCCTCAGGCAAGCGTGTAGTGGTTATGCGTCCGGATAAGATGATGGTATTGAATTGCACGCCTAAATCTTTAAATGAAAAATTGAACCAGTATATGAATGTGGCGGGTTGCACTATTTAGTCGTTAATAAACTAAAGTAATAAATAGTCTAAAAAGCATCTGGCCTTAAAACCAGGTGTTTTTTTTGCACTGATTGAAATGCACTAAATGGTAATAAGTAACGCATTTATAGCGTTCAAGAGCTTTATTTTTCGGATGAAAGTACAGCGCTTGTATGGATGTTTTTCTTATAAAGAAAGATCAGTGTGTTATTAAAAATAAAAGTATGTGTTATTAGTGATTCAGTAGAAGCTTGGTTGGCGCTCAACCATGGGCCCGGTTCAATATTCTGCTAGAATAACTAGGGTTACTTCATTGTATTCGCCATGACACAGGCTAAAAAATTGGAACATAATTTTTCGACGCCACGGGAAACTCTTTGCTCCATGGGTTTAATGGTTGATTTGAAGTACGTATCTTAATGTAGATTCTATCAAGCTTTTCAAGGCTTTATTGGTGCCACAAATGAAAGGAATTAATAGTTATCCCTGTCTGCTTGTTGCTGTTTTTCTTATGCTTACCCCTCCGCCTGCTACCTCACAAGATGCCATGAGATTTATTTTTCATGCCTCTGAATCTTCATTGGATACGAGGTATGACTATCATTGGGAGGTATTAAGAGCCGCTTTAGAAAGAACAAAAGCCAGCTTTGGTCCGTATATCATGGAAAGCGCTGAGTATATGAATGAAAGGCGACAGATAATTGAACTACAAAAAAATGATAAAAAATTAACGGTGATCATTAGGGAGACCTCTATTAAATATGAAGAAACGTTAACTCCGGTTCGGATACCAATAGATAAGGGCTTTATCGGTTATAGAGTCTTTCTGATTAAAAAGGAAAATCAGTCAAAATTTCATAATATTGCCAATCTGAATGAATTGAAAAAGTTTTCCATAGGTCAGGGAATTGGCTGGGGAGATATAGCTATTCTTGAGGCCAGCGACTTCAAGGTTGTTGTAGGGTCAAATTATCAGGGACTTTTTGGCATGCTCTTAAGAGGGCGATTTGATATGTTTTCTCGAGGCGTAGCTGAGGTGATAGCTGAATTCCAAGCAAGGGCGGCTGAGATGCCAAGGTTACATATTGAAGAAACGATTGCCTTGTATTATCCACTGCCCACTTATTTTTGGTTTGCTAAAACCAGGCAAGGAAAATTACTGGCGGACAGGGTAGAGAAGGGAATGCTAGAGATGATTGAAGATGGAAGTTTTGATGCACTGTTTATGAAGTATCACGCTCATATAATTGAGTGGCATAAGCTAAATCAGCGTAAGATTTTTCGAATAGATAATCCGTTTTTACCCGTTAAAACGCCTTTTGAGGATAAACGCTTATGGTTTTATCCTCTTTCGCCTTAACAGCTTGCTTGGCTAACATCCATGTTAGCCATTTATACATTAGCGATTAAGCTGCGCAGCACTTCTTGTATTTCTTACCACTGCCACAAGGACAAGGATCGTTGCGATTGGCTTGCTTGGTCGTCACGGCCGCAGCAGTGTCTTTTTGGCTCTCTAGGATTTCAAGATCTCGTAAATTCTCTTCTTGATCGGCCTTTACTTCTACTTCGCCAATCCAGTTGTTATCGGCTAAAACAGCCAATAGCTCTGTTTTACGTTCTTCAGTTTTTACGGTGATGGCAGCCGGTGCCTTTTTGGTGCCCAAACGAACAGTATTCTTAACTTCAAAACCAGCGCTGCTATGCTCTGGTTTTTTCATCAATCCGCCTTTGTAGAAAAATTTTGACATGCTTTGAGCCCTTTAAATTATATATTTGTATGGTCTGGATTGGCTTATGAATGAATCAGGCGCCGACCTTAATGCAGTCGGTTTGCAATGATATAGACCTGAAATAAGCACAATCTGTTTGATAGATAAGAGTTGGGCGCTATTGTAGATCAAACAAGGGCTAATATCACGGCCTGCGCGGCCTATAACAAAGAAAGACGGTGAATGCCGGATTATCTAACGAAAATGGCCAGATTTAGCTTAAGGCCACTCAGCAAGGAGTTCGCTTTTTAAGATAGCCAGGGTTACAGCATGCCTAATGAAGTCGATTGGCCATGAAAAAGTGCAGGCTGCGCTCGCTCATATGCTCAAACTCTTCACCTGTGGGTTTAATGTGGGTCATACGGTCTAGGCGGAAGTGACGGAAGTCATCTCTTAATTCACACCAAGCCAGTAAGGTCCATCGTTCCCCCCAAAAAATAAGCCCAAGTGGCCACACTACCCTTAAGGTGATGGATTGCTTTTCATCGGAATAGTCTAAGCTGATTTTTTGTCTGTGCTCACAGGCCTTTCTTAATATGCCGTGTTTGCGGCGCTCATTATCGTGTTTATCGAATTTGGGAACCTGGTAAGGCTGTTGGTCGGCCTTTTGTAATAATTGATCGGGTAATATGGCGCGTATTTTAGACTCAGCCTTGGCGGCGGCTTTGGCTAAATCGGGGTCGGTCCAGGCCTGCACCATTGAGCTTCCCAATAGCAAGGCTTGTAGCTCTTCAAAGTCGAACATTAATGGCGGCAGTTGATAACCAGGCGACAACAGATAGCCTATGCCGGCTTCACCATCGATGGGCACACCGCTTTGTTGCAGAGTTTGAATGTCGCGGTAAATGGTACGAGTAGTGACCTCTAGCACCTGAGCCAATTGTTCGGCTGTGATGGCCATGCGGCGACCGCGCAGCAAGTTAACCAACTGAAAAAGGCGTTCAGATTTATGCATAGCTAGCCTCAGGCTCGATAGTCACCAAGCGTCCTCTACGTAGTAGATTCACCAGTTGAAAGAGGCGTTTAGATTTATGCATAACTCGCTTCAAGTCCCAATAAACGCAGTGGCACTTAAACTGGCCACTGACAGAATTTCAAGATCATATCAGCAGGCGCTTTTATGCGCCCGCAATATTGGTGACCTCTTAGGCCATGGCTTGTGCTTGTTCCTGTGCTACACAGGCAAGAACCGGCATGTGCTGCATACTCACGCTGTCTTTATCAATAAAAGCCAACATGGCCTTGGGTTCGTCGGCGGCCATGAAGGCCGTGCCAGCTTGTTGCGCTTGCTCAAGACTTTCCCAAAATACTAGGTCCACCCAGGTGCCGTCTTCTTTTTTGCTAAGGGCGCGATATTGGAAGCCAGGCTGTTTAGCCACCCAAGCTTCCAGTGCTGGGTTGCTATCGAGAAATGCCTGATCGCTGGCATCGGCGTTTAGTTTGAAAGACACCATTTCGATTGTGGCTGTCATAAATATTTTCCTTTTCAGAATTTGTAAAACTTAATGATCGGAACTGGCCGATATGACTAGCTTATGCCCTGCCCCTGACAGCCAGTGTCAGTAGTGTTGAGGTGCCCTAATAGCCTTTTCTAATGAGAAGGCGGTTTCTTGGTTCTGACTCGACTAGCTATAAAAATGCCATATTGGGATTATCTGTTAATCTTAAACTAGAGGCGGTAATGCCGTATTGGGAGGCCGAAGGAGCTAATCATGAAGAACGTAACTCAATTCTGTTTGCTGGTGTTAATGGTGATGGTGTGTTCCCCATTTAGTATGGCAGAGCAAAAGAAAGTATTTGGTAATTATGAAGTGCACTATATTGGGCTCACCACCAATTATTTATCCAAGGAGGTGGCCAAGCAGTATGGTATCAAGCGCAGCCGTTCATTGGGTTATGTAAGCATTTCAATTTTAAAAGAAGAGCAGGAGCAGGCAGAGGATGCTCAGGTATCTGGCACTATGTCTAATTTAGTGGGTCAGTTTAAAAGTTTAAGTTTTAGACGCATTCAAGAAGGCAAAGCCATTTATTTTATTAGCACATTCTCATTTGATGAAACTGAAAGATACCAGTTTGCCATTGATATTGATCTACTGGACAGCACTCAAGACATAGCCCTTAAGTTTCAACAAAAGTTCTATGAGGAATCCTAGGGCTGGCCATATCTGTTACCAAATAACGCCGAGATTACATGGCTGTGTTGTTAATCGTTTATGTTTGGAAAGGCAATTTAATGGCGATTATTGAAATTAATGGTAGAGAATATCAAACCTCAGGTGAGTTGCCTGAGGTGGGGCAGGACATGCCAGACTTTTGTGCGGTAGATGGAAATTTTAGAGATGTGAATTTCAGCGACTTTAGCGGTAATACTCTCGTATTAAATATATTCCCCAGTATCGATACGCCCACGTGTTCTGCATCAGTTAAAAAGTTCAATGAAATGGCAGCCAACTTAAATCAGGTAACGGTAATGTGTATCTCGGCCGATTTACCTTTTGCACAAAAGCGATTCTGCCAAAGCTTTTCATTGGATAATGTTCGGTTGCTTTCAACTTTTCGTGGCGACCTTGGCAAGGTACTGGGAGTGGAAATTGCCGAAGGACCGATGAAAAGCCTCATGTCTAGAGCGGTGGTCGTGGTGGACAGCTTTGGTGTGGTTCGTCATTGCCAGCAGGTAAAAGATTTGTTGAATACCCCTGTAGACTATCAACAAGTATGGCAGGTACTTTCAAAGCAATATAAATGAAGTTAATAGCGTTATTGCTCTAAAAATAAAACGCATTCCAATTCAATTTTGGCCCCTTACAATTCAAGCCCTCTCAGTTAACTGCTCACTTTTTATTATTTTGTAAGATTAAATCATCAGTTCTTACAAGTTTTAAAAATCACTTTTACCTAGCATGCAGGTTCGTTGCTTGCAGTCTGTGCGTAATTGAACATTTAATTTTTTAAAGTTCTCTCTAAAGATAATTTAGTTGACTTTAAAATTTGATCATCAGTTCTTACAAGTGCGATGAAAACCGCAAACTATCCTAAAAAAGATTCAAAATAATACCTCTTATTATTTTGAATTTTTAATCTAACAATAATATTAAGGATGAACACACTATGAAAATGCTATTAACCTTGTTTAAAGCGACGCTGCTAACCTTGTTAGCCAGCCATGCAATGGCCTCGGGAGGGGGCAGTAGTGAGCCTGAATGTGACGCAAATGTTAAACCAATTGTTTTTGTACACGGTTACAGTGGCGGTAACTTTAACTGGATCGATATCATGGATTACATGGTGGCCGATGGGCACCCACGTTGTTCTTTGTATGGATTTGAATACAGCTCTTGGTTTAGTACCAACGCCCAAAGTGGTCGTGAGTTAGCAAGCTTTGTGGAAGATGTGCGCAGTAAGCACAACAACCAAAAGGTAACCATTATTTCTCATTCTAACGGTGGCTTAGTGACACGTTGGTTCCGAGTGATGGAAGGTGGTGAAGCTGTAAACGATCGTTTCATTGCTTTGGCTGCGCCTCATAATGGTACCGACATCGCTTATGCGTGTTTTAACCTTTCTTGCTTCGACATGCGTCCAGGTTCTAACTTCCTGAACACATTAGCGGGACGCGGTTGTGATGTTTCACTTTGGTCTGCTTATGATGGTGTTATCTTGCCAGCATCTAGCGCTCAATGTGGAAATAACACTCAGCTAGAAAATGAGAATCACTTGTCTATGCTGTGGGCTCCAAGCGTATATCAGGAAATAAAAAACAACTTATAAGTTAGCTTCTTATAAATGTTAGTGTTTGAAGGGTTACTCCGGTAGCCCTTCTTACGCAGTGGTATATAGTGTGAAATAACGCCTGGATTGGTGAACAACGTGAATAACAACAATAAACGATTCCACTACGCAATTTTTGCCATAACACTTTGTGTGGTTGTATTTTTGGGCTTTATAAAGCCCGACTCTCCTTCCCAAGCGTCATTTGAAAGTGTAATCGAAAGTGAATTTAGTGATTCTTCAAAAGATGCCTTTATTGAAATGGATTACTCCATGGCAAGCTTGGAGGAAACTTCCTATGTTAATCCGCTTGGTGAAGAAAAATCTATAAACCCAGATAAAAGCACCGGTTTCCTAATTGGTTATGCCGAAGTAGAAAGTGCGTTATCGATGGCTAAGCTGGATATCTATGGTCAATTAATACTGGATGACAGTGCACAGGCCTCACTTAATTTAGTGGTATCACGCTTACCAGTAAATTTAAGCGAAATAGAGATGAAGAATATTCAAAACCTCATTAAGCAAGCTATGCCAGGTACGGCAGGTGAACAGGTAGCACAAGTGCTGGGGAATTATTATCACCTTAAGCAGGCCGAGAAAAAATGGTTTGAAGAAGGTGTCGTGGCCAATAGTCCAGATATTGCTTTGCAACAGTTAAACGAAATGATCAATATGCGACGTGAATATTTAGGTGAAAATGTCGCCAATCAATTATTTTCACAACAACAGAATCAATCTCTATCAGCCTTAAAACGCGCAAGTATTAGTCAAAGGTCCGACTTAACGGAGTCTCAAAAACAAGATGAAGTTGATTTTCTGGAGCAAGATTTACTTAGCCAGGCCAACGATGAAGAATACATAGAAACCACAGAAGTAACTCGCCTTAATACTGAAATAAATACATTGCGCAAAAATGGCGGCTCGGAAACTGAGGTACTGGCCAAACGAGTTGAAGTGGTCGGTGAGCAGGCAGCTTTGCAAGTACAGGCCATGGAAGAACATCAGCAAGACTGGAAAAATCGTTATGAAGATTATCGACAGGAAAAATCATACATACTGAATTCAGCTATAAGTGAAGCAGACAAATTTGAGCAAATTCAACAGTTGCTCATCGAACATTATTCAAGTGAAGAACTGGCAGGTGCCAGAGCCTATGATGCTCAACAAAATAATTCGCTTTAAGATCGAAAACACACACCAGCAAGATTCTGAACACCCTCTTGGAATATTGCCCCGCTGCACCCTAGCAATATTGAGTGGTGCTTTACTGGCTTTACCCTTTCTCTTTGATCAGCTTTATTTGATCAGCTGGATTGCCTTTGTGCCGTTAATGCTAGCGGTGCAGGGTTTATCGGTAAAAAATAGTTATCTAGTAGGCATGTTGGCCGGCTTAAGTTTTGTAGTTGTGGGTAACTACTGGGTGGTTACCTTCATTATCGAAGTAAAGGGCTATAGCTTATTCACATCGATATTGGTGGCCTCGCTATACTGGCTTTACACTTGCCAAGCCATCGCGCTGCTTATGGCAGGTTGGACATGGTTGGGTAAGGTCATTAAAAGTGTAAACCTATTTTTATTTCCAATATTACTCACCGCTATATTCTCAATCTTTCCCTGGTTATTTCCGATGTCACTTGGCGGCAGTCAAGCGCAGTTTTTATTGGCCATACAAGGCACTGATCTGTTTGGTGTATTAGCGCTGGACTTCATTATTGCCTTAGTAAACTCCGTTATCTTTTTATTGTATTGCAAAGGCAGTGTTTACAAAAAACGTAGCAGTTTAATATTCACGTCTGCCATTATCATGAGTTGGTTTATCTATGGGCAATATACATTGTCTTTTTGGGATGAAGAAATTAGCCATTGGGATACTAAAAAAATTGGCATTATTCAATCAAATGATAAACCCAGTATTGAAATTCCAAAACCCAAGGCAGGTCATGGTTGGTCTTACCCTGTAGAAATGAAAATGTCGCAAAGGTTAGCGAAAGCGGGTAGCGATTTAATTATTTGGCCAGAGTCTCGCTATAAAGGCTACTTTGCCAGTTCATTTGTGCGTGGTGCTTATAGGAGTCAGATAAAGGCGCTGAATACACCGTTAATATTTCACGACATGGAGACCGCCACCGATAAAGATAATGAAACTAACAGCCATAAAAAGTATACAACAAAAGAATTTAATACCCTGTTGGCCATGAATAAAGATGGCAGCCAAAATGGTTATTATCGAAAAATGAAAAGAATCGCTTTTGGGGAATACTTGCCGATTGTAGAAAACAGTACCATGGCAAAGGACTTTTTTAATCAAGTTAGTGATGGCTTCTCGGCTAATCTTGCAGCCGGTACTGAGCATAAACAGTTTAGTTTAGCGGGCATGAAAATTATTCCACTTATTTGTTATGAAGTATTATTTTCACGCTTTGTCACTGATGCCGTGACAGATAAGGCTGAGGGCAGGGTGTTATTAGCAATCTCTAACGATGCCTGGTTTGGGCAGTCGCGACAGCCTTATCTGCACGGCGCCATATCGGTATTGAGAGCGGTGGAAAATCGCTTACCTTTAATTCACGCCATTAATAATGGCCCATCCTTAGTGGCACTGCCAAGTGGGCGAAATTTGGCCCGTAGTAAGGCCTTTGTACAAAGTGCTTTGCAGGTGGATATGCCATATTCAGAGCATTCAGGCGGCAGCTTCTATAGCCGCAATCCTTGGGTTTTTGTGAGTTTTATCTATTGTTTATGTGGTTTTATCTTTCTATTGGCGCTTCTTAAAGCGATTAGGCAAGGGGGAAAGTCAGAATAAGATTCTGGGTTACCTGAATCCCCCTAATTTGAGTGGGTTTACCAGTGCTGAAGCCAAGACCCCTTTGTGGTATGTTTTATTCCAATCAAGTCACTCAGTTTTATCCATATGTCAGATTCAACCATCCATATGCTAGGCTCAACCATCGACACACCAGATTCAACTATTTTGCCCCGCGACCATACTAGCCTTGGCAGCTGGGTATTGTTAATTGCCAAGGTCATTGAATCTTGTGGGCTAGATAGCCGTGATATTTTTAAGGAAGCTGGGATTGAGCTAGATGAAATTAAGCAACCGCTCTATCGAATATCCACCGCACACATGGCTCAGGTATGGGAACTGGCCAGAACTAAAACTCAAGACCCTTATATTGCCTTGAAGCTGGCCGCCAGCTTTCAGCCCATGGCGCTTAATGCGCTGGGAATGGCCTTTGCAGCCAGCAAAAATGTTTATGATGCCTTAAAGCGAGCGAACCGCTATTCGCAAATGATCAGTGACGGTACCACCACCGAGTTGGATGAAACCGATAATCGCTTAGATTTTATAGTGAAATATAAATCGGCCGCCACCATGGAAGTACACGACCTAGGCATTGAGGCCGGGGTAGCGGTGTTGTTTCATTCATTAAGGTTAATTGCGGCAGACAACTTTCATCCTACTAGAGTGTCTTTTGAACACGATTTCAAAGGGGATACAAAACCCTACGAAGAATTCTTTGAATGTCCTGTTATTTTCTCGAGTGATCGAACCGCCATGGAGTTTGATAAAGAAGGTTTGTTTGATGACCATCCTTTTTCCGATTCTGCGTTAACCAATACCCTTGATCGTTGGATAGAAGAACATCTCGCTAATTTTAAAGAAGAGTTAACCTCTACCAAAATTAAAAAGTATTTATTGAAAAATTTAGCTTATGGCAAGGTAGATCAAAAATCCGCAGCGCAACATTTAGCCCTAAGCCCAAGAGTAATGCAGCGCCGTTTAAAAGATGAAGGCATGACCTTTAGCCAATTGTTAGATGATTGTCGACAGAATTTAGCCGTGAAACTTATTTCCAAAGACAAACTACCGTTAGCGGAAGTTGCCTTCTTATTAGGTTTTAGCGACCAGAGTAATTTCTCTCGTGCCTTTAAACGCTGGACCGGCAGTAGTCCTAATGAATATAAGTTTTAAAAATCTTCGTTAAGCCTTATTGTCCGTAAACTAAATTATTCTAATTACCGGTTAGAAATATTACGTATAAATCTGGGCTGTTGTTGCTTCGTCTTCTCGGTCTCTACATTTTTCACTATGTTTTCAATGGTGCTAGGTAAATTGTCCAAAGTATTCACTAAATTTGTAGCCGAGCTAGATGCGCGATTAAGGGCGCCTAAAACATATACTTTAATAAAAATAATAATGCCAAGTATTATGAATGCTATCAGCCCCATGAAGATGTAAAACAGCAGCTGAAATTTAAAGGTGAATGGTTCTACTATGGTTTTATTCAGTTGATGGGCTGATTGTGAAAACTGTTGATTGGCATCGGCCACTATATTGTTAATGGGTTCTCGGGCATCCTTTAAAGACAAGGAAAATCTATCTTCAATACCCTTGAATGAACTCAGCACGGCCAGTAACTCTTTATGCTCGGCAGAGCTCAATTTATCCGACTGTAAGGCTGCATTAATAGATAGGGCCACCTGTTGCATGGCGTCGGACAATTCCCGTGCTGCCGCCTCTACCCCTACTATATTCACCGCCACATCCATGGTAAACCCGTTCTTTTGATAGGATTTTTCAACGCTTTCTGAGGCAATTCCTAAGGAGGCCGTTAGCAGTAAGCTTGCGAATAGCCATACGGAGTGAAAGATTTTTTGCATCATGTCCTGCCTGATTACGCTGTAGAAGATTGAATTTAAATGCCTGATTTACTTCATCCTGAGTGACTATCTGATCAGTCCCACGAGTATAATCAGGTACGTATATATTTATATCGGATGTAAAAATAGCTCACCCTTTTTATTCATAAACGCTAATGGCATGCCAATTTTGGATTGTACCATGACACACACTGGTATCTGTGGGTATGAACAACTGGGCGCGTAAATGATTTTTACTCCAAGAGGAATACGGATCATGTTCCTCTACCTTGGCAGCAGGGCTTAAGTAGACAGAATAAAAAGCGTTAACTCTGATACTGGCTGACTATACGAGTGATTTTCTTGTTTAGTGCTCATTCATGGATATGCGACTAGTGTGCTTTTTTTAATTTGGCTTAATATGCCAAAGGCAGGCTTATAGTATTGATTTTAAAAGGGTGTTTAGGGTAGTGTCAGGTACTTTAAAAATAGATAGGCGGTCACGGTATGTACGACTGCTGTTCGTTTATATAAATGTTAAGTTCACTATGAAGAATCAACTGCTCGATAGATTGAAAGTTCTCAAAAAAGTGCGTGGTGATACCACTGCGTTTGCAAACCATGATGAATTTCTTCCTTGGTCCGATAACGTCACTCCTTTGCTCGAGTTTGACGAAGCATTGCACAAGAAATTTATATTTTGGTCAGATCATGTGAAATTTTCGTATGGCATGGGCCGAGAACACCACGAAGCACTGGGTGAATCTATCGGGGTGGTGAATCAAGCAGTTATAAAACTTGAACTACAGTCTGATGGTGAACCCAACAAGGAAACTGATAAAATTAAAGAAATTCCTTACCCTCAGAAAGTTACATTAAAGTGGATTTATCAGCACACTCCCATAAGTCTATGGGGAATTCTTGCTGGACTCTTGTTTTCTGCTTTCTTATTGGGTATTGGTTTTTCTGAAACATCGTTATATAAAGCGCTAAAGAGCGAGGCCTCTGAGTCAGCAACCCAACCGCCAAAACTTAACAACTCAAGCAAACAGGACGCCGTAACCATCGCCCCTTCTGGGGCGTTAAAGGTCAATGATGTATCAATGCCCTCATTGCAATAAGCTTGGAATAACTATCTGGCACAAGTTAAGTTTTGGTTCAGTCAATGCATCAAAATGTAAATTATGCGGAGAGAAGAGTTACGTTAAATTGATTTCGTGTTGGTTGATGTATTTGATATGGGCGGTAATAATTTGGCCTTTTATTATAGGATCAATTTGGTTAGAAGCTATATGGCCAATGATAATTACAATCCCTTTGATGTTATGGGCAACCAAAAAATATCTGAACGGATTAATACTGCAACCATTAACAAGAAAAGGCAGTGGATAAACCGCTGATTTTGGCGTTAGAAGGAAATTATCATGAAAGACATTCCCTTTGATGAAATATTCAAAATTATAAAAAGCACTAATGACATTGAAAGTAGTTGGCTTGAGCTATTGGCTTTATGCAATAGGATAAAGCCAAACGATTTGTGGTCATCTCTCAATAAAGTAAAGCCTCAGAAAGATTTGGGAATAGCTCAGAAAAAGTTTTGGAAATTCATCGAAGCAGATAAACTCGCTTTCGAACCAGTCGGTATATATCTTGGGCTGGATACTTTAAATATGGGTGGTTTTAGTGGGTTTAATGTTGAAGTAGGCATTAATAAAAAAGCCAATCTAAAGGACAAAGAAATAGAATGGGTTTGGGAGTGTGATGGCGATTATTACAAATTTTTAATACCAAGCTTAAAATATATGAGTAAGGAATATAACAAGAGAAAATATAGTGATATTAACTTCTTTGCTGAATATGTACTTTTTCTAGGATATAGCGGTTTAATTTTCACACACATGCTTATGAGTGCACCATTAGAAAATAACTGGGTGGCTGCTTGGGGGTATCACGACGGTGATATTGGTATACTTTGCCAAGATATAGGAGGTGGCTTTGAGAAAGTTGCATCAATCTGATCTAGCCAGTTCTGAAAAAAATATCAAATTAGCCAAGGATAAAATTTATAGGGAAATAATATGAAAGTAATATTTAAAATAGCGTCATTACTTTGCTTGGGTTTCATCAGTAGTTATACGTATTGCAATGAGGAAATAACTATTTATCAAAATACTAATACCGGTACAGAATCTATTATCCGCAAGCCTGCCTTAAATTATTACCTGACCACTTATACTGAAGCCAAGGAGCATAAGGCATTTGCTCAATCTTCAAGCGGAGCTTGGGCGGGTAGGGTATATAACACATCCATTGAAACTGCCAAACTCAATGCTTTAGTTGCCTGTCAGGGGAATAATGAAAAACATGAAAAGAATTATCCCTGTGAAATTATTGTTGAGGAAGGTTCGCTGCTATATGAGTAATTCAATGTTTTTGTATTACACCAAGCTTAATTGTTGATGTTATTTAACCTCCAAACCGTGCCGATAATAACTTAGGCGTAAGTAGCGCTGAAATCGTTTTATTTTTCAGCATCTGTAGGCACAGGATGTGCCGGAAAGGTTCGTAGCCCATGGATGGGCGTTTGAACCGTGTTGCTCGATAAAATAAACAAGATTGAAGGTTAAGCGTACGGGCCGACAGCTGGGGAGTGGGGGTAAGTCCCCCACATAGGAAAAACGTTCTAGCACAATATTCGTAGAATACCCAAACCCTCATATAAGTAAGGCCCATCTCTAAATGGGCCACCAAACAACCTAAGCCGACAATTTAACCCCTTTTTCACTATCACTTTCTAAATCAGCCAAACCTCTGACCCGAGCACTCAAATCCCCACGCTGTTTATCAGAAAGAGCAGCCCAGTTTTCCTTAATGTCGCGCCATACCTGCACAGTAAAACTCTTAGTAACTGTTTTAAATGGATGCCCCATTATCTCACCCTCAAACAACGCTCTATCCTGACGCCAAGCTTCCTCATTAAACAGCGTCTCGCCTTGAGCCTTGTACTGTTCATAAGCGGCTTCATTTTGTTTCATAAGCGGCACAAAGGTATTCATGATGATATCCAACAATCCAATCAACTTGTCCGATATAAGCAAATCACTTTCGCCACTGTTGGCATCCTTTGCGTGTTGGTTATTTTTGATTTTCCATAACCACTTATGCAGTGTAGGGGTGCGCTCTAACATATCTTGTTCGGCGGCAGGGTCATCCAGCAGCATGCCAAACATGCCAAAAATACTGGCGTCGGCAATGGTAAAACTATTACCCAGCAGGTAAGGCTGGCTGGTAAGAATATCTTCCAACGCCAAAATGAAATCATTCCATAACTGATCCAATAGTGTATGAGTCTCTGGCCAATCGGCTTTAATTGGGGCCTTCAAATATTTAGGCACATCTTGCTGAACATCCGCAGGTGGCATACTAAACAGGTATGGTAGGCGGCTTACCTGGCGTTTACCAAACCAAGTAGGAAAGCCTTTTTTACGGGAGAATAACGGAAAGTTAGAAAATTCTTTAAATAGTCGTACACCAGCATCATTAGTATCAGCCGAATGAAACCAACGTAAATGGTGAGCAAGGTGAATAATAAAATCATCACCAGCTTCATCAATTAACTGAGCAATAAAGGCCAGAGCTGGGTCTTTTGGCCAAAGCGCTCTTTGTGTAATAGGACTGTCTTGAGTATCAAGCCAGCGCGAAATGGCAGATGAATCGTATTGAACACGGCCATTTGGTTCAATTAAAAAAGGCACCCCCGGGTATTCATCAAGCTCGGTCATTTTAGGGTGTTTATAGATTTTACCGCGACGCTTGGCAATCTCTACTTTTATGGCTTGCAGGGTGTTTTGAACTTTACCTCCCTGGCCAGGTAAGCTTTTATAGGTGTGCCCATCATAAGAAAGACATGATTGAATCTTTAAGGAAAAAGGGGATAACTCAGAGGTCATCAGTAAAAAATTAGCCACGTTAAATACTCCGCGCTTTAATAATTAATAGGTTTTTGAATTTATACAATTTCATTTTCTAGCAGTTCTCTATATGAAAAGTGCCAGACCTCTTTCTACAAACCAATAACCACTTGATATGCCCACCATGTAAATTATCCATAGGGGTAAAGTAGTGCTAACAAGCGTGCCTGTCTGGTTTTCCAAAGCTGAATCTGTTTGCGTATATAGGAATTTTTCTTTAAAAAACAAATATATCTTCTTTATGCTTATTAAGAGTGTAATGACCAAGCCGATAAATAATATCTGTCCTAGCTCAACTCCAATATTGAAAAAAGCCAAGGCTGGTAACTTCATGGTGGACGGTAAACCCAAATCTCCCAATGCGCTTGCGAACCCTAAGCCGTGTAGCAGCCCAAATAGACTGGCTACTGTGGCTGGGTGTTTCCAAATGAGACTTGTATGAAGACTTCCTTTTTTTGCCTTAGCCATTTCTACCGCCAACATAACTATGCTTAGGGCGATTAATACTTCTACTAAATCGACTCGTATATGAATGATCTCAAGGCTCGCCAGCGCTAGAGTCACTGAATGGGCTAAAGTGAAACCGGTGATGGTGATGAAGATTCGGCGCAAGCCTCCGGCAATTTGCATTAAACACAATACAAACAAAAGATGGTCATAGCCTTTCAATATATGAATCAAACCGGCTTCGATATATTGCTGAGCGACTTGTAAAAAACCGACTTTGTCAGGCAGCGCAATAGTTAGTATATCAGGGCCATTAAAGAGGCTAAAAGATTTGCCCGATAACTTGTTTAACTGAATTAAACTGGAGAGCGCCGGGTTATTATTGGGGTACGTTAACAAGACACTAATTTCCTCGTTGCCTTGTGATTCACATTGGAATTGTTTTTGGCCACTTAAAGCTGGGCGATTATTGCCCTGTACCATTTTACAATTGTTACCTACTAGATTAATAACCGGCTCGCTTCCCGCTTGCATCACGGGTGGAACTTTCCAACGCACATTATAAAGGGCGTCAGGGTTTTGGGTTATTTCAATGTATACCGGACGACCTTCATGGCCGTAACATTTAGCATGAAAAAACAAGCCTGTTAATAACAGGGCCATGAACAAGCGCAGTGAGGCTTTAAACAAAGTATTAGTTAACATTGGTTTGCTGCTCTTGTGGCTCTTTCTTCATAAGCTGGGACGTTAATTCAACGTCGGTATTATTCTCCAATTGATATCGAGTTATCATTTTGCGCAGCGCTTGTTTTTTCATGTCAGCCTGCTTAATTCGTTGTAATTGCTCCAGTACTTGTCCAGCCACCTCTTCAAGCTGCGGGACTCGCTCTGGCTGAGTTTTAGATATCATCACTAGGTGAGAACCGTAGCGCGAAGTTATTGGGCCAATCCATTGATTAACATTTTTTAATGCAAACACTTCTTTCGAGAACGCCTCACCAAAGTGACTGGCGATAAAGGCCGGGGTACGATCAACATAATTGCGGTGATAGAAGAATCTTTGGCCATATTCTGAGGCCTTCTCAAATGGTATTTTTTTATCTTTAAGGGTATTTAAAGCCGTGTTAACAAGGGAGGTGGCTTTGCTCCCATGAGTTTTCTTATCGCTACTTTTCTCAAAGAAGACATGTGTAAAGGTAACTGCTGCATCGATGGTGTATTGATCTTTGTTGTCATTAAAGAATGATTCTACTTCAGACTCTTCAATTTTGGCAGCATCGCCTATGAAACCGCGGTTAATGTATTCAATTTTCTGAATTAGGCGGCGACGAATAATTTGGTCGTCTTTTTCCAGTCCCAAATTCATGGCTTCGCGGTACATTACTTCTTCACGAATATAGTCATCTATTAGTTTGTTTTTTTCGCCTTCACTCATGCCAGTCCATTTAGATTTGGCATTGGCTTGATTAAAGGATTTATTTTGAAACTGTAAAAACTGAATTAGTTTTTCAGAATTTAATTGAATGGTTTTATCGCTGTTACCATAACCGTCTTGGCTGGGGTAAAAGCTTTCTAACAGGCAATATAAGACAAGGCCAATCACTAAAAAATGCAGCATTGGCTCATTGGTGTATTTTTTTAGTTGCTTTAACATAATCTTAACCTGCAATGACTCTTGAATTGAAAATGTAAGAGTCGTTATTGATTATTAATTTAGAGAAACTTCCAACCCCGCCCAGCTCCAGCGAAAAACAGTGGCAGGGTTAGAAATTAACGGGTTACCCAAATATTAAGGCGTGTACCAAACCGGAGACGTATAAGCACGTTCCTGGATAGCAGCAGGGCCTTCAGTAGGGGTGTCAATTTGCAGCGCTATAGCATCGTAAAGAGAGTGGCGCGGCGTTGGAATTTGCAATACACGCACATAATAGAAGGCACGTTGGTTAGCATTGAAGCTAGGATCCTTCCAGATGGTGGACAACTCAGTACTACCAATGCTGTTTTCATAAGTGGCATACTCGCGATTAACGGTATCACCCACGGCGGCCAGCTTACCGTTTTTATCAAGCTTACGATTATCCGACCAAACTACGTTAAAGACTTTCTCTTGGCTTACACCCTCGTCATCTAACCAGCCTTTTACGACTTGAACTCGATCAAGATTGGCGCCAACAGGATCTTTGGTGGCACGAATTAAAAATTCGATTTTGTCGTTGGCATTTGATGGGCGTGTTAAATCGCCACCCATAGGAACCCCTTGCTTGTAACCATACTTGGCCAGGTTCTCACCTTTAAGGGCGTTATCATTGAAGTTCCAGCCGGCAAACATACGTACTTTAATACGTGGTCCACTGGTGGCATACACTTCACGACGTTTAAACGCAGAGTAAATACCGGTACGGGTATTTTCATCGGCCCAAACAGCGGCTAAACCAGAAGCTGACATGTTCCAGCCTGAAGCCTTAGTGCCACCTATAATGTCTTTACGCTTGGTATCGGGAGTGGAGTCGTGGGCGAATTTACCCCAGAAGTTATCTTCTTCGGCTGAAGAAATACCGGTATGGGCATCGGTGCTGCCGATCAAACCGAACTTGTATGGGTTAACGCCAATTTTCTTTTCAATTTCCAAACCACGTTTTAAACCAGAACGCACATAATCGCCTTCGGTCACGATAGGATCTTGCGGCGTCTTTTGCAGATAAAAACCGTATGTTTCAAAATCGGCAAACTCATCGTCAGGAGACAGTTTTGGATGAGCTTCACTGTCACCTTTAATTTGTGTCACTTCTACCACAGGCTCCCAAGCCATACGGGTCTTGGCATAAGCCACAGTGATAGGTTCGCCTTTTAGAGTTACCTCAGGAAACATGTAACCCTTACTCACGTTAGAGTTATGCGGAATGGCGATAAACTCGCTGCCGGTTTCTTTACTGGTTTTATCCAACCAAGACCATAGGTCTTCAGGGTATTGGCTCTGGTCTGAACCATAAGGCAAGTATTGCTTGGCCATGGCGCCATCGTTTGGCGACATTACTACTCGGTGTAAATTAGCGCCGGTGGGAATGGAGCTCCACTCCCAACCTATAATGGCGGTAAAGTTACCCGGTTCGTTGTGGCGATCGGCGGCATCGGCAATTTCACCCCAGGCGGTTACTTCGGTAGGCGTCATGTCGCCAAGATTGTCGTACATCACGTTGGCAGGATCTTGAACTGGGTCGGTGCCTGGGAATTGAGCTTTTTCTGGCAGTACTTCGTTAAATAAATCTATGCCTTCACCCTTGCCATCGTCATAAACATAATTGACATACTTAATGGTAAACCAACGCACTATGCTCTTTAAAATTCCTTCCTCACCATTTACTTCTGTACCACTGGTGATTGCGCGAATAACGCCCATGCCTTCGGCGTGATCAGATACCACCAAGAAATCTAGCGGCGTTTCAATTTGAATTCGGCTATTGGTGTAAGGATGAATTACAGGTTTACCCTTGGCCCAGCGATATGCTGTATCAGGATCGGCAGATTGGTTTTTATTTAAAAACGCATCAAAGGAATACGAGGTGTGTAAATGGGTGTCGCCCCAGTATAGGTTTGTTGGTTCTTCACCAGCAAAGGCCAGTGATGAGCAGCCCAGTATTGCAGGCAAGAGAATTGTTTTTATTTTCATCTTGTTTTATCTCCCGATAAAGTTTGCAAATGTATGAAACGTTTAAAAGCGATTGATTGGGTAAATCGAACATTTTCAAGAAAGCGATGTGCTCAGTTAGTTTTTTAATACCACCTTTCAGGGATACGTCGCCTGTTGGGGTAAAGGGATAACTCTTTTCACCCTTAATAATGTCTACAAGCCCTATCTATACGTGCCTTGTTATTGACTCAAATACTGGCTGTACGCCTGATTCTTCAGGCCAGTCTTAGTTAAAATCACCTTCATATGACAATAGATGGCCCGATGCCTAAAGGGAATCATCGCCATTATATTTGGCGTTCCTTAGCCAGCGCTTTGCAATAGTGAGCTAAATGGGTAAAGTCAGTGAGCAGTTACGCCAATTGAAACGCCTTCAATGGCGAGTAAGTTATTGTTTTTATTGAACTGCTTGTTGTTAACACTCGTTTAAACAGCTATTAAGCGCTATGTTAAATTGATTGATGCCTCTCTACAGCGCTTAAAGGGACAAGGTGTCAGCTAAACGAGACAAAAATGGTCAAAATAGTCGATGTCTGAAACTACCCATACCACCATTGCCACTTGGGTGATGCCCATTCTTAGCGCGATAGAGCCTTATATTGATGCCAAGAGCGCCCTTGAAAAAACGGGCATAGATGCCAATTGTATTAGCGATTCAAATCAGCGTATTTCGATCGAAAATATGCGTCGCCTGTGGGATTTGGCCGAAGAGGTTTCGGGTGATGACTGCATTGGCCTAGAGGCGATTAAATACATTAGCCCCACCAGTTTTCATGCTATTACCTATGCCCATCATGCTTCCAGTACCATGCGTGAAAGTCTTGAGCGTTTAAATAAATTTTCAAGTGTTATCAGTACGGCCGTGGGCATTAGTATTAGTGATGATAAAGATGAGGTGGTGGTGAGCTGGCGCCCAGTAGATGGCATAAATGAACCCGTCTTTCATGCTATTGACGCTTTCATGGCGTTATTGGTTCTTTCTACCGAGACCTTGGGCAATAACTTACCCACTAATATACGCAGTGTGAAATTAAAACGCCCAAAACCTAAAGACACCTCCCGTCACGATGAGATATTTAAGTGCCCTATTATTTTTGATAGTGGCATATGCGAAATTCGTTTGGCCAAAGAATTTGTGGATAAGGTAGTGCCCACCGGCAATGCCGAGCTGGTGCGTATTAATGAACAGGTCATGGCGGAATATTTAACGCGCTTTAACAAGAGCGACATTGTGGCCTCGGTATACAATGCTTTAATTGAACTGATGCCAAATGGTGAACCTACCCGCGAAAAAGTGGCCGCGGTTCTGGGCACGAGTAGCCGTAGCCTGCATCGAAAATTAAACGATTTAAACACCAGCTACAAAGTGATCCTTGATGACACGCGCAAGCATTTGGCCATGCAATACATAAAGCAGTCGGATTTATCCATTACCACTATTACTTATCAGCTGGGTTTTCTTGATTCCAGTAGCTTCTCCCGCAGCTTTAAGCGTTGGGCTGGATGCAGTCCTAGTGATTACCGAAAAAAGAGTAAAGAAAATAGCGATTAAATAAGCGCTAGTAATGATATAAAAAAGGCATTCATTGAATGCCTTTTTTTGTTTTTAGGACGTTGCTTCCTTAAACAAGTCTTAATAACCGGTAAAGTATCTCATGGCTAATTTCTGTATCGGGCTAACTGTTATGGCACTGAGTAATACTTGAATCTTGTATTTAAACGACACTCTAATGTGGGTGTTGCTAGATTTTAGTGATTTCTTCACACTATTAGCCACATCTTCAGCAGTCAGATCTACCCCCATTTTTTCCATTACTCGGGTGTTATCCGCGGCAATCATATTGGTGTTTACAAATGGCGGCTCAATAGCGAGCACGTGAATATCGTGGCGAGCCCATTCTATGTTTAATGATTCGGTAAAGGATTTAATCCAAGCTTTGCTGGCGGAGTAAGTGGCTAGGCCAGGCACACCATAAAGACTTGAAGCCGATGACATATTAATCACTCTCGCCTTTTTATTTTGTTTTAAATAGGGTAAAGCAATAAAACAGCAGTTCATTACGCCTTGGTTATTCACCGCTAAAATTTGATTATGACGAGCAAGAGAAATATCTTCAAAGTGACCCGCTTGTAATAATCCGGCACAGTTAAATAATACATCCAGCTTTTCAGCTTTTGCCATGAAGGTTTTAAATGCTAATGCCAGAGCATTTTCATCGGTGACGCTCACCGCATGTACGCTACAATTTTCCTGGCCGAAGGTTTTTTGAATTTCTTCCAATGGTTCTTTGGCTAAATCGAACAAGCCAATATACCAACCTTCTTTGAGCAGCATTTCTGCTACTGCTTTGCCTATTCCTGAAGCGGCGCCGGTGATGATCATTGTGGGTTTATTATTTGGCATAATTGCCTCTCTTACTGCTTTTTTGTGGGATGAACTCATTAATAAAGTCATCAATTTCTTTTATGGCACGATCGGAAATTTCTAACAATCCTGCTTGTAATTGGAACACATGCCAACCGCCCTGATAAATACTTAACTCTAACTTGGCTTGATATTTTTGGGCTTGTTGTTGTAATTTATTGGCGTCATTTAATAGAATTTCTTCGGTGCCCACCTGTACTAAAATGGGCGGTAGATCAGAAAAATTGGCAAAGGCTGGGGAAGCCAATGGGTTTTTCGGGTCTTGACCCTGTAAATAGGCCTTTACCCCGGCACGCAAATTCGACCAGCGTAATAAGGGGTCGATGGCATCATTTACTTTTCCTTCACTGGCCAGGGTTAAATCACTCCAAGGTGAAATAAGAATAACCGCGGCTGGCTGAGAAATTTTAATTTCACGAATGCGCTGTATGGTAGCCATGGCGAGTCCGGCTCCGGCTGAATCACCGGCAATCACTATATTGTCAGCGCAATAGCCTTGCTCCAATAACCACTGGTAGCTGCTTAGGCAATCTTCTATGCCCGCGGGAAAAGGATGTTCTGGCGCCAATTTATAATCGGGCACAAATACTTTAGCCTGTGTTTTATTAGCCAAGCTGGCCGTTAGGCTGCGGTGAGTTTGTGGGGCGCAAATGCTATAAGCCCCACCATGTAAGTACAAAATGACTTTTTGCTGTGAATTCTCTTGGGTGCCATGAGCGACGTTAACAATTACTTCAGCCGGAATTTTTGCCATGGCCACTTTTTCAATGCGGGTACCCTTTGGCAGTAAGCTAGTAGCGGCCACTAATTTAAACCAGGTTCGCTGTACAGCAAAAGGCCAAGGAGGGCCAAACACGGGTTTCAATAAGATACGATTGATGCGCTTGAAAATTTTTATTTTAGTGGCTTCATTCAAAACAGCATTCCTATTTGAGTTAGTATCTTTAGTGTCAGTAATTAAAGGGTGGTAATACAGCCAGAACTAACTGGCCTTTTTCACCACATGGTAATCACTTAGATTTACGTTACGAGTTTTATGTTGGTACTTAAACGTCAATGATGGGGCCAGTATCAGCTGGCCTTTTTCACCACATGGTAATCACTTAGATTTACGTTACGAGTTTTGTGACGATACTTAAACGTGAAATCAGGCCAGTTAATGGTGTTCTTACCTTCGTCAGTTTTATACCAACTCTCACACCCTTTTTCCCAAACCGTTTTTTTAACTTGCTGTTGAATTTTTTCATTAAATTGATCGTGTTTATTTTGACGAATATTTAAGTACTTAATGCCTTTTTTATTTAACAGCTGAATAGACTTTAAGGTATAACGGATTTGGCTCTCAAGCATATAAACAATAGAGTTGTGACCTAGGTTAGTGTTAGGGCCGTACAACATATAAAAATTCGGAAAGTCTTTTACGGTAATGCCCAAATAAGCCTCGGCACCTTTATGCCATTGCTCATTCAAGTTTTTATTGTTTAATCCTGTGACCTTTATGGGAGAAAGGAAATCGGTGGCTTTAAAACCGGTACCATAAATAATGGCATCTACTTTTACTTTATCTCCATTTTTAAGGACTACGCCATCACTTTCAATATGATTTATGCCATTGGTTTCTAGCGCTACATTTTCTTGCGTGAATGCCTTGTAATAATTATTGGAGATTAAAATGCGTTTGCAGCCAATGCTGTAATCTGGGGTAAGCTTTTCACGCAATATAGGGTCTTTAATGGTTTTTGCCATATAACGTTTAGCCTGACGTTCGGCCAAAGGCATCATGGCCTGTAACCAAGTGAAACCTAATAGTCGAACTTCATGCTTAATATAGACACTTAAGCGACTCAACTTTTGGAAAAAAGGCAGCTTTTTAAGCAGAGTATGAGTTAAAGCTGTATAGGCACGATCGGGCTTAGGAATAATAAAAGGCGCACTGCGCTGAAACACGGTCATGTGCTTCACTTGCTTAGCGACTTCCGGTACAAATTGAATGGCGCTAGCGCCAGTACCAATAACGGCAACGGTTTTACCGGACAGATTGTAATCATGATCCCAGCGGGCCGAGTGCATCACCTTGCCAGTAAACGTCTCCATGCCTTTCAAGTTAGGCATGGCCGGCTGGCTTAGTTGTCCACAAGCCGAAATGAAAACTCTGCTTTGCCATTTATCGCCGTTTTTACTGGTGATATTCCATAAGCCTTTATCTTCATCAAAACAGGCTTCACTGACTTCCGTATTAAATTGGATATGCTGGGTTAATTGATATTTTTTGGCACAGTGTTGCAGATACCCATGAATTTCATTTTGTGGGGCAAAGTGTCGAGTCCAATCGGATTTGGCTTCAAAGGAAAACGAATACAATAAGGAAGGCACGTCACAGGCGGCCCCTGGGTAAGTATTTTCGCGCCAGCAACCGCCCACATCCTGACCTTTTTCTAAAATGACAAAATCATTCAGGCCCGCTTCTTTTAGCTTAATGGCCATGCCGAGCCCGCCAAATCCTGTGCCTATGATCACTGCATCTTTATAAAGGGGCTGGTCCTTTACACTATTTTGCTTGGCCATGATTGATCTCAATCAGTAATAATTAATACAGGGTTATTGTTATGGTTTTTCTTAAAGATTTTTATGGCATAGTGGGACAATCGAGTTGTGATTACCGGCCATTTGTTCATTTTGAGCATTATGGCATCGGGTTCAGTAGAGAAAATAGCATGAATGACTGGAGTGAAACCCGCAATACCAGCAGCGCCTTGCTCATGACAAATGTGGCCATAGGCCAGGGTATGTCTAAGCAGGAATGCCTAAACAACACCGGCATTAGCGAAGATATACTGAATGACTGCAATGCCGAGATTAAGGCGTCGCAGGAGCTAAAGCTCATTGAAAATATCGTGGATGCCTTGGGAAACACCAATATTGCCCTAGAAATAGGCCCACGTTACCACCTAACCACTTACGGTATTTGGGGTTTTGCTTTTGCCAGTAGCCCAACCTTGCGCGCAGCCACTGAAGTGGGTTTACGTTTTTTATCGCTGACGTTTGCCTTTTGCCAAATTCATATTAAGGAAGAGGGGGAATTGGTGTACCTGTACATAGAAGCGGATGATGTACCTGAGAAGCTGCGACGCTTTGTGGTGGAACGTGATGGCTCGGCCATTGTGAATATCCACAAGGAACTGTTCAATCATGATATCCCGGTGAGCGAAATGAGCTTCCAGTGGGATGCGCCAGACAACCAAGCTGAGTATGAAAGCGTATTTGGCATGAAAGGGCGCTTTAATCAGCCTAAAAACTGCGTGGTATTTCATCGTGATCTTATGGACATACCCTTGCCCAGTGCTAATGAAGCTACCCGCCAATTACTGATTAATCAGTGCCAAATTTTGCTGCAACAAAGGTGTTCCCGTACCGGCGTAGCCGACAGTGTGCGCCAACACCTAGTGGCTAATTTGGATCAGAATATCAATATGGAAAAAGTGGCCAATTTACAGTGTGTATCACTGCGAACCTTGCGCCGCCAATTAAGTCTGGAAGGCACCTCATTCCGCACGCTAATGGATGAAGTACGTGAAACTCTGGCCATAGAATTGATTCAGTCTACCAACCTCACTATGGAGCAAATTGCCCTGCGACTGGGCTATGCCGACACGGCTAATTTCTTTCATGCCTTCAAGCGTTGGAAAGGCAGTACCCCCAATAGTTTTAGATAAATGCGCTGGTGGCTACAACGCGCAATATTTATCGAACAGCCGCGAGCGATAAATATCGGCCTGCTTTAGATTCCCATGCCAAACCTCCAATTCTGCCGGCATTATTAAGTCAACCTCTCGCATGAACAGCCTAGTTTCATCATCAGTGCGACCACTCTATTAGGTGGCAATAGATCCGCCATGAACTAGCCTCTATGAATGGATGTTTATAATAGCCAGCCAGTCTAATGGGAGCTTAACTTGCGGCAAGGAACCTTAATGCATTCGGTATCTGGATTCACCGTGGCGAGTTTATGGATATAGCATTAATGCAACGCACCAAGGTGATTGTGGCAGTTGTACTGATTTGCTTTGTGCCCCTGCTTCTTAATTTACTGGGTATCGACTTTAGTTCCGAAAAAAATCCGCTAAACGCTGACAAGATTATCGATGGTCATTACCAGGTCGATGATCTGTTTAACGCGCTGGCAGGTGCCATGCTCCACGCTCTATTAGAATGGAGTGCGGTTAGCATTGAAGTGATTGCCGCACTCACTTCATTTTTGCACTTCTATTTTAGACGTGATGTTGCTGTGCCAATTATTGGTTTGGCATTATTGTATGCAGGGTTGGCGGATGTCTTTCATACCTTAGCCGCTATGGGGGTTATTCAAGCCAAGGTTGCCAATTCAGACTTTATTCCATTTACATGGGCGTTATCGCGATTGTTTAATGCCAGCTTTTTGATTGTTGGCGCAAGTGTTGGATTATGGATTACTCGTCAGCGATTATTAAGTTCTCGTGAATCCCTTCAGAAAAAGTTTGATAGCCATGGTCTGAAAACCTTATTGTATATTGGGGCTGGTTATTCTTTATTGACCTTTAGCGTGCTCTATTTTACAGCTACCAGTAATACTTTGCCTCTTACTACCTATCCTAATGCACCTATTTCTCGTCCTTTTGATATTCTGCCGTTGGCATTATTTTTATTAGCGGGTACTTTAATATGGGTTTGGTATAAGCAAGAAGAGTCGATAATAAAGTTTGCGTTACTAGTGAGTATAATCCCCTGTATCGCTATACAGCTCCATATGGCATTTGGCTCGGTTGAATTATTTGATAGCCATTTTAATATTGCTCATATATTAAAACTAGTGGCATATGCTTGCGTTTTAGCAGGTGTGTTAATCGACTTAATAAAAACTATACCCCAACCAAGTAAATCTGAATCTACACGGCCTTCTTGGGCGAGTTCGTTAGCAAAGAAAAATAATAATAAACTGCTAGAAGTTGGAACAGCAAAGCGTCCTATTGCCTTGCAGTTACCTTTAGCAGCATTTTTTCTAGCTTTAGTGGTAGCGACCATAGTAGGGACAAGTTTTTATTACGAAAGTGAAAGTTTAATTCAAGAGCAAGAAGTTGAAGAGTTAGGTTTGCAAAGTAATCTGGTGGAGCCGTTACTGGCGGGCTTGTATAAGCAAGGCTCTTCAGATGTACTGTTTTTAAGTAATACACCGCCGATCCAGGGTTTGATACGCTCGTTTAATAAAAGTGACAAAAATAATGAACGATTATGGCGTGATCGTTTGGAGCAAATTTTTGAGCAAATAATGGGGGCCAAGAAAAATTATTTGCAAATACGGTACATAGGAGTGAAAGATGGCGGTAGAGAAATTATTAATGTAAAACGCAATGCAAATGGTATTCAGCGTATCCCCTCTTCCTTAATGCAAAGTAAATCCAAGTCGGGATATTTTAAAAACTGTATTATTAAATATCCAGGAGAGATATATTTTTCTGCTGTAGAGTTAAATAGAGAGCATGGAAAAGTTGTGGTGCCTATGCAACCCGTTTTGCGTGTGGCTACCCCTATTTATGACGTAGAAAATGGAGATATCTTTGGTATTGTCATTATTAATATTGATTTCAAGTCATTTATTATTAGCTTAACGGACGGTGCACTGTCTGCTCTTACTTTTTACTTGGCAGCAGAAGACGGCAGTTTTCTTTATAATCCGGATAGTGAGTTAGATATAGAGTTTCAAAAAGGAGAGCAAATACAACATCACTTTCCTGCTTTGGCATTTGTATTCTCTCTAAAACAGGAAACAAAGGGATTTCCTATTTTAGAAGATAATCATGGTGAAAGTTTTCCAGCTTTTTATCGCTATATCTCGCTGCATAAATACGGAAGTGATTACCCCCTTCATTTATTATTACAAAACCAAGATCAATCTATTAACGCTGAACTGGCATCCTTTAGAAACCGCAGCATATTGCTGGGTAGTGCAGTGGCACTATTGGCATTGGGCCTAGCCATATTAGCCTCGCGACGCTTGACCAGCCCTCTAATGCAAATGACTAATGCCATGCAAAAATATGAAAGCAGCGGTGAAATGGATGTTTTACCCACAAAAAGCCTAGATGAAGTGGGAGTGCTGGCGCGCAGCTTTAACAATTTACTGCTGCGTATAGACGATGCTTTAGTTGATCAAAAAGAAACGGCTCATCGGCTGCAATCTATTTTTGATAACGCTGCCGATGCCATTATTACCATTGATAAAGAAGCTCGGGTATTAACCTTTAATTTGGCCGCCGAGAAAATGTTTGGCTATAAGCCAGAGGAAGTAACCGGTAAAAATATTAATATATTGATGCCTAAAGAATACTCACAAAAACACGACCAATTTTTACATCAATATCATCAGACAGGTAAGAGCAGCATTATAGGTGTGGGGCGTGAATTGGTTGGTCTGCATAAAAATGGTCAGGTATTCCCGATACATTTGGGTATTTCAGAAGTAGAAAATAAAAATGGCGTGATCTACACAGGCATCATTCGCGATATCAGTGAACAAAAGCAGGCGGAAGCAGAAAAAAATCAAAACTTATCATTATTAGAAGCCACACTTGAGAGCACCGATAATGGTATTTGGGTGGTGAGTGATGAAGGCAAAACACTGCGGGTAAACTCCTGTTTCGAAGATTTATGGGAAATTCCTGAGGTATTAATTCAAGCTGGCGATGAAGAAGTTTTATTGAATCATTTGCTTGATCAACTGGTAGATCCTCAGCAATTTCTTCAGGGGGTAGAATCATTAGAGGAAGATGCCACTGCCGAAGTGTTTGGTGTATTGGATTTTCTCGATGGTCGAATATTTGAACGTTCTTCACGGCCAATGGTGGTGTCGGGTGAGGTACAAGGACGCGTGTGGAGTTTCCGAGATATCACCCTGAGCAAGCAGGCGGAGCAATCTTTGATTGATGCCAAAAATTCAGCGGAACAGGCGGCCCAGGCTAAAGGCGAGTTTTTAGCCAGTATGAGTCATGAAATTCGCACACCCATGAACGGTGTACTGGGTATGTTGGGATTATTACAGCAAAGCGAGCTTAATAACGAGCAGTCTCATCAAGCCCGTCTGGCACGTACTAGCGCTGAATCCTTGTTGTCTCTCATTAATGATATTTTAGACTTCTCTAAGGTGGAAGCGGGCAAGCTGGAGTTAGAATCACTGGACTTTGATATACGTAGTCAGTTAGGAGAATTCTCAGAGGCAGTGGGGTACAAGGTTCAGGAAAAAGGCCTGGAGCTAATTTTAGATTTGGCCGGTATCGAAAAGTCTATGGTTAAAGGCGATCCCGGGCGACTACGCCAAATTCTTACCAACCTTGTGGGCAATGCCATTAAATTTACTCAAGAAGGGGAGCTAATGATTCGCGCCCGGGTTGAAGAGGAGAATGCCCAGCATCTTCGTTTTTATTGTTCAGTAACCGATACTGGACTGGGTATTCCTGAGGATAAACAAGCCTACTTATTTGATTCATTTACTCAAGTGGATACTTCCACAACACGAGAATACGGTGGCACAGGTTTAGGCTTGGCCATTTCTAAAAAACTGTGTGAACTCATGGGTGGTAGCATTGGTGTGACCAGTGAGATAGGACTGGGAAGTTGTTTTGAATTTAATGTTTTACTTGAAACCAGTGAGCATTCGCAGCAGGTAATACCGACTGTGGATATTAATGGCGTTCATATTTTAGTGGTGGATGATAACGATACTAACCGTGAAGTATTACGCGGTCAGTTAGAAATTTGGGGGGCTTTGGTTCAGGAAGTCCCCGGCGGAAAAGAAGCGTTGACCGTGCTAGAGCAGCAATTATCTACCAGCCCGTTTAAGGTGGCTTTCTTGGATATGCAAATGCCTGGCATGAGCGGGGCCTCTTTAGGTAAGGCCATTAGAGCCGATAAACGTTTTGATGAAACGCGTCTAGTAATGATGACTTCTATGAATACGCGCGGGGATGCTCAATATTTTGCTAATTTGGGTTTTGATGCCTATTTCCCCAAACCCACCACTACATCTGATTTGTTTGACTCACTAGCGGTAGTACTAGCTGGAGGGGAAGCGCTAGATAATGCTTCACCTTTAGTGACACGACATTATCTGAGAAGCATGGATCATGGCCCATTACAGAATGATAAAATTGAAGAGAGCCCAGAAATAATCTGGCCTGAAGGGTCTCGCATATTACTGGTGGAGGATAATCACATAAACCAATTGGTGGCCCAGGGTGCCTTGGAAAATTTGGGTTTAAATGCCGATGTAGCAGGCAACGGTTGTGAGGCATTGGAGGCACTGACAACGGCCCCTAGTAATCACCCTTATACCTTGGTTTTAATGGATTGCCAGATGCCGGAAATGGATGGCTACGAAGCCACTCGTCAAATTAGAGGCGGCAAAGCCGGAGAGAAGTATTTGGACTTATGCATCATTGCCATGACCGCCAATGCTATGAAAGGGGATAAAGAAAAATGTTTATTGGCGGGCATGAACGATTATTTAAGCAAGCCTATAGATGCTGATTTACTGAAAAAGAAACTGAAAGAGTGGCTGAACGCACCGTTAAAAAATAGCGAGATTGAGGAACATTCAAAGAATAATATGCCCCAAGAAAATACCGATGAATTAGTTTCCATTGATATTTGGGACAAAGAAGCTGCCTTAAAACAGGTGCAGGGCAATAATGAAAATTTGCGTGCAGTGAGTGAGATTTTTTTAAAAGACATGCCCCAAATTATTGTTCGGCTGGAAGAAGCCCTGAGAGCACGATCTTATATGGAGGCCAAGGCTGTGGCCAGTACCATTAAAGGTGTTGCCGCGACGATAAGTAGCGGCACTCTGACCCAATCGGCTTCCAATATTGAAATCTCAAGTGAGCGCTGTGATCAGGACTCACTGAATCAACTCATGCCTGAATTAAAACAGCAGTACCAAGCATTGCAAACTTGTATAGAGCAGTATCTTGCCAGCTAACCCTCCCCACAGATTCTTATTTTAATCATGCATCTTTGAATTTAAATATCTTTTTACCTAATTAATATAGTGTAAAAGTGGACTACCTTTAGTAAGTTCGTGTTTTTTAGTTAACTAACTCGTCAGAATCTATGAGAAATTAAGCACAGTAATGACGCGGAGTAGCGTGTTATTATGGCGAAAAACAATAACACTTCTTTACGGATGATTTGATGTGACCAAAGCTAAGCCAAAGAATATAGATACTCGCAATAGTTTATTGGAGTCCGCTTCTGCTTTATTTTTGGAAAAAGATTTTCATTCTGTCTCTATTCGTGAAATTGCCGAACTAGCTGGCACCAGCAGCGCCATGATTAATTATTACTTTAAGAGTAAACATGGTTTGTTTGAAGAAATGATTAAGTTTCAATATAGCCAGTTTATTTCAATCATTATGATGAACCAGCAAGACCTTGAATCGTTTGATTACGTGGTGTTTATTAAGCAATTTCAAAAAATGTATCGCGATAATCCGAATATGGCAAAGTTTCTAATTAAGACCAGCCCCATAAGCTCGGGCCCAGGTAGCCAGTTTTTAAAAGACACCTTTGAATTTAGCCGGCAGATGATGGATGCCAGAGGAAAGGAATTAAAAAAACGAGGTTGGATTGCAGAAGAAACCGACTTTGAAGTGGTGCGCATTGTGTGTTTATGCCTGACATTGTTGCCAGGCTATATGCAAGACATCTTTAAACAGGCTTATGGCGAAGAAGGTTATGATAAATTTCAAGATACCTTTGCCGAATTTGTGGGCGGCATGTTAACCAAGGCCATTAGCCTAAAGGACGAATCTGAGTAATATGAAATGAGGGGCTTGTGCCCCTGTGAATGACCGCTCCAATATCTTAATTGCTCCAAAACCCCATTACCTAAAAAACGAGCCAGCAGCCAATGATCATTTTGGCAGTTTTGGCCATTTATAGTGTGGATTCGGCTATAGAGCCCATGGAACTCATGTTTTACACTGCGAGGCTGATATAAACAAAGTTGTTATATAAAAAGTATTCAGCTTGCCAAGTAGAGGAAGCCCAGTCATGAAATACAATACACTTGATTATAAAGTGGAAGGTTTAATTTTAACCCTAACCTTAAATCGCCCAGAACAAATGAACTCATTCACGGTGGAAATGGCCAGTGAACTGGTACATGCTTTTAATCGTGCCAGTGATGATGACGAAGTGAGTGCGATTGTTGTGACTGGCGCTGGTCGTGCTTTTTGTGCCGGCATGGATTTAAGCCGTGAAGGTAACGTGTTTGGCTTAGATGAAAGTCAAACCCCCACCGTAGCCGATATGCAAAATTCTAAAATGTTGCCAGGTATTAGTGATACCGGCGGCCAAGTAAATTTAAGTATTTATGATTGCAAAAAACCAGTAATCGCGGCCATCAATGGCGCTGCTGTGGGCATTGGTGCCACTATGCTGGCTGCTATGGATATCCGTTTAGCCTCAGAAAAAGCAAAAATTGGCTTTGTATTTGAAAAAATAGGCATAACCCCTGAAGCTTGTTCAAGCTGGTTTTTACCTCGTATTGTCGGTGTAAGCCAGGCACTGGAGTGGGTCTACACGGGTGAGATATTTAATGCCCAAACGGCTAAAGAATCAGGCTTTGTACGCTCGGTTCATGCTCCTGAAGATTTACTGGAAGAAGCCTATAAAATAGCGCGCAGCATTGCGCAAAAGTCCCAAGTAAGTATCGCTTTGGCTCGCCAAATGATGCTGCGTTTATCGGCTGCGCCTCATCCAAGAGATGCCCATAACGTAGATTCACTTTCTATTTTTTATACTAGCCAGGTAGATGGCAAAGAAGGGGTGGCGTCTTTTCTTGAAAAACGTGAGCCTGAGTTTAAATCTAAAGCCTCAACGGATATGCCTGACTTTTATCCTTGGTGGAAATAATTTCTAGCGCTCGTTACTAAAAAAGCCTGAATAGAATTTCTATTCAGGCTTTTTTATTTATATACCTTTAGCATCCTGTTAATAACGTTTATGGCGATGAACTGGCAAGGCAAAAATAGACGAAAGCGCGGAATTTATATTTATAAATGAGCATTTTGAGTCTATTTTTAACGCCGCCAGAGCGAGTAAATTAGTTTTCAACAGTCTGTTAGTTATTTTTCTGACTGGCCATAAAGCTTTGGTATACATAACCGTAAGAAGTATGAGCCGCCAATACCCCGCCTAATTCCTGGCCTTTAGGGCTGCGCCAATCATCCATAATTTCTGCCAATACCGAAGCCCAGGTTACTACCTTTACACCTGCCTGAGTCATGCGGTGAATCGCTGCTTCACGAGTCACCTTATCCCAGGTACCCGAAGCGTCCACTACCGCGTAAACATCATAACCCTCTGCCACGGCTGAGATTGCCGGAAACATTAAACATACGTCGGTGACGATGCCGGCCATGATGATCTTTTTACGGCCCGATTTCTTAATGGCCTTGCGAAACTCAGATGATTTCCAAGCGTTGATTTCACCCTGACGGTTTACCACAGTGGCATCCGGTAGGTTATTAGTGATATCGCTCATAATCGGACCATTTGGCCCTTGTGGATAACTGGCAGTCACTACGCTTGGCAGGTCTAACACCTTGGCCATACGGGTTAGGCCGTTAATGTTGTTTTTAAGCTGTGCAGGGTTCATGTCGCGCACCCCCACCATTAAGCCAGTTTGATGATCAATCATGGCCAGTATCGCGTTATCTGGGGTTAGAGTTTCAGAAAAGCGCTTGTCATCTACCTTGGCGGCAAATGTGGCGCTGCTAAGTATCAGGGCGGTGGCGCCAATGAATGAGGTAATCTTGCTTAGGGCTTTCATAATGTGTGCTCCTTCGTGAATGTGTGGCTAGATTACGAAATGAAGCATGTTGAATAAATAAGCGAAAAAACCACTGTTTGTTCTATTTGAAGTAACAGTGGTATTGAGAGGTTAAAGGGGACTCATACTCAGGGCCAGAAGAGCCTACAAAGGTAGGCTCTAACATGGCGTTATTTAAACTCGGTAAACCAAGTCTGGCCACCGTCGCGCCACATAGCACTGATACGACCATAATTATTTACATGCAAATAGGGCTGGCCTGCACCGATATCTTGTTGGGTGGTGTCGTTTAAGGCGATGGGCGCTTGCCAACCCTCAGCGTTTAATCGGGCGGCAAAAACATTGGTTTTACCGTCATTCACCGGCATATACCAACTGGCCATAGCATTGCCTAAATCATCTACTACTAGATCTTTTAAATAAGCATCGCCTTCGGCGCTATTATCAATCACTTGAGCGGTATTCCAGGTACCATCTTTATAAGATCGGCTCCATAAATCACGTTTGGCTCCGTCTATTTCTTGGCTCCATGCTACAACCACTAAGCCGTTATCTGATATGGCCAAATAGGGGTTGTTGGTGGCATCGGTATTTTCATTAGCGGAGCTGACAGTTTGCTTTTCTGTCCAGGAATCGTCGGCTAAATTATAATGAAGCACGCGAATAACATTATGGTCTGCGTTTTGATCAAAGTATTCATACCAACCAATAATGGCTTGTCCGTGTTTGTTCATGGCCAGTCTGGGTTGCATAGAACCATCTAAAGGTTGAGAATTTAGCCAACCTGTATTTGAATCAGCGTCGAGGCGTTTGCTGTGAATGCCCCAAGCGCCATCGTCAATTTGATACCAGGCCAATAGAATGTTTCCGCTGTCATCTTGAGCAAACTGAAGCCCTGAAATATTGTCGGTGTGTTCTTCAATGAGTTGTGGACTGCTCCAGCTAGATTCTTCTATACCAAAGGCGCTGCTGTAAATGTGGTGAGGCTGGTGGCTTCCTTCATCCAGTACCCAGATAACCGATGCATTACCATCTTGATCAACATACAAGTTTTGTTCATAAGAGTTGCCGTTATCAAACTGAGTGATTAGTACCGCATCGCTCCAGCCATTGTCCGTTGTGAAATGGCTGCCATATAAATTGTACTGTCCGTTATCTTCTTGATCCCATATGGTTAAAAATTGGTTGTCGGCAAGCGAGACTATTTTAGGATCAGACACTGAATCTGCTGCATCATTAAGCGTTACCACTTCTGACCAGCCTGTGTCAGGCAAGTAGATGCTGGCGTTAATTTCACGGATTTCTTCTTGGCCTTCAGTGGCTGGGGCATAAATTCCCCAAGCAGCGGCTTTTTGTCCTTGTGGATTTTCTGCCAATTGATGCAGGTAACTTATATAAATACCTTCAGGGTTAGATAACAGCTGTGGAAGTTGCCATTGTCCTTCTTGAGTCGTGAAACTCCAATTGACCTCTGTAGACAACGGGTTCCCCGATAAATCGGTAACGGAGTTTTTTAAGCTAGCCTGGTAAGAACGCAACGGACCAAACTCAGACATCGGCTGAATAGTAGCTGTACGAGTTTGGCCATCAAAGCTCAAATCAAACAATACATCTAGGCCTTGGCTTGTTAATGAAAATGCATTTTCGTCAAAGGATGTCTCTAACATGTCTTCATCAAATATGATTTGTACGTTGTCATCAAACTGAACATCTAAGGCTTCATTAGCCGGGGTTACCTGCAATATATTAGGGGCGGTAATATCGAGTGGTTCGTCATTGTCACTATCGCTGCCGCAAGCGCTAATGGCGCCGAACAATGTTAGACATACAGCATACTTATTTAAAAATCTTATTGGTTGTTTCATGGATCCCTCCTTAAAAATAATAATCAATTAATGGGTACTGATTGATTGTCGAAATACTAAGCGTTAAAAAACACTTAAGCTAAATACGCTACTGGTCAATTCACTTACTTTGACCAGTAATAGTTCTTGCATTTTTTATTGATTAAAAAATAGTTAAAAATTAAAACCCGTTAAAATTTTATAGTTGCCAAATATCATCTTGATCGGGGCGGGTATGTTTATCTAATAAGGCACCTGAAAACAAAGCGACCTTCTCCATGAGGTTTCCCTCCATGGACGTTTTACTGCTAAGCGCTAATACGTCTTTTATTAGAAATGGAAATACCGTGAGGGACATCATAATTATGCGTAATACATCCACATCTACCTGCTTGCTCATGTGATTATTATTTTGCGAGGCCTTTACTAGTTTTTGTATTAGTTCCCGTTTGTTGTCGAGAATTTCGGCGAACAACATATAGCCGGGGCCATTTTTGTAAGCCAGTATCTTGGTGATAAAAGCAGGAAAGTCTGGATTGTTTTTATGTATTTCAAAATAGCTCAACATTAGTTGGGTAAAATTGAGCCCGTCCTCTTCACTATAGGCCTGCTCCAATGCTTGGCTAATGCTACGAAATTGCTCGCGTACCATAGTGTTATACAAGGTTTGCTTGTCACCAAAATAATACTGAATCATAGATAAAGAGGTATTGGCTTGTTTGGCTAGCTGCCTAGTGGTGACCTTGTTGTAGTCATTATTTAGAAATAACTCAAAGGCTGCCTTGAGCAGGCGCTCCTGTACGATTTGAGAATCGTTTTTAATGTTTAATTCAGACACTTTTATGCGGGCTCCACTTCTATGGCTGGAGCATATAGACTTGCCATTGTGATCAGTACCCTCCAAATGAGGGGGTAACAGGAATGATCAAGCCTGTATAAATTTAGGCTGACCCTTACTCCCCCTAACTAAAGGTTGTTCTAATGCAGTTACCTTATCCCGAAGATGCATTTTTGTTAGGTTATCTATTAGAGGTGAATCGCGACGCTGAAGGCTGGCAGCGATTTATGGTGGCCATGCATCAGCACTTTAATTTACGCTCCTCGCACTTGATGGTGATGAATAGTCAAACCCAAGCCATGCGTTTTCATATAGATGCAGGGGAGCCTGTTAGTGCTGAATTTGCCGCCATGTATGTTGAAAAATACGTACATTCAGATGAAATCATGGCGGCGGTGAAAGTTAACCCCATAGGTAAATTTTACGCCACCAATATGCTCAAGGATGCGCAAGCCATTTATCAAAACGACCATTATCGTGATTGGGCTACCCCTCAAGGCATTGCCAATGGAGCTGCGGCCTGTGTGTATGTGGACGGTGACTGGAGCTGCATATTGGCCAGCAATCGCAATGCTCAGCAAGGGCCTTATTCCCAACAAGAAATAGAACGTATGAATGCACTGTTACCCTTTGTAGAAAAAGCCGTGCAATCTTCTTTTGTTTTATCGGAAAGCTCTAAAAATGAACGCAGGGCAAAGTCGATTGTTGGATCGTTTAGAATTCCGGTGGCAGTACTAACAGAGTTTGGCGAGTTATGGGCGACAAACAGCGCTATGGAGAAATTATTAAAACACCAGTCTAGTTTATACATTAAAGACAAATGCCTACATTTAAAAAATCCTAGCCAGGATAAACTGCTTAACACTGGAATATTTCAGGCTGCTAAGAGAGCTGATGGCATAGATATGACCATAGATGAAGCTGAAAAAATTAGTTTGGATAATAATACGGCATTGGGTTTTCAAGAATTAATCGATGATGAAGATGGCCAGAAGGTGTTTTTAGGGGTGATGGTTTATGCCATTTCTAATGAACTACTGGCGACTATCTCTGAGCATAAACTGACTTCTTTGTTTTTACTAACGCCAGCCGAGGCGCGAGTGTGTCACTTGATTATGAGCGGTTATAGCATAAAAGCCATTGCTTCTTCAGAAGGCAAGTCTGTGCATACGGTGCGTGAGCAACTTAATAATACATTTCAGAAAACGGGTTGTTCCAGTCAAGTGTCACTGGTTAATTTAATTTCTAGTATTCCCTATTAAGTTTAGGGAAATAAAAAAGCCTGTGACCAATGTTTGTTGGCCACAGGCTTTCTTAAAAACAACAACTGAAATTAAATAGCGGTAAGTCCACCGTCAATGGCCAGTGCATGGCCATTCATGTAGCTGTTGAAATCAGAGCATGTCCATAACATGGCATTAACAATTTCTTGCATGGTGGCCAAGCGCTTCATGGGGTTGGCTGCTGCAATTTGGTCTTTAGTGATGGGAGTAGTGTCTTCCACACTGTCCATCATTGGGCTATCAACATGACTTGGACAAATGGCATTTACGCGAATACCGTAACGACCGTATTCCACCGCTGAAGATCGGGTGATACCAATCACTGCATGTTTAGAGGCTGCGTAAGCCGATAAGTTTGGTGCGCCACCCAATCCAGCCACAGACGACACGTTTAAAATATTACCACTGCCTTGTTTTTTCATCTGGGTAATTTGATATTTCATGCAAGCAAAAACACCTTTAATGTTAATCTCGTATTGACGATCAAGGTGTTTCAAATCTAGCTGGTGGGTGTGTGCTAAAGGCTGCAAGATACCTGCATTGTTTATGGCCACGTCAATTCGACCAAAGGCTTCGATGCTGCTTTCAATAAAGCTTTTCACCTGGTTTTCATTACTAACATCACACGCGGCAGCAAATACTTCACAGCCGCTTTCTCTTAATCGTGCAGCCAATGCTTCAATGTTGCCTTGATTAATATCGCAAATAGCCAAAGTAGCGCCTGCCTGCGCAAAATTTTCCGCGGCCAGTTTACCCATTCCGCCACCGGCACCACTGATCATTACGACTTTATTGCTGTAATCTAATGTTTGCATGGTTCAATACCCCTAGTTTTTATTTTTCGTAAACGGTTTATTAAGCACTGACCGCACTGGCTTGCTTTGCTTTCCCTAAACCCATTTCACTTAAAGGTTTAACCATTGCACCTACTGCTAATGCTTTCTTATTTGAAGCATTACCATCAAGAGCACGCTTTTTAACACCCTGGCAAATAGAGGCTAAACGGAAAAAACTAAAGGCTAGATAGAAGTTCCAGTTTGGAATTTCAGTTAAACCCATGCGCTCACAATATTTGGCCACGTATTCTTCTTCGGTAGGAATGCCTAACGCAGCACGATTAAGTCCTAATAAGCCTGGCATGTCGCCATTAGCTGGGAAGTACCATTGCATACATTGGTAAGCCAGATCGGCAAAGGGATGGCCAAGAGTTGAAAGTTCCCAATCCACAACCGCTAAAATTTTTGATTCGCTTGGGTGAAAAATAAAATTATCTAAGCGGAAATCACCATGAGCCAAACCTACACGGCCATCATCTTCAGGGATATTGTTCCCTAACCATTCCATTAATCCATCCATAGCCGGAATGTCATCGGTTTTGGCGGCTAGGTATTGCTTGCTCCAACGACCAATTTGGCGCTGATAATAATTACCTGGTTTACCATAATCACTTAAGCCCACCTCATTAATGTCCACAGAATGCATGGCGGCCAATACACGGTTCATTTCATCGTAAATGTCACTGCGTTGAGTGTTGTCTAATTCGGGTAAGGCCGCGTTCCAGAAAATTCGGCCTTCAATAAATTCCATTAGGTAAAACATAGAGCCAATAACACTGTCGTCTTCACATAAATGATACGCCTTGGCCACAGGGACTTCGCTGTCTTTTAATGCATCCATGACCGTAAACTCACGGTCTACCGCATGGGCTGAAGGCAAAAGCTTACCGGCAGGTTTGCGTCTTAAAACGTACTTGCCACTGGCCGCTTCAATTTGAAAAGTAGGGTTAGATTGCCCACCAGGAAATTTAGAAGCCTTTAATGGGCCTTTAAAACCTTCAACATGCTTTGTTAAATACTCGGCCAGTTTTACTTCATCTAATACGTCTTGGCTGCTCATGTTTTTCTCCAAAAGCAAAAGGGCAGTTAGACTGCCCGTGGTTATTTTTCTATTTTTAAAGGGTTAATACCAAAATTAGCATTAACCCTTTTTATAAAATATTAATTAAGCGTTGTGCTTTTTAACAAGTGCACGGCCTAGTTGTGACATGTGCACCTGACATGGGCCATCGGCAAAACGTACCATTCTGGCGTAGGCATAACCTCTTGGTAGGAAGGTATCCTGGCTAACGCCTTTGGCTCCGTGTATTTGCATCGCGCGATCAATGACAGCGGAAGTCATGTTTGGCGCGATAATTTTAATTTGTGAAATCAGTTCTTGTGCGGCCTTATTGCCATAACGGTCCATGGCATCGGCTGCTTTTAAAGTAAGCAAGCGAGCTTGTTCAATCTCACAAGAAGATTTGGCAATGTCTTCACGAATAGAACCTTGATCTGACAATTTTTTACCAAAGGCCACACGGCTATTAGCACGTTGACACATTGCTTCAAGCGCGCGTTGTGCTTGACCAATTAAACGCATGCAATGGTGAATACGACCAGGCCCTAAACGACCTTGTGCAATTTCAAAACCACGACCTTCACCTGCAATAATATTACTAGCGGGAACGCGCACGTTATCAAACACAATTTCAGCATGGCCTTCAGGAGCATCATCCCAACCCAGAACTTCCATAGGACGAATAATCTGAACACCCTTAGTATCCATGGGCACTAAAATTTGCGATTGCTGGATATGACGGTTAGGGTTTTGTGCGTCTGTTTTTCCCATCACAATCATAATTTTGCAGTGTTCGTTCATGGCACCGGAGATGTACCACTTGCGGCCGTTAATAACGTATTCATCACCGTCACGAATGATTGAGGTTTCAATGTTGGTGGCGTCACTTGATGCGACTTCTGGCTCGGTCATGGCAAAGGCGGAACGAATTTCACCATTCAATAAAGGCTTAAGCCATTTCTCTTTTTGTTCTTCACTTGCGTACTGAGCAAATACTTCCATGTTGCCGGTATCGGGTGCGCTGCAGTTAAAGACTTCAGGAGACCACAACACTCGGCCCATAATTTCGGCCAGTGGTGCGTATTCAAGGTTATTTAATCCAGCACCGTGTTCTGTGTTGGGTAAAAATAAGTTCCATAAACCGGCTGCTTTGGCTTTAGGCTTTAATTCTTCAACAATAGGGTGTGTTGCCCAACGGTTTTCGGCAGTGGCGAAGTAATCGTTAAACTCTTGCTCTCTTGGGTAAATGTGTTCATCCATGAAAGCCTCTAGGCTAACGATGAGTTCTTTTACTTTGTCGGAATATTCAAAATTCATTGTTTTGTTCCATCTTATTTAATTGAGTTATTTATTAACTGTAGGTAATGCCATGCAGGTGCTCTTTTGTTTCTAAGTGCGCCGTGCAATTAAAGCTGTTTAGCTGGATAGATTTAGGGTTAAAAAAGAATTGACTAAAACTGGTATTTTTAACCTGCAAATTTAGCTGAATCATTTGTTCATTGTTGAGCTTTAAAATATTAGACATGCTCATGGCAATAGGGCCGCCTGAACTGACCACTAAAACACGCTCAGCTGTTTTGTAACTCTGGATATGACTTAAAGCATCTGCCACTCTTTGCTTAAATTCAGAAAAACGCTCGGGAACTTTCCCGTGCAGTTCATCATTGCTCCATAGCTTCAAAGCTTTTTTTAATATGCGGTAATATTCCTGACGATTATTCTTTTGTGTCGCATCAGGCATATCTTGTGGAAATTGCGTTAAGTAGGCTTGTGCCAGAGCAGAAAAATCGTATTCGTTTAACCCTTCATGAATATCAAACGGAATATCCAGCTGTAGGCCTTCACATATATTTTGCGCTGTTTGTTCATGACGTAACATGCTGCCGATGAGCACACGGTCAAATTTAATATCGAGTTGCTTTAAATGCTGACCTAGCCATAAGGCTTGCTGATAACCCAGATCAGACAATTGATCGTAATTGTCTTTACCAAATGAAGCTTGGCCGTGGCGCACAAGGTAAAACTCAGACATGGACACCTCTTCTTATATTCGTGCTGCTGTAGGATAAAACCAGAATAAGGCAGCTATCGATATTTAGGAAATTTATTATTTGAATATGCTAACATTCATAATATCAATAGAGACTAGTCCAGAAACATGGTAGATTTTTTCTTTAATTGCCCCTAGTAAGGGAGCGTTATAAAGAATAGCTGAGGGGAAAGAAGTGCGACTGAATCAGTTAGATTTAAACCTGTTTGTGGTATTTGATGCCATTTATCAAGAGCGTAACCTTACCCGCGCCGCAGAAGTCTTGTCTTTGTCACAGCCGGCGGTAAGCAATGCCTTATCGCGGCTGAGAAAATCCTTCAATGATCGCCTATTTGTTCGCACGCCACAGGGTATGGTGCCTACGCCGGTAGCCGAGAATATAGTGATTCGCGCCCAGCAAGCACTGCAACTGATGCACAGCTGTGTGCAAGAAGGGGATGTCTTTAAGCCAGAACAGGCGCAAAAGGTATTTCGTTTTAGCATGAATGACTTATCAGAGGCATTAATGCTGCCGCCCTTGCTTGAATATCTACACACCCATGCCCCCGGCATTTCACTTAGTAGCGAAATCTTAAGGCGCCAGGAAGCCTCAAAAGATTTAGCCTCTGGTGCGCTGGATTTTGTGGTGGATGTGCCCATGAACCATGATGCCAACTTGTGTCATCAGCGGTTATCCACAGAGGAATATGTGTGCGCAGTACGGGAAGGGCATCCGTTATTGAATCAAGAGCTAGATTTGAAGGCGTATTTAGAACTGACACATGTGCATATCTCCAGCAGTAAGCGCAAACAAGGTCATGTGGATATAGCCTTGAATGCGCTGGGTCATAGTCGGAATATTCAACTGCGCCTACAACACTATTTGTCGGCACCGCGTATTATTCGCCACACCGACCTTGCTTGTACTATGCCTGTTAGACTGGCCAAGGCTTATGGATTAGTAGGAATTCCATTGCCATTTAAGATGCCTCAATTGGAATGGCATCTGTATTGGCACAAGAGCGCCGATGGCGATAAAGCCAATAAGTGGTTGCGCGATACCTTACCCACCTTAATTTCCTAATACTTTTTATTCCGCTTTTCGCATGCTCCTCTTGCTATAGAAATGGCCAACCGATATGGCACAAGAGCGCCGATGGCGATCAGGCTAATAAATGGCTACGCGATACCTTACCTACCTTAATCTCCTAATTCTCAGACGCTTCAATCTATTTTAATTCCTAGTATTATCTTTAAAATTACATTTTATTGCGAAAGGTGGTTTTATATGTAATATTGCTGTCTATTACTTAAGTGGTAGATATGTGTAATGAGTGGTTATCAATTTCAAAGAGAGCTTTCTCCCAGAAATATCCTGCTGGATCTCCTAGGTGTGAGCCATCCGCAGCCATTGGAGGCGGGTTTTTTAACCATCATTTCAGATATTTTTGACATACCCGTGAATAACTTGCGGGTGGCACTAACCCGCTTGGTAGCGAAAGGCATGCTTGATAACACCCAACGCGGCGTATATCGGTTAAGCCCGAAGGCTATGGCACGTAATGAATTTGCCCGCCGTTGGAAGCAGCCTCAATCGAGTGCCAACGAATGGGACGGTAGCTGGATTGCTTGTCATTTAGGTAAGGGCGCTAATCGTTCGGTGCGCAGTAAGAGTTTAAATGCGCTTAGCTGGTTTGGTTTTAAGCCTGGGCTCGACTTGATGTGGGTACGCCCAAATAACCTATTGCAAGCTGTGCCCCAATTGCAGGCCACCTTGCAAGAGATTGGACTGGAAACCCAAGCCCATTTATTTTCCATGAACGAGCTAGAGCCTAATTTGGTTAAGCATTGGAAAACTTTGTGGCCCACTCAAACACTTAATAGCTCGTATGTTGATTTAAACCAGCAGCTTTTAACCAGCTACCAACAGCTTTCTAATACAGCGGTTAAAACATCTTTACTTGAAACCTGTGTATTGGGCAGTGAAGCCATACATTGTCTGGCCACCGATCCGCAGTTGCCTCAAGAAATTCGTCCGGGAAATGAGTATGAGACATTGAGGGAAACCATGCTTGATTACGACCAAGCAGGTCGAAAAATTTGGCTTAAACAGTTGTCCTCTTTGGGCATCTCTTAACAGGCTGTTGAAAAACTAATTTACTCGTTCTGGCGGCGTTAAAAATTGATTCAAAATGCTCATTTATAAATATAAATTCCGCGTTTTCGTCAAATTTTGCCTTGCCAGTCCATCGCCATAAACGTTTTACAGCAGTCTGATGGGCTCGGTGAATATAAAATTGATCGCAATTGTTTTTTAAAATAAATCTAAAAAGGAGTAAATCTAAAATGACAAAAGGCCTTATTTCAAAAGAAGAGCTTAAGCCCTTCATGCAGCGTAGCGATTTTAAAGCGCTAATGGTTACCGCCTGGATATGGCTGAGCATTATTTTCTGTTTCGCGCTGGCAGCTATTTATTCAAACTGGCTAGTATATGGTTTGGTGATTTGTTTATTGGCTGGGCGTCAGCAGGCATTAGCGGCATTAATGCATGAAGCCGGTCACAATACTTTTTTTAAAACAAAAAAATACAACGAATTTGTCACGAACTGGCTGTCGGCTCCATTTTTATTAATGGATGGAAGAACTTATAGCCGTTGGCATCTTGAACATCATAAAAATGCAGGTACCAAGGACGATCCTGATCTGGCTAATTATCAGAATTACCCTGTGACTAAAATGAGTTTAGTACGTAAATTTGGCCGCGATGTACTGGGCGTGACCGGTGTTAAATTAATCGCCTATTTAGCGCTAACCGGAAAAGATTCCCTGACTCGCCAAAAACGCGCACCTTTTACCATTACTAAGGGCTTGGTTTTTAATGGAGCCTTGTTTTTGATTTTATGGTCAGTGGGGCAAGCCCATTTATTTTCATTATGGGTTATTGCCTACTTTACTGTGTACATGTTTATTATTCGTTATCGTCAAATCGCAGAACACGCAGGTGTTAAAGACTTATTCAACCTTGACCCTAAATACAATACTCGCTCGGTTCCACAGGGGTTATTAGGTTTCTTGTTCTTCTCTCCAACTCAAGGCTTAAGTTATCATTGTGAACACCATGCCTTCATGGCGGTGCCATCTTATAATTTAAAGGCGGTGCATAAGTTGTTAAAAAGCAAAGGCTATTATGATGATGTGCGTTTAGCCAAGGGCTACCTAGATATTTTTCCTGAAATCATAAAAAGCTAAAACCATTGCGCTGCCCACATTTCGGGTGGCGCTAAATAATTCCCTCTTTAAATCCCCATCACGTCTAAATCTTCAGACTTTATTTAAATTGCCTAGGTGGTTCTGTAACCAGCGTTAACAATATTATTATTGACCACTTACCTACCGGTAGGTAAGGTGGCGACCATATTCAATTCAGGTCTGTTAGATGAACACCAAACAACACATTGTGGAATTGTCTTCCGACATGCTGCGTTCAAGTGGTTATGGTGGTTTCAGTTACCTGGATATTTCACGAAAATTAGGCATTACCAAGGCCAGTGTTCATCATCATTATCCTAAAAAGCAGGATCTTGGTTTAGCTCTATGTGAATGGGCCCATAACTGGTTAGCTCAGGGCTTTGAGCATTTTGATGCACATGGCACATCTCATTGGGACAAACTGGAGCGTTACCTGCGAGCGGCAATGAAGCATTCATTGGGTGATCAAAAAATGTGTCCTATTAGCGCATTTTATAATGACCTAACCAAGTTATCCGAACCTATGAAAACCGCCTTAATTGCTTTGGATGATTATGAGCTGGACTGGGTGGAAAAAGTTATGAGCGATGGCATAAAAAATAGTGATTTTCATGCCCAGGAAGATCCTCGTGCTGTGGCTGCGTTATTTATCTTTAGCTGTAAAGGGGCGTTGTATTACGCGCGACTTCACGGCAAAGATTTGTTTCATCAAACCATGAAACAGTTTGAGTATTTAATTAAAGCGTAACTCTTATTGCATGAGAGTCTCGTTTTATTAATTTAAGTAGAGTTTAAGCGGTACCCAATAAAAAAATTTGCCTGTCAAACTTACCTATAGGTAGGCGGCACTAACGGAGAAAAATATGTCTGATTTAAATCCATTATTCCAACCCATTAAACTGGGCCCACTATCTTTGCAAAACCGTATCGTCATGGCACCCATGACCCGTACGTTTTCTCCAGGCAATGTGCCAAACGACATGGTGGTGGCCTATTACGAACGCCGTGCAGAAAATGAAGTGGGTTTAATTATTACCGAAGGTACTCCTGTGGGCCATAAAGCGGCCAATGGTTATCCGCGTGTGCCTTTTATGCATGGCGACGCGGCATTGGCTGGTTGGAAAAAAGTAGTCGATGCAGTACACGCTAAGGGTGGCAAGATTGCTCCTCAGTTATGGCATGTGGGTTCAGTTCGTAAAGAAGGCGTTGAGCCAGATAAGTCGGTTCCAGGTCACAGCCCTTCAGGTTTATTTAAACCAGGAAAAGAAAATGGCGTAACCATGAGTCAGCAAGATATTGATGAAGTGGTTGAAGCGTTTGCACAAGCGGCTTTTGATGCCAAAGAAATTGGTTTTGATGCCATAGAGATTCACGGTGCCCACGGCTACCTAGTGGACCAATTCTTCTGGGAAGGTACCAACCAAAGAACCGATTCATATGGTGGTGATGCTTTAGCCCGTACTAAATTTGCTGTGGAAATTGTGGCAGCCATTCGTAAGCGTGTAGGTGAAGACTTCCCAATTATTTTCCGCTTCTCTCAATGGAAGCAGCAAGACTATGACGCACGCCTTGCACAAACTCCTGAAGAGCTAAAAGCGATTCTTATGCCGTTAGTTGATGCAGGTGTGGATATCTTTCATTGCAGTACACGCCGCTTCTGGGAAAAAGAATTTGAAGGTTCTGACATGAACTTGGCCGGTTGGACCAAGCAATTAACTGGAAAACCTGTTATTACCGTGGGAAGTGTAGGCCTTAACTCAAGCTTCATTAGCGACGATGGCGCCAGCATGGAAATGTCTGGAACGGCAGGTGTAGAGTCTTCCTCTATTAAGCAGTTGGCTGATCGTGTAGCAAGTGAAGAGTTTGAATTAGTAGCGGTAGGTCGTGCCTTGTTGCAAGATCCTGAATGGGTACTGAAAGTTAAAAATAATAAACTGGATGAATTACAAGATTATTCTAAAGAATCTTTAATGACCCTAGTGTAAGTGTTAATAATAAATGCATCGCCTAGTGGTGCATTTATTTTTTAGATTAACTCCCGCCTGTTTTAATTGTCCTATTTGTTTCATTTTTTGTCCTCATACTTTCTTGACCCTAATTAGGGTTACAAAATCTTTACTGAAATTATCTTTAATTTAAGGTAAAACAACGAAAGTTTCTTTAAGCTGGATAATTTATGGCTCGTCGTACGATTGAACTCCCTGAAAAATTTCATTTTACCACTCAATACACAGTACTATTCTCAGATATCAATGGTGCCAACCATATGGGTGCCGATCGTGTTTTACCTATTACCAGTGAAGCGCAATTGCGGTTTATAAAAAGTTTAGGTTATAAGAATGCGGTATTATTTGAAGATGCAGGATTAATTATGGTGCACTCTGAAGTGCAGTATATTTCAGAAACCGACTACGCAGACGAACTTGTCATTGATTTGGCCGTAGAAAATATGAGTGAGAAAAGTCTCGACTTTGTCTACCGAATTTTCAATAAAAATAAAAAGATAGAAACCGCGCGAATTAAAACCAGTATGCTATTTTTTGATTATGACGAGAAAAAAGTGGTGGCGGTTCCCCAGGGTTTTAGTGATCGCTTCAAAGGTGTTAATTAGTTTTAGCTAATGCATTTTTACTTATAGGGTGATGCTGGGCGAAATTAACATTTCATTGTGCTTTTCGCCTGTATTTTTGAGATTTTTAGTCATTGTTCAAGTGGCCCAAAATGACGATCCTGTTACGCTTATTCTTATAATTGAAAACGCTAGGCCATAATGTTTGGCCGCCCATCAAAGGAAAAGTTATGACTGTGTACCAGGCACCGCAACGTGACATGAAATTTGTAATGGATGAACTGCTCGATTTGCAGTCTCATTACGCCTCTTTACCCGGTTGTGAAGATGCCAGCCCAGAAATTATTGACGCTATTCGTGAGGAAGGCGCAAAGTTTTCTACCAATATTTTGGCGCCTTTAAATAAAGTGGGTGATCAACAAGGTTGTACTTGGAGTGAAACAGGCGTTAAAACGCCTGACGGATTTAAAGAGGCTTATGCCCAATTCCGTGAAGCGGGTTGGACTGGTCTTATTCAAGATCCAGCTTACGGTGGTCAAGGTTTGCCACAATCTGTGGGTACTATGTTTGGCGAGATGGTGGCCAGTTCGAATATTGCGTGGAGCATGGTAAACGGAGCCAATAGCGGTACCTTAGAAACATTACATGTTTGGGGAACGCAAGAGCAAAAAAATACCTACATGCCAAAAATCGTTGAAGGCGCGTGGACAGGTACCATGTGTTTAACCGAATCGCACTGTGGCACTGACTTGGGTATGTTGCGTACTAAGGCTGAGCCAAATGCTGACGGCTCTTACAGTGTTAGCGGTCAAAAAATCTTCATCACTGAAGGTGAGCACGATATGTCTGAGAACATCATTCATATTGTTCTAGCACGTCTACCGGATGCCCCAGCAGGCGTTAAAGGTATTTCTTTGTTCATTGTGCCCAAGTTTGTGCCAGATGCTAACGGCGAAGTCGGTGAGCGTAACCCTGTAAGTTGTGGTTCTATCGAACATAAGATGGGCTTAAACGCGAGCCCAACTTGCGTGATGAACTTTGACGGGGCTAAAGGTTACTTGTTAGGCCCTGCTAACAAGGGTCTTAACTGCATGTTTACCTTCATGAATAACGCACGTTTAGGTGTGGGCATGCAGGGTATGATTCACGCAGAACTAGGCTTCCAAAAGTCTTTAGCTTACGCAAAAGATCGTTTGCAGATGCGTTCTTTAACAGGTCCTAAAAATCCTGAGTTAGCCGCAGACCCAATTATTGTTCACCCAGATGTTCGTCGCATGTTGCTTCAGCAAAAATCCATTGCTGAAGGCGGCCGTATGTTTATCTACGATATCGCTAAAATGATTGATGTTATGCAGCGCTCTGATGACGAAGAAGTCATTAAAGAAACTGATGATACCTTGGGTTTATTAACGCCTATTGCAAAAGCATTCTTAACAGAAATGGGCTTTGAATCCGCTAACCTTGCACTTCAGTGTTTTGGTGGCCACGGTTATGTGAAAGAGTGGGAAGTAGAACAAAACGTACGTGACTCTCGTATTGCTTGTATTTACGAAGGCACAACCGGTATTCAGGCTTTGGATTTATTAGGTCGTAAAATCCTTGGCACTAAGGGTGAGCGCTTACGTAAGTACACTAAGAAAATCCATAAGTTCTGTGAAGCCAATATCGACAACCCTGTTTTGAATGAATTTGTAACTGAATTGCAAAAGTATAATAAAGAGTGGGGCGAGTTGGTAATGAAGGTCGGCGGTTCTGCTATGCAAAACCCTGATGAGCTAGGCGCTGCCTCTGTAGATTTCCTAATGTACTCGGGTTACCTAGTATTGGGCTTCTACTGGGCACAAGCCGTTGCCGTTGCCGATAAGAAATTAAAAGAAGGCACCACAGAGGAAGATTTCTATAAAGCGAAAATCATCACTGCGCGTTTCTTCTTCCAGCGTATGCTACCTAAGACACGCGGTTATGTTGCCACTATGAATACGGGTGCTGCTAACCTTATGGATCTAGATGCAGAGCACTTTTCTTTTTAATTGTTAAATTATTGAGTTAAGTAAACGTAAAAAGCCCAATGGAGAAATCCATTGGGCTTTTTACGTTTACCGCTCGACTAAAAAGCTAACTGCCAAGCAAGGGTTAGCGTATCGTCTTGCGCCATTTGTGGCCCGTCTAAATCTTGCTCAAGCTCTTTACTGTATTCAATCGCTACACGGTGACCTTGTGGTAATGCCACATTCACGCCTAGGCCTGCGCTTAATAAATTTCCACCTTGTAAATCGGTATCGGCTGTTGGGGTCATCATGGCGTTTAACTCATCATCTTCGCCGCTAATGGTGTCCCAATCTTCATAAGCTAAACGCAATGATAAAGACACACGTTGATGAACCGGCATTTGCACCCAGCTTTGAAGTTTATAGCGATCACCTAATGTGTAATCGCGATCGTTCTCGCCTAAACGAATAGTGGCTTGTGCTTGTGCGCCATATGAGAAGTTTTCGGCTTGTGCGGTATAGGTAATGCCAGGCAATAAATCGAATGTCCCCGATCCTAATTGCATGGCGTAGGGCATAACGGCGCCTACGTCATCTTCTTCATCAATAGAGCCTGTGGGTAAGCTCATCATTAAGTTTAGATGAATCTTTTGGCCGGCTTCGCTGAAAATATTATGTAGCGCGCCTACTTTAATGTCCCCTAGGCCTTCGCTGTTCATGGAGGTAGTCATGCCCGAGGACATCAGCATATCCATGTCTTTTTCAATGTAGGGCAACATCACCATCATGGTGGTTTGATTAGTGGGGGCATACATCAAACCGAACATGTGCATGTTCATGCTCATTTTAGTGGGGGCCATCATGTACCCACTATCTATTACCTCTTGAGATGAAACAGATTGAGTTCCATCTTGTAAACCGTTCATGTCCATTTGCATGTTGCGGTAAGAGACCATGAATTCACCCTCGTTATGAGTGTGATCGCCCATAACCGAGATAGGCGCGTGAGAATCTGGGCGGTCACTGTTCCAGTCATGGGCAAAAGCTGGGCTGGTGGCTAATAGCGCACAGGCAATTTTTAAGCTGTGGTTTAACTGAGACATGGATGCTCCGACTTCATATAAATAACTTTGTAAGCACAGGCCAAGAATTTTTTGGCCCTAAAGGGTTTTTGTGTGTTGATTAATGGGCGGGGAGTTTATATAACTTCATCCGCCTTGGGCATGTGGCAAATTGTCGCAGGCTAATGTGTAAATAATATGATGGCTAATATTGATGGGCGTACGTAAGCCACAAGACAGTTCCTAGGAGAAAATATGCAACAAGGTCAGCACCTGGTTGATATGGAGTTTGGCGGGCAAATCTCTCTTTGTCGGTTACAGCCTAAAAACACAGTGGGCCTGCCTATTATTGTGGCCCATGGCACGATTTCAAATGGAAGCTCCGTTCAAGATTTGGCGGAACACCTTAAAGAGCAAGGCTTTGATTGCTGGATACTAGAGTGGGGTGGTCATGGTTGCAGTCGGGCGGCCAGTTCTCGTAACAATTTCGAGTCTCCCGCTTTTAACGATACGCCCGCTGCGATTGATTATGTTTTAAAAGAAACTGGTCACGCCCAGCTTAATTGGGTTTCCCACAGTGGCGGTGGTCACTTACCGCTTATGTATTTAGCTCGCACTCCGCAATGCCAGGATAAGCTGGCGGGTATTGTCGCCATAGGTGCGCAAGCTACTGACGGCGCCTTAGATTTTTCGTCAAAGTGTAGAGCGTTAGTGTTATGGGGGGTAACCCGGGTACTCGGCAATACTCCTAAGGCGATTGTGTCAGTAGGTACCGAAGGAGAGCCCACCTTATTACTGGCTCAGTGGTCTAGATGGAACTTGTCGCAAAAATGGAAGGGAGCTGATGGCTTTGATTATATGTCTGCTCTTAAACTTATTAAGACCCCGACTTTAATCATCGCTGGCGCCAATGATGACATTGCGCCGCCGACAGGCTGCCGTAAGTTTTTTGATGCACTCGGGGGTGAAGGTAATAGTTGGCTATTATGCGGTACGGCCAACGGCTTCAGTAAAGACTATAGCCATGGCCAACTCATTCGAGGCCGAGCAGCCAAGGCCGAGGTATTTCCCAGAGTATCCAATTGGCTAATTGAGCAATCCTTAATCAATACTGAGATAGCCAATTAATATCCCTGTATCTGTCTAAAAAACAGACAAAAATAGATCCTAAAATTAATTCAAATTAGTCGTTGCCCTTTCAATTGAAATGCGTAGAATGCGCCTCCTCCTCAAGGGGCAGCCAGTTTTATTCGGTATTTCTT
>JBALXQ010000003.1:0-170112 GCA_036960565.1 Bermanella sp.
CCCCCAACATTCGGTTTTGGAGACCGACGCTCTACCAATTGAACTACTGGCCTATCCCGGTGTACGGGCGGTGCATTCTACGTAAGTCCGCATAAAAATCAACTGCTTAGCACGATAAATTTACAATCCACTGAAACCACCCATAAAACAACCATCTACACCCAACCATACTTCTCCACAGACATAAAAAAGGCCTCCGAAGAGACCTTTTTCTTAGTGTTTGTTAAGAGTTGAAATTATTCAACAACTTTAGCTACAACACCAGCACCTACAGTACGACCACCTTCACGAATAGCGAAGCGTAAGCCGTCGTCCATCGCGATTGGGTGAATCAAGGTAACTTCCATCTGAACGTTATCGCCAGGCATTACCATCTCAACGCCTTCAGGTAGCTCACAAGCACCTGTTACGTCAGTAGTACGGAAGAAGAACTGTGGACGGTATCCTTTAAAGAAAGGAGTGTGACGACCGCCTTCTTCTTTCTTAAGAACGTAGATCTCACCCATGAACTTAGTGTGAGGCGTAACAGAGCCAGGCTTACAAAGAACCTGACCACGCTGAACTTCTTCACGCTTAGTACCACGTAGAAGAACACCACAGTTCTCGCCAGCACGACCTTCGTCTAGCAACTTACGGAACATTTCAACACCGGTAACGGTAGAAGTAGTGGTATCTTTGATGCCAACGATTTCAACTGGCTCGCCAGTTTTAACGATGCCACGCTCAACACGACCAGTAACAACCGTACCACGACCCTGAATAGAGAAAACGTCTTCGATAGGCATGATGAAATCACCGTCGATTGCGCGCTCTGGCTCAGGGATGTATGTGTCTAGTGCATCAAGAAGCTTCTTAACAGCAGTAGTACCCATTTCGTTGTCGTCTTTGCCTTCAAGGGCCATAAGAGCAGAACCAGGAATGATTGGAGTATCATCACCAGGGAAATCGTATTCTGAAAGAAGATCACGAAGTTCCATGTCTACTAGTTCAACCATTTCTTCGTATTCTTCAGTACCGTGGCCACCACAGTCTTCAGCTAGAAGGTCAGCCTTGTTTAGGAAAACAACGATGAACGGAACACCAACCTGACGAGAAAGCAAGATGTGCTCACGAGTCTGAGGCATAGGGCCATCGGTAGCGCCACAAACTAGAATCGCACCATCCATTTGAGCAGCACCAGTGATCATGTTTTTAACATAATCGGCGTGCCCTGGGCAATCTACGTGCGCATAGTGACGAGCTTCTGTTTCGTATTCAACGTGTGAAGTTGCGATAGTAATACCGCGCTCACGTTCTTCAGGAGCGTTATCGATGTTTGCGAAATCAACCATTTCGCCGCCAGACAATTCAGCTGCTACACGAGTTAGCGCTGCTGTTAGGGTAGTTTTACCGTGGTCAACGTGGCCGATTGTGCCAACGTTTACGTGGGGTTTAGTACGGTCGAATGTTTCCTTAGCCATGATAACGCCTCTGCTTTTTAGTAGGGTCTAGATACAAAAAAAGGCAATCCACTGCCATTACGCATTGAACTACCTTTAATTAATTTAACTATCTTTAAAAACATCAAGCTTAACATTTAATGTTAAACCCATTGCCAGTCAAAACTTTATTTCAACTGCGCAATCAATGGTGCTGATACCAAGAGTCGAACTTGGGACCTCATCCTTACCAAGGATGCGCTCTACCGCCTGAGCTATATCAGCGAAAATGGAGCGGGTAGCGAGAATCGAACTCGCATCATCAGCTTGGAAGGCTGAGGTTCTACCATTGTACCATACCCGCAAAATCTCAAAGGCTAACTCTAACTGCTTTAAGACTTGCCTGAAATCATGGTGGTGGGGGCTGGATTCGAACCAGCGAAGCTTTCGCGTCAGATTTACAGTCTGATCCCTTTGGCCACTCGGGAACCCCACCAAATTGCGTCGCAGATATTGCCCTTACAAACTCTTGTTGTCAAGTAATTGCCTTTAAAATTAATTACTTGCAAGCTTTTGCATGTGTATCCACGCCTCTACTGCGTAACAACTTCGCTGTAGAGGGCGCGCACTATACCCAATTTTTTATAAGTTGCAAACACCTTTTAACAACGAATTTGCTTCCACTGCTTATCTTTACCTTCAAGCAGCCGCTGACGAGTTTTCTCATCTACTGGCGTATCTCTATTCATGGGCGCCACAACCCAATGCTGGTTGCGCTTTCGCTCTAATGGCTTCACCTTGGGTACTATTTTTTTCTTAGCTAATTTTTTCAACAGCCGATCCACAGACCCTTGCTTGGCAAACAAACCAAGAGAAATACCATTGGCCAGCTCACCCTCGGTAATAACGTAACTATCCACGCCTCTTTTCTGCAGCTCTTTTAATTTACGTAACGCCATTTTCTTATTGGCAAGAGGCTTCAAATAAACCCAAAACTCTTTCTTAACAACCACAGCATTGTTTTCTATGTGAGCAGAAATATCCAAAGCCAACATGCGCGCACGCATATGCCTGGCATCTAACTCAAGCAAATAAGGCCCTACTGCCCAGCAAAGCGGTGCTTTTTTTTCTGCTGTATTTTTTTGGCGTGCGACTGTCTCGGTTAATTCAGATAGCAGCTTTATTGGCGGCGCCCCATTTATCATAGGCACAGTCACTGTTTTATCTTCTGTAATTTGCTTTGGCTGAGAAAACTGGTAACCAAGGTAGGCCAGGTTAATCACTACCAATGATATAAATATCCAACGCATAGACTCAAAAGCCCTCCCTAAATTTTAAGAAAAATAAACACTCAATCCATCTAACACTAGATCGGCCTCGTATTGCACAGGCTCCGCAAGCAATGACACTAAACGCTGCCCATCCCCGCCAGTCACCCACACCTGAGCATTAGGCTGCAAAACCCTATGATGCTCCAACCAGCAAGCCACCATATCCTGAACACCATAATCCACACAGCCCTGAGTTGAATTACCAGGCGCTCGACCCACCTGCCAATCATCTTCCACCACAACTCGCCGAGTCCCGCCAAGCAAACTGCTCTTCATAAGGCTGAAGCCTGGACATATGTAACCGCCTACATGGCGCCCAAACTCATCAATTAGATCCAGAGTAATCGCTGTACCCGCATCAATCACAATATGAGACTGATCAGGACTCTTATTCCACGCAGCCAGCATTGCCAGCCATCTGTCGACACCCATTTTATGTACGTCTTCATAGCTATTGCTCAAGCCACACTGACTTACTTGAGTTTTTGCAAATTTTGCTTGAGGAAAGAGTTCCAGAATCCAACCCTCCTGCTCATCATGAACAGAACTCACCCAAACATCCTCCACCAAACCCATCCAGCTTGGCTTTTCCTTAACGGATAATTTTAAATCAAGACCAGAATCAAATATTCCGCGATGATCACATGCTCGCCATTTTACCCGCGTATTACCAACATCAAGCTCCAAACGCATAATTAAGACTCTCCCGGCACTATAACTCGCAAACTTACTTCCCCGGCATTAAACGATTGCAAGCCTGTTTCCGTTTCAAGCTGCAACTCACCCTTATCATTCACACCTGCACACACACCCTTAATTTCACTAGAGGGCAAAATCAACTTAACAGCACGACCTTTAAATGCGTCATGGCGATTCCATTCCTTCTGGAGCGGCTCAAAACCCTGCTCGCTAAATTGCTCCAATACCTGGCACAAGTGTGAGACTAAATTTGCTGCCATGGCATTACGCTCAACCGGGGTACCTAGTTGCTTTATACCAGTGGCATTTTGATCTATTTGGGTAAGATCCTGATTGGTTAAGTCCAGATTTAAACCAACCCCTATAACAACTTGGCAGGCATCACTCATATCCCCTGTAAGCTCGATAAGAATGCCGCCCAATTTAGCGCCACCAGCCACCCCTTCACTCACCAAGATGTCGTTAGGCCACTTAAGGCCTACTCCCTTAACCCCTTGTTCTTCGAGGCTTCGGTGCACGGCCAGCCCCACCGCCAAACTCAACCCCTGAATGGCAGCAATTCCTTGGGAGAAAGGCCATAACACCGAGAAGTAAAGATTCCGCGCAAACGGACTGACCCACTCTCGACCTCTGCGACCACGCCCAGCTGTCTGCATTTCAGCAAAACAAATATGGCGCTGATCATAGTTATCCTCTGCGACACGCATCATGGCATCATTAGTTGAATCAAGACTCAACTCTATCTGGCTAGAAGAAAATTGCTGTGATGGAAATCCATTCTCAGCCAGGGCATTTAGATTCAGCAGCTCAACGGATTCTGGCAACCTGTAACCTTTGCCTTTAACACTGTGCAAGGGAATATTCATCCCCTCCAGTTTTTGCAACTGTTTCCATACAGCTGCGCGGCTAATGCCAATTTGCGCACCCAGCTCTTCACCAGAGTGGAATTTTCCATCGGCCAATATTTCCATTAGCGCTTGATTCATTTGTTACCACCCTTGCTAGCAGATAAACTCCCTGAGAAACGCGACCTAGGAAGGTCAACGTTCCAATATTTTTTCACGTGCCACCACAATCAATCAGGCCACTGATCCAATATTTCTTTCGCCGCGCGAAAAGCTTCTTGCGCAGCAGGTGCCCCACAATACACAGCTGAATGTAAAAAAACCGCCGCTATTTCTTGCTTGGTTGCGCCATTGCGCAAAGCACCGCGGGTATGACCTTTTATCTCAGTAGGAGCTTTTAACGCAGCCAACATCCCCAATGTCACAAGACTGCGAGTTTTTAAATCAAGATCTTCACGAACCCAACTGGCTCCCCAGGCATGATCATTAATGTATTCCTGTAGAGGCTGAGTCATTTCATCGGCATTGTTAAGGGCGCGATCTACAAATTCATCACCCATTACTTGGCGACGTATTTGCTCTCCTGTTTTCTTAGTCATTGTGTTACCTATTTATTATTCATTATATTTATAAAACAGAAACTGCCACTTTCTAGCAAAAGAAACAATGGCAAGGGCCACCCCAATATCTGCACACTTAATTCTGAGCTGATCTATTTCAATGTTCACAGGCAAAAAAAAAGCCGACTTGCGTCGACTTTTTTTCACAGCTGTTAAAAATTAAAATTCAAAGCTATGACGCAATACAATTGTCTGAACACGATCAGGACCTGTTGAAATAATATCAATTGGCGCACCAATGGCATTTTCAACAAAGCGAATGTAAGCACGTGCATTCTCAGGAAGCTCTTCCAGAGTTTGCGCACCAACAGTGTTTTCAGACCAACCTGGTAACTCTTCGTATACAGGTGTTATTTTTTCAAACTGATCAGCGCTAGCTGGGACATTCATACGATTGCCTTCGCTATCCTGATAGCCAACACAAACCTTAACAATATCTAGACCATCTAAAACATCTAACTTGGTTAGGCAGATAGTATTAACAGAGTTAACACGAATAGCATGCTTAACCAAAGCAGCATCAAACCAACCGCAACGACGAGAGCGCCCAGTGGTTGTGCCTTTTTCATGGCCTACTGTAGATAAATGTTCACCTACGTCATCAAATAATTCTGTAGGGAAAGGACCTGCACCCACACGAGTGGTGTAAGCTTTAGTAATACCTAGGATTTGATCCAAAAACAAAGGACCTACACCTGAACCACATGCTACACCGCCGGCAGTGGTGTTAGAAGACGTTACAAATGGATAAGTACCGTGATCAATATCTAGAAGCGTACCTTGAGCACCTTCAAACATAATATCGCCACCCGCTTCACGGATTTCGTGCACAAGATCTACCGCGTCAACCACGATATCTTTAATTTGAGCAGCCCAATCGATACAAGACGCTAAAGTTTCTTCGTAGCTTACTTCGTCTACCTTGTAATAATTTTTAAGGGAGAAGTTATGGAATTCCATTACATCTTTTAGCTTATCGGCGAATTCTGGCTGATACATGTCACCAATTCGCAAACCACGACGAGCTACCTTGTCTTCATAAGCAGGTCCAATGCCACGACCAGTTGTACCAATCTTGGCATTACCGCGCTTAATTTCACGAGCCTGATCTAACGCTACGTGATAAGGCAAAATTAACGGACAAGCGTGAGAGACTTGAAGGCGCTGCATTACTGGAATGCCACGCTCTTCTAACGCACGCGCTTCTTTTAATAAGGCATCAGGCGCAACAACCACGCCGTTACCAATAATGCATTTAACACCATCACGCAAAATACCAGATGGTATTAAATGCAATGCTGTTTTAACACCGTCAATAACCAGGGTATGACCTGCGTTATGACCGCCCTGAAAACGCACCACTGCGGTGGCTTTTTCAGTTAGAAGGTCAACGATTTTACCCTTGCCTTCATCACCCCATTGGGTGCCTAATACTACTACGTTCTTGCCCATGACTTAGCTTAGCTCGAAATGTTTGCTCTTATAGAGCTTTCACGATCCACTGATTGTTTTCACAAACCAATGCTGAAGTGCAACCAGAGGCTGCCGGATTATCATTTACAGATAGCCCACTAATGACTCGCTTGCCTTGTGAGCGTAGCTCACTCACGACAGACCAGTCGGCATCATGCGGGGCAAAAATAGCCTCCACAGCAGATGCGTTGTTATCAATTACTTGGATCCATTGCTTTAAATCAGCACTGAAACCAGTTGCCGCCCGCGAACGTCCAAATACCGCACCGGTATCATCGTAACGCCCACCTTGAGCCACTGCTTGGCCATGTCCTGCCACATAAGCCGCAAATACTACGCCTGTGTGATAGTCAAAACCACGTAACTCGGCAAGATCAAGAAAAATATTAACCTCTGGGTAGCGAGCTTTAATGGCACAACAGATGTCTTTTAAATTCTCTAACGAGGCGTCTATGTCCGCCACCTTTGCTAGATCTTGCGCCTGACCCAATACTTCAGTGCCGCCATTCATATCTAGCAAACACAAGAATGCAGCCTGAAGCTTAGCATCTTGAATATGCTCTTTAACTAAAACGCAATATTCAGTAACCGATTTAGTGTTTAAGGTATTAAATATCTGCTGAGCAGCTTGCTCAGACAATTGCGTGGCATCCACTAAGGCCTTGTAAATTCCTACATGACCTAGATCCAAATGTATTTTTTTAACGCCTGCAGCCTGCAGCGACTCCACTAATAAAGACAATATTTCAATATCAGCACAAGAAGCAGACTCACCAAATAATTCAGCACCAATTTGCATTGGTGCGCGACTGCTCAATAAAGACTTAGCCTTAGTGTGCAGTACTGGCCCGCAATAACTTAAACGATTTGCACCTTCTTTGGGCCAGCTATGTGCATCGATGCGAGCTACCTGAGGGGTAATGTCCGCGCTAACGCCCATTAAACGACCCGTAAGCTGATCGGTTACTTTAAACGTGTGTAGATTTAGGTCGCTGCCAACACCGGTTAGCAACGACTCAAGATGTTCTAATTGAGGCGGAATAACTAATTCGTAACCCCAGCACGCAAACGTATCCAATAGGGTACGGCGCATACTTTCAATCTGTTTTGCCTCAGGAGGCAAGAGTTCTTCAATACCGTCAGGCAGTAACCAGCGATCGGCTTGGCTCATACTGAACTCACCCTCTGTTTCATGACACTAAAAATAGAAGACCAACACCAGACAACATACTCATCAGGCCAATTATGCGCATAGTTTTATCATCAATAGTGGCCATTTGTGCCACTAAACGACGCCATCTGCGAGGATATAAGAAGGGTAAAACACCTTCAATCACCAACACCAGACTTAATGCGATCCACAATTGCTGCCAGAAAGAACTGTCCATAATTAGCTTCACTACAATAAAAAAACCGGGAAGAAGCCCGGCCGCGCGAATTCTACACCTTTTTACGCCTTCACGCCAAGCGAAAGGCAATTCCAGCAGAGTGTATTTTATACAGCTTCGTCACAAGGAATTTGAGTCGTCACACCAACTAACCGCCACGAACCACACAACCCATAACCTAAGCACCTAATCACCATTCTTTAAGCATAAAAAAACCACGCTAGGCGTGGCTTCTTTAGAGGTACAACAACTTAATTATTTACCCTTGGCGCTCTTCATATACTTGAAGAAGTCACTATCAGGCTTAAGCAGCAATACATCTTCAGCACCATTAAAGGTTTCTTCGTAAGCTTTTAAGCTACGTGTAAAGGCATAAAACTCTGGATCACGATTATAAGCTTTCGCATACACTCTAGCGGACGTTGCATCGCCATCGCCTCGCGTTACTTCAGCTTCACGATAGGCCTGAGCCACCAAAATAGTTTTTTGGCGGTCAGCGTCAGCACGAATACCTTCGGCCAATTCCTTACCTTGAGAACGAAGTTCACGTGCTTCACGCTCACGTTCCGCCGACATACGACGATATACGTTTTGCATTAACTCTTCAGGAAGATCAATACCTTTAACACGAGTATCAACAATTTCGATACCGTATTGAGATTGAGCTTGCTCATTAAGCTGCTTGGTTAAATGAGCCATTAACTCATCGCGCTCTCCAGATACCACTTCTTGCACAGTGCGGTTAGCAAATTCGGCACGAATACCATCATTTACCAAACTAGCTAGCAAGGTAGCACCACGATAGCGGTCGCCAGAAGTAGCCTTATAGAATGCACGCACATTAATAATGCGCCATTTCACGAAGCTATCTACAACCAAGAACTTCTTACCCACTGTAAGGAAGCGCTCTGGGCGAGCATCAAGTGTTAATAAGCGCGCATCAAACTTTTTCACTTTTTGCACTAAAGGCATTTTGAAGTGCAGGCCAGGCTTGATATCACCATCAACGATTTCACCAAACTGCAGTTTAATCGCTCGCTCAGTTTCGGTAACCACAAATAAGCTAGACGACCCAAGCAAAATCACTAAAAGAGCGACAATTCCTAATACCATAACTTTAGGATTCATTATCTACCCTCCCTAGTACGACGATCCGACTGGCGCTGAATAATCTCTTCTGTCACACGATCGGCAATTCTGGAAATGTCTGTATTTGCTGAGCTACTACCAACGGCTTTGCTGCGGCTTTGCTCCATGATTTTATCCAGCGGGATATACATCATGTTATTACCGCCATCCACATCAACTAAAACCTTACTGGCGTTGCTATACACTTTAGAAATGCTATCAAGATATAAGCGATCACGAGTTACTCTAGGAGCCTTGCGATACTCTTTATGTAGCTTCACGAAACGATCAGCTTCACCTTCAGACTGAGCAATTACCTGCTCTTTATAAGCATTGGCTTCTTCCAGCATACGCTGCGCATTACCACGAGCTTCAGGCACAATAGTATTGGCATAAGCTTCCGCTTCGTTCACGTAACGCTCTTTATCCAGCTTGGCACTTTGTACATCATCAAATGCTGCTTTCACCTGTTGAGGGGCGGCCGCTTCTTCAATGTTAACTTTATCTACTTCAATACCAGTATTATAACTGGTCATATAAGTTTGCAAGCGAGTACGAACACTAGAAGCAAGTAGAGTACGACCACTGGTTAAAATAGGGTCCATATCTGTGCTACCCACTTCATGACGCAATGCAGATTCAGCCGCATGCGCTAAAGATTTTTCAGGGTCTTCAACACGAAGTGAGAAAGCTACCGGGTCAATCACTCGGTACTGAACTTCCATAGCCACTTCTACTACGTTTTCATCCTGGGTCAACATAAGTTCTTTCAAGGATGCGTTACGCACCTCTGTTACATTGATTTGCTGAACGGTTTCAATAAGTGGAATCACGAATTGCAAGCCAGGCTCTAGAGTACGATTGTACTCACCCAAACTTAGCACTACGCCACGTTGCTGCTCATCTATGGTAAACACAGACTTAAACAACAGCACGCCAATTAACACCAGAACAATCAGGCCAAAAATACCGCCGGCACCACCAGAGCTATTATCGCCGCCGGCACCTGATGGTTTTTTACCACCAAACATGCCATTAAGCTTATCCATTAGTTGTTTAAGAGCCTCGTCTAAATCTGGCGGTCCTTGATTACCACCACGATTATTATTTCCCCAAGGGTCTTTATCTTTGTTGTTACCGCCACCAGGCTCATTCCAAGCCATAAGCACTCCATAATTTAGTTGATAATAAAGAAATAATCACAGACTACTCTAATTGAATAGCCCATACATGATTTCGTGAAAACTCTATTAGTGAATGTATGGTAAACGTAACCGTCTTACCATCACTCACATTATTTTTGCCAAAATTCTTTTTCCTGTGGAATATAACGTTCCACTGGAATCCCTACTCGAGACAATACTTTTTGTAAATCGTCTTTTTCTAAACGTACATCTAAAATGATGTTGCCGTTTTCGGCCACCGACTCACTTAATACAGCTTGACGAGCATACAATAATGCACGTAACTGTCCATCTTTAGGCTCTATTTCAATTTTCTGTTCAAACAAGGTGCGGCTTAACAATTCACCCATGGCCTGAGTGACCAACTCTAAACCTTGGTTGTTTTTTGAACTCACCCACACTCGCCACGGCATACCCGCTTCATCACGGTCGATGCGTGGCGATTGCCCTGGCAGTAAATCGATTTTATTAAAAACCTGTAAAGTAGGACGATCTAAAGCTTCTATTTCATCCAGAACAATCTCAACTTGCTCCATATTGGCATGGCGCTCATCATCGGCGGCATCAATAACATGCAACAATAAGTCGGCTTCTTGGGTTTCTTGAAGGGTGGCTTTAAATGCTTCTACAAGCTTGTGAGGCAGGTGACGAATAAACCCTACTGTATCCACCAGCACCACGTCACCTAAGCCTAAAATAGGTAAACGGCGTAACGTTGGATCGAGTGTGGCAAACATTTGATCTGCTGCATAAACATCAGCATTGGTTAGAGTATTAAATAACGTAGATTTGCCGGCGTTGGTGTAACCCACCAATGAAACAGATGGTGTATCTGAACGCTTACGGGCACGGCGACTTTGGTCGCGCTGTCCTTGCACCTTGGTTAAGCGTTTTTTGATCAACTTAACTCGGTCACGTAGTAAACGGCGATCGGCTTCTGACTGTGTTTCACCAGTACCGCGCATACCATAACCACCTTGCTGGCGGTCTAAGTGATCCCAACCATGTACAAGACGGGTGGCCTGATGTTGTATTTGAGCTAGTTCAACTTGCAACTTACCCTCATGGGTTCGAGCGCGCTGAGCAAATATATCCAGAATTAAACCTGTGCGATCTAAAATACGACACTGCAGCTCCGCTTCTAGATTTCGCTCTTGGGTGGGGGTTAGTGCGTGATTAAATAATACAAGTTCGGCCTCACAAAACTCAACCGCTTCACGAACTTCTTCAAGCTTACCTTTGCCTATGTATGTTTTAGGGTCAGGTTTAGAGCGCGTGCCTGTAATTAGGGCTAAAGGAGCACGCCCGGCGCTGCGCACTAATTCATCAAATTCTCGCGGATCTTCCCTATCGGCGCCTTCTGGAAAATTGATGTGTACCAGTACAGCACCTTCACCACTATCAGGACGATCAAAAAACAATATCGACTCCGCTACCCATGATAATCATGGATATATTTATAAAAATTAATTTCACATCATTTAGCAAAGCAAGGCTAACCGCCTCGAATCATTAGCAAACTGCTAAATAAGGCAATGATAAACAATACATATTCTGGAATTTTCGGCTTTCATGGTTCCTAGGCCTAATGCAGCACTGCATAGCTAAGACGATAAAAACACTTCTGGAGCTTACATTACCTTTACTTCTATTCGACCCACTATCTATTAAGAAATAGCAGAGCGAATAGAATAAAGATAGAACGAGACTATTCTTCTTTTTCTTCTTCTGGCGGCGCTAAACGTACGTTGCGAGAAGGCACCACTGTAGAAATAGCGTGCTTATAAACCATTTGGCTTACTGTATTTTTCAAGACAATTACGAATTGATCAAACGACTCAACTTGACCTTGAAGCTTGATGCCGTTTACCAAAAAAATCGATACTGGAATGCGCTCTTTTCTTAACGCATTCAAATAAGGGTCTTGTAAGGAATGCCCTTTTGACATTGTTATTCTCCTAATGATTTGAGCAAAACGCTCAAGCCCTATGTAAATGTGCGGGGACTATGCCACAACTATGGGTCCTGATTCTACTATTTTCAAGGCCGATTGAGCTAAGTTTTCTGCTTCACTGTTTAGCCAATGTAAATTAGACCAACTTCTAAGCCAAGTTATTTGTCTTTTAGCCAATTGTCGCGTTGCGACTACACCTTTAAAGACCATTTCATCATAGGAAAGTTTCCCATTCAAATGCTCCCACACCTGACGATAGCCCACCGCACGAATAGCAGGGAGGTCTTCATGTAAATCGCCGCGGGCTTGTAAGCTTTTCACTTCATCAATAAAACCTTGCTCTAGCATTTGATGAAAACGCCGCTCTATCCGTTCATGTAAAACCTTACGGTCTTGTGGACAAATAGCGAATTGCGTGACTTCATACGGGAAAGGCTCTTGTTGCTGTTCTTTCCAGTGCTGAGTCAGTGTTTTACCTGAAATTAAATACACTTCTAATGCCCGTTGAATTCTTTGAGGGTCATTAGGATTTAATCGCGCCGCTGACTCAGGATCTACTTTTCCAAGCTGCTCGTGAACATATGGCCAGCCCTTATCTTTAGCATCCAATTCTATTTGGGTTCGTATTTTTTCATTGGCCACTGGTAAATTGGCAGCCCCTTCCAGTAAAAATTTAAAATAAAGCATGGTGCCACCCACCAGCACTGGGACTTTTCCTCGTTCGGTAATGTCTTTCATAAGCGTTAAGGCATCACTGCGAAAATCCATAGCACTATAAGGCTCGCTGGGATCACGAATATCGATAAGGTGATGAGGGTATTGGGCTTGCTCTTGCTCAGTGGGCTTTGCAGTGCCAATGTTCATATCTTTATAAACCAGAGCACTATCAACACTAATTAATTCACAAGGCATGCTATCAAATAGTTCACAGGCTAAGGCTGTTTTACCAGATGCAGTTGGACCCATAATAAAAATGGCTGGCGGTAAACTGGATTTTGTTTCTAACACAATATTAACGACCAATAATAAATTAACTAAGTTCTTTCAGACAATCACTAAGCTTAAGCTTTTAATTATAGCTTAATAGGGGCGACTAACGACCACGCATGAAGAGTTTATCGAGCTCGTTCATAGACAACTGAGTCCAAGTGGGACGCCCATGATTGCACTGACCACTACGTTCAGTTATCTCCATATCACGTAATAAGCCATTCATCTCTGGAATGGTAAGCTGCCTATTGGCTCGCACCGAACCATGACACGCCATGCTCGATAATACTTCATTACGAAATTCCACCATGTGGCGTGAAGAACCCGATAAACGGAAATCCTCCAATAGTTTTACCACCAGAGCTTCACTATTGACATTACGTAATAAAATAGGCATTTGCCGAATCACTAAACTTTCAGGCCCTAGTCGCTGTAAATTAAATCCCAGCTTGGATAGGTCTTCACTAAATTGTTCGGCAATATCTGCCTGTTCCTGACTGACATGGATGGTTTCAGGTACTAATAGCGGTTGTGAACTAATGCCCTGCTCATCATATGCAGTCTTTAAGCGCTCGTAAGTAATGCGCTCATGTGCGGCATGCATATCCACAATGACCATGCCATTTTCATTCTGCGATAAAATGTAAATACCATGCAATTGTGCCACTGCAAATCCTAAGGGTGGCACCACTTGATTAGGGTCACTTGGCATACCAGGGGATGCAACTTGTGCCGAGCCATTCACTATTGCAGGCTCATGTAGCTGAGCATATGTCGCCATTTGCTCACGAACCTGTCCTCCCTCTACCCCCCCTGATAATGACGTGTTATTTTGCGACCAAGATGGAGGAGTGGAATTTTGTGCCAAGGCCATATTATTTTGTCCAGAAAATTCCCCAGCCTGTATGCCACTAACCTGTTGCTGAGCACGAAGCTCCGAAGCACCTTCTTCGTTTTGCGCCTCAGGGCGCACTTGCCCTAAAACCTTGTGTAAGCTTCGAAACAAAAAGTCATGCACTAAACGCCCGTCACGAAAACGTACTTCATGCTTGGTTGGGTGTACGTTTACATCCACTAGGGCCGGATCTAATTCTAAGTACAATACAAATACACTATGACGACCATGATATAGAACATCCTGGTAAGCCTGGCGTATGGCATGCGCCACCAGCTTGTCGCGCACAATTCGGCCATTAACAAAGAAATACTGCATATCAGCCTGACTGCGATTGTAAGTGGGCAATCCAACCCAACCCCATAATTTCAGCCCAGCCGCTTCCATATCTATATTTACCGCTTCCTGCATAAACTGAGCGCTTAATAAACTGGCGATGCGCTTTTCCTGATCAAATTCACTTGTACATGGACGCAGCGAATGAATCACTTTTTGGTTATGCCTTAGCTGAAAACCCACATCAAAGCGACTCAAGGCCATGCGTTTAATCACTTCTTCCAAATGATTAAACTCGGTTTTTTCAGTTCTTAGAAACTTGCGTCGCGCCGGCGTATTAAAAAACAAGTCGCGCATTTCTACAGTGGTTCCTACAGGATGCGCACAAGGCTTTACCTCAGCGGCCATGTCTCGGCCTTCAGCAGTTACTTGCCAAGCTTGCTCGCTGTCTTTTTCGTGGCTGCTTAATACGAGGCGCGAAACCGATGAAATAGAAGCCAATGCTTCACCACGAAAGCCTAGGCTTTTCACTGATTCCAAATCATCCAGATTTTTTATTTTGCTGGTGGCGTGCCGACTCAAGGATAACGGCAAGTCATCTTTATCAATGCCAAAGCCATTATCACGAATTCGAATGAGCTTAACGCCTCCTTGCTCAACATCTATTTCAATGCGGGTAGAACCAGCATCAACGCTATTTTCCAATAACTCTTTAACGACGTTGGCGGGACGCTCAACTACTTCACCAGCGGCAATTTGGTTGGCTAGGCGCGGACTTAATATTTGGATTCTTTTCATGATTTTATGAGGCCGGAACCTTAAGTACTTGGCCCACGCGTATGGTGCTGGATTTAAGGCCGTTTAATGATTTTAATTTTGCCATGCTGGTGGCGTATTTTTGCGCAATAACTGAAAGAGTGTCACCCGGTGCAATGATGTATCTTTTTATGGTGCGGCCTTTATTTTTAATACTGGCCAACAAGGTACCCACAGGTGGTGACTGCTGAAAATAACGCTTTATCCCTTTAAATATAGCTTTGGCCATCTGGGTTTGATACGAAGAAGATTTAAGTTTTTTCGCTTCTTTGGGATTGGATAGAAACCCGGTCTCAACCAATAGCGAGGGGATATCCGGCGATTTAAGCACCGCAAAGCCAGCCTGCTCAACGCGTCTTTTATGCAAGTGACCAACACCACCCATACTATTTAATACCAACTGCCCCAACTCCAGACTCACACTCAGACTCGCGGTCATGGACAAATCCAGCAACACACCTGCCAGCAGATCTTCTTTATCATCAAGGCTTACTCCGCCTACGCCTCCAATTAAATCGGAAGCGTTTTCTTTATCGGCTAACCAGCGGGCTGCTTCACTAGTGGCGCCTTTTTGAGACAAAGCAAATACAGAGCTGCCACTGGCCTTAGGGCTACTAAAGGCATCAGCATGAATCGATATAAATAAGTCAGCATTGGCTTTACGAGCATGCTTAGTGCGCTCTCTTAAGCCCACATAGTAATCCCCTTTACGAACCATCTTGGCTTTAAAGCCTTTTTCCTTTTTCAACAGTGCCTGCAATTTTTTGGCAATGGCCAGCACCACTTTTTTCTCATGTACGCCACCATGACCTATGGTGCCAGGGTCTTCACCACCATGTCCTGCATCCACCACGACAATAATATCGCGCTTACTTTTTAGAGAGTTCTTGGCCTGATATATAGGTTTGTTAATTTTAACCGGTTTAATCTTCCCTTGTTTTTTCGCTTTAACCTTATGATATAAGTCCACCACTAAGCGATGACCATACTTATCATTGGGCTTTAACTGGAAACTTTTAGGCTCTACAGCCTCTCGTAAGTCCAGCACAATACGTAAATCTCTATCATTGCGCATACCTGAGCGCACCTTTTTAACCGGTCCCGATTGCGTGGGCAAATTTTCCATGGCCTTAAGCAGACGTGAATTCTCAATATCAATCACCAAGCGATTTGGCGAACTCAATAAAAACAGCTTGTGATCACTGCCTCGGTCTAGATCAAATACCAGGCGCGAGCTATCGGGGGCATGCCACAATCGCACACCCTGAACATCAGCAAATACCAAGCTATGTAAACTAATAAGGAAAACGGCTAATACAATACGCACGTTAATTTCATCTTTTTTTATTTATATTATGACTGGCTCCAGCTTTTCAGCTGAGCTTGTCCCCGTTGACTAAAGGCAGTTATTAATAAGTGGCGTCCTTCTTGCCACTGAGTAATATTAATTTCAATATCTGGCTCAGGCAATATCCCTATACCTTTTTCGGGCCACTCAATTAAGCAGACCGTATTATCAGAAAAATAATCCCGCACACCCATAAATTCTAATTCTTCGGGATCGGATAAACGATACAGATCAAAATGATAAACACACAGACTATCAAGTTCATAAGGCTCTACCAATGTATAAGTGGGACTTTTCACATTTCCCTTATGCCCTAAACCTTGAATAAAACCGCGACTCAAGGTGGTTTTCCCCATGCCTAAATCACCCTCAAGGTGAAGCACTAAGCCTGGGCATATTTTTTTTGCCTGCTGCCCGGTCCAATCCAGCATGGATTGCTCATCTTCAAATCTTAACTCAAGCTTTGTCATCTGCGCCATTATTTCAAAAGTTGCTTTAAACTGTTTATTACATCCGAGGCCAACAAGCCTGCTTGCCCATCTTTAGCTGCTTCGTCGGCGCTAGCACTGTGCAAACTCACGGCGCTGCACACCAGTTCATGAAGGGCTTTAGGTTGAAGAGCCTCCTGCTGTACAACTCCCTGCGCCAGTAAACTCGCGGCAATACCACTGAGCACATCTCCCATGCCAGCACTGGCCATGCCCGGATTACCATCGCTGCATATGCTAATTTTATCTTGCGTACAGATCAGCGTCCCCAATCCTTTTAAGACCACACTGGAATCATAGTGTTTGGCCAGAGCCGCGGCAGCAGTAAAACGATCCTGCTGTACTTGCGCAGCACTGCTATCGAGTAAACGGGCCGCTTCACCCGGATGGGGGGTAATTAAAGAGGTTCGTTCTTTTAAATTATGACCAATACGCTTCTTGGCAATAATGTTCAAAGCATCGGCATCCAATATTACCGGCGTGGTTAGTTTCATCACCTGCTGCAATAGTTGCTCACCCCAATAATGCTGCCCTAGGCCTGGGCCAATTACAATCACGCCTGCCCGCTCTAATAGAGGCTGCAGATCTTGACCACTGCTTACACCGTGAACCATGGCTTCTGGGTAGCGAGATAAAATGGCTGCCACATGTTCACTTCGCGTGGCTACCGATACCAGACCCGCCCCGCTTTTTAAGGCCGCTCCTGCCGCTAAACTAACCGCGCCACCAAAGCCTAGGTCTCCACCTATGATCATCACATGACCAAAGTTTCCTTTATGGACATCCAGCTTTCTGGCTGCAAACATCGGCTTTTTCTGTAAGTGCTGCCAATTCACTAGGTGACTAAAAGGCGCTTCTGTTTGCACCAGTTTTTTATCCACGGAAAGAGAGGCTAATCGCACCTGCCCAGCATAAGCGGGCCCAGCTCCAGTAAACAGGCCCTGCTTATAAGCCACCATACTAATGGTGGTACGAGCATGAATAGCAGCCCCTTGTAATGCACCTGTGGTGGAATTAATACCAGAAGGCACATCTACGGCTAAAACAGGCAAGTTAGATTCATTCACCCGATTAATCAAATCAAGTAACTCACCCTCAATATCTTTCTGTAAACCCGTGCCTAGTAAGGCATCTATCACGACGCAGCCGTCTTCAGGCTGTGCCCATTCAATTTGATCAAAGCTAATTACATTAATACCTTCTGCAAAGGTATCTTCAGCCGCTTTTTTTGCTGCCCCGCTTAACTCACTAACATCGCAACTCAACACCAGCTGTACATCTATTTCATGTTGTTTGGCCAAACGGGCTACCACAAAACCGTCACCGCCATTATTACCTTTGCCACATAAAACCATTATTTGGCGCACACTTGGCCACTGGCTCAATAAGGCCATAAACGCCGCTTCACCCGCTTGCTCCATCAGCTCATAACCCTGAGCACCCATTTGCTCTATGGCTTTTGCATCGAGAGCCTGAACTTGCTTAGCCGTGTAAAGTGGCACTCCGCTTAAAAGTGCATCTGGCCTAGAGCCGTTTTTAGAGCTGTGCGCTGATTTATACGTCGATATTAAAGACATCCCTGCCATTCCCTTTATATTAAAAGAGCGCGAAAGTGCGTAAAATTGTCAAGATTATACCCACATGAAGTCGAATGCTCTATCCATGCCAACCAAACCACCTCTAAATAGCAGCAAAGTCATGGAAGAAGTCACTAGCAAACCGAAGGCTAAACTTGATAGCGCTCAGCTGGCACAAGATATAAAAGCTTGGGGGCTAGAGCTGGGCTTTCAACAAGTAGGCATTACCGATGTAGACATGGCGCACCATGGTCAGCGTCTTCAGGAGTGGCTGCAAAAAGACTATCACGGAGAAATGGCCTACATGGCCGATCATGGCGACATGCGTTATCGTCCTGAAAAATTGGTACCTGACACCCTCCGGATCATCACCGTACGCATGAATTACATGCCGCCAGAAATTGAAACGCTCAAAATTATCAATAGCCCACAACAGGCCTACATTAGCCGCTATGCTCTGGGCCGTGATTATCACAAACTCATGCGCAAACGCATTACTCAGCTGGGTAAAAGAATTAACGAAGCCTTGGCGGCACTTAATCAGGAATGTAATTATCGGGCGTTTGTAGACAGCGCTCCTGTATTGGAACGAGGATTAGCACAAAAATCGGGGCAAGGCTGGATCGGTAAAAATGCCATGCTTATTAACCCAAAAGCAGGCAGCTACTTCTTTTTAGGTGAGCTATTTACCGACCTACCCCTGCCCATAGACAAACCATTTGAAGAAATGCACTGTGGCAGTTGCCGCGCTTGCATAGATTTTTGTCCAACTGGCGCCATTGTGGATAACCACATAGTTGATGGCCGCAAGTGTATTTCATATTTAACCATTGAGCTCAAAGGTAGCATTCCAGTTGAGCTGCGCAGCAAGATGGGCAATCGAATATTCGGCTGTGACGATTGCCAGTTATGTTGCCCCTGGAACAAATTCTCCAGCGCCACCCAAGAAAGTGATTTCACTCCACGGCACCAGTTAGACAGTGCCACTTTAATTGAGTTATTTAGCTGGGATGAGCAAACGTTCTTAAAGAAAACCGAAGGCACGCCCATTCGTCGAGCCGGGCATGTTCGCTGGCTAAGAAATATTGCCGTTGGTTTAGGCAATGCTGATTGCAAAGAAGAAATTATAGAAGCATTACAGAGTCGTTTAAATTTTGATTCTGAATTGGTTAAAGAACACGTGTTATGGGCTTTAGAACAGCAGGCTTCACCGCAAAAGTGAAAGTCATTAAGCTCATTTAAAATCTAAAAAAGAATTAGGCAGAGTAAACAATATGAGTATGCGTTTAGACAAATTTATATGTGAAAGCAGTGATTTAACTCGCTCACTGGCTTGTACCGCTATTCGCCAGGGGCGAGTAAAAGTAAATGGTAAGCCGCAAAGATCCAGCAGCTTGAAAATAGATGAAAAGAACGATCTTGTACTGCTAAATGATCTGCCTTTAGCAGGAGAAATTGGCCCCAGATATTTCATGATGCATAAGCCAGCGGGCTACGTGTGTGCGAATAATGATGAAGAACACCGCGTGGTTTTAAGCTTAATGCAAGACGAGATTAATCTACATAAGTTACACACAGTGGGTCGTCTGGATATAGATACCACTGGCTTGTTATTGATAAGTGATGACGGAAAATTCTCCCATGCAATAGCGTCCCCTAAACGCCATCAGGATAAAACCTACCGTGCTTGGCTGGCCGCACCTTTGACAGAAGATGCCGAACAACAGGTTGAGCAGGGCATCATGCTTCACAATGAAAGTGAAAAAACCAAACCCGCCAAGCTAGAGCGCGTGAGTGATACAGAGGTATTGCTGACCATCAGTGAAGGCCGTTATCACCAGGTTAAGCGTATGTTTGCCGCCCTTGGTAATCGAGTAGAAAAGCTTCACAGAGAAAGCATTGGCCCGGTAAAGCTAGACCCTCTTTTGCCAGAAGGTGACTATCGAGCCTTAACCCCTCAAGAAATTAAACAACTCGGTTAATAAAACTTTCGTAAACAATTAGAACCTTTTGGGGCGGGCATGAAAAAAATCGCAATCTTTGTGGATGTGCAAAATATTTATTACACCACTCGTGATATGTATAAACGTTCCTTTAACTATAAAAAATTATGGGCTCAGTTAAGTGGACAAGGGGAAATCACCCACGCCTATGCTTATGCCATAGATCGCGGTATTGACAGCCAAATTAAATTTCAAGATGCACTAAGAAACATCGGCTTTACCGTGAAGCTCAAACCCTTTATTCAGCGTCGCGACGGTAGCGCTAAAGGTGACTGGGATGTAGGCATCACCATAGACGTTATGGAATCCGCAGCGGAAGTGGATGAGGTGGTATTGCTAAGTGGAGATGGTGACTTTGCTATATTATTAAACAGGATTCGTGATAAATATCAGGTACCCAGTAAGGTATACGGCGTAGAATTTTTAACCGCCAATGCACTGATACGCAGCTGTGAAGAGTTTGTGAATATAGAAAAGGATATGTTGTTATAAAATGCTAAAAGGGCCAGTGAGTCACCTCACTGGCCCTTAAAATTAATTTTAACTGAAAAGCCTCTAAAGAGACTAGATAGACATGAAATGTTTGCGGTAATACTGCAACTCTTCGATACTCTCACGGATATCATCCAGCGCTTGATGTGTGCCTTTTTTCTTAAGCCCTTTTAGCTTCTCAGGGGCCCACCGGCGACCCAGCTCTTTAAGAGTGCTTACATCTAGGTTGCGATAGTGGAAATAATCTTCCAGCTCTAACATGTATTTATTCATGAAACGACGATCTTGATGCACGCTGTTACCGCACATAGGACTCACGCCCTTGTTCACATAAGGCTTTAAGAATTCAATGGTTTGACGTACCGCTTCAGCTTCATCCACCTTACTTTCTTTAACGCGCTTAACCAGACCTGAATTACCATGGGTTTTGGTATTCCAGTCGTCCATATTATCAATAAGGCTATCAGGCTGATGAATAGCCAAAACTGGACCTTCAGCCAAAATATTCAAATCGCCATCGGTAACAATGGTGGCAATTTCAATAATCACATCTGTGGCGGGTTCTAAACCGGTCATTTCTAGGTCAATCCAGATGAGATTGTGCTTTTTTTCCATGTTTACGCCCTTTTTGCCCCATTGAGTGCTTAACTGGGTCAAATCTCTATATAATTCATTAAAGACTAATTTGAACATAGTTACATGGCAAAACGAAAGCTCAACAAGCGACAAGCGTGGCGAATTAGCAAAATTCAGCAAGAACGTGGTGATCGCGCCAATAAAAAAGAAGATGAAATCCACCATGAACTGGAAGGGGGCGATTTAGGCCCTGAACAGAACGGGCAAGTGATTTCTCATTTTGGCACCCAGGTTTTAGTTGAAGGCATTGATGGCCTGCAAAAACGTTGTTATATGCGGGCCAACCTTGGCGGCTTAGTGACAGGTGATAAAGTAGCCTGGCGCCTTGGCAATAACGAACAAGGGGTGGTGGTAGCCAAACATGATCGCCAGTGTGAACTGCAGCGTCCCAATATGTATGGTGAGTTAAAGTCAGTCGCCGCCAATATTGATTACATGATCATTGTGGTGGCTCCCGAACCTCATGCCCATCGCAACCTCATTGACCGCTACTTGGTGGCTGCCGAGATTAGCCAGATAGAGCCTATATTGTGCTTAAACAAAGTAGATTTGCTTAATGATGAAAACCAAGAACACTTCACCACCCTAATTGCCGACTACGAAAAAATTGGTTACCGCTTTATTCAAGCCAGCGCCATCAATGAAAACGGTTTAGATGAATTAAAAACCTTCCTAAAAGACCGTATTAGCGTTTTTGTGGGTCAAAGTGGTGTGGGTAAATCTAAAATCATCTCTACTCTACTGCCAGATGAAGACATTCGTGTGGGGGGATTACGCGAGCAAAGTAAAACCGGCCGTCATACCACCACCACAGCGACTCTTTTCCACTTCCCTAGTGGCGGCGATTTAATAGATAGCCCAGGCATTCGGGAGTTTGGTCTATGGCACATGGAAGAACACGAAATTCTAGAAGGCTTTAAAGAGTTTCAAGACTTCATTGGCTATTGCAAGTTTCGCGATTGCAAACACCAGGCAGAACCGGGTTGCGCCATGAAGAAAGCCTTAGAAGACGGCCATATAAGTGAAGGACGTTTTAACAGCTATCAACAGATAGTCGATAGCCTAGATGATGTACAAGTGAGGGGATAAGGCCAAGGATGGCCTGTATCCTGGAAATGCAGGAACAATTTCTAGGGTAAGGGCTGCAGCATCCAAAATATTTCGAAAAACAACTTCTAATCTGAATTAATCTAGGATAATTTCCAAAGCAATACCAAAAAACTTCTGCAATAAAAAAGGTGGCCAAGAGCCACCTTTTTTATTTATAGGCAAACTAAGCGTTTTTTAAACTGTTTTCTGCGCTAAGGCTTCACCCATCATCAATGGCGACTCAGCTTTCACTTCTTCCATAAACGACACTGCATTCTCAGGGAAACAAAGTACCACTGTAGAGCCCAACTTAAAGCGCCCCATTTCTTCACCCTTCTCTAAACGAATCTCTGTTTGAGTGTAATCTTGTACTTGGGCCTGCTTGGGTAAAGGACACACCTGTCCAGACCAAACAGTTTCGATACCAGCAACAATCATGGCACCCACCAGCACTAGAGCCATAGGACCGTATTCGGTTTCAAACATGCAAACCAAGCGTTCGTTACGAGCAAATAAGCCATCTACTCCCTGCGCTGTAGTTGGGTTAACACTGAATAAATCCCCCGGGACATAAATGGTTTCCAACAGCTTACCGGCACACGGCATGTGTACACGATGGTAATCTTTGGGGGACAAATATATGGTGGCGAAATCACCATTTAAAAAAGTAGCAGCACGATCACTGTCACCGCCTAATAATTCGGTCACACTAAAGTCACGGCCTTTGGCTTGAAATACTCTGCCCAATTCAATTTTACCCAACTGGCTTACTGCGCCATCAGCAGGACTTACTAAAGTCCCCTCACTTTCAGCAATAGGACGGGCACCGTCTTTCAATTCACGGGTGAAAAAATCGTTAAAGCTGGCGTAAGCGTTTAAATCTTCTTGTTTAGCTTCCTGCATATTAATGCCGTACTTTTTGGCAAAATTATTAATGAAGGTACTTTTAATAAAACCTATTTCACTGCTGGCAAACCAACCCACCAAGCGTGATAAGGCATGCTGAGGAATTAAATATTGTAAGAATATAAACAAACTATCTTTATTCACGCGATTTTTCCTAACTGTCTAAATAAGGGGTGTCTGTAAAGGCCAGATACCTTGAGATTTTCTAAATCATAAATGTAATGTTTTACTTATGAATCATTTTCCACTTTCTATTGGAGTGGCAGTATCATTACCCCATTCCGCCCAGGAACCGGCATACGCTTGCATTTTCCAACCTAGAGCCTTGGCGATGACATACGTTAAGCCCGAGCGCCTATGAGTTTGGCAATGGCTTACGATGGTTTTATCGCCATTAATACCAAGGGCAATTAACTCTTCACGAATGTCTTTGAGCGGGCGTAACTTCAAGTGATTATCGCTATCCAGCGCTTTGCTAAATTCATAACTCTTGGCGCTAGGTAAATGTCCGCCACGCTGGCTTATGGCTTTTTCACCCGTGAATTCTTCATAAGAGCGCGCATCCCAAATTTGAATGCTGCTTTGCGTAATGGCATTTAACAATTGATCTTTATTAATACTAACGCTCTCATCTATATCCGTAACCAGGTAGTCACTGGCAACGCCTTGATTAATGACGGCCTCTATAGGTCGTTGCTCTGCCAGCCAACTATGTATGCCCCCATTTAAAAAACTGTAATTTTTGTGACCAATACTGTCGAGCACCCAGATCATGCGTCCAGCCCAAGGGCCTCCGTCATCATCGTAAACCACCACATGGGTGTTATCAGTTAAACCCAAACGGCTAAACAATAAACTTAATTGCTGTGCACTGGGCAATAACCCTGGAGCGGGTTTAATTCCTAGCTGTATATCAGCAGGTGCTACTCGAATGGCCCCTGGCACATGGGCTTGTTGATAAGTTTCGGCCTTACCTAAATCTAAAATCAATAAAGAATCCGAACCGAGTACGGCTTGAAGTTCACTGGGTTCAATAATTAACGATAAGTCCATACCACAACTCCCCCTTTAATTGGCTGTGGCATTGTAATGAAGGTGATGGCTGGTGTCAGGTATTTTGTGGCAAGAGGCTTTGGTGATATCAGGCTTTCTTTTGTTACTGATGAGCCTGCCAAGTACAATCGAAGCTGGCGCTCGATAATCAGACTTCTGGCTTAACTGGCTTTCTTTTTCTGCTTATGGGCATAACTGGCCAATGCAAAACTTGCGCTCTGACAAATAGTTTTAAAGGCCATATATTCAGTCTCACTGATGCTTTCTTCTTGGCTATTAGCATCGGCATAGACCACACCAATAGGTTTCTCGTTAGCAAACAAAGACATGACCATGAAGTTTTTATTGAGCATGATCTCGGCCACCTCTTGGTTGAGCATATTGAGCACCTGCGAGTAATTATCGACATCCACCTTATAGCTGGCAGTTTTATTTAACAGTTTGGTGAAAAGACGGTTTTCATCCAGTTTTATTTTTAGCGTTCGCACTGGGCTATCGTCGTTAATACCCACGCAATAGTGAGGAATAAGCACACGCCCACCCTGGCTGAGAACACAAATACAAGCTCGGCGCATGCCCAAGCCTTCAAAAATAGCCTTATTACAGGTTAATAAAATGTCGTGAATAGTTTTAAAACTGCCCAGATCACTTTTAAACTGATTAATTAGATCCGTTAACAGTTTTCTATCGGGCTCCCTAGGCGGTGGTACATCCGGTAATTCCATACTGGTCCGAACTTCCAGCGGCTTGGTATTACTTGCCGATTGCGCCACTTCTTTTTCAGGTAACAGGCATAGCATGGGGCGACGCAACCAAGGGGCTTGATTGATGGCTTTTAACGGCCATAACAAAGACGTAGCAGGCGATAGGGATTGCCCACCCAGCTCACTATGGCTAGCACTCACGGCTAATTGATGATTCTGCTGAACCACTACTTCCAGTTTCTGCCCAGTAAGATGAGACAAAGCCACTTGTGCACGTAAAGTTTTGGCTGACATCCAGCCCTTTGGTAATTGCTGGGCCATATGAAGAATAACGGCCATCAAGGTAGTGGGATTAGACTTAAGACGTTTTAGTTTGGTGTCGGCATCAATGAAATCCAAATAGTTTTTATTAACCAGTTTTCCCCATTGCGACAAGTTCGGCAATTTATTGCGCTCCAACACCGACTGGGCCAGTTGAGGCAGCATTAGCTTGCGCCCCAGCACGCAAATGATGTCATCAAGTTGGCAGCCAAAAATGTGTTTTTCAGCTTTGACAGATGGCTGGAATTCATGTTCGACCAGCCATTCAAATTTACGCATCTGCAAGTAAGCTTCACGCCATAAAATCCACCTAGGTGCCCCAGCTAGAATAGTGGCCCATTTGAGTTTTTCCGCCGAACCCACATGGTTCACTTTTACCCAATGCCCCATTAACTGGCCGCCAAAATGGCTACTGGCCTGAGCTTGTAAATAGGCTTTTTGGTAAGCATCACTTTTGTGCAAATTCATTTGAGGGGCTTTTTTCACGCAGTCCACCACCCCTTGCATGCCCAAAATAGTAATCACGTGATTCAGACTAAGAATTTCCACATCGCTATCATTGTTATGGCGGCGGCTTTTTTTATTGGCAGCCAAGAACAAGTGCAAACACAAGGCAGGGTCGCGCTCTACCGTTGTGGCCATTTTAGCCAAAGATGCTCCTGCCTTTATTTGCTTAGTAAGCAACTTGGCCGAAGCTTTTAGGATAGGTATGGGAGCCTTCTTGGTGATTTCTATCCAAGCTTTGGCACCCTTTACTGATTTTACTTCCATTGGATTTGAGGAATGCCCTGTTGTGACCTTTAATTAACTATAGTCCGTGTTTGAACAACTAGGTCTACAATTTCAATAGTTGTATTTTATGCTCTTAGTAACTGGAAAATTTGGCTTGCATAAGCCATCAAGGAAGCAATGGAATGCTGTTTTTATTAGGTTATGCCATCGTAATCGGAAGCATTATCCTAGGCTACTTAGGCAGCCACGGGGTATTGATTGCGCTGTGGCAGCCTTATGAATTTGTAATTATTTTAGGCTCTGGTCTAGGGGCTCATATTGCGGGTAATCCTTGGCCTGTTCATCGAGCTATCTTCAAACTAATGCCCCAAGTAATCCTAGGCTCTAAGGCTAACAAAGCCATGCATATGGATAGCCTGCGCCTGATATACGACATTCTGAACAAAAGCCGTAAAGAAGGCATGATGTCTATTGAAGCGGATGTGGAAAACCCCCAGTCCAGTGGCTTATTTTCTAAATACCCAGCTATTCAAGCTAATCCAGCCCTTGCCGATTTTATCGCTGATTGTTTCCGCCTTATTGCCGCAGGCAACATGCAGGCCCATGAACTGGACTCCCTCATGGACATGGAAATAGATAGCCGCCTACACGAGCTAAAAATGCCAGGACACGCCATGCAAACTGTTGCGGATGCCATGCCTGGTTTTGGTATTGTGGCCGCGGTACTAGGCATCGTCATCACCATGGGAGCCATTGATGGGCCCATGGAAGAATTAGGGCGTCATATTGCAGCAGCATTAGTAGGAACATTTTCTGGAGTATTATTTGGTTATGGTTTTTTTGCACCTATTTCTTCAAGAATGGACCACATTGCCAATGAAGAAATAAAACTATATGAATCAGCCAAGGCCACCATCGTCGCCTCTGTAAATGGTTTACCACCCCAGCTTGCAGTAGAGTTTGGCCGTAAGGTTTTATTTGCCCACGACCGACCAAGCTTCGCCGAACTGGAAAATGTGGTGCGCTCGCGTTAATACACAAATTCATTCTTAAATAGATTTAATTCATCGAGTAAGTAAAACAACAGGGTCTTTCAAACTAATGGATAAGTTTGAACAACATAACGTTGTCATTCGCCGCGTTAAAAAGGGTGCGGAAGCTCATCATGGTGGTGCGTGGAAAGTGGCCATGGCTGACTTTGCCATGGCCATGATGGCGCTATTTTTAATCCTTTGGCTAATTAACAGCTCAAACGAAGAGGAAATTGCCAAAGTAGCCGGTTATTTTAACGACCCTGTCGCTTTTGAAGATGGTAAAAAGGTGCCCAGTAAATGGGTAATTGATTTAGGTGGCAGCCCATCAGTGCAAGATAATGTGTCTGAAAGCCAAACGGTCGACCCTACTAAGGTGTTACAAGCAGAAGAAATTGAAAGTGCTGCAGAAGCCATTGAGATGGCCCGCCTTGAAACCATGGAAGCGGAGTTTCAACAGAAGGTAGCCGACAGCTCTACTCTTAGCCCCTACAAAGACCAAATTAAAATAGACATCACCAGTGAAGGGGTGCGCATACAAATTGTGGATAAAACCAACCGCCCTATGTTTGACCCAGGTTCCGCACGCTTAAAATATTATGCAGAGGACATCCTTTACGAATTGGCGCCTATTTTTAGTGCGGTGCCTAATCGAATTTCTATAACCGGCCATACCGATAGCAGCGGCACTAAAAATACATGGGATGCCGGTAACTGGGAGTTATCGGCCAGTCGAGCCAATGCCGCTAGACGAGCGTTAGGAGATGCAGGGCTAGAGGAGCTAAAGATTGCCCAGGTGGTGGGCATGGGTGATCAGGCTCACTTTAATATCGCCGAACCCGATAGCGCCATTAATCGTCGTATTGCCATAGTGGTATTGAATAAACGCACAGATAAAGCCATAGCCTCCCGCGCTGGTGGCTATATCGATGAAGGCGACCTGGGTGTTCCTGACGCTGAACGTAATGAGGCTATTAACCGCTCAGGCTCAATTTTGGAAGACATACAAAAACAAAGGGAGGACGAAAGCAACGCTTATGATGCCCCACCTGATGTTCAAGATGAGGCCTTCTGGTAGGATTTTTAAATCACTGTCATGAATATATTAAGCTTCATTAAAACCGAAGCTTAAAACCTCACGAACATTTTGTTTTTCAAGTTTTAACATTAAGATCCTATCCAGCCCCAGAGCCACACCAGAACATTCCGGCAAACCGTGCTGCAATGCATCTAAAAAATGCAGGTCCATTGGGCGTTGCAGCCCTTTTGCATTTACATTTTTTGCACGCTCGAAATCAAAACGACTTTTCTGCTCTTGAATATCGGTTAACTCCTGGTAACCATTTGCAAGTTCCAGCCCATTAACATACAGCTCAAAACGCTGTGCAATTAATTCACCGTTTTCATTTTCATAAGTTTGCGCCAACGCCGCCTGGCTTGCCGGATACCCAAAGATAAATACCAATGAATCTTTAGGTAAGGCGGGTTCTACTGTGTGACTCATGACGATATCTAGGCATTCATCACGTGTTAACTTAAGCGAGCCAACAAAAACTTCTACCTGGCGGGCCAGCTCTTCATCCGTTGCCAAAAATGGGTCGATATCTGCGTACTTTATTAACGCCTGACGATAACTTAGATCAAGCCGTTTCTGAATTTTCAAATAATCCCCCACCAACTGAGCCACCTCATCTTGCAATGTGGGTAAGTTAAAGTTCAGACGATAAAATTCAAGCATAGAAAATTCAGGGTTATGGCGCTTACCTAACTCTTCATCACGGAACACTTTACAAATTTGATAGATATCACCACTTCCAGAAGCCAGCAACCGTTTCATGGGGTACTCAGGGGAGGTATGTAAGTAACGAGATTTACCCAAACAATTTAAAGCCATCGGCAGCAAATTAGCATCACTTACTGCGGCCGAAGAAAGTAATGGAGTTTCCACCTCCAGCACATCGCGCACATTAAAAAAGTCACGAATATAACTGTAGAAATGTGCACGTTCTTTTAAAGCCGCCATGGAAGCAGAAGGTTGCCAAGACATATTGATATTCCCATTAAAGGTAATGATTTTGGCCATAATTGATGCTGACGAGATTCAGAGCAAAGCCCTTTCATAGACGTACTCTGAAGCGCGTTCCCGTCCTTTTCAAAATATCACCCTTCCATGGACGTACTTTGAAGAATGTTCCCTACAACTTCAAAATATCATCCTTCCATGGACGTCTTTGAAGAATGTTCCCTACAACTTCAAAATATCATCCTTCCGTGGACGTAAAAGGCCCAAAAAATAGAATGTAAAAACTACATTAACTTTTTGGGCCAATATTTTGTAACGTATCAAGCAATTTTCGCTGGCTGGTTAGCCTTTGGCGCGAGACACATATTCGCCAGTACGGGTATCAATACGCAATACTTCACCAATGTTGATGAACAAGGGTACACGTACCATGGCGCCGGTGGTCAGGTAGGCTGGCTTAGAGCCACCTTGTGCCGTGTCGCCTTTCAAACCAGGATCGGTTTCTACTACTTCAAGCTCTACAAAGTTAGGAGCAGAAACGGCAATTGGTGCGCCATTAAATAAGGTCACCTCATAGGCTTCTTGCTCTTTTAACCAGTTTTTAGTTTCGCCAACTGCGTCTACTGGTGCACCATACTGCTCAAATGAGCCATCGGTAGCCATGAAGTGAAAGAATTCACCATCTGAGTATAAATATTCCATGTCATATTCCATAACATCCGCACCTTCCAGCTTATCACCAGACTTAAAGGTACGCTCCCAAACACGACCAGTTTTAAGGTTACGTAATTTTACACGGCTGAAAGCTTGGCCCTTGCCTGGCTTCACAAGCTCGTTTTCAAGAATGGAACATGGGTCCCCTTCTAACATCACTTTAAGACCAGATTTAAATTCGTTGGTGGAGAAGTTCGCCATTAATGATCACCGACTCAGGATTACTAAAATTTAGGGGCGTAATCATACCTTAAAATCCATTGGCTGGCATATAGTAGGGGTTATACATGGCGAAAAGCTGGCAATTAGCCTAAATATCTTGATCACGATCAAACAGGCATTATGATGCAAGCTATTCATAAAGCGGCACAGAAATGACGCAAATTTCATCTCCTCAGTCTATTGAGATAACGCCTGAGCACCACCACACTTGGCAGCAACAACTTGCTGATGTGGTAAGCAGTGCCCATGAACTGTTAAAGGAACTGAATCTTAGCCCTGAACAGTTGCCAGATATGCAGCTGGCCGCTAAAGATTTTCCCATTCGAGTGCCTAGAGCTTATTTGAAGCGTATTCAATTAGGGGATTTCAACGACCCCTTATTACGACAAATATTGCCATCCGCTGCCGAAAACACGCCTCCTCCACCCGGCTTTGTATTAGACCCTTTAGGAGAAGTGACCAGTAATAAAACTCCTGGCATAGTGCATAAATACCACGGTCGGGTTTTACTGATTACCAATGGCAGCTGCGCCATTCATTGCCGATATTGTTTTCGACGCCATTTTCCTTACGATGAAAATAATCTCAGTAGTCAACAATGGCGAGAAGCCCTGAGTTACATCAGTGAGCGAGAGGAGATAAATGAGGTGATTTTAAGTGGTGGAGATCCGCTGACTAATAACGATAAAAGATTGTTCTCTTTAATCGAAGCGATTGAAGCCATTCCTCATATTAGTCGCCTGCGTATTCATACTCGCCTGCCCATAGTAATCCCCTCTAGAATCACTGCAGAGTTGATAGAACGCTTGGCCCAAAGTCGCCTTAATATTGTGATGGTGGTTCATTGCAATCATGCCAATGAGATTGATGATGAAGTCGCATCCATACTTAGGAGCATTCAACAATCAGGAATCCATGTTTTAAACCAAAGTGTTTTGTTGAAAGACATAAATGATAACGTCGCTACTTTAGTGAATTTAAGTGAACGATTATTTTCCTGTGGCGTCTTACCATATTACTTACATTTATTAGATAAGGTTATTGGCGCGCACCATTTTGAGGTGAAAGAAAGCGAAGGGCAGAATTTAATGCTGGCCTTACAAAACAAGTTACCCGGATTTTTATTACCAAAACTGGTAAAAGAAATTGATGGAATGCCCTCGAAAACTTCAATAGCTACGCCATTATCGCCAATTTAGCCCCGTTAATCATATTAATGGCTGGTTTTATTGGCGAATAACGCCTTTACTGATTAGAATTTAAAAATGAGCGAATTATGGATGAGTGCTAACTAACCAGCACCGAATGCTCATTACTATAATAAAAAAAGTAACGAGGGTATTGCCTTGCTGGCCGCTACTGAAGAGAGATTGAGCATGGATGGGCATGACGCGCCAAATCAAATTTCTGTCCCTGATATTCAACAGCAAAAGCTGTCTTTTTGCGATGGCAGCTTAGACGGTTTTGAAACGTGGGCAAAAAACCTGCCTATGGCTAATGTTGGTGCTGCTGCCAAGATGCTATTCCAAGCCACCCGCGAAATAAAAATCACCCAATTAAAATCCAATGTACGCTATAAAATGCTGGAAATTATTCGCAGCCAAGTTTATGGCATTTGTGAATTACTCAGTAAACGTTTTTTACAACAGTCCGTCATGCTCACCGACAACGATTTAAAAATTGTTACCCTAGCGCAAACACTGCAAAACCAATTAGCCACCGGTTACAAGCGCATTGTTCTTGACGAACTAAATGAACCATCCAAAAAATCTGAAAAAAAGCTGTTAACGTTTGCTATTCATCGCGCCATAAGTGATTTAAACCAAACCATATTGCGGTCAATGCAGCTTTATAGTACGCCACCAAAAAATGCCTGGCTTGAGCTACATCAACTTTACTCATTAGCAGAAGAAAAACAAATTGAGCAATATTCAGTAAAAGATAGTCGAGCAAAGTATGTCGCTACTTCCAGTATTAGCGACATTTACTTACGAGCCTTATTACTGGGATGCAGCAAACCTAACCAGCTTCGCCAGATTGATTTAACAAACTTGTACGCAGCCACAGAATTGTGGAGCAGTTTGGTAAAATTAAGTCGCGCCACCGACAATCAAGCTTTATTTGTTTTCAACCAACAAAAAGACAGTGCACCAGTCTATCGGTCACTGCTCAACTCAGCAGGTGCCCACAATGGCCGATCTTTATCAGTAAGCACTCTAGTACTCGCCCTGCAAAAACGCATCAACAATGAAACCACGGCTCTTACCATACCGAAAAATATCACCGAGGCCATGCTAGCTCATGTAGCTAACTCTTGGGGCGCAAGCGTAGAGCGCAGCTTTCGTCGCACACAAAATAGCGGTGAAATTCAAATTGCCATTGGCTTACTTGCCTGTCATTACTTTGCAGCAAATGAACATAGTTTTCCTTTTTTATTAAAACAATGGAATGCTGAAACAGAAACAAAAAAGGAACCAAAACCCAATGATGTTTGGGATCAAAGTTTTGATGCGGGCAATAATTTCACTCAAGACGCGGACAACATTGCTTTTGACAGTATCGATTTCATAAGTAAAAACGCAGAAGCCGAAGTGGATGAAGGCCCCAAGGGACAGCAAAGCCGCGCACAGATAATCAATACCAGCCCATTTGGCTATGGCGTGACCATGGAAAACCCTCCCAACAGTGTACAAACTGGCGAATTAGTTGTGATTAAAGAAGAGAGGATGAACAACTGGTCACTGGGTTGTATTCGCTGGATTCGCACTCAAAGAAATAAAGCCACACAACTTGGTATAGAATTACTCTCACCAAAAGTAGACGCCGCCGCATTACGAGTACTAAATAAGACCGGTGAAAATGGTGAATATTTACGCGGTATTTGCGTGCCCGCCTTACCCGCCGCCGACCAGCAAGAAACGCTAATACTACCAACTCTACCTTTTAAAGTAGGTAGTAAGGTTCAATGGCAAAACGACAAACTAAATCAGCGCATACAGCTGTTAAAGCGCGTTAATACTTCCCGCAGTTTTATTCAGTATACTTTTCAAACTCTCACTCAGGTCCTGAACACTAGTACCGATAACGATGATAGTGATGATGAATTTGCTTCCATTTGGGACAAACTATAAGTAAGTATTAATTAACCAGCAATCACCGACGTAATCCCCGTTAAAGCAGATGAACGGGGAGTTTTCAAACAAACTTGTTCAAATTCTGTAGTAATAAAGCGATAAAAGTCCTTATTCCTCCCTCATCAACAGGTTATACTCCAGCCAATTAAAAATCAGAATAACGGGTTACTGAATAACACCAACTTAAGTGTTTTCAACTTCCTGGTAGGCACAGGATCTCTTATATGCAGGCTAAAGAAGCCATTCGATTGTTGATTTGTTCTCAATCACCACAAGAAGCCGAAACCCTCACAAGCTTATTAAGAAATGCAGGTCACGCAACACGTGCACACCTGGTTCAAGATATTGAGACCTTAAAAGACAAATTGAACGAACAGATTTGGGATATTTGCCTATGTGAATTGAAAATGCCTAATTTAAACGGCAATGATGTTCTCAATGAAATTCAGCGCCAAGGCAAAGACATACCCACCATTTATTTCCACGATGATGTCGACAGCATCGTCGCCGAGAAAGCTTTAAAATCTGGAGCCATGGACCTGGTCCCTTCAGGCGAATACAACCATGTACTGCAAGTGTTATTGCGTGAAATAAGAAACTTGCAATCGCGTCGTGAGTTACGTGAAGCAGGTGCCTTACTGCGCGAGGCCGAAAAACGTTGTCAGGTTCTATTAGAAAGTGCCCAAGACGCCATCGCCTACGTTCAAGATGGAATGCACCTATTTGTTAATGAAAGCTATGCAGCAATATTTGGCTATGAAGATGCCGACGATCTGCTAACCATGCCCTTGATGGACATGATCAGCTCTAAAGATCAGGGACGCTTTAAATTATTCTTAAAAGATTTTAATTCGGGTAAATCTCGTAGCGGCCAAATTCAATGCAAGATGCTCAACGTTGCCGACAAAGAAGTTGAGACAACCATCCACTTCGCCCAAGCCACCTATGAAGATGAAGCCTGCATGCAAATCATCATTCGTACCAACTCAGGCAGCGCCGATTTAGAAGTAAAACTAAAGCAGATCAGCTCGCAGGATTTACTCACTGGACTTTACAATAAACAGTTCTTTAATGAGCAGCTTGCCGATGCCGTGGATCAAGCGGTTATTAGTGGCGGCAAGGGCGCTGTTACCTATGTGAACATAGATGGCTTTGGCCAGTGCAAAGCCGACGTAGGCATTGAAGGTGCCGATCTGGTTATTTGCGACGTGGCGCATCTCCTGCGCAGTAAATGCAGAGAAGAAGACTTGGTAGCCCGTGTAGGTGAAGATGTATTTGGCATTCTGCTGCATGACAGCGATCCAGAAAAAGCCCAGGGTTTTGCCGAGCATATTCGGAAATCTATTAAAGAGCACCTAGTCGCTGTTGATCAGCGCACCATACAAATTACTGTCAGTGTGGGTATCGCTCTTATTAACGAAAGCTCTAGCAGCCCTAAGCAGGTTTTGCAGCACGCTCATGAAGCCAGTTATTATGTTCGTAAACTGGAAGGCCATGAAAAAGGTGACGGGTTTTATTTGTATAATCCGGCTCAACTGGCCAGCTCAGGTGGCGAACGTCTAACTGCTAAACTTGAAGCGGCCATCAAAGACAACACTTTCAAGCTGCTTTTCCAGCCAGTCATTAACTTGCGGGATGAAGATGGCGAGCATTACGAAACCTTACTGCGACTGGTAGATAGCGACGGTACGGATGTTTCACCACAAGAATTCCTGACTGACATTAGTACTGAGCTAAAACGAAAAATAGATCGCTGGGTAATACTCAACACGGTTAAGCGATTAGCCCAACAAAGGTCTCAGGGGAATGACACACGCTTGTTTATTAACCTTACCAATGAATCTTTGCTAGATGAAAGCCTATTAACCTGGTTACAAAAATTACTCAGAGCTTCCAAGTTGCCGGGGAATTGTATGATTTTCCAGTTCACCGAAGCCGATGCCATTAGCCACCTAGTACAAGCCAAGTCCATGACCAACGCTCTGGGCAGGCTGGGTTGTTTAGTGGCCATTAACCGTTTTGGTTCAGCCATTGATCCATTCAAGCTATTTGATTATCTACACGTAGATTTTGTAAAAGTAGATGGATCATTTACCCAAGAACTGGAAAGCGAAAAAGGCATGGACGGATTAAAGAAGTTATTGTCCGGCATAGCCGAGCATCAAAAGGCCTCAATTGTACCCTCTGTAGAAAATGCCAACATCGTAGCCCAACTCTGGACCAGTGGCGTAAGCTACATTCAGGGGTACTACTTATCAGGGCCTGCAACCAGTATGGATTACAGCTTTAGTGATGATTAACTAACACAATACAGCACATTAAATAAGCATAAAAAAACCGGCATTGCCGGTTTTTTTATTAATGCGTTTTGATTAAAGCAGATAGGACCTTTGTACATCGTTGCACGCATCGCTCTTTGTCATGACCACCATGGATGGTGGAAATGAAAATCATGCGGGGAGCATTTATTTTCCCTTGGCACCACGATGTTAGTGCATCCCTTTACTAGTCGCTCTTTGCCATCCTTGGCACCGCGACATTAGTGCATCCCTGCACGTTACCCCAAGTCATCTCTATCGCGGATACCAAGTAGATACAACACACCATCCAAGCCTAGGGTAGAAATGGCTTGCTCGGCATTCTGACGAACCAGAGGTTTTGCTCTAAAAGCAATGCCCAGACCGGCTTTGCTTAACATCGGTAAATCGTTGGCTCCATCACCTACCGCAATGGTCTGTTGCAATGAGATGCCTTCATTATTAGCAATTTCTTGTAATAAAAACGCCTTACGCTCGCCATTTACTATGGTGCCGGTAACGTTACCCGTCACCTTACCATCGACTATTTCCAGCTCGTTGGCATGTACATAATCTATGCCCAATTTCTTCTGTAAAAACCGACCAAAATATTGAAAGCCACCAGATAAAATAGCCGTTTTATAGCCCAGACTTTTAAGTGAACTGACTAGGCGCTCGGCGCCTTCGGTTACCGGCAGGCGTTGAGCGACACTAGCCAATACAGATTCATCCAGCCCCTTGAGCAACGCGACTCGGCGAATAAAGCTTTCATTAAAATCAATTTCACCACGCATGGCACTTTCGGTAATGGCCACAACTTCATCACCCACACCGGCTTCTTTAGCCAATTCATCTATCACTTCGGCTTCAATTAAGGTGCTGTCCATATCGAACGCCACCAAACGGCGATTGCGTCGAAATGGAGTATCTTCCTGGACGGCAATATCTACCCCTAGATCACTGGATGCCGCTAAAAATTCAGCGCGCATAGCCCCTTGATCCACCTGACCACGCACAGAAAATTCCACACAGGCGCGACTCAAGCCGTCGTCCATTTCATCCTCTAGCGGCACTCTGCCGGACAGACGAGAAATATTATCGATATTTAATTGATGGCTGGCCACGATTTCAGTGACACGAGACAGATGCTCGGCGGTAAGTTTACGCGCCAGCAAGGTAATAATGTGACGTGGCTTGCCTTGAGCAGACACCCAGGATTCATATTTCTGAGTAGTCACCGGAGAGAATGTCACGGTCATGCCCATTTCATAACCGCGAAATAAAACATCTTTAAGAGCAGGGGCCGACTCGGCATTGTTCGGGATTTCAGCCAATATACCCAAGGAGAGGTTATCGTGAATTTCAGCCTGACCTATGTCCAAAATATTCACTTTGTACTTGGCAAGGATGCCGGTAATGCTGGCGATTACCCCAGGTTTATCATCACCGCTCACCTTAATCAGAACTACTTCTTTCACGCTAAAGGCCTCCGCTTATAAATATTAACTTGTCTTACCTTTTACCTGGAGTGTTTTACCCCAAATAGCTTAAAGCGTTTTAACCTGAGCTTGCATTAGAGCAACAGACTCACGTAATTCATCAATCAAGTCTTCGGTTTCATGATAAGACAAAGCGCGAGCACGATCGCGGCCCATAAAGAAAAGACCCTTATCCATTTCGGCCAATTTTTCTTCTAGAATTTTTTTGGCATCGCTCATGATTTCACCTATTTGATATTAAATCTAAAAGCCCAATTATGAGGGCCTATTCAAAACGGCGTTATGATAAACCATTTCAAAGGGTTTTTGAGAAGCTAGGACAACAATTTCCAATTTAAACCGTCAATCCTGCCACCCTCCTGAAAAAGATATAACCAAATACAGGAACTATGCACGCTTTTATAACTATCGCCCCATAGGCCCAGCTCACAATAAGCGCTACTATATTCAGTTATTCTCACAATAATAATTTGCAGTACGCCATGACATTACAACAACAAAATTGGCCATTTCGATACCGAGTTTTATTTTATAGCCTCATTCTTAGTTTGTTGGCCTGCTTAATTGTGGCGCTCCCTATTAGCCGAGCGGCTGTACACCAACTGGAACAGCAAGCCATTCAATTGCGCAACACGCTCAGCAAACAAGCCAGCGTGCAAGCCTCTGATGCCATCTTTAGCCAAGACCTTTTGAGCCTAAACGTTATTTTATCTACCTTAGTGGCCCATCCCCATATTCGCTATGCCGCTGTTTACGATCTAGATAACAGAGTGATCGCTGAACAAGGGGAAGCCAACGACGACACAGGGCAACCGCTAAGCATTCAGTATCAAAATGAGGTAATAGGCTTATTGGAAGTCCGTATCGATGAAGCACCTCTACAACACTCCGTGCAGAGAATTTACTCACTATTGGCAGTTCTAAGTCTGCTATTTGCCATTGTTGCCAGCACCGTGGGCTGGTTAATAGGCAAAAATTTGGGCCAGAAAATTGATCGCAGTAGCCAAGACATTAAGGACCTAGAGTGTGCAGATGAAGCCGTACACACACATACCTGGGGAGAGTTAAGCCTGTTAAGTAAGCACATCAAAGACTTTAAACAGAAACAAAGCTCCAGTTTGGCTATGCATCATGCCCTTAACCATTTCATGACCCCTAACGTAAACAGTGACCAATCCCTTAATTATCAACAGCCACAGCTGCCCGACACCTATGCCCATGCAGCCATTTTGTTTATTGATTTTGTCGATTTTCAACAAGTGCAAAAAAACATGCTCCCTAAAGAATTGGCGGCACTTTTGAATCAGTATTATTTTTTCATTCACCAAGCTGCGCGCCTATACAACGGCAATGTGGATAAATATGTAGGAGACGGGGTAATGGTGCTGTTTGGCATTCCTCAACAAGATGAAAAAGATTGCTTTCACGGCGCATGCACTGCCCTATTAATTATTGGTCTGATTAAACTTTTTAATAAACAACGCCACCTACAAGCCCTTCCGGTAATAGAGTTTCAGCTGGGACTGCATACGGGCAACATATTGGCCGGTACCTTTGGAGATAAAGATACCCTAACCTACACCGCCATTGGCGATGCCATTCATGTAGCTGCTCGTCTGTGCCGCAAGAGCCAGGAAAACAGGCTATTAATTAGCAAGCAAGTGGTTGATCAGGGGCGTTTAGGCGGCCAACTTATCCTAAACGCACACAAGAGCATTCAGGGTAGCCAACCTCAACAAGCCATAGAAACCTACTGGGCTGAGCACCTTACCGCCAACTATCAAGCGCTGATTGAGCGCCAGATAGAGCACATTAGCGCCTTACAGGCCAATGAGACGAGCTAGTGAGTGGGCAAACAATCTAGGTTATGCTGTCTGTTGGCACAGCCTATGCTGCCTACCGGCACTAATTTGTCTGTTCCCGACACAAATTATGTACCTACATCCTTGTAGGCAAAACCTGTACGTTCCCGACACAGGCCCCTTGCCTACTTCCCTGTAGGCAAAACCTGTACGTTCCCGACACAGGCCCTTACCTACATCCCTGTAGGCATTGATATTGGTCAATGCTTACACTTCTTTTGCACTCTGGTGTCTTTTTCCTAATCTCGGCCTATGTTAAGATGATAATCATTATCAATTAATAGGCGGTATCAAACTCATGCGTATTCTTGCTGTTCTGGGCTTCATGGCCATCTGTAATTTTGCCATGGCTGAAACCGTTAATGTTTACTCGTTTCGCCAACCATTTTTAATTCAGCCTATTTTAGATCAGTTCACACAAGAGACCGGCATTCAAAGCAAAGTAATCTTTGCCAAAAAGGGTTTAATCCAACGCCTGAAACGTGAAGACAAACTCAGCCCTGCTGACGTGGTATTAACGTCAGATTTTTCCAAACTGCTTGATTTAAAAGACCAAGGTCTTACCCAAGCCTTTAATGATGACAGCCAGGTACAAAAAAATATTCCAGCACAGTTTCGTGATGAAGAACGTCACTGGCTAGCACTTACTAAACGCGTGCGTAATATCTACAGCTCTAAAGCGCGCGTGGGTAAACTGAATATTCGTTATGAAGATTTATCGAACAGCAAATATAAAGGCAAAATTTGTACTCGTAGCGGCAAGCACCCTTACAACCTAGGCCTAATTGCCTCCATGATCGCCCACGATGGCGAAGCTCAAACCGAACAATGGCTAACCGGTTTAAAAGCCAACCTTGCGCGCAAACCTCAAGGTAATGATCGCGGCCAGGTTAAAGCCATTAATTCTGGGCTATGTGACCTATCCCTTGGTAACAGCTACTACTTTGGCAAGATGCTAATGGATGAGAAGCAAAAAATCTGGGCCGACTCTGTAGAACTAAACTTTCCTAATCAGTCAGACCGTGGCGCTCACATTAACGTATCAGGTGCCGTCATTGCTAAGTACGCTCCGCATAAAGACGCAGCGCTTAAACTGCTTAACTTTTTAAGTTCTGATAAAGCCCAAGCCTTATACGCTGAGCTAAATATGGAATACCCGGTTAAGCCTGGTGTGGCGCCTTCCAAGATGGTGCAAAGCTGGGGCGAGTTTAAGGCCGATTCCATTGCGCTAAATCAAGTAGCCGCACAAAGAAAAACAGCATTAAAATTAGTGGATAAAGTGAAGTTCGACTTATAATCGCGCCATGCGATCATTCAACTTTTTATCTATCACATCAGGCGCCATTGCACTGCTTATCTTTGCACCAGTTTTGGCCCTGATGTACGAATCATTTTTCAGCGCTTCGGCGTTGAATGATGAGACCTTTCAAAACCTCGCCCAGTCAGTTTTATGGGATTACATCGCCAATAGCCTTCAAATTGTATTTGGCACGCTCATCTTTGCATGCCTGTTTGCTATTGCCCCTGCTTGGTGGTGTGCTCGTTACGATTTTTCCGGCCGACGTTTTCTACAATGGGCAATGGTCTTTCCCCTCGCTATTCCCGCTTATATAAGTGCTTACGTTTATACCGAAGCACTCGATTACGCTGGCCCGATTCAAACCTCTTTACGCGCAACTTTTAGTTGGACCAGTCCCAACGATTATTGGTTTTTTGATATTCGTTCCATCACAGGTGCTAGCCTCATGCTAGCCTTGGCGTTATACCCTTATATTTACCTATTACTGCGTAACGGCTTTGCCAATCAGAGTGATCACTTAGAACACGCAGGCCGTTTATTGGGTGCCAATGAGCGCCGCATTTTTTTTAAAATTCGCCTGCCCCTCGCTCGCCCGGCATTGGCTATAGGTTGCACTCTGGTAGCCATGGAGTCTCTTGCGGATTTTGGCACCGTGCATCTGTTTGCCATAAGCACCCTAACGACGGCTATTTATGATAGCTGGCTGGTGTATGGCAGTTTAAGCACCGCCGCTAAAATATCCTGCCTATTGCTATTGTTTGTCCTCAGCTTAACCTGGCTTGAACGCAGACAAAGGCAGGCACAAAAGCATTATGACTTAAAAGGCAGTCATAGCCTCAGCAGAAAAGCGGCCAGCCCTCAGCAACTAATCATTATTTGGCTGGTATGTTTAAGCATCATCACTTTGGGTTTTATTATTCCGCTAATCACCCTGATTGGTTATAACCTTGATTACCTCACCGAGAATCTCAACAGCGCCCTGTGGCAGCACGCCCAACACACCTTTACATTGGCCGCTGGCGCCGGAATAATTTGTACTATGTTGGCTTTACTCTTCAACGCCAATCAAAGGTTTAAGCCTAAAAAACTGCATGCAGCTCAACAAAATTTGGCTTCCATTGGTTATGCGATTCCCGGCACAGTCTTGGCCATCGCCATTTTAATTCCGTTGGGAGCCATGGATTTAGGGCTTAATGCTCTATTGGAAAGCTGGAACATGGATACGATTGGTTTAGTTTTCTCAGGCTCGAGCTTTGCATTATTAATGGCTTTTGTTATCCGCTTCACCGCCATTGCCAACGGCAGTGTGCACAGCGCCTATGAACATATTCCGCCTAACTTAGACCTAGCCGCAAGAAGTCTAAACACCCGCTCTTGGGATATGTTTAAACATATTCACTTACCACTTATTACGCCAGCCACCGTCAGTGCTTTGTTATTGGTGTTTATCGAATGTGTTAAAGAGCTTCCGGCCGCAATTTTATTAAGACCTTTTGATTTTGAAACGCTGTCCACTTATGTTTATCAATTTGCCAGCGACGAGCAATTGGAGCATGGCGCCCTAGCTGCTTTGCTAATTATTGCGGTAAGTTTAATTCCCATTTTTGTGCTGAGTCGTACTCAGAAAATGTCTTAGGGCAATTAATTCATGACATTAAATATAAAACCCACTAATTCAGCTAACCAACCGTCTTCAGGTGCATTGAACATTACACAAGCCAATACACTGAACATTGAACAGCTAAACGTTCAATTTGATCAAAAGAAAATACTGCAAGACTTCTCTTTGAAACTTAATGAGGGTGATATTTTGTGCCTGCTTGGCCCCAGTGGATGTGGTAAAACTACCGCCTTAAAAGCCATCGCGGGTTTATTAAAAACTCAAACAGGCAAGGTGGAGTTGTTTGGTAAAGTACTGAAAAAAAATGCATTTGAGTTGCCTCCTGAGAAGCGCGATATTGGTTTTATTTTTCAAGACTATGCCTTATTCCCGCACATGACCGTAGCCCAAAATATTGGTTTCTCATTAAAGGGCCAGCCATCTCAAGCCATAGAAGCTATTATTGAGCAAACCCTAAATTTAGTACATCTAGATGGCATGCAAAGCCGCTACCCTCACGAATTATCTGGAGGTCAGCAGCAGCGCACCGCCGTTGCCCGAGCATTGGCTAATCGTCCCAAACTATTATTAATGGACGAGCCCTTTTCAAATATCGATAGCCAGGTAAAGCAGAGTTTAATGAGTGAACTTAGACGCCTATTAAAAAGCCATAACATCACCTGCATATTTGTAACCCATGCCAAGCAAGAAGCTTTTGCGTTCGCCGATAAAACAGCCCTGTTAAACAACGGTAAACTGGTGCAAATGGACAGCTCCCAGAATTTGTATGAAAAACCCTGTGAACCCTTTGTGGCTCAATTCATGGAGTCGGGAAACCTGTTAGCTTGCCAACAAGAAAATAAGAATTTATTTAAGAACCTATTTAAGAAAAAACTGCCAGAAAATCAGCAAGATGGTTTTTTATTGTTGCGAGAGAATGGTTTTGAATTAAATGCTACTAACGGTGAAAGCGTCACCGTATTAGATAGCCTGTACATAGGCTACCGTTACCGCAATGAAGTTAAGCTCGCAGAGCAAACCTTGTATATCGAAAGCGAACATGAACTTGCAGTTCACAGCCAAGTAAAAATCCAGTATCGCCATGTTCCTGAATGGGTAACACAGCCTTAGCTTAAACTATAGCTTGGGCAGGCACTCTGGCTTAGCCAATGAGCCCAAGCTAACAATAACCGCCTGAACACCCATTTGATTCACGCAGCTCCCCTTGTGGTACGGATTAGCAAAAGTATCTTGCAGCAGCAACAAGCTACCGCCCACCACTAATACCAGGCTTAATGTCGCGGCCAAAAAACCATTGTATTTAAAAATTAATCGCCTCATACATTGGACATTAGCAGCCAAGCGCTAAAGCTTCCAATTAATTTCAGTCGTTACTAGTAATTTATATTTTTAGCCGGAATTTAACTTCTTTTTGGAATAAGCCAAGGTGGCAATGATGAACAATGAGAGTTTAACTAAGTAATAGCGGCTGAATTAACAGCCACTGGTATAGATACAGGCTTACGGGTTTCGAATTCAACGAATGGCGTATTTTTCCATCAAACTAAAATACAGCATGCGATATAGTAATATTTCACTGGATGTTTTTTCAAGATTCTCATTAAGCTCATTTTGTAAGCGAAGATGAAACAAAGGCTTCCTAATAAATACACCATCCAAATTTAATTTTTCTGCCTCACTGATACTCGTCACTTGATTCGCAATAAAAGCTAAACCTTTTTGATCTTCTAATAGAGAGGCCACGTAATCTTGAAAAGATTCATCTACCTCTTTATCCCCTTCTCCTAAATTTAATTCCTCTAATAAAACAATTAACGCCTGATTATCCGAGATACGTTCAATCAACTGTTTTTTTAACAATTGATTATCCCAATTACTCAAGTTAGCTAACACCTCAGTAACTGGCACTTCATCAACCTGGTTGCTTCCAACTCCAGCATTTGGCTCATCGGCATAACAACAAGATGCCATTATAAATGTAATTGATAGAACTTGGAAAAAGGTGACTTTCATCATGAGTATCTCCTAGTGACTCATTTAGTATGGACAGGAACTTTTAGCCATGCCCAGAAGTTTTGTATGAAAGCGTTAGCAATTGTGAGCAGATAATTAAGATTGTCACTAAGAAGTACTATCGTGCGACTTAATCAGCCTAAAGACTGAAAAGCTTCTATAAATAGGGTTAAGTGTGTAAGACTTAGGCCATTATTATAATTATTTAATCTAAATAAAATAGGCATACAGTGGAGTCCATAATGAAATCCAAGCTCGTAATCTGGCTAAAATATTCCCTACTATTAATTATGATGAGCTCACTGACAGCCTGCATCATATTCCCTTTAAAAAAGTCCGATCCAGACCAGGGCTTATGGTGGTGCCCTCCTCTTCCTAATTGCGCCTCTACCGAAGCGGTAACTTTTGTTCATAGTATCCAGCCATTTGAACTCAATATGCCCATAGATCAAGCTTGGCCGCTTATTCACAAAACGGTATTAAGCTTGCAAGGTGCCAGTATTGAGCACGAATACCAGGGCTACATTTATGCAAAAACCTATACTAGGGTTTTTCATTTTCTGGATTACTTCGAGGTGTTATATATGGCAGATGAAAACCGTTTAAACGTACGTTCCTCCTCTTTACTGGGCATAACTGATTTTTTAGCTAATTATTTTAGAACCGAGGAATTTAGAGAAAAGTTAGAACTAGCAGGCGTTATCAAAAAGAAAGGTTAGATTAAAAAGTGAAGTAAAGAATATTTACTTCACTTTTTTTAAAATCAATAAAATGCTTTTTCACCCTCAGGGCGAGTCTTAAAGCGTTTATGCACCCACATGTACTGAGTAGGGAAACGTCTCACCGCTTGCTCTAGTTCTTTATTCCAACATAGGGTATCCGTTTGATTACAATGACCAAATTCAGGTAACTCCTTTGAGAATTCAATTTCATATTCGCCCTCACCCAAGCGGCGCATACCCATAAAAATAACTGCGGCTCCGGTTTCTTTTACAATCCAGCTTGGTGTCGTGATATTAATGGCATCCACGCCAAAGAAAGGGGCAAACACTTCCCCCTTTTTACCAAAATCTTGGTCGCAGCCATACCAAACTACGCCACCATCAGCCATAAAGGTTTTCATTTCCTTCAGCTGTTTCTTGGTAAAGCTACTGACTCCGGCGCGAGCACGACCTTTTTCTATCATGTTATTAATCACCGGATTGTTATTGGGCCGATACATGTAAGCTAGGTTATCTATCTGGGCAGCAATAAGAGGTATAGCAAAATCTACTACTGCAAAATGCCCTCCTAATAGCAATACACCGTTACCTTTTTTCTGTGCTTCTATTAAATGTTCAATTCCTGTGGATTTAACGCGCGCCTGATGCGGTGCCATGTCTTGCCACCATGCATGAGTGCCTTCAATAAAGCCTGTGGTAAGTTGAATAAAACAATCTTCAACCATTGCCTCAATTTCTTCTTCTGTTTTATCTTTAAAACAAGCCTGTAAATTCTTTCGAGCAATATGGGCGCGGGACTTTAATTTGTTTTTTGCCATGCCTCCCAACCATTTACCCAGACGCATTTTATTTTTAAGTGATAAAAATGAAATGCAATACAGGACAAATACAATTAGGCGCGCAGGTAAATGCTTAGGATTAAAGATAGAGAGAAGCTGATTCATAGTGTCTACTTATTCTAATTTTTATTGTTATACAGCGAGGTAGATCCAAGGACAGCATTATACCTTATTATCCTTGAGTCTTACCTAAATTTAATAATAGCGATACACTGTTATTTTCCACATCAACAAGATATAGACATGGCCACTTCTACTATTTTTGAGCCCCTAGCGCTTATAAATAAAGGCTTAAACCTGAATTATGTGTTTGAAATAAACCAGTTACCAATCAGTATTTTGGCCGTTCTGGAAAAAGAAAATCAAGATTTACATCGCTTTAATCAGCTTATTTTGGTGGCCCACGGCGGGAAAACTCTGTGGAACTCAATACCACAAAATATTTCACTCACACCAAAAGAACAATCCAGCAATCCGATTGATAATTTCACTACTGACAGCATCAATACCTGGTTTAAACAAAACCAGCCACAAATAAAAAAGAAGATTGTTTATCCGTCCCCACAAAATATTCCATTGCAGGCTCTTGGCCAATTAGCACACTTACATTTCCCTTCACCTTTTCTAGTAGGCATTAATAATCTATATGGTTCTTGGTTTGCTTATCGCGCGGTGATTTTATCAAACAGTAATTTCACCAACTCAATAAAAGAAAAAACACACTCCCCCTGTATAAAATGTCAAAGTAAATTGTGTATATCCAAATGCCCGGCCAAAGCCTGTACTGAGAACGCATTTGATATGAAGGCCTGCCTTAGTTATCGCTTAACAGAACATTCCTTGTGTGAACAAACTTGTCAGGCGCGTATTAGCTGCCCTGTGTCCACTGAGCACCGCTATTCAACTGAACAAATTAATTATCATTACCAATGCTCACTAGAAATGATTAGATCTGTAAAGTAGCGTAAAGAAATTGTGCAAACAATATTGATTTTATGAGGACGTATCACAAAGTTACACTTCTATTTTGACAGCTCCATTACAGAATAGGACACTGGCTGAACCTGCATTTACTGGCTGTTTTTATGACTCTAATCCCTCTGCAAATACTAAGAGGCACACGCTATTTAAACAGTGCGTTGTTAATCAGCCTGATGACCCTAACGGGCTGTGGCAGTTCTTCAAGCGATGAATCTATTCCATCAGAAAATCAAGATACGCCAACCCAGGTAGAGCAGGCTCCCAGCGACGATAACGAAGGCACCATTGAAAACCCACAAGCTAACCTACCCACCGATGGCCAAAGCAACATATTGTTAATTATCGCCGACGATCTGGGCGTGGATAACATTTCACTATATAACGAGCAGCCCGATTACATGGCCGAAACACCCAGCATAGACGCCATTGCCAATAACGGCGTGTTGTTTCGAAATGCCTGGGCGAATCCCATGTGCTCTCCTTCTCGTGCCAGCATTTATACTGGGCTTCACGCTTATAATCACGGTGTGCTCACGCCGGGCAATAGTACCGACCAAGAATTCAGCGCCGGCATACTTACCCAAGCTGGCTACAAGACCGCCTTATTTGGGAAGTGGCATTTAGGCGGCGGCCGACACACTGCCGAACAACAAGGATTTGAATACTTTTCTGGAACCAAAGATAACCTCACCAGTTATTTTGACTGGACCAAGGAGGTGAGAAACAGCGACGGCAGTATAGACACCACCCAGGCCTACACCGGCAATAACGAACAAAACTATGCCACTACCGTGACCGCCACGGATGCCATTGACTGGATTAATAATCAAACCTCTCCTTGGTTTGCCACGGTGGCTTTTCATGCGGGTCACAGCCCATTACATGTACCACCTAATGTAGGCAATCGACGCGATTTAAGCGGAGAGATCGGCGAAGACTGCGACACCAGTGGCAACACCAACCAGCAATGCTTTCGCGCCATGGTAGAAGTTATGGATCACTATATTGGCGACATTTTAGATCAGGTGGATACCAGTAATACCGTCATTATTTTTGTAGCCGATAACGGCCCTGCCGCTGGTACTGTTTATCAACAAGATGGCACGCCGTTTATTCGCACTCACAGTAAGGGAACGGTTTATGAAGGGGGGATTAACGTGCCCTTAATCATAGGGGCTGGAGAAAACATCACACTTAATAGCGGCGAAGAAAATGCCTTAATTCAGGTGCAGGATATTTTCTCAACGGTTCTGGATATTGCCAACGCCACTTCAGCCAATACCGTAGACGGCCAAACACTCAGGCCCTATTTAGATGCAAACCAGGAAAGTAATGATCGCACTATGTTGTACAGCGAATTATTTTCTGACTCGGGAACCGCCAATACAGTAGACGGCGATGACAATAATTATTGGGCCGTGCTCGACGCCAGCAGTCAGGTTAAATACCTGTATGTTGAAGATGCAAATGAGACCGACGAAAAATGTTTTGATCTAAGTGTCGACATTACCGAAGAGATCAATGTCTTTGATATAAGCGGCGATGCCAGCAATACCTGCAACCAGCTAAAAACTCAACGCCCTTGCCTGGCAACGGATAACTGCCCAACATTTTAGCTCTAAATTCCTACCCTTCAAAACAGTGTCAGAGCAATACTCTATTGCTCTGACACTGACCCAATATCACAGCCATCCAACTTTTTTAGCCCCGTAATTTTCAAACTTAAGCATTTTAAGAAAACCTTAAGATAGCTGCGTTACGCTTTACTCATCATCTATAGCAGCCCTGTCAGTTGCTCATATAGGAGAGGATGAATGTATCAGCGCAGCCGTGGCTCATTGCCCCAACAAAACCTTTTCCGCTCTAAAAGTAGGTTTTCCTTTAGCCCCTTTTTCATCCCCGTTGCCGTCTTCAATTTGACCGACTTAATCGCTACTGGTGACAGTATCCATTTTGATCCGTGTCATTACACCCACCGAGCAAAGCCATGCCGGTGATAACCCAACCCTCTCACAATTTGTGGAGAAACCAATGAAATGGATGATGAGCTCATGCTTATTAATACTGCTATATGGCTGTAGTGCCTTACCTGAAGTAAAACCCTGGCAAAAAGGCAATCTGGCTAAGGAAGAAATGACCTTCGGTGGTGATGGCTTTGACGATGCCTTTGACGATCATATTTATTTTAGTAAGGAGGCTTCCAGTGGCGGCCGTGGCTTAGGAGGCGGTGGTTGTGGCTGCAATTAAACCGACATGTTCAATGGCCTTAAAATTTGAGCCCGGAGGCAAACATGAAAATTGAAAAAAAATGCCGCTGGGCTTTAGCTGGTGCGGTGAGCACATTACTGGGCACACAAAGCCAAGCAGCCGATACGGGTTGGCAGGCACAAAGCGGGGTACGTTATTACTCTGAAGATGGTCGGGTCACCTCGGTTGAACCTGTATTGCAGCTTAAAAATACCGATGATCATGATCGAACTATTAGCATTAATATTTCTTACGACAGCCTCAGTGGTGCCTCACCTAATGGCGCAGCCGTGAGTGATCAAATACAAACATTTACCTCCACATCGGGAAGTGCCACCACCAGCAATGGCAATTCTGTGCAAACCACCACCGCGAGTTCAGGACGCAGTATTTCTGCTCGTGATGATGACAACGATGATGATGATGATGAAAATTATAACGGCGAAGAAAATGAGGAAGGTGGTACCGTCAGCCAGTATCAGGTGAACCCGGGAGAAGTGCCGCTAGATCCCAGTTTCAGTGATCAGCGTTTCGCTTTTTCCATGAACATTTCACAACCCGTCAGCCGAACTTTGGAAAGTTCGTTTGGCATAAGTTATTCACAAGAAACCGATTATCAATCAGTGGGTATGAATGGCGGCGCCACTTTTTTACTCAATCAAAAAAATACCCAGCTGGGCCTATATTTTGGTTTGGAAAAAGATGAGATCACACCCGGTGGTGGCACTCCCCTAGGGCTATCTTCTACACTAGAGGAAAAAACTGTAGGTGACAGCGAAGATAAACTGGTATTGGACATGCTGATTAGCTTCACCCAAAACCTTAGCCCTAATGCCATCGTGCAAGCCAACTATTCCATTAGTCAATCCAGCGGCTATCACAGCGACCCGTATAAAATTATTTCAATAATTGATGCGGATAATCTGCCGGTAGATTATGTCTATGAAAACAGACCCGATCAGCGCGCTAAGCAAAGTTTATATGCTGCGTTTAAATACCACATGTTTGGCGACACATTTGAAGCCTCGTACCGTTATATGTGGGACGATTGGGACGTAACCTCACAAACCTGGGAAAGTAAATATCGTTTAAATTTAGGCCGCTTTTATATCCAGCCTCATTATCGACTGTATAGGCAAAGTGCCACCAATTTTTATGTGGACAGCTTAAACGCCACCGATAGCGCACCGGATTATGCTTCGTCAGACTACCGCTTGGGAGAACTCACGACAGAAACCGTAGGAGCAAAAGTGAGCTGGCAATTTAGCCAAGATCAAGCTCTGTCATTTAGGTTAGAGCGTTATCATCAAACAGGAGAATCCGATGCCGCCGAAATGAACGCCACTATTAGCCAAGTGAGTTATAAATGGCGGTTTTAAAAAAATGAAGTAAAACATTTTAGAAGGATGCAGGGCGAAAAACAAAACTATGCCTTGCATCCTTGTTTACAAATACTAATTGACTATCTTAGGGTGTTAAAAGGGAATGCTGCCACCGAGAAGACTGTGCGTCTTTCTCATATAAATCATTCACTGAAAAGTCATTTTCTTTTACGCTATAAAAAGAAACACGATCGATAGAGGTAAATTTAAACCCCACAAAACTTTCTGGCCGAAAAGCCTCTGCCCCATTGTTTAAAATATCCCTTTCAGATTCGAGATCAACCAGCGAATTTATTTCAGTTCCTGAATTTTTCCCGAATACTAAATAATTTCTGCGGAATATCTCATCATACTTAAGCCAATCAACATCCAGTTCATCCCCCTGTAAAGGGCTAACTTGCCCTTCTATGCTGATAGAGCGCAGGCTATTATTAAATGAATACGTTAAAGAAACATCACCACAAAATTCAATGTCGCCAAATTTCCTAGAGTATGGGGAGGTATGGAATTTAGGGACATTGCTCGCATCTAACATGGTCCCCACTACTCGTGACCTAGGCCGACCATTTTTTGCCACTGTGCTTAACACCGCTCCCTGAGAAAATGTATTACCTGAGGCCACTTCCTCATTTAACCATTGCGCAATCCTTTCCAATGGACAGTTCAATTCAAACTCCTTATTTATTTTTGATATCCCGCATCATCTATTGATAATGTCTCGCCATTTAGCTGACGAATAAACTTCCAAGTATAAAAACCAATCAAGATAGCTGACAACAAATCAATCACCGGAAAGGCCCACCAAATTCCAGCTACCCCAAATATCGAAGAGCATATCCATAATACAGGCAACAACAGAATATAAGTATGCAGGGAATTTAATATGGCCGCAGGTTTTGCAAAGCCCAAGGCTTGAAATAACGCGGGGCAAATCATGCCAATGCCTACGGTAATGAAGCAAAGAAAAACTATGCTCGAAATATTCGCTGCCGCATCAATAAGCTGCTGATCCTGGGTGAATAACTGCAATAGCCACTGGGATTTATAGATCATAATGACCGACCAAAATAACGCGTAGACACTGCTGAATATTATCGCAACTTTAAGCACTTCGACCACACGTTGATATTGCTGTGCACCATAATTAAAGCCAACAAAGGTTTGAAAAGCGATCATCATGCCCAGTACCGGCAGGAAAATTAGCATGAAAGTGCGATTCAAAATTCCATGAGCACTTATCAACAGCTGGGCATCTCCTAGTGCTACATTTACTAGGGCAATGTTCACGGTTAACAGCATCATGGCAAAGCCGGTATAAGATAAAAAAACTGGAATTCCTAACGACACGGCCTCCTTGTGAATAACGAACATAAAACGAAAATATTTCATTTCAAATTTCACCCGATGACTTCCGCTAACCAGCATATAAAGCGCATATATGAAGGAAAAGCCAATGGCGCATACGGTAGCCCAAGCGGCACCGGGCACCCCCCACTCAAACACAAATAAAAATAGAGCATCTAACACTATATTAAGCAGCGCCGAACAGGCCATGAGTTTCATTACCTGCATATTTTTCCCTTCGGCACGAAAGGCTTCACTCAAGGTACCGTAGCTAAAGCTGACCACTCCAAATAGAGCAATGGGAGTAATGTAATCTACGGCATAAGGCAGCAACGCAGTGGGCAAATTGGTCAGGGTAAATATTTCCACCCGAAACGCCACCAACAAAACAGATATGATAAAACCCACCACAGCCGCAAGCATTAAAGATGAACTAAACACAGCGCTCACTTCTTCATCCAAGCCAGCTCCTAGACGTCGCGACAAAATAGAGGCCATACCGCTACCCAGCATGGCGCTGATGCTAATCATAATCATGTGAATGGGAAAGGCTGCTGACACACCACCAATGGCATCAGTCCCCACCACACGGCTAATAAAAATAGCATCAACAAAATTAAATAATCCATTCACCAACAAACCAAGAATAATCGGCATGGCCATACGCATAAACATTGGGGCCACCGGCCCGTTTAATAAATCAGGGGTTCCATCTTGCCCACCCTTAACTGTTGTTGTCATATATTCCTTTAAAAACCACAAATACTTATATTAAAAACGTTTGCATTAAAAAACCTTTACCAATATCTCTAGGTGAATAAAGTCGTTTTCCATATCCACCTCTAGGTAACGTTCCACTACGATTTTACTGGCCAAGATAACTTTATTTTTCGGCACCCATTCACCGAATAGCCATAAATAAAACGGATGACGCAACTCACTCATCTTACCCTTATAACAGGCGCTTAAATATTTCCCTGCCTGCAATGTATGAACACCAATGCCTTTATCTCGTAGCAACTGAGGGGCGTCAACCCGGTAGCCAGCCTCATAACGGCATTGTTCCATGGGCGTTAAGAAATGATTATCCCTGCAAAAAGCCACGCTGTGATTTTGCTGGTACAAGGGAATGTCCTCACTGGCCAGTAACTCTTTAAGCTGCTCCCAGGCCTGAGCGATTCCCTCTAAGCTGTATCCCTTCGTGCTGGCCACATAGCAATAATGAGCCTCTTGCACATCCACAATGCCGATAGACTGACACTGCTGTTTCACCAGTGCCTTGTCTTGCTCGGTAAGGGTGCCATGATACAACTGCTGTGGTTGCAGGGTTTTTCCTATTTTGCTGGAAAGTTTTCCATTCTTGCTATTTGTTAATATCCGATGGTTTCGATAAGCCGAAGCGGTAAAACCAAAATAGGCGCCAAAGGCTTTGGCAAAATTAGCTTGAGAAGAGTAACCACAGTTAAGGGCTATTAGTTGAATGCTGGCTTTGTTGGGAGAACGTAATTCAAATAATGCTTGTTCTAGGCGTTTACGTTGCAAGTATTGATTAAAAGGCTCGTTGGTCACCGCCTTAAATGTACGATGAAAATGAAACTCTGACATGTTTATTTGTTGCGCCATGTCTGCCACAGTAATGGCCTCATGCAAGTGATTGTCAACGTACACCACCGCCTTATTGATACGCTGTAAATCTTTTTGTGAGACAGCCATGAAGAATATCTGATGATTAACAAATGAATATTAACAAGCATTTTACAGTTAAATAAACGGCTAAGTCTTATTTAATCTTACTTACAAAAAAGGGCTTTTAACAAAAGCCATTGGGTTGGTAATTTAGGCCTTGGCGGTCTAACCTAAAGACTTAGGCCCAATTTCGAATATTTCCTTAATAGACTGGCTATTTTAGCCACAGGCATGGGTGAGATCTTATTGTCGGTGGGTATAAAAGCATTATTATGAACATATCAATCCAATATAAAATAATAAAGAAGTTAGTCTCTTCTAGTGTTAGCGCTTTGATATTGTTAGCGCTTTTTACAACCTCCCACGCAGACTCCCCTTATTCTTGGTACACCTTTAACATTCCACCATTTGGCTCTGTCGATGGCCGTGGCATTGGATACGTCTTGGTACATGCTTACATTGAGGCAGGACTTAAAAATAAAGTTGTTTTAACCAATCCGGCCCGCTGGTTCAAGGAAATGCAAGATGCTAGCAACACTACATTTTGCACGTCAGGAAGCTGGAAGGTGCCCAACACTGGCCATCGTGTTTATTCAAATTCGATTATCAATACTGTCGACTACGGGGTTGCTGTTCGGCCTACACTTTATAGAAAATTATCTAACAACGGTAAGCTCAGAACGGTGTCAATTTCAGATGTTATTTCAGCCACTATAACGTCGGGCCAAATGTTAATTCTAAATGGACGGCCGGTATTTGGGGAAATGCACAAAATAATAAAACAACGCAACAAAGAAGCGGGTACTAACATTGAGTATATGACGGCTTCAGAAGGCCCCGTTAGCTTGCTAAGAATAGCCAATACCGCCAGTAGGGACGTAGACAGTGCTTTAATATTTCCAGAGGAATTTTCAATATTTGCTAACGAGTATCCTCACCACTCTTTAGAATATTTAGCCTTATCGGAGGGCACCAGCTTTGCCCCCATACGAGCCAGTTGTCCCGATACTGAAGCTGGCCGGTTCATCATTGCAAAAATAAACAGCATGCTAGATAACGGCCTTAGAAAGCAGGCCTTTAATTTATTTTTAGAGGCGCTACCAAACATTGTCGAAATTAAGCGACAAGCCAGATTAAATCAACTTTGTATAAAAGATCATTCCTGCAAAGACCCCTTAACGGATTAAATCCTTCAAGCTGCAATGACAAAACTAAAGAGTGACAAGGGAATCTAAATTAAAATAGCCTTGCAAGTTATCCACCTCCAAACCATGCATCTGACTTAAATCCAGAAAATGCCGAAGCTGCCATTCCTGTGTTTTCTTGGCCTGCTTACTAAGTGGCTTATCCCATATAGGATATACCCGAAAACCACGTTTACCCGGCTTATTATCATGGGTCACTATGCCCTGTTTACATAAGACCGACAGCGGAAAAATAAAGTAGCCCAGTTGTCCATCTTTGCGCGCGGCAATAATAGCTAAATCAATTGAGTCTTTATCTTGGTAAGGCCGAATAGGCTGCTTATGGGCATCTCGTTTCCATAGCGTCACAAACTGCCCTACCTTAGTAGGGGTGATTTTTGCACGGCGATACTGTACCGCCAGCTCATTTAGTTTAAAACCCGTTGCGTCGTACTCGGCACTTTCTTTCTCGGGTTTAACCTGTGAACACTGCAATTCACAAGGTGTCAGTATTTTTTCTATTAATATATTTAAATCATTCACCGACACAAAAATATTCCTTTATTCACGGCCATTAATTATCAGGATGATTCGGGCAAGAAGTTAAATGATCATTCACCAAACCCATCGACTGCATAAAAGCGTAACAGATAGTCGGGCCTATAAACTTAAAGCCCTTCTTCTTTAGGGCTTTACTCATGGCAATTGATTCGGGCGTTTGCGTGGGAATTTCAGATAAACTCGAAAAACGATTCAACTGTATTTCACCTCCTACAAAATCCCATAAAAAATCGCTTAATGTAATGCCTTCTTTTTTCAAATCTAAATAGGCTTGGGCATTGCTTCTGATGGCGTATATTTTTAAGCGGTTACGCACTAGGCCAGTATCTTGTAGACACGCTTCTAGCTGTAAATCACTTATCTTGGCGACCTTGGCTGGGTCAAAATTGTGAAAGCATTCACGGTAATGCGCACGCTTCTTTAAAATGGTAATCCAGCTTAGCCCTGCCTGCTGCCCTTCTAAACACAACTTTTCAAATAAGCGTTTATCGTCATGACAAGGCACACCCCATTCTTTGGCGTGGTACTCAAGATAGAGATCCCCTTTTGCCCAGCTACAGGGCTCTAGCTCCACCTTTTTTTTACGGTTCATATTTTGCTCTCATATATTGACGGATGTTTTAACAATTGAGCACGGACACTCATTACAAAATAAAATGGATATTAGCCTTCCCACCATGGCATTGTCACGAAATCACAATGTAAATAAAGAGCTAATTTGGAATAATGTTTTCTAATGCTAGCTTGTCAGTTTACTTGTAATACATAGCAGTAGTGGTGATGATAGCTGACCCCAATTTTTTGATTTAATTCTCATCAAGCTTGTTGTATCTATGTAGAGTCTGCCTGTGAACACTGAAGCAAATATTCCACCTCGTAAGCCTGCCATTGGCCCCACCGAATTTATTATTCTAATGGCCACGCTTATGTCACTCATGGCTCTGGCCATTGATGCCATGTTGCCAGCACTGGACCTTATTGGCTTAAGTTTAGGAGTAGAGAATCCCAACGATAATCAGCTGATTATTTCTAGCTTGTTTTTAGGCATGGCCATGGGACTGATGCTGTATGGCCCCATCTCCGATTCTTACGGGCGCAAGATCACCATTTATCTTGGGGTAAGTATTTTTTTAATTGGTGACGTTATTTCCATATTAAGTGACGACTTTAACTTGATGATTATTGGCCGTTTATGCCAAGGCTTTGGAGCCGCCGCTTGCCGCGTTATCACTATAGCCATGATTCGCGATCGCTTCGACGGCCCCAAGATGGCCAAGGTTATGTCGTTAATTATGATGGTGTTCATCATGGTGCCAGTACTGGCTCCGTCTGTGGGCCAGGTGATTTTATTGTTTGCCTCGTGGCGCGCTATCTTCTTATTGTTATTGGCCTTCGCCTTAATCGGTGTTATTTGGCTGCACCTTAGACAACCCGAAACCCTAGCAATAGAGAAGCGTCTGCCGTTTTCGTTAAGTGTCATTGGCAAAGGCATTAGTGAAACCCTTAAACACCCTCAGTCGCGCACCTACACCATCGCAGCGGGCATTATGTTTGGCGCGTTTATTGGCTATTTAAGTTCGGCCCAACAAATCCTACAAATTCAGTATCAACTGGGCAGCACCTTCTCCTTGTATTTTGGCTTTCTGGCTCTGGCCATTGGCTTGGCCTCGTTTGCCAATTCTAAATTGGTGATGATATTTTCCATGGAAAAACTGTGCATTATTGCCCTGAGTATTATTTCACTGCTGTCTCTGATGTTTTACTTTTATGCCAGCCACTATAACGGTCAGCCGCCCTTGGTGGCTTTAATGAGCTATCTGTCTCTAACCTTCTTTTGTTTGGGAATTTTATTTGGCAACTTTAATACCCTGGCTCTGCACCCGTTAGGGCATATTGCCGGTGTTGCCACCTCGGTGATCAGCACCCTGCAAACTCTGTTATCTGTGATGGTGGGCTATGTGGTGGGACAAGCCTACGATGGCGGTGTATTACCACTAGTGACCGGTTTCTTAATATGTGGCGTCATTACCCTGCTGCTCATGGCCTATGTAATGAAAATTAACAAGTATTCCTATGGCTAGGTCCTTGTAAGAGTTATCTGCTGTACTGCCTGTTCTCATTATTACAGGCAGGCTAACCCCCTCCCCAGCCCCTCCTTTATAAGCAGTTCACATTTACGTTACTCACATTGGCCCAGAATGGCCAAAAGTCACACTTTATTGTTAAGAAAGCCCTATTAATGCTAGTGTGCGCGTCTATAAAAGTTAGTTTTAATAATAAGAATTCATAACCACTGAACCGCACTTCTGACCTATACCCACATAATAGGAGAACAAGATGAAGAAACACTTATTGGTCGCAGCCGCCCTGTTGCCCGCGTTATCGCAAGCAGCCCCCGTGGTGACCCAACCCGGTCCCTTAATGACACTGGGACCTGCTTCAACTCCACAAACCGGTTTATCGGTTTTATACAACCCGGCCTCTGCCGAAACCGTGATTAAAGAAGGCGATGATTATCGCTGGGGTTATTTAGGATCCACCGGGTTTTCCATTGAAATGGGGGATGTGGATAACTTTTCAGATGAAGTGAATGACCTAATTGATGACCTGGATCGAGACGATATTGGCCTGATTGAAGGCAACCAGATTATCGACGATTACAACAACAACCTCAGACAAAAGCTCGGCACCAATGGTTACATTAAATTTGATGCCCAGTTTGTGGCGCCGCTTGCTCCTTTGCTAATGCGTTCTGATTTATTAGGTGGCGTGGTATCTCTAGATTTGGTTGGCGGTATTACAGGTAAGGGCATCGTATTGGATGATGACATTGTCGTTGATGCCATCAATTCAAGCCTGGATACCGACACCGCTTTTTACCTAAAAAGCGTGCAATACACCACCCTAGGCTTAGGTTACGGCCATGAAATGGACAACTCCCTACTGGACTCTTTAAACCAGCATGTTCAGGGCCGATTACTCGTAGGTGCCCGCGCCAACATGTACAACCTTAAGTTATCCAAACAGGTGATTGGTTTGCAAAATATTGATGACGGCGACGAACTAGCCGATGTTATTGCTGACGACCTAACCAATAACCAGGCAAGCTCCACTCAAACTGGTATTGATCTTGGGCTAATTTGGGAAGCCGAGAATTATCATGTGGGTGCTACTTGGCGCAACATTAATGAGCCTGAGTTTGATTTTGGTGTAGTGGGTCTTGACTGTAATGCCAAATCCACCACCACCTCTGTAAATAACTGCTTTACCGCACTTCACTTTATCAACGAAGGTCGTATCTCTCAAAACGAGACTCATATCATGACCAGCCAAACCACGGTAGACGCTGCCCTTAATAGTGCCAACAAGCGCTGGCGCTTAGCGGCTTCTTACGACTTACAAGCCATGCGCGACCCTGTGGGCGATGAGTACCAGTGGACCACAGTATCTGCCGCCTATGTATCTTCTTCATTATTTGGCATGCGTGTAGGTTTAAGTGAAAACCTAGCGGGAACCGAACTTACCATGATGAACGCCGGTATGACCCTGTTTGGGGTATTGAACCTAGATGTACGCTACAGCTTGGATACCACAGAAGTGGACGGCACCGAAGTACCCAGAACATTTGGTCTAAATATTGGGCTAGAAAGTAGCTTCTAAAAATAAGAATTTGGAAATTTAATATGAACATTCAAAAATCTTTTTTGGCCCTGGCCATTATCTCCGCTAGCCTTTCAGGGTGCGGCACCGAAGAACAAGACAATTCAAGCAATACAGATGGCCGCGGTGCAACTAGCCAAGCTATTCCCGGCATTGCAGTTGATGGCCCAGTGGTTCGCGCCACGGTTTACGCTGACTTAAATAACAACTTAATTAAAGACTCGTTCGAGCCTTCTGCACTTACCGACAACAATGGTTATTTCAGTGCCGATACTTCTCGCGGTGTGTCTTACTGCTCTGAAATAGAGCTCACCACTTTCGAAGATCGCCCAGAGTTTTGCCTTGATTTACAAAACATTCCCGGCGAGACCAATATCATCGTCACCGGTGGTTACGATCTTTATACTGGCGAGCCGTTTGAAGGCTCTTTGTCTATTCCATTTAGCCAGGCTACATCGGGAGATGGCAGCAACGGCGCTTACCTATCAGTAACGCCTTTGTCATCTATTGCTGGTAACAGCAGCGAAGGTAGCAATGCTTATTTAGCCGATTTGGGTATTACCGATGGCAATCTAAACTTGCTTGATCCTTCCGAAGGCGAAGAATTTAACGCCGCGTTATTTGAAAGTACTTACCAGATGCATAAGTTTGTATCTGTGATTAACGATTGGCTCATGGATTATTATCCTGAAATTGGTGAAGACGAAGACTTCCCCACCGACGCCAGTGCCCTAATTTATCAGCAGTTTCAAAACTTGAATGAAGGCAATTATGAAATGGCTGTTGTTGCCATTGAAGCCGGTATAAGTGAGATGTACCAGCAAACCGAGATTCAAATGCCTGCTGGTCCAGGTGCTATTGCCGTCGCCCAATTAATGCAAAAACTTAACGATGTAAGTGATGCTATTAGTACTGCCTTTGGTGATGACTTAAACCTAGATAATGTCAAAGCGCGCATGCGTGGCGTAGAAGTAGTCGTCATTAAAATTCTTCGTGGCAGTAACTACAGCCAAGCGCAAGCAGCCCTAAGCGATGCTAATTATTTGGAAAGTTTAAATGGTGATAGCAACGACAATGGCAACATCAACTTTACCCAGCTGGTTGAATTTAATGGCAGCGCCGCCGAGTTAGCAACACAAGCTGTAGAGGCCGCTCAAAGCTCTGGTACTAGCCTTAGTGCATTGTCGGGTAAATACCTAACCTTCGCCACCGATGGCACTGCTAACGATGACGGTGAGATAATTGATAGTAGCGCCGCCATCTTCTTCACTGGCGATGAAACTCAAGGGCAAATTCATCTTTGCCTACAATACGATAGTGAAACCGAATCTAACTATGAGTTAGACGGCAATTACATCGGCGGTGAATGGGAAACTCTTGCTGCTTTAAACAATACTGTTATGTTGCGCCTGGATTTATTTGGCGGCATCACTGCAGTGCTAAAAAAGGTAGGCCTTAACGATGCAGGCGATACCGATTACCGTTTCGACTATGATGATAACATCACCCATTTCAGTGGCAGCGATGAGTTTTTAGACATCACTGAAGGCACGCAAATTCCTGACTCTGACGAAGCTTGTGTAAATTACCTTGGCCTGAATCTTTAATCTAGCCAATATAAACGCACCACTTTCATAAAGTGGTGCGTTTAACCTTTCTCCTTCCCCTCTAGTTCAACCTACTTTATATATCTATTTTCAACTCATAAATTTGTCACTATTTGCTACCTTTCTGGCAATTAACAGCTGTGGCACCAAGGCTTAGTAACTGGCACACTGGTTCAGTCTTTTTATAAAAATAAAATAGTAAAAGGGAAACCTATGGCCACCAATATGATGGATCGCCCACTGTTAATTTCTGGGCTATTGGATCACGCACAAAATAACCACCCAGAAACAGAAATTGTCAGCCGCCGCGTAGAGGGTGACATTCACCGCTGTACCATGGGCGAGGCAGGTCAAAGAGCTAAGCAGCTGGCCAATGCATTAAAGGATCTAGGAGTTGGCCACGGTGACCGTGTAGCCACTTTAGCTTGGAATACCTATCGCCATTACGAAATTTACTTCGCCGTCTCTGGCATGGGTGCCATCACTCACACCATTAACCCTAGGCTTTTTCCTGAGCAAGTTATTTACATTATTAATCATGCGCAAGATCAATACATATTTGTAGATGTAAACTTATTACCCATATTAGAAGCTGTAAAAGACAAAATTAGCTCAGTAAAAGGCTTTATCGTATTGGCCGACAAAGACAAGATGCCAGAGACCACACTGCCCAATGTCATTTGTTATGAAGAATTGATTGAGCAATATAGTGATGATTTTGTTTGGCCCGAATTTGATGAAAATACTAACGCTGCGCTTTGCTATACATCCGGCACCACTGGTAACCCTAAGGGTGTGATGTACACTCATCGATCTACGGTACTGCATGCTTTTTCGAGCATTTCTAACGATGTATTAGGATTATCCAGCGAGTCCTCTATATTACCAGTTGTGCCCATGTTTCATGTGAATGCTTGGGGTATTCCATACTCCGCCACACTGACAGGAGCCAAGTTAGTGATGCCAGGAGCGGGGATGGATGGCGAATCCCTTTACGAATTAATAAAAGAAGAAGAAGTAGATTTACTACTGGGTGTTCCCACTGTTTGGCTAAACCTACTTAATTATTTAGATGAAATAAACGCCACGTTAGACAGTGTTAAAAATGTGGTAGTGGGAGGCTCAGCCGCCCCCTTAAGCATGATTAAAAAATTCCAAGAAACTCATGATGCATTTTTAATTCATGCCTGGGGCATGACTGAGATGAGCCCCATCGGCACCATTAACAATTTAACAAAAGCCATGAAAAAAATGCCACTGGATGAGCGTTATCAGTTGCAGCTTAAACAAGGGCGTCCAGTATTTGGCGTAGAAGTTAAAATAGTTAACGATGAAAATCATGAACAACCAAAAGATGGAAAAAGTTTTGGGCGTTTATTAGTGCGCGGACCATGGATAGCCGATGGCTATTATTTACATCAAGATAAAAGCGCTTTTGATGGCGGCTGGTTAGACACCGGCGACGTGGCCACTTTAGATAAACAAAACTACGTACAAATAGTCGACCGTTCAAAAGACGTGATTAAAAGCGGTGGTGAATGGATCAGCAGCATAGATTTAGAAAACGCAGCGGTAAATCATCCTGATTTAGTAGAGTGTTGTGTCATAGGGGTAAGACACCCTAAATGGGATGAGCGCCCTTTACTGCTGGCCATTAAAAATAAAGATGCGAAAATTGAAGAGAAGGACGTATTAAAATTCTTAGAAGATAAAGTCGCTAAATGGTGGTTACCTGATGCAGTAGTATTTGTGGATGAACTCCCGCATACCGCCACTGGTAAGCTACTAAAAATCGCGGTGCGAGATAAGTATCAGGATTACTTGATGGAAAGCGTTGATTAGTTTCTATTGATCACTAAAACTTAAATATAAAAAGGGCTGCAATTGCAGCCCTTTTTGTTGACGTTAATCTAACCCCTCCCTATAAATTGCTCCTGCATTTCTAGGGTACCGTCCATCCATGGACATAAATTTACTCAGCGTCTATCAGTGCATTATCACGAACTGCACCTTTATCTGCACTGGTGGCAAACTTAGCGTAAACCTTCAGTGCACGGCTTACTTTACGTGGACGCACTTCAGCAGGCTTCCAACCTTTTTTATCTTGCTCATGGCGACGATGAGACAGCTCTTCAACGGTTAGCGCAACATTAATGCTACGGTTTGGAATATCAATATTAATGATATCGCCCGTTTGCAATAAACCAATAGCACCACCAGAAGCGGCTTCAGGAGAACAGTGACCAATAGACAAACCAGAAGTACCACCTGAGAAACGGCCATCGGTTAATAGCGCACAATCTGCCCCTAAACCTTTCGATTTAAGATATGACGTTGGGTATAACATTTCTTGCATACCCGGGCCGCCTTTAGGGCCTTCATAACGAATAATTACGATATCACCGGCCACGACTTCATCGGCCAAAATACCTTTAACGGCATCGTCTTGGCTTTCGAATATTTTCGCCTTGCCTTGAAAAACGTGAATGCTTTCATCAACACCCGCCGTTTTAACCACACAACCATCAAGCGCGATGTTGCCGTATAAAACCGCTAAGCCGCCTTCAAGTGAATAAGCACTTTCAAGATTACGGATACAACCATTTTCACGGTCGCCATCTACGGTTGGGTAACGAGTGCTTTGGCTGAAAGCCGTTTGCGTAGGAATTCCCGCTGGGCCTGCTTTGTAAAACTTAATCACTTCTTCGCTTGGGTTACGCATGATGTCCCACTTATCTAACGCTTCACCCATGGTTTTACTGTGAACCGTTGGCAATTCGTTATGCAATAAACCAGCGCGATCGATCTCACCCAAGATGCCCATGATACCACCGGCACGGTGTACATCTTCCATGTGATAAAGCGGCGAGTTAGGCGCGACTTTACAAAGCTGAGGCACATCGCGAGAAAGGCGATCGATATCTTTTAGATCAAAGTCTAACTCTGCTTCTTGTGCGGCGGCCAATAAGTGAAGAATGGTATTGGTAGAACCACCCATCACAATATCCAGGGTCATGGCATTTTCAAACGCTTTAAAATTAGCAATAGAGCGCGGCAATACTGAATAGTCATCTTCTTCGTAATGAAGCTTGGCGTTTTTAACAATGGTGCGACCCGCTTCTAAGAAAAGCTGCTCACGATCACTGTGTGTGGCAAGCAAAGAACCGTTGCCTGGCAAGGCTAAACCTAATGCTTCCATAAGGCAGTTCATAGAGTTGGCCGTGAACATACCCGAACAAGAACCACACGTAGGACAAGCACTACGCTCGTATTCGGCTACTTTTTCGTCGCTGGCAGAATCATCGGCAGCGATCACCATAGCGTCTACTAGGTCTAGCTTATGCTCAGAAAGCTTGGTTTTACCCGCTTCCATAGGGCCACCCGATACAAAGATAACCGGAATGTTTAAACGCAAAGACGCTAACAACATTCCAGGGGTGATTTTGTCACAGTTCGAGATACACACAATGGCGTCAGCACAGTGTGCATTCACCATGTATTCCACCGAGTCGGCGATTAGCTCGCGACTTGGCAAGCTGTACAGCATGCCGTCGTGACCCATGGCAATGCCGTCATCTACGGCGATGGTGTTGAATTCTTTGGCAACGCCGCCTGCTTTCTCAATTTCACGGGCAACCAGTTGGCCCATGTCTTTAAGGTGTACGTGACCGGGTACAAACTGCGTAAAGCTGTTGGCAATAGCGATAATAGGCTTAGAAAAATCATCATCTTTCATGCCAGTAGCACGCCAAAGGGCGCGGGCTCCGGCCATATTACGGCCAGCGGTGGAGGTTTTACTGCGATATTCAGGCATGGAGTCTACTCAACTTATATTGGGCAAATCTAAAAGTATAAAAATTTGGCCAAAGTATAGCAGAGCCTAAAGGGGCTAGCGAGATGGCTTCGGGGCTGTTTACTTAGCTAAATGTGGATTTCGCGCTAGGCTGAAAGAGTAACCCTTAAGACCTATCCACCATTAAGCCGACTCGCTTTTACAGCAGCCCAACCCTACTTTAAAGGAGGAAACACAGATAATGAGTCAAAATATATTAAAGACATTAAGCCTTATCTTTTTAGTGTTACTTTCCCTAGGTGTAGCAGCTAAAGATACCGTCACCATAGGCAGTGGTGAATGGATTCCATTAACGGGTGAAAATATAAAGCATGGAGGATTTTGTGGCCATGTCGTGAGCGAAGCCTTCAAGCTGGCCGGTTACGATGTTCAATTCAACTACGCCCCTTGGAAAAGAGTAATCACCCGGCTAAAACAAGGGGTCGATGATTCATCGTTATGCTGGATAAAGAACGCAGAACGTGAGGAGTTTTTTCTCTATTCGGACACTATCATGGTTCAAAAAAAGGTGTTTTTTCATCGCAAGGATTTTAATTTCGACTGGAATTCTTTGGATGACTTAGGGCAGTACAAGATTGGCAGTGTACGTGGTTGGTCCCTAGGGGAGGAATTAGATAAAGCTCAAAAGGAAGGTAAAATAAACGTTAATTACACTAATAGCGATGTACAAAATTTTAAAAAGCTTTTGCTTGGGAGAATAGATTTATACCCCTCAGAATTAGTAGTGGGTTACACCACCATGCAAAAAATAACAACTCCCGCCAACATGCGTTTAATCACCAATCATAAAAAACCCATAATTGAATCGAGCTATTATTTAATTCTTTCGAAAAAAATCCCTAAGCCGCGTCTTAACAAATTATTAATAGATTTCAATAGAGGCTTAAAACTTCTGAAGGATTCAGGCCAATATGAAAAAATGGAAGAAGCAATTATTGATGGATATTATACTGCGGAGAAATAACACCTTTTAAAAAACATTGAATCAAACACAGATAATTGAGCACCCTATCTACATCATTTAAAGCACTCCAATAAAAACCTTACTGCTCCGACGAAATCACAACACATCTATTTTTCCTTCGATAAATTATTTATCTACTCTCCTTTAAAACCATTAATAGCTTCGGAGTTTAAATAAAAAAGTTATTCACAAAAAGGCATAGGTCAATATGTAAGAATTAATGAGTATATTTTTTGGAAAACGCTAAAAAAACCGAGAAAAATTTAAAAACACTAATTCCTAGTATTCACAACTAAATACAATAAAAATAGAGAAATAATGAGGAAAAGCATATTGCCGACTCATTAATTTCTAGCACTTTCGTTCCTCCTATAACTAAGATAGAGTTACAGGCGTTTTCTGTAAGATACCCAAAGCAATTGAATGCTAGCCTTTCTAATGCCTAGACCCCTTCAGAATTAAATATGTATTATGCCCCAATAAAGTCGGTTAATTTCTTTATTGACGAGCCAAAAAATCTGCTAAATTTTTAAAATGGACTTCCTAATGAATCAAATCATCAAGCTTTTTTCTGTTGCCCTTATTTCCATATACCTAGCTGGCTGTTCAACCTATATGGTCAATAGCTATGGTGTATCAGTGGACAACGTGGAATCAATGAAAACCCACCCGGGAACAAGTCTTTCTGTGAACAGCTTTAAGTCATTGAAGCCTGGTGTATCTTCAATTCAGTGCCGAGGTGCAGGGCCTGTAGCTACACCCGATAAAAGCACATTTGAAGCCTACATTAACAAAGCGTTAATATCTGAACTAAAACTAGCAGGAATCTATTCTGAAACATCACCCATTAGCATTGACGGGTATTTTGAAAAGCTGGATTTTGATTCAACTATAGGATCAGGTAAGTGGATATTCTCTGTAAATGTTTCTTCGGACACTGGATCTGCGTACACACTAAGCTCTATTTACCCTTTTTCTACAAACTGGGTAGCCGATAAGGCCTGCCAGCAAGTTGCGCAAGCGTTTGTACCGGCAGTACAAAACTTAATTAAAGATATTATATCTCACCCTCAATTTGCGATCATGGCCGATAAGTCTTCAAGTAATACTGCTGGTTTATAATCAATTAAAGTAGCTGAAGACTATGCGCCTTCAGCTACTTTTCATTCAAACCGAGTATCATTTTAGGACACCGGCAATAATAACTAAAGTGTTTTAATAAACACCTTACTGCCCCTCTGAAAATTATAAAGCTGTTTCTTTTTCTGCGGTAGGTCGTCTATTTTCGCCGCTTTAAAACCACGCTCTTCAAACCATTGAGCGGTTCGTGTGGTTAATACAAATAGCTTTTTAGTGCCTTGATTTTTCGCTTCGGTCTCTAGAGTATTTAATAATCTATCTCCCCTATCACCTCCGCGATAATCATTGTGAATAGCCACACATGCCAGCTCGGCCATATCTTCATAGGTATATAAAGCGGCGCAGCCCAAAACCATGCCGTCTTTCACCAACACTCTAAAACGATCTATCTCGGTTTCTAATGCTTCACGGCTTCTGCGCACTAAAATGCCTTTATCTTCTAAAGGTTTAAGTAATTCTAAAATTCCCACCACATCTTCCATTCGGGCACTGCGCAATTGCTCTTGCTGGCTTTGGCTTACCAGGGTACCCACCCCATCGAGGGTGAATAGCTCACTCAGTAATGCGCCATCCACAGCATGCTGCACTAATTGACAACGTTTAACGCCACCATCCACCGCTTTTTTGGCAGCCGCCAGCTGAGTAATTTGTTCGCTGGATAAATCGTTATTTGAAGATGGATTTAACAAGCCAGTGATAGAGCTGGTAATCACTTCTTTTATTAAACGCCCCTTTTCATCGGTTAAACAATTATGCTCTCCAAATAAAATCAGTTTATCAGCCTGCAGTGCTAACGCGGTTTGGGTGGCGACGTCTTCAACAGCAAGGTTAAAAGTTTCACCGGTACGGCTATGTCCCAAACAATTTAATAAGACAATGGCGTTATTTTTTAACACCGTTTCAATGGCCGCATTGTCTACCTTGCGCACTTCGCCAGTATTGGCAAAGTCCACACCATCAATTACACCAAGGGGTTTGGCCATAACGAAATTGCCACCCAACACCCGAATATCGGCGCCATGCATAGGGCTATTACTCATGCCGGTGCTGAGCATGGCTTCTATTTGCGAACGCAATTGTCCCACCGCTTGTTGCACGGTTTCTAACATGGGCCCATCGGTAATGCGTTTATTTAAATTAAAACTGGCTTTAACATTTTTTTGCTTGCACAAGGAATCAATTTGCGGACGAGCACCGTGCACCAAGACTAAGCGCACGCCAAGACTATTGAGCAAGGCGATATCATGAATAATGTGCTCAAACTGAGGGTGAGCAATCGTTTCACCGCCCAACATAATCACAAAGGTCTTACCGCGGTGTGCATTAATATACGGACTGCATTGGCGAAACCAACTGACATATTGTGAGTTGTCTTGAACATGCGTCATGGCGCTGGTAGGTGTTTTGTTATCCGTCACTGTCGTTACTTTTATTTAAAATGAGCACTTTTATTTAGAATTAGGTCTGCTAAGCCAAGCTTAGCGCCTTCATCATACAGACATTCGTTGAAAACAATTATCACATGCATTCTTTACAGGCACTTTTTACACATACTATTTACAGACACTTCTTACATACATTCTTTACATACAATAGTGCTGAATCATTTTTTTCAGGTAACCAATCATCGGGTCGATTTGATCAAGAGCTAAAAATTCATCCGGCTGATGGGCCTGATCAATTGAACCCGCCCCCATTACCACAGTATCAATATTGGCTGCCGCAAAAAATGGCGCCTCTGTAGCAAAGGCGACACCTTCGGCACCATGGCCAGATAACTTCTCGGCTAGCCTAACCAGCTCGCTGTTTTCATCGCTGGCAAAGGCTTCCACGCCATCAAATAAAGATACCCGCTCAATTTGAGTTTTGCTCTGTTTTGCCACTTTTTGCAATCGCGCCTCTATACCTGCACGTAACTGACCCATATTCATGCCGGGAATGAAGCGTAAATCAAAATGCAGTTCACACTGCCCACAAATGCGGTTGGGGTTATCACCACCATGAATGCAGCCAAAATTTAGCGTGGGAGTAGGTACACTGAAGCCACTATGGCTGTATTGATTTTGTAATTCGCCACGGTAATCCATGAGTTCGCTAATAACTGTGTGCATGGCTTCCATCGCATTGTTGCCTAACTCGGGATTAGAGCTATGACCAGCTTGTCCAGTAATACGCACCGATTCCATCATGATGCCCTTGTGCATATTAATTGGGCTTAAACCGGTGGGCTCGCCGATAATGGCTGCCCGTGCTTTTGGCAGGCCAAGAGTAGCCAACGCTCTTGCACCACTCATACTGGTTTCTTCATCACTGGTGGCCAAGATAAAAATAGGCGCCTTTAGCTTATTTTTATCAATACTCTCCACAGCTGCCAACACTAATGGAAAAAAGCCCTTCATGTCGCAACTGCCCAAACCATAAAACCGATCATTTTTCTCAGTAAGGGTAAAAGGGTCTGAATTCCAACGGTCTTCATTGCAAGGTACGGTATCGGTATGACCCGATAAAATAAGCCCACCTGGGCCGCGCCCTAATGTGGCCATTAAATTGTACTTTTTACGTTCCTCATCCACGCACTGGATATCAACCTTAAACCCTAGGGTTTCACACCACGCAGCCAGTTGCTCAATGACAGCTTGATTGCTTAAGTCATATTCATCCAGGGTGCTGCTAATGCTGGGCAATCCAATTAAGGTGCTTAATTGTTGCTTGGTACTAGGTAAAAGAGCCATGATGTTATTTATTCAATAGCCGAGTGAGAGTAATCATCCTATCAAAAGTGTAGCCAGATTAACTGCAATAATCTTAAGTATTGTGAAAACAAGTAATCCTAAAGGCTGATTTTTATTTTAAGGCTACCGCCATTACTAAAGGCTTATTTGAAAAGCAGGAGCAAATCAGTCAATTATCATAATTTATCGCTAATTATTGCAAAAAAAAGTGTGTTAGATCACGCCAGAGCTACTGAGTAGCGCACATCTTTCTGCTAAACTTCTGCCAATTATAAAAAATAGTGATACGGCTATGGCCAACGAAGTAGAACTTAAATTAACCTTACCCAGCGTTGCGGTAGAGCATTTCTTACAAGACAGTGAGCTCACTGGCTATCAAGGGGATCCATTAATTTTGGATAACCAGTATTTTGATAGTGATGATCTATTACTCAATCAGTCCCATGCGGCTTTGCGTATTCGAAAATCCCAACATGGCTACCAGCAAACATTAAAGAACAAGGGCTCTTCCATTGCCGGTTTGCACGTACGTGGCGAATGGGAATATGACATTACGAGTCCAGAGCTAAACTGGGACTTATTCCCCAGTGAAGTTCAAATAGATAAAAAAATACAAGAATCTATAAAGCCACTGTTTAAAACCGATTTTACCCGCCATGTTTGGATGATTGAGTACAAGCAAAGCCTCATTGAGCTGGTACTGGATCAAGGAACCATTAGTGCCACAGGGCGTAACAAACCCTTGTGTGAAGTTGAGCTTGAGTTAAAAAGTGGTGATGCTAAGGATTTATTTTCCCTGGCCCTTCAATTGGCCAGCCGCCACCCTTTAGTCCCGTGCGACATTAGTAAAGCCGAACGCGGCTACAAATTACTGCATCCCAATTTAAGTTTCTTTACCCCCACCGACTTTACCCAGGCGTTTAATAATCAGCAGGACTTCTCCTTAACCGAATTCCTACAAGAAACCATGTTACATATTAGTCGTCGCTGGGATGATGTGTGTGCGACCGAGAATTGGTGGTCATTGTTGGTTTTATCTCGCCAAATACAAGCCCTTACCTGGATTGTAAATCAGCTTCCGATGGTGCCTCAGGATATTCAGGATAACCTGCAGCGCCTGGCCAATTGCATGGTCGATTTATTGGAACCTGCCAGTCTGGTGATTGCTTTATATGTAGACGAAAATAACAACAGCCAGGGCTTAAATCAGCGTTTGCTGAGCCTACACCAACCTGAAATGCGTGAGGCTCTAAAAGGTTTCATTAAGAGCAATGAATTAGGAATCAGCTTACTGCAATTGGGGCAATTTCTATATGGCCACAAGCAAGACATTGCGTTTAAAGAATACTTGGCCAGCTCTCTTTACACCCTGCAAGTAAGTCAGTGGCAAGAAGCTAATAAAGAGCAGATGCAAATGCTGCAAGCCTTGGCTTACGTATTTCAACGCTTGGGTCATCCATCGTATGAATCTCTCAATCACTTCATCAATCAAACTTTAGTGGTGCAAGCCATGATTAAAGCCCAGCAAATTATGGGTTCGATCAGTGATGAAAGCAGCCGCGCTAAGTTAGGCAGCTGGGTACGACGCTTAACGGTGGAGAATAGAACTTTACAAGATGCCCGCGCCAACTTATTTGAAGAGCTGAAGCAGTAATGCGGTTTTAAAAAACTGCACGTTCCCGACGCAGTCTCTAACTAAAACTACGCACAAGACTGCACGTTCCCGACGCAGTCTATGTACCTACATCCGTGTAGGCACTTTGGAAAATTAGGTTATGGCTCAAGTACAAGATTTAAAAATCTCGTTACAGGCGCTCACTAAGCAATTAAGCCAACTGGGTCATCTGCAAAAAGATCAATTAGGCGAGATTTCTCAAAAAGGCCTTAACGGTCAGAAACACCCCGTGCAAGCCATTAGCAGCCACAATTTCAAAAGCGCTAAAAATCACGACATCAATATAGATGAAGCTTTTTTAATGACGCTATTAGCGGCGGAAGAAAAGCTTGAATACTTCACCATCGACCCTCTTAAAGTGAAAGCCAGTGAAGTCACCCCCACCATGTCATTTGCCTTTGCTAAGCGCCACGGTCTGCTACCAGTGGGAATTGACAAGGACACAGTGACCGTCGCCACGGCCGAACCGTTTGATAAACGCTGGATTGCCGACATTGAACACATTAATCGTCGTCAGGTTAAGTTGGTGGTCGCTAAACCCAGTGACATAGAGCGCTACCAGGTTGAATTTTTTACTTTGGCTGCATCGGTTACTGGCGCACACGCCCAACATCACAAGCAAGACGGCAACCTTGAATCTTTGGTTGAACTGGGTAAGAAAGGTAATCCGGATGCCAACGATGAACACATCGTTAATATCGTAGATTGGCTATTCCAATATGCCTTCGAACAAAGAGCCAGTGATATACATATTGAGCCGCGCCGCGAAATCTCCAAGGTGCGCTTTCGCATTGATGGCGTGCTACATCCTGTTTATGAGTTTCCGGCCACAGTGTCTAACGCCATCACCAGCCGCATAAAAATATTGGGGCGCATGAACATTGCCGAAAAGCGCAAACCCCAAGACAGCCGCCTTAAAACCCGGACACCCGCAGGTCAAGAAGTGGAGTTGCGTTTAAGCACTATGCCCACTGCCTTCGGCGAAAAGCTGGTCATGCGTATTTTTGACCCCAACGTATTGTTAAGAAATTTCAGCGAGCTCGGCTTTAGTAAGGAAGACCAAGAGTTATGGAGTAGCATGACCCACCAGACCTCGGGTATCGTCTTGCTAACTGGGCCAACTGGTTCGGGGAAAACCACCACGCTTTACAGCACGTTAAAACAACTGGCCACAGAGGCCGTTAACGTATGCACAGTGGAAGATCCTATCGAAATGGTGGAGCCTGCGTTTAATCAGATGCAGGTCAATACCACCATAGACTTAACCTTTGCCGCCAGTATTCGTACTCTTATGCGCCAAGACCCAGACATCATAATGGTGGGGGAAATACGGGACAAAGAGACGGCCGAAATGGCAGTGCAAGCCGCGCTCACCGGCCACCTAGTATTGTCTACATTGCATACCAATGACGCGCCTAGCGCAGTATCACGCCTGTTACATATAGGTGTGCCCCACTATCTAATTAAGAGTGCAGTGGTGGGCGTAATGGCACAACGCCTAATACGAACACTGTGCCCAAACTGCAAACAACAAGAGCCATGTGACCCAACGTTGTGGCAAACATTGGTGCGCCCTTGGAGCGCCAAAGCGCCAGAATATAGCTATATTCCAGTAGGGTGTTTGGAGTGCCGAAATACCGGCTTTAAGGGGCGTGCAGGCCTCTATGAAGTCATGCCCATGAGTGATACATTGGCTGAACATATCCACAGTGACACTGACATTGTGAAGCTAAGACGACACGCCATGAAAGAAGGCATGCGCAGCCTGAGATTAAGCGGCGCGCAAAAAGTAGCATCAGGTTTAACCACCATCGAAGAAGTGCTACGTGTTACGCCTGTGGATATGCACTAAAAATAATCAGATTGAATGACATTAGTAGGCGCGAATAGCCTTTCATTTAGAGAGAGACGTATGGAGCTACCGGCCATAATTGATTTAGAAGCGTCCGGATTTGGACGTGGCAGCTACCCAATAGAGGTAGGCGTAAAATTACAAGATGGCACTGTGCATGCGCTATTAATTAAACCCGCCATCGGCTGGGATCACTGGGATGAAAATGCCCAGGCCATTCACGGTATAAGCCGTGAGCAATTAATGGAACAGGGTAAAACTGTACGAGAAGTGGCTATATTCTTAAACGACTTGTGCCGAGACCAAACACTTTATAGCGATGCATGGAGCTTTGATAGCTCTTGGTTAGGGCGTTTATTTGATGAAGCTGAAATTGTTCAACGCTTTAAACTCGATACCCTAATGCGCCTGCTAACAGAATCTGAATTGGCCCGTTGGAGCGATACCAAGGATGCCATGGCAAAAGTACTGGCACTGGATTTACATCGTGCCGCTAACGACGTACAGCTGTTGTCAGAAACCTTTAAGAAAATAAAAGAAAACTGAGTTACGCTCAGTTTTCTTTCCCATTCAGGGTTTCTCAGCTTTTATTTTTTAACCTTCAAAAAACGACTTAAGATTTTATCCAGCTCATTAGCAAACTGCTGCCTATCTCCATGATTCATAGCAGCCTGACCACCTGTGTCCACGCCACTTGATCTTAATGTATCGAGAAAGTCGCGCATGTTAAGCCGGGCACGAATATTCTCTTTGGTTAATAACTCCCCTCTTGGGCTCAACACAGTAGCTCCTTTATCGATGGCCTCATCTGATAACGGAATATCACTGCTTATGAGCAAATCGCCGCTCTCAATACGTTTAACGATTTCGTCGTCGGCCACGTCAAAACCCGAAGGCACATTTACGAATTGAATAAATTCACTAGGGGGAATACGCATGGCATGGTTGGCCACAAGAGTAGTGTGTATTTGAGTGCGCTGGGCAGCCTTAAATATGATCTCTTTTATTACACCAGGGCAAGCATCGGCATCAACCCATATTTTCATGCAGTTTATCTCTTAATTTTTAAAAAATTCTTTACGCTTTAGGATTCAAGGAAAAGTTTATAAATCACAAAAACAACGACAGCAAGAACAACACTATTCACTAGACCTTTTATTGAGCTTCCTTCCCTGCTTACACCTGCTTTAGTATCAACAGATATCCCATCCACTAGCATCTTCGCCTCTTTCAAGCCTATGCCTCTGTGCGCTCTCAATAACTTAATCGCCGTCACTTTTTTACCACTATTCAGTGCAGCCAGAACGTCCGATTCCAATTCAGGTGTTTGCGACATACTGTCTCCTAGAGTTGTAATGTAACTACAAAATATTGAATACAGGGAGTTTAAAGAGCAAGACAGATATTATCAAACAAGCTTTTCCAACAAACGACCCTGCTCTAAAACGATCATGGCTTTCTTGCGCTCACTTCCCCAGCGATATTGATTAAAATCACCATTACTCTTAATAACCCTATGGCAAGGAATTAAGTAACCCACCTTGTTTTTTGCAATGGCTGAGGCCACTGCCCGTACCGATTCAGGCTTACCAATTAATTCGGCTACTTGTTGATAAGAACATAAGTGGCCCTGCGGAACTGATAACAGTGCTTGCCACACCTGTAATTGAAAATCAGTCCCCTTCAACAAGATATTTAAAGGCTGATTATTTTGTGAAAAGCCATTAAAGGTTTTATCAAAAATACTTTTAGCCAATAATTCGGTTTGTAATGGGTCGTTTTCAATCTGGGCATTAGGCCATTCATAATGTAACTCATCGATGTAAAAATCGGCTTGCTCTGGTTTATCAAAAAATACCAGCTTGCAGATACCACGCTGCGTAGTGGCCAGTAAACAAAGTGCAAATGGGCATTGATGAACCCCAAATACAATATGTAATCCGCTACCCTGCTTATTATACTCTCCTGGGGTAATGCCTTCACAACGAATCATTAAATCGTGTAAACGCCCCGCGCTGCTCAGCCCGCTATTCAACGCCGACTGCAATACGCTAAACTTTTGCAATTGCGTTTTAGCATATTGCTGAGTTAAAAATAAAACGAATTGTTTTGGGCTAATACCCACCCACTGCGAAAAAAGTCGCTGCAAATGAAACTCGCTTAAACCAACATGGGAAGCCAATTTTGCCAAGCTAGGTTGATTCTCACGGGTAGATACCAGGTATTCAATTGCCTTGGTAATGCGCTGATAATTTACATCTTGATCGGTGGATGTTGGAATCATGATATTCATCGTTAGACCAAAGGGAGGGCGCTTCTAATAGTTATATTATGACTCAGCTAAAAACGTATAACGACCCACTTCTTGCGCAAATTTAGCACTTAATAAAGCATACAAATCAACCTCATTAGTTGATGTGTTAAGCTAACCCACCTGCTCTATAGAGCTCTTCATTTTCAACAGAAGCCGTACATGAGCCAAGCCAGTGACAATACATTAAAAGGAATTGCCTACGGGTTTGCTACCACCTTAGTGGGCAGCAGTGCTGCGGCAGCCGGTAAATGGGTTTCTGTGGCGGTGCCTGTTCCGACCATTGTGTTCATTCAATATGCCATTTGCCTGGTAGTCATCCTGCCATGGTTTCTAAAACGCCCTTTGCATAGCCTGCGCACAAAACGCTTGAAAACCCACATAGCCAGAGGCATTGGTGGCTGGTTGTGTTTTTACAGTTATTACGCCGCTCTTGATCAGGTGCCACTGGTAGATGCCACTTTACTGCGTAATACGGCTCCCTTATTTGTCCCCATCATCGCTCTATTTTGGCTGTCTGAGAAAATCACTTTGCTGCGTTGGTCCCCTATTATATTGGGGTTTATTGGCGTTCTCTTTATCTTGCGCCCAGGCAGTAGTGGCATTGGATTGGGCCACCTTATTGGATTAATCTCAGGCTTAACCCTAGCCATCTCTATGGTGGGAACGCGCACACTCTCTAAAACCGATAGCGGAAAAAGTATTATGTTTTATTACTTTGCCATTTCATTTTTGCTAAGCCTGCCCTTGGCCATTTATCATTGGCAGCCTATTCCGTTATGGGCCTGGCCTTACTTAATATTCATTGGTGTTTCTATTTTTATAACCATGTGGCTTTACACCAAGGCTTTTAGCTATGCAAAAGCCAGTGTGGTTTCACCTATTAATTATTTTTCGGTCGTGATATCTGGCTTTTTAGGTTGGATCATTTGGGCTGACATCCCTACCAGCACAGCCATCATTGGTGCCTTTTTTGTAATTAGCGCAGCGGCATTAAGCTTTTATCTTTCCAGACAAGAAGAGCGCGTAAGTCCCTTACCCTAAAAGAAAATTGAAGTATTTAATAATGGAAATAGAGTGGGCTAACCGATCAACTCACTTTAATTTTATACTTTTCAATTGCACATAAAGACTATATCCATAGCGTTTTATGCCAGCCAATACTGCTAAATTTTTAGCCATTACCAAGCACATACAAAACTGTTATGTTGGCGCCACTTGTCGGTATTAGCAGTTATTATTTGCAATTAAAGATCGGCAGTTTTTATTTTTATTGATCAATTATAGATGTAAATTTAGGCGAAAAATTACAAATGCGATATTTTAACGAAATGACAGTGGGTGAAACCAGCACCTCTCACGAGTATCTTGTGACCCGCGAAGAAATAATTTCAATGGCCAAACAGTGGGACCCTCAGCCTTTTCATATAGATGAAAACGTAGCTAAAAAGGGTATATTTGGCGATGTTATTGCCTGTACCGCGCATATTTTCTGCATCATGTCTAAGCTGTCTACCGACCTGCCAGAGCAAGATAAACTGGCATTAGTTTCTGGCTTGGGCATAGATAAAGGGAAGCTGATAATACCGGTTAAACCTGACGATAAGCTAAGGGTAAGCATTGAAATCATCGAATTGCGGCTGTCAAAATCAAAGCCTAATTGGGGAATTGTGGTCGCCCAACACCAACTGCACAACCAAAATGGAGACAGAGTTTTCTCCATAGACACATCGGCTTTGGTTGAACTTAATCGACCTGAATCATAAATTTTAGCCACTCTAAATTAAGGGTCATTCTGGAAATGCCTTATTTTTTGTTCCCCACAAAAATAAGATACAGTCCATCCATGGAAATAAAAAAGGACGTTAAACGTCCCTTTTTTCCAGCCATTTACAGCAATAACTATCCAGTAAAATAATGATTTAAAACGTAACACACACCAGCCAGAATACTACTGGTAGTAGCCAGCATATATAAGGTGTTTTGTTCTGCTGGCTCCGGTAAAGTGGATAATCTAGAACTGAAGTTATGTCCACAGTGCTCACACGATTGGCTTCCATGGCGAATGGAATCGCGGCATTCAGGGCAGTGAGTAAAAGGTGCTGAATCCCCCTTAACTAAAATATCCATATCATCATCCTTAATCACAATAGTCAGCCGCCTGCCCTACTTCCCTTCGCAAGCAACTTAACATATAAGCACATTTAAAAATTAAGGGCACTTACATTTTGTGCAACTCGATGTCCAGTCCAGCCAATTATTAAATGCCGACCCATCCCACCGTATAAACAAGCATTGCAAAGACTAACCTCCCTCCTTTTGGCCGAAAAAACTACCTAGCTCACTGGTCGCTTCTGGCCTCTAACATTAGAACTTACAGCTAGACACCTTGCCAGATTGGTACATTTTCACAATTTAGTTGGTGTGTTAGGCGATTAACTACTCCAAATCAGCGTGTTACCTTGGCTGCAATGGACGCATGTAAACACGTTCATGATAAATTTAAGCGTCACGAAGTTTGTCACTAGCCATCATTTGCTAAGCTATGGGCTTCTGCTTTATTGCTACTGATTATTATTTTCCAATTTTTGAAACAGAGGCTGAATCACCATGGCAACGATGGATCTTCAAGTTAAAGAAGGCGTACACGTTTTAACCCTGACCAATGGCGACAATGACAACAAGTTTAATCTAGATGTCATGCACGAATATCTTGCCGCCTTTGATGTTGTGGAACAGTACAAGGGCAACACCACTTTATTGATTACTTGTGAGCATGAAAAAACTTTCACCACGGGCATCGATCTAGCTTGGATGATGGCGCAGTCACCGGAAGGCGTTGCGAAGTTCAGACACGCTCTAGAGACGGTACTGTATCGTTTAGCCATGTTGAACGCCCCTACATTAATGTGTATCAATGGTAACGCCTACGCCGGTGGTGCACTGTTATTTGCCGCCACCGATTTCAATTATATGCGCTCTGACCGCGGCCGTATTTGCTACCCAGAAGTAGACATTAAGATTCCTTTTACGCCATCCATGTACGACCTAATCGATAACATTCCCAATAAACAATTATTGAAAAGAATGTCATTGCTAGGTGAACGTGTAAGTAGCCAGGATGCCTTTGATGCTGGTATTTTAGATGCCATTTACCCTATGGAAGAGCTACAACAAAAATCATTTGAATTTGCCAAAGAACTGGCCAAGAAAGATCGTAAAGCCTATACCGTCATTAAGCATGGTTTGAAACGCCACATGCTTAAATGGGAAGAAGAGTTTGGTCAGAAGATCACGCCGTAAAAATAAACATACTAACAGGCCTCATTGAGGCCTGTTTATTATGCTCAAGTCATCAACACTTTAGCCATATCATCCTAGCTCCGTACAATTCAACTCCCCCTAAACTTTAAATCTCGATAATAAGATGGTATTCACAAACTGAATTATCATTGCGCACTATGTTTGCCATACGCTGGATACATAGCTATTGAGAGTAATGTTCTGGAGTGGGAAGAATATAGAGAAAAATTATTGCTCGAAAAAGCTTCCCACATTAATTTTAGGACCAGACTTCACCATTAAATCAGCCGATGGGTTTCGATCAAACACCTTTGCATACTGCTCAGTTAAGCGCCCGAGATGTTTAAAGCCACAACTGTAAGCGGCCTCGGTGACGCTGGCTGAAGCTGCCAGTAACTCACGAAACCTGTGCAACCTAAATTGTTGTAGATATTTATTGGGGCTAATACCAAGCTCTTGCTTGAATACCATTTGCAAATTACGCACAGAAGTAGAAGACGCTGAAGCCAAATCAGCTAATCGAAGTGGCTGCTTAAAATTCTCACGAATATGATCAAGCGAACGGCTTAAAATCTTCTGGCGAGTACTGACTTTAACCTCACTCAGATCTGATTTTATCAAGGGTAAAAATATATCGCGTAGCAAACCAGTGAGAGTACTTTCAGGTATTTTTTGTTGCCGCTCTTTATATTCCAAGGCGACATTCATAGCCTGTTCCATCGCTATGGCAGCTTGTAATAAAGCATCACCATCGTAAGCCTTACGAGAGAATGCATTGCACAATTCCTGATAATCCCTCTTGGCTTGCGGGCCTATCATTGGCAACAATAACCGCATATCCACATGCAGATGCAACATGGGCATATTCTGCGGAATCAGCCATTGCGAACGAGCACCCGGCATTTGAAATGGGCTATGACTAGCGCCCCCTGGTAACTCCTGAAAACGGGTAATGACATCTTTATTGGCAATGGGCAATTGCATAGCCAAGGTATGCTGACTAACGATTACATCTTCTACAGTGGGAGCATGATTACAACGTCGAATCATCACCACCGGACCAAGATCAATAATGGTTAAATCATGGTTTGCATCGCCACTTAATGGCGTCGACATCATCTCTATACAAGGCAATGATTCGATGAACTTTAAGTTGCTAAGCCCTTGAAGGTTAAAGTTTTTTATCGAGTAGACATTTTCAAAATCCATTAATACTGCAGCCTCCCAAACTTCTAATTGATACATGTCTTAATAGGAACTATATCACCTCAGTTTTGGAAGAATTTGCATTGTTCGTAATGTGGACACATCTAGTATCAGAAACCCATTTATATGCACATTTTGGTTATAAAAAGATCTTGGAAAACTAAATTCTAGCGCACTTCAATTCTACTTTAGCCCTTGAAGTTGAGTATTCAAGCCCCATTACTTTGGTTCAGTCACTTAAGACATCCGAATTTAAAGAGCAATTTATGACAACCATATTATCCGTGCGCCGTGAAGATGAAGTGGTCATGGGCGGCGATGGTCAGGTCAGCCTTGGCAATACTGTAATGAAGGGCAACGCCCGCAAAGTACGTACACTGCACAATGGCGAAGTTATCGCAGGCTTTGCCGGTGCCACTGCCGATGCTTTCACCTTATTTGAAAAATTTGAAAATCACCTACAAAAGCACAATGGCCAACTCACACGCTCAGCGGTAGAGATGGCCAAAGAATGGCGCAGCGACCGCGCGCTGAGAAAAATGGAAGCCATACTCGTGGTGGCCAATAAAACCGACAGTTTAATCATTACCGGTAACGGCGACGTACTGGAACAAGATGATAATATTTTAGCCGTAGGCAGCGGTGGCAACTATGCCCTAGCCAGCGCCAAGGCGCTGTTACAGGAAACCGACATGCCTGCTCGTGAGATCGTTGAAAAAAGCCTTAAAATTGCTGGGGATATTTGTGTATTTACCAATCACAACCTCACCATTGAATCCCTATCGACTCAAGACACAAGCAAATAGCCGGTTAACAATTTAGAGAACGAAGATGCAATCACTTGAACAAAACCTAACACCGGCTCAAATTGTTAAAGAGCTAGATCGCCATATCGTAGGCCAGTCTGCTGCCAAACGTAGCGTTGCCATTGCCTTGCGTAACCGCTGGCGTCGTATGCAGTTGCCTGAAGAACTGCGTAATGAAATTAGCCCTAAAAATATTCTTATGATTGGCCCAACTGGCGTGGGCAAGACTGAAATTGCCCGTCGTCTGGCCAAGCTATCTAATGCTCCTTTCATTAAAGTTGAAGCCACCAAATTTACCGAAGTGGGTTATGTGGGCCGTGACGTTGAAACCATCATTCGTGATTTGGTTGAAACCGGCGTGAAAATGTTTCGAGAACAGGAAGTGGCCGCAGTAGCCGAGCGCGCCAAAGAAGCGGCCTTAGAGCGTATATTAGATGCATTGTTAACTCCGGCCCGTGACGGTTTTTCCTCTGAAGCCGATAAGCCAGAAGAAAACAGCACTCGCGCCTTATTCCGTAAAAAAGTCTTAAACGGCGATATGGACGACAAAGAAATTGAAATGGATGTGGCCCAAGCTCAGGTAGGTGTTGAAATCATGGCCCCTCCTGGCATGGAAGATATGTCTAGCCAAATTCAAAACATGTTCAGCAATTTAGGTGCTGGCAAAACTAATAAGCGCAAACTTAAAGTAAAGGATGCCCTTAAAATTGCCCAAGACGAAGAAGCCCATAACCTGCTAAATATGGACGATATTAAGTCTCGTGCGGTAGAAGCAGTTGAGCAAAATGGCATCGTCTTCCTTGATGAAATTGATAAAGTTGCCAAGCGCCAAGAAAGTTCTGGTGGTGACGTAAGCCGAGAAGGGGTTCAGCGTGATTTATTGCCTCTAATTGAAGGCTGCACCGTGAGCACCAAGCACGGTATGATCAAAACCGATCACATTTTGTTTATCGCATCCGGCGCGTTCAGCATGAGCAAACCATCTGATTTAATCCCTGAGTTACAAGGTCGTCTGCCCATTCGTGTTGAACTGGAAGCACTAACCCCTAACGACTTTAAGCGTATCTTAACCGAACCTAATGCCTCGTTAACCGAGCAATATTGTGAGCTGCTGGGCACCGAAGGCTTAAAAGTTGAATTCACCGAAGAAGGCATTACCCAGTTAGCCGAAACCGCCTACAAGGTGAACGAAACCACAGAGAATATTGGTGCTCGTCGCCTGCATACCATGATGGAACGTTTACTTGAAAAAGTAAGTTTCGATGCAGAAAGCCTAGCACTGCAATACAGTGAGAACCCATTGCAAGTGAATGCTGACTTTGTAATAGAAAATCTAGGTGACATTGCTCAAGATGAAGATTTAAGCCGCTTCATTTTGTAGCTTCCCCGATTGGCCTTGTACGTTCATGGCGTACAAGGCCAACTGTCTGTCCCGTCAGGAAATTGCAGCGCAGGCAGATCCCTTTATAGTGGAATATGCAGTATCTAATAGGATCTTCATATGACAACTCAAACTCCTTTAAAAGTCGTGATTGCTGGTGCCGGTAGCATAGGTTGCTATGTGGGTGGCATGCTGGCGGCTGGCGGAGCCGATGTACATTTTTTTGCGCGCCAACGCATTGCCAACGACCTATTGCAAAACGGTTTACACCTAACAGACTTAACCGGAAAAAATAATACGTTAACTCCCAATCAATTTGGCGTTAGCCTAAACCACCATGTATTAAAAGATGCCGACTTAATTTTAGTGTGCGTGAAAAGTAAAGACACACTAGAAATGGCTGAAACCATAAAGCTCAGTGGTAACAAACACGCCACTGTTTTCAGTTTACAAAATGGCATAGGCAACTCAGCTGAAATTAAAAGCGCCTTACCAACACACACAGTACTCACAGTTATGGTCCCTTATAACGTGGTCTATCAAGTGGGTGGACAATTTCATTGCGGCACCGAAGGTAACCTTTATTGCCAAAACAGCGAGCAAGCTGAACCGTTAAAGATACTTGCCGACAAAGCAGGCCTGGGTTTCGATTTAAAAGAAGATATGACCAGTATTTTGTGGGGGAAGTTATTATTAAACCTTAACAACCCCATCAATGCGTTATCGGGCATTCCGCTTAAACAGCAATTGCAAAGCGCAACGTTCCGAAAAATACTGCGAAAAAGCATGTTAGAGGGAATGGCAGTATTAAAAGCTGCTGGCATAGTACCCGCACAAGTAGCCGCCGTGCCTATGCGATTCATTCCCGTCATTCTTTCGTTGCCCAACTGGCTTTTCAAACGAGTAGCACAAAAGATGTTAGCCATGGACCCTAAGGCGCGCTCAAGCATGTGGGAAGATTTACAAAATAAACGCCCAGTTGAAGTGGACTACATCAATGGTGAGATCGTTAAGCTTGGCAAACAACTTAATGTAAACACACCTATGAATGAGCGCCTAATCAAGCTGGTTAAAGAAGCTCAAGATCGCGGTTTGGGCAGCCCTAATATGGCACCTAGTAACATTTTAATTTGAGCTAAACAGAGTTGATATGAGCAAAAAAAGCATTCCATCACGCATTAAATTCCATAATCAGTCCCAGCGCCTAGAGCTGGCCTGGGAAAGCGAGAGTATGTTTTTAAGTAGCGAGCTATTACGAGTATTAAGTCCTTCTGCAGAAGTACGCGGCCACGGCCAAGGCAATGAAGTACTGCAGGTGGGCAAAAAAGAAGTTCGCATTAAAAAACTAGAGCCTGTGGGTAACTATGCGTTAAAGATTCACTTTGATGATGGCCACGACAGCGGCCTGTACCACTGGGACTATCTGCAAGAGCTGGCACTTAATCAGGATTCATTGTGGCAAGCCTACCTTGCAAAACTGCAAGCCAATGGCAAAAGCCGAGAGCCTCAACAGATACAATTCAAGGCACTCGACTGATCCTACCCCCTCAAGGACGTGCCGTTGACCCCTATTCAATGGCTCCACCCTGCTATTTCAATTAACGCCTTTTATTCCCCCTTTAGATCAAGACTTATTGCGCTGACAGGGCTAAAATAACGCCAAATTTTTTATTACTTTTATTTAGGTTCGCACCATGTCCGACGATAAAACCACACATTTTGGTTATAAGACCGTCCGCGAAGAAGAAAAACAAGGCAAGGTAGCTGAGGTTTTTCACAGCGTAGCCGCCAAATACGATGTCATGAACGACCTTATGTCATTTGGCGTACACCGTTTATGGAAGCGCTTTACCATGGAATTCACCGGCGTGCGCGCTGGCAACAAGGTTTTGGACATTGCTGGTGGCACCGGCGATTTGGCCATGAAATTTTCGAAATTGGTAGGCCCCACCGGTAAGGTAGTCCTGGCGGATATCAATGACTCCATGCTGAAAGTAGGCCGAGACCGTTTATTAGATAAAGGCTACAGCGCCAACATTGAGTTTGTGCAATGCAACGCCCAGTACTTGCCTTTCGAAGACAACAGCTTTGATGTTATCACCATGGCGTTTGGCCTTAGAAACGTAACCGACAAAGATATGGCCCTAAGGGAATTTAATCGCGTACTTAAGCCCGGTGGCCGCTTGCTGGTATTAGAGTTTTCCAAGACCAAGAATCCGTTACTAAGTAAGGCTTACGACCTTTACAGCTTTAGCGCTTTGCCATTAATGGGCAAGATCATTACTAACGACAGTGAAAGCTATAAATATTTGGCTGAATCTATTCGCATGCACCCAGATCAGGAAACCCTCAAGGGTATGTTCGAAGAGGCTGGCTTTGCCAACTGCGAATATCACAACCTCACTGGCGGCATCGTAGCATTACACAAGGGTATTAAGCCTTAGGGCTTATTTAAGGCTGAAAATGGATCACACAATCGTTCAGGCCGGTTTGGCCAGTGCCGAACTCGCCATCAATAAGGCTCTGGCCTATGACCCTGCCGTTAGAGAAAAGCTTAAGAAGCTTGCCCCTAAAATATTGGCCATTGAAATTACTCAGCCCAAGCTAAAAATTTATGTGCAATTTGGTGAACAAATAGCCCTTAGTAGCCACAATGAACACAGTGATGCCACACTCAGCGGTGACCTAGGCGCCTTTTTAAATCTGGCCAGCCATGAAGATAAACATGCAGCCTTAATGAAAAGCGATATTCAAATTCATGGCTCTAGTCAGCTAGCCATGGGCTTGGCCGATGCCAGCAGCCAGTTAAAAATTGATTGGGAAGCCATGATCGCCGACATTACAGGCCCTGTAGTGGCGCATGTTATTGGCAATAAAATTAGAGGCCTCACTGGCTGGCTAAGAAACACCGGCCAAAAAGTAAAAGACGACAGCCTTGAATATGTGCGTGATGAATTACAACTTACTCCGCACAAGTTAGAGGGTGAGTCTCGTTTTAGTGAAATCCATAAGCTTAAGATTGATACCGATCGCATAGAGGCGCGCATCATGCGCCTTAAAAAACGATTCGATTAATCAAAATAAAAATTCACACCAATTATATTAGATGGCTGAATGATTCAATTAAGACGCTTAATTACCCTTCTCTATGTTTTTAGCAAGTATCGTCTGGATGAATTCATTCCGGTGGCGATGCTGCCCTGGTATTTACGCCTAGCGTTCTATTTGGCACCCTGGCGTTTAAACCCTCTCCCTAAGCGCGTATCTAAAGCCAAACGTCTACGATTGGCTTTAATTGCCCTTGGCCCTATTTACATTAAATTAGGCCAACTGCTTTCCACTCGTAAGGATATTCTTGATGACGAACTGGCGCTGGAATTAGCCAAATTACAGGACAAGGTACCGCCTTTCGATCACGCCACCGCGGTAAAATTAATTGAAGACGCCTTGGGAGCCAAGGTAAACCAGGTATTTAAATCCTTTGACGATGTGCCGCTTGCCTCGGCCTCTATAGCTCAAGTACACACCGCCACACTGCATACGGGTGAAGACGTGGTGGTAAAAGTGATTCGGCCCAATATTGAAAAAACCATAGGCAAAGACATTAAGCTTATGGGACTGGCGGCTCGCGTAATTGAGAAATACTCCAGTGATGGCAGACGTCTGCGCCCAGTTGAAGTCATTGAAGATTATCACCACACCATAATGGGCGAGTTGGATTTACTTTCGGAAGCCGCCAATACCAGCCAATTACAGCGTAATTTCAATGATAGCCCGTTATTGTATGTGCCTGATGTTCACTGGGATTATTGCCGCGCCAATGTCATGGTAATGGAGCGCATTTACGGTACACCTATTGCCGATATTGAAGAGTTAGAACGCCGCGGTACCAACATGAAGTTATTGGCCGAACGAGGAGTTGAGATCTTTTTCCGCCAAGTTTTCCGTGACAGTTTCTTTCACGCCGACATGCACCCGGGCAATGTATTTGTCTCACATAACACCCCAGAGACACCCCAGTACATTGCCATAGACTGCGGCATAGTCGGTACCCTGGATAAAACCGATCAAGACTATCTCGCTCGTAACTTATTGGCCTTCTTTAATCAGGATTATCATGAAGTAGCACGACTGCACGTAGAAAGTGGTTGGGTGGGTGAAGGCACTAAAATCAACGAATTTGAAGCGGCCATCCGTAGCGTATGCGAGCCTATTTTTGAAAAACCTTTAAGTGAAATTTCGTTTGGACAATTATTGCTGCGCCTATTTCAAACCGCCAGACGTTTCAATATGGAAGTTCAGCCACAACTGGTATTGCTGCAAAAAACCCTGCTTAACATTGAAGGACTGGGGCGCCAGCTTTACCCCGAACTGGATCTATGGAGCACTGCCAAACCCTATTTAGAGCTGTGGATGAAAAACCGTATTGGCCCTAAAGCTATTTTTCAGGAGCTTAAGCGGCAGGCCCCAGCCTGGATACAACATGCCCCGCAAATGCCAGAGCTGATACGCGATACCCTGTTAAATATTAGCCAAGGGCCACAAGCACAACAAAAACTGGCCCAGAAGCTTGATGGGGTTCAGCAACAACTAGCTCTTCAAGCCGTTAAGCAAAAGAACCGCACGATGGGCGTTATTATTAGTGCCCTAGGACTAGTAGGCTTACACACTCCATACATGCTGAGCCAGAATCTAAGCTTAAGCTTAGTAGGGTTGGGCCTAGCTTGGCTAATGATAAGGGGTTAGTAGTCTTTTCTTCTTTGTAGCAGTGCCCTGTGGCTAAGATCACATACTGGATAGTTTTAACCTTCAACGGCAGAAATGACAGGGCCTTGGCCGCTTTAGCAATGGCATAGGTAGGTCTCTTTGGGGCATTATGTATCCATTCAAGGCACATATGACCCAAGCCTGTATTGCCAAACAAAAAGATGGGGTATTATCTAGAAATCCCATAGGAAATAATATGACTGACGTGATCTCACAGCTGGGCCAAATTCTCGAAGAGCGTAAAGGGGCCAGCGCCGACAGCTCTTATGTGGCTAGTTTGTATAAAAATGGCCTTAACAAGATACTGGAAAAAGTAGGCGAAGAAGCCACCGAAACCATTATCGCCGCCAAAGATGCCAAGGTATCTGGCGACAACAAAGATGTCATTTATGAGACCGCCGATTTATGGTTCCATACTATGGTAATGCTGGCTGAGCTAGGTGAAGATCCTTCTGTTGTGTTAGATGAATTGAAGCGCCGCTTCAACCTATCTGGCCTAGAAGAAAAAGCCAGCCGCAGCGACAACAAATAAAGAGCCGACCATGACTGACTGTCTTTTTTGTAACATAGTCGCAGGTAAGATACCTTGTGATAAGGTCTATGAAGATGATCAGGTTCTGGCGTTTCGCGATATCGCACCTAAAGCACAAACGCATATATTAGTCATTCCCAAGCAGCACATTGTGAACTTAAGCTATGTGACTGAAGATGAATGGCCAGTGGTAAGCCACACCTTAAAGGCTATTAATAAGGTAGCTCAGCAGGAAGCATTAGAAGGCTTTCGAGTGATTACCAATAATGGCGAGAAAGGTGGGCAAGAAGTTTTTCACATGCATTGGCATGTACTGGCCGGTAAAAAACTACCCGGCTTTTAGTTTTTAAATATTCGAAAAGTTAATCAGGAGAAACGTATGTTTGGTGGTATTAGTGTTTGGCAGTTGTTAATTCTTTTGGTCGTGGTCATTTTAATTTTCGGCACAAAAAAATTGCGCACCCTGGGTGGCGATTTAGGCGGTGCTGTTAAAGGCTTTAAAAAAGCCATGAATGATGGTGAAAAGGCTGCAGCAGATGAGCCAAGTAAAATTGAAGACAAGCAACAAGACCAAGATGCACAATTTTCTCAGTCAGTTAAAGACGAAGAAAAAACCAAATCTTAATGTGTTTTGATATTTAAGCAGCCTCGCCCATGAGAATAGACTCACTATTCAATAGTGGGCTTTTGGTGTTTTGCGCAATTTTGCTTTAAGGCGAATTATGTTCGATATTGGTTTTTCCGAACTCATGCTAGTGGGTATATTGGGGCTTATTATTCTGGGCCCAGAGCGATTACCTAAAGCCGCTCGCACAGTAGGTTTACTAGTTGGCCGTATGCGTCGCACCATGAGCGGTATCCAACAAGAAATTGAGCAAGAAGTGCGCAACCAGGAAATACGCGAAAAACTCAAAGACCCAATGTCGACCTTTCTTGGCGATGATGATTCAGCCAACAAGCAATCTGCCAAACCGGCTAATGACACTGCAGCCATTGATCAAAGTAAAATAGAACAAGCACCTTCTGACTCAACCGCTGCTATTAAAGACAGCGCACTTCAAGATAAGTAAAACTTCTAATGGCCAAAAAAACACAAGAAGAAAAAGATCAGCTTCACCAAGAGCAACCTCTTATTAGCCATTTAATTGAGCTGCGTGATCGCTTATTAAAAGCCATGGTTTTTATTTTAGTGGTGTTTTTAGGGTTATACGGTTTCTCTAACGAACTGTACCTAATTGTCTCTAAACCTTTAGAAATGCTGTTACCCGAAGGTAGCACTATGATTGCCACAGGGGTGGCATCACCTTTTTTAGTGCCCTTTAAGCTAACTCTCGTGACGGCAGTGTTTATTACTATTCCTTTTTTATTACACCAAGCTTGGGGGTTCATTGCACCTGGTTTATATAAGCATGAGAAGGGGTTTGCTATTCCGCTGCTAATTAGCAGTATTATTTTGTTTTATGCAGGCCTGAGTTTCGCCTACTTTGTGGTACTGCCTCTGGTATTTGGGTTTTTCACCTCTGTTGGCCCTGATGGGGTTAATTTTCTGCCTGACATTAACAATATATTAAACTTCATATTAAAAATGTTTTTCGCCTTTGGCATTGCCTTTGAGATCCCCATTGCCACCATATTAATGGTCATGACCGGCATCACCACTGTAAAAAGCCTATCAGAGAAGCGCCCTTACATTTTTGTGGCCTGCTTTGTGGTCGGCATGTTTGTTACTCCGCCAGACGTTATAAGCCAAACCATCTTGGCCGTGCCCATGTATTTACTCTTTGAAGTTGGGATTTTGTTTGGGCGTCTTGTCGAAAAACGCTCCAAAGAAAAGATTGAGGAAGCTGAGCAAGAATAATAGATAAGAAAAAAGGGCCGTTAGGCCCTTTTTTGTTTGTAGCTTAATTCTTTAGTAACACTAAAGCTCTTCCACCAATACCCACAAAATATCCTGCTCTCTATCACGATAACTCTCTACCAATCTTGCCTTCACCTTGCTATTCACTTCTTGAATGGTCTGTTGGCTTAACTGGCTATTGCTGCTGAAATTATTAGCACTATCTGTCATCACTGACATGGATTGAATAGTCACTCCTTGGCGAGCCGCCAGTTCTAACCTTGCTCGAGTCATGGCACATTCTTTTTGCATATGACGCCCCAAAGCATGCGAGCCGCAGGTCCCTACTGCCTGATTTTTTTCTGGGTGATCAACCCAAGCAGGCATGCCTTTTACAGGAGTATTAATACAAGCGCTTAAAATCAATATTGATGCACATAATAAGTACGTTTTTATCCAACTTTGCATATTCACTACTAGTCACTATCCTAGTTATTAGTTAAGGTTAGCCCCACTGTAACCATAAAACTCTTCAAGGAGAAGAAGATGGCCCTTACTCGTATTCTTGGTACTCGCACTCTATTAGTGAGCGCATTAACTCTTTCACTAGCAGCTTGTATGGGCGGCGGTACTCAGCAAGTCGCTGTACCGGATTGTACCTTCCCAGATGCCCCAGAAAAAGCAGCCCCAGGTTGGGTATGTGATGAGCCTGTTCCAGGTCTTGCTGTGTCTTCTGTTGGCTCTGCTGACAAATCAGGTGCTGGCTTAAACTTCATGAAGCAACAAGCTTCTACTGCCGCTCGTGTTCAGCTTGCGCAAATGATGAAAGTACAAGTTCAAAATATGGTTAAGCAATTTGCCGAAACCACTGGTGTTGGCGACAGCGAAACTGTAGACATGGTAAACAGCTCCGTGACTAAGCAGCTTACCAACGAAACCCTAGTGGGTACGCGTATGTATAAGTCTAAAACCAGCCCTAACGGCACTTTATACGTATTGGTAGGCCTAGACGACAAAGCGGCCAGCTTGATTCACGAGACAGCTCTTAAGACCTCTATGAATAATGAAAAAGCGTTATGGCAGAAGTTTCAGTCTAAGAAAGGCCATGATGAGCTAGCCAAAGAAATTTCGGCAATGAACGCTCAATAATTCAAATTAACCTACTAATTTGAAGCACATAAAAAAACCCAGCTTAGCTGGGTTTTTTTATGTCTGGCTTAGCACTCACATCCATTAGAAATGCTGAAAACCCATTTTTATACTGCTATACCCTGCTACCGATACATTACTGCCAGTAACAACTCCCCCTATTTCAAATCCTTCATCGCAATGTTTAGCGGTATAAGCCAATTGATAATCGTCACCGCCACTTAAAGCATATTCCAGCGCTTGAGGATTTGAATATTGCTGCAGCAATGCGCTAGACAAAGGAATTTTATCCGCATCAATCACCATGCCCACAGCGCTATTTTTACAAATATGGTTTAAATCCTGAATCAAACCATCGCTCACATCCAAACAGGCACTGGCAACTCCCAACAATTTTTGCCCAAATTCAATTTGTGGGTAAGGTTTGTAGTAACGCTCAGTTAATGCACTCTTCAAGGTAGGGTCTTCTAGCACAAAAGGTAACGCGCCAGCGCCGTCACCCATAGCACCACTCACATAAACCTTGTCACCCACTTGGGCCCCTGAACGCTTAAGCGCACAGCCTTTTTTCACAACTCCATGCACCTGAATAGAGATCACTAGTAGCGGCCCACGGGTGGTGTCTCCGCCCATAAGTGAACACTTATATAGCTGTGCAATTTCAATAAGGCCATCACTGAAACTTTTAAGCCATTTTTCACTGGCACTAGGCAAGGTTATAGCGAGTGTAAACCCAATCGGTTTGGCACCCATAGCCGCAAGATCGCTAAGTGTCACGCACAAGGCACGAGTGGCAATATCATATGGATTAGCATTTTTAGGGAAGTGTATGTCTTCAACCAAGGTATCCATGGAGATACAAAGTTGCTGATCTTCAGGAATATCCAAAATGGCGCAATCGTCGCCTATGGCTGTACCAATAATAGAGTCACACCAGGATAATGCTGGCTGCTGAAAATAATGCTCAATGAGCTCAAATTCTTTCACGTGCATCTACTATTAAGTAAGTGAAAATAAAACGCCCACTAGAATGGTGGGCGTTAGAGCATTGTTATTTTTTGATTTCAACAATGCGAACTGTTTGAGCCAACTGATCAAGTGCGCCATTTATAAATTTATGACTTTCAGTCGCGCCAAACTTTTTAGACAGGTCAACGCTTTCATTGATCACCACCTTATAAGGCACATCAATTCGGTGAGCTAACTCGAAAGCAGCCAATCGTAGAATGGCTTTTTCCACCGGTGTTACTTCTTCTATGCCACGGCTTAAACAAGGCACTAGCATTTCATCTAGTTCCGTTAAGTTGTTAGGCACGCCTTTAAGGATGTCACGGAAATATTCCACATCCACATGGTTCATGTCGTTGTCGGCAAGAAATTCAGCTTCAATTTTACTTAAGCTAGCACCGGCCATTTCCCATTGATATAGGGCTTGCACCGCATAGTGGCGAGCCTTACGGCGCGCCCCTGGGTTAGCACGAGTACTGTTGTCTTTTCTAGGTACGGGCTTATCGCTCATTAGGACTCCAGCTGCTTAAGTAGGCTTACCATTTCATAAGCACAAAGAGCAGACTCTTCACCCTTGTTACCGGCTTTAGTACCCGCACGCTCAATGGCTTGCTCAATGGTATCAACCGTTAGAATACCAAAGGATACAGGCACGCCAGTATCTAAAGCAATTCTACTCAAACCGCCAACCGCTTCACCTGATACATAATCAAAGTGAGGGGTTGAACCACGAATAACCGCACCTAATGCGATAACTGCATCGTACTTACCGCTTTCAGCTAGCTTCTTAACCACAAGAGGCACTTCAAAGGCACCTGGGCAGTGAACCATAGTAATGTTGTCTTCTGGAATACCGTGACGAGTTAAACCACGAATGGCGCCGTCAGCTAGTTTTTCAACAACAAATTCATTCCAGGTCGTCTGCACAATGGCAAACTTAGCATCCAACGGTCCGAAGCTCCCTTCAATTTTTTTCATGAGTATTACCCTAAATATATAGTTTTAAAAATAGAATTCAAAAAATTAATTAATCAGTTACAAAATTAGTTTTGGTAAGGGATGTATTCCACCACTTCCAAATTAAAGCCCGAGATCGCGGCAAATTTCATTGGGCTGCTGAGTAAGCGCATTTTAGTCACACCCAAATCTCGTAAAATTTGCGAACCTGTACCAATAGTCACATATGCGCCCGAGCTATCTACGTTAGTCGTACGCTGTGGTTTTTGACGACCAAAAAACGTTTCAACTGAAGACGCTACATCTTCACGCTCACCTGCATTTAAAACAATTAGCGCACCGGATTGGGCTTCTGAAATAGCTTTTAATGCATTGGCCAATGACCAACTATGAGAATCTTCCTTCACGGCACCTAGTACATCTCGCAAGGTTTCTGCAGCCTGAACACGTACCATAGGTGCTTCAGCACCTTCCAAATCTCCACGACTTAATGCCATGTGAGTTTCATTATTAATGGTGTCGCGATACATGTGTAAATCAAATTCACCGTAAGCGGTTTTGATTTTATCTGAGCTCAGTTTTTCAACTGTTTTCTCATTGGCCATGCGGTATTGAATAAGATCGCTAATGGTACCAATTTTTAAATCGTGTTCGGCAGCAAATACTTCAAGCTCAGGACGGCGCGCCATAGTGCCGTCTTCATTCATGATTTCAACAATACAGCTAGATGGCTGTAAACCGGCTAGGCCGGCCAAATCACAACCTGCTTCAGTGTGTCCGGCACGTGCCAAAACACCAGCGGCCTGTGCACGCAATGGGAAAATATGACCAGGCTGCACAATATCGTCTGGCTTAGACATTGGGCTTACCGCAGCCAATACCGTTACGGCTCTGTCGCCAGCACTAATACCAGTCGTTACGCCTTCGGCTGCTTCAATAGAAACTGTAAAAGGAGTACTAAATTTAGAACCGTTACCCGCCACCATAGATGGCAGCCCTAGGAAGTCGCAACGATCAGGAGTTAAGGTTAGGCAAATCAAACCGCGAGCCTTACTGGCCATGAAGTTAATGATTTCAGGCGTCACTTTTTCAGCGGCCACAATGATATCACCTTCGTTTTCACGATCTTCATCATCCATCAGGATGACCATTTTGCCGGCTTGGATATCGGCAATAATTTCTTCTATGCTATTAAGCGCCATTGCAGTCTCTTTAATTTTTAATGTCTATATATTTTCAATTCTTACTTTAACGATTTTCTAAATATTCACATTTAAATGTGAGGTAAATCCTTTTAATGAGAGAAGCTTAAACTTCACCTCAAAAGTGTATGGTCAAACGAATATCGTCTCCCACCATACGGGTGTCCACAATATTTAAATTATGTTTGTCGGCCATGGTATCTATGGGTAAATGCAATAATGGACGAGCATTACTGCCCATTAAACATGGAGCCATGAACAACACCATTTCATCTACTAATTCTTTATCGATAAACTGCCCGGCCAACGTTGCACCGGTTTCCACCAATACCTCATTGCACTGACGGTTCGCCAATTCTTTTAATAAGCTGTGTAAATCAAGGCCTGAATCATCAGCATCTAAAGGCAGAACATCGGCCCCCACATGAACCTGAACTCCATGCTTAACCACCACTAGGGTGTCGCCTTGCTGTTGAAGCACTTTTGCTGTTTTAGGTAAGCGCCCGTGGCTATCTAGAATAACTCTTAGAGGTTGACGGCTGGCAATGAAGTCAGCGTATTCGCTGTCTTCAAAACCTAATTCAGAACTCCTAACAGTAAGAGACGAATCATCATGCAAAATGCTGCTTATGCCAGTGATAACCGCTGAGCTGCGAGCACGCAAGCGTTGAACATCAGCCCTGGCAGCGGAACCTGTGATCCATTTACTTTCACCGCTTTGCATGGCGGTACGACCATCTAAGGAACTGGCCATTTTTAAACGTACAAACGGTAAGCCAGTTTCCATACGTTTAATGAAACCTGGGTTTAATAATCTTGCCTGTTGCTCCAGAACCCCTTGCGTTACCTTAATGCCAGCCGCTTCCAGTTTGGCAAATCCTTGGCCTGACACCTGTGGGTTAGGGTCTTTCATGGCACACACTACTTCGCTCACGCCCGCTTTAATAAGGCCATCGCTACACGGAGGGGTTCGGCCAAAATGGCTGCAAGGTTCAAGCGTGACATAGGCAGTAGCGCCAATTGCTTGATCGCCTGCCATACGCAATGCATTTACTTCAGCATGGCCTTCGCCCGCCTTGCGGTGAAAACCTTCACCGATAATCTTGCCATCTTTAACCAGTACACAACCCACTCTTGGATTAGGGTCTGTGCTGTATAAGCCTTTCTTGGCTAATGAGATGGCTCGTGCCATGTATTCAATATGGCTCACGCTTCGGCCTCAGGTGGGGATTCAAGGTCAAAAGTTTCGCCGGATGCATCGTGGCGAATGCGATCTATTTCCTGACTAAATTCTTCAATATCTTGGAATTGACGATAAACCGAGGCAAAGCGAACATAGGCTACTTGGTCCAGTTTTCGTAATTCCTCCATGACCAATTCTCCCACCATTAAGCTTTTCACTTCACGTTCGCCAGTGGCGCGCAATCTAGCTTGAATGCGATGAATAGATGCTTCTACGTCTTCGACGCTCACAGGGCGTTTTTCCAACGCTCGTTGAATGCCGGAGGTGAGTTTTTCTTCATCGAAGGGAACGCGGGTGCCGTTGCTTTTGATCAATTTAGGCATGACCAATTCGGCACTTTCAAAGGTGGTAAAACGTTCTTCACAGGCTTGGCATTGTCGACGACGACGCACCTGATCACCTTCTGTAACCAGACGGGAATCGATGACTTTTGTGTCTTGTTCACCGCAAAACGGACAACGCATGGCACAGCCTATGTAAAAGAGCAAAATACAGGGGGGCGATTGTACCTGTTTATGGAGTCAGTGAAAACCAAACTGGCCAGATCTAGCCATTCGGCCCCCGCCTCCCTATTCCTTACGGGTATTACCAAACCACACAAAGAGTTACAACGTCCAACGAACCCTTGGACTATAACTACAATAAGAGTAGTAACAAAATATGGGGGTGTTAAATGGTTTTTCGCTTAGCCAGCTATGGGCTAATACTGGGTTTACTATGCGCCTGCTCCGATACTGGCAGTGGCGTAATAGTGACAAATCCAAGCGAAACACAAGATGACACTCGTAGCACCAGTGGAGCCTGTGAAATTGACACCGATTTCTTTGCCAATCGCGTCTGGCCCAGAGTGTTAAGCCAATGTGCCTCTTGCCACAACGCCGGCGGCTTGGCCGGTGAAAGTGCTTTCATATTGCAAAATACTCAAGCTGCCCTAGATGACAACTTTAGTGCCGCATTGTCTTTCAACAACGCCTACCCGGGTTTATTACTCGATAAGCCCAGTGAGGAAAATATAGAGCATGGTGGCGGCACAATTTTTCATATTAACGATGATAACTACGCCATCATGAGCGAGCTGCTGGCTCGCTTCGAAGAGCCCATAGATAGCTGTGAACAAAGCGATGAACCCGCAGCACAAGCTAGCAGCCTGGATGCCCGCAGCCTTATAGACAAACTGACATTGGCAAGCCCAGCACACACTTTCCGAGAAGCTTCGCTGCTATTGGCAGGCCAATTACCTAGCGCAGCCGAAACAGCCGCTATTAGCGAGTCGAATTTAAAATCCGCCATACGCAATCTAATGGTCGGGGATAGTTTTGAAGCCTTTTTAATGGAAGCCGCAAATGACCAGCTGCTCACCATGAAATGGGCAGGAAGTCGCACTCCTGGACTTAGCGCACTCAATGGTGAGTACTTTTATCCACAAGTCAGCTCCCGAATAGCGCCTCTGGAAGCGGCCGTAGAAACTGCCAACACAGAAGAGGTGCGAGCAATAGCGCAACAGGCAGTATGGGATGCCTACTCAAATACCAATCTTGCCTTGGCTCAGGAACCCTTGCGTCTTATTAGTCATGTGGTGACTCAAGAGCATCCTTACAGTGAAGTGCTAACTGCAAACTATATGTTAGTGAACCCCTATACCAACGATGTCTTCGACACCGGCTTGTCTTTTAGTGACCCGCAGGACCCTAATGACTGGAAAGAAGCGCAAATAAGTTCGGGCTATCGAAATGGTCGCGACCTGCCTCATTCTGGAATTTTAACCAGCCCAATGTACCTAGCCCGCTACCCCAGCACAGACACCAATAGAAACCGCGCGCGCTCACGCTGGACTTACTACTTTTTCCTAGGGGTGGATATAGAGGGTCTGGCCATTCGCCCCATGAACGGCGATAGCCTCATGGATGTGGATAACCCAACACTCAACAACCCAGACTGTGCCGTGTGCCATGAAATAATGGACCCGGTGGCAGGTGCTTTTCAAAATTGGGGTAACGACGGGCAGTTCAGGGATCAGTGCGGCTGGTTTCCCGATGGGAATCACCCTGAAGGCGGAGAATGGTTATGTGATCTAGATGCTTTGCCATGGACCGGTTATAAAGAGTTTTTTGACCCTTATGTGGCAGGCGACTTGTGGTATCGGGATATGCGCAGCCCTGGGTTTAATACGACCCAATTGCCCGCTAGCCAAGGCAGCAGTAGCCTCGCTTGGTTGGCTCAACAAATGATCGAAGATGCTCGCTTTAGCGAAGGTACAGTGCGCTTTTGGTTTAAAGGCTTGTTTGCGCGCGAACCTGTGGCCCTACCCGGCGATGCCGATGACGCGCAATTTGCCAGTCAACTGGCTGCTTACGAGATTGATACTTTATACGTAAATGAATTTGCCAGCGCTTTTGCTAATGGCAGCGCTGGCACCGCTAACCATGGCGCTTATAATTTAAAAGACTTACTGGTGGATATGCTGGTGTCTCCTCTTTTTCGGGCACAAAGCAGCCAACAGAACCTCAACGCCGACGAACAAAATGCATTGGTATACACAGGAACGGGCCGACTGCTCACTCCGGAGCAATTAAACCGTAAGCTACTCGCATTACTGGGCCAGTACTGGAGCCATGTATGGGACCAAGAACGCAATCAACTACTAGAGGATTTTTACGGCTTTTATGGAGGCATTGATAGCGATGGTGTCACTGATCGCAATGGCCAGTTAAACACGCTTATGTCTACGGTGATTGAGCGCTTTAGTAGCGAAATGGTATGTCGCTTGGTAATTGATGAATTTGAACTTAACAATTCACAACGGCTGTTATTTGGCGATGCCAGTATTAACGATACTCCGCAAACCAGCAGTGGCGTCAGCAATATAAAATTGGCTTTGACCAATTTAATAATACGGTTGTGGGGACCCGATCAGGCCAGTGCGGTAGAAGTTGAAGCCGCTTACAATTTGTTTGTGGTCTTGCGTAATGAGCGCTTGGAAAACAGCGCCACCGCAGTATTAGCAACCAATGAAGCCCAAACCAATAATGATGATAACGATGAGTTTTGCCAATTAGATTGGGGCAACGATAGCGCGTTAGTTGAAGACAGCAACCAGGTACTCAGACCCTGGATGGGCGTTTTAATGTACCTAATTAGCGATTACAAGGTGATGTATCTTTAGGTCAGCTCTACTAATTCAACCACCAATATATTAAGGAGCGCCCGACTCAGGGGAAGAATATGAAACGCCGTGACTTTTTAAAAACACTTGCAGCTACTGGCTTATATGCTGGCCACCCTTGGTTAGGTGGACAGGCTCATGGGGCTACCCTAACGCCTTATCGCGGCAATTTTTTTGTTAGCATCAGCGCTGATGGCGGCTGGGATGTGACCAGTCTTTGTGACCCCAAAGCGGATATCAACATTAATCATTGGGCCACAAACCAGAGCATTCAAACCATTGAAAATAGCCCCATTCAATACGCACCCTTTGCTCATAACACTCAGTTCTTTCAAGATCACCATGAAAAAATGTTGGTAATTAATGGCATCGATAGTCAAACCAATGCTCATGAAGCTGGCGTGCGCCACACTTGGAGCGGCCGCCTGGCTCATGGATATCCGAGTTTTTCGGCCATTGCCGCAGCAGCACTAGGGCCCAACTTACCGCTGGCCTATATAAGTAACGGCGGCTACAAAGAAACAGCAGGCATTACTCAATACACCCTAATGCAAGATCCCACCTCTTTAAAAAAATTGGTTTTCCCTAATCAGTTTTTAGATTACGACACAGAAGGCAGCTGGGACCCCGCCAAACAATATCACCGCAGTGCGGCAGTTGATTTAATTCAACAGGCCAAAATGGACCGACTCACACGCCTGCGCGCTCAATCTCAATTAACCCCCAAACAAATGAGCAGCTTATCTGATTTATTTAATGCTCGAGTCGGAGCTGATCAGCTAGCCCCACTCGCTCAAACAATGCCGGCTGAGTTAGTAAGCAATATCGATAGTGATGGCGAATGGAATCCACTAATGCGCCAAGGTCAAATTGCTTTGGCCGCATATGAAGCCGGCCTATGCGTCGCCGCCGATTTAAGCATGTGGGGCTTTGACACCCATGCCAATCATGACGCAGAACAAACAACCTCCCTGCAAAGACTGCAAAACGGCATAGATTATTTATGGCAAGAAGCCGCTAGGCGAGGCATAGATGACAGGCTGGTTGTTTTGATTAGCAGTGATTTTGGTCGCACCCCTTCTTATAATGATGGCAATGGCAAAGATCATTGGCCCATCAGTAGCGCTATTATTATGGCGAAGGATCAACGCTGGACAAACAAGGTGGTAGGCGCCACATCAAGTCAGCATGAAGCTCTCAGCATTCACCCAACCAGCCTTGCATTAGATGAAAATGGGATTCGTCTTCAGCCCAAACATATTCAACAGGCCATGCGACAGCTCGCTGGAATAGAAGAGCATGAGATCAGTTTAAAATTTCCTTTAGATGCTGAGTACATCCGGTTTTTTTAAGGCTCGAGCGAGCTATATCTTCGTGCTGAATGGAACATGATCGGGTAAGGCTAAGACAAATATTATTGTTGGGAGTGAATGCTGCAGAAAATTAAGTTGCTTAAAATTAAATTGCTTAAAATTAAGCTATCAATCAGTTAAGTGCCTCAACTAAAGCACAGAGTAATATCACAAATCGTGCACCTTACTTAGCACAAATGCCTGCAAGGCAATTTTATCTTCCGTAGGGACATCTTCAAACTGCAATCCAATGGCCACACCATTTTCCATATCCTGAAGTGAGCGCACCCGACTCTTTATTTGCAACTCATGTTCTAAGCCGGTAATGGCAATTTGAAAAGTGAGCAGTAAATCAATCCCTTCTTCAAAATCAAAAGACCGACCAATCATACGGGCACCGTGCATGCTTAAATCTACTATTTTAGCTGTGGTATTTTTAGGTTCATTCTTAATTATGTAATCTACCTTGGTCACCACTTCTACATCGGCTCGCACACTTCCTCGCACCTCGCCTGTAATAACCTCATCAGGAATTTTTAAATGAATATGAGGGTAAGGAGATTTGGCAACGGACATCACTTCACTTTGAAAGGCACAAGCACAACTCATTCTGCCTGCAAAAAATCGAACATTTACCTTTTCACCACTTTTTACATTGGCCTGAACACCGTTAACAATAGGTGTAGAAACAATTAAAGAAGCACCACGTCGATAGCCAATCAAGACAGAACGGTCACGATCTGAAGTATAACCCTCAAATTCCAATTGAAAGACCTGCCCAGGAATCAGCTTCAAGTCCATGAAATCTAAATTGCGTCCTTCCATTTATCTCGCAACCTTCCTTTTATAAATTGGATATCCAGCTAATTTAAGTGTAGTGGCAATTACACATAGGCTCCGTAAATTTCACGAAAATTAAATGGAAGTAAAAAACATTTTAAGATCAAAAGGAAATAAGTAGCAGAAATATAAGAAGGGTAATAGTAGCTGATTAGCCATACCCTAGTTTAACTAGGACATGACAAATATTAAACGAAGGTTAATTTCCTACAATTTGCGGTGCAAACCCCATGCTCCAAGCAATCACTGTCATCGCCATTAAACCCACTAATAAACATAGGCCTACGGTTAGAATTGAAGTGGAGAATATAAAGCCGCGCTCCTCAGGAATACTCATAAATATAGGCACGCCGGCATACATTAGATAAACCGTGTAAGCCACTGCAGCTAATACAACAAATACATCCAGCCATAAGATTGGAACAATGGCGATTAACCCAGACAGAAACATTGGAGTGGACATGAAAGTGGTGAACAGTAAGCATCGTTCTAGGCTGGCTTCAGCACCAAAGGTTTTTTCCATCCAAAAAATACTGTAGGCCAAAAGAAATATCCCTACTAATAGTGCCCCGTAAAAGCCAAAGGCTAAGGGCAATGCCGACTCCATGGAGAGATAATAAAATTCTTTACCTATAACGCTCCAGCCAAATTGAGTGGTGCCCACTAACAAAGCAAATGGTGGTATCGCCGCCAAAAATAGCAAGTGAGTTAAATAAATATGACCCAACGTGTGATTTTCACGTTTGATAGAATCCCATTCGGATTTTGGGTGATACAGCAATCCAAACATATGTTGTAGATACATAATCTTTCCCTTTTATTGCTATTTTTAGTCAGTATTATTTATGGCTTACTGTCGCGCTAAAACTCTCAAGTATTTCAATAATTCCTATGAATCCAATAGAGCCTTTAATATAAATAAAAGACGGCTCCATTTCTCCCCACATACAGATTGGCTAACTTCATTCTAAAAAGCAATCAAGCTAACATAATGATCCAAAAGCAAGGCTCCAAATAACCACATAATATAAAAAATAGAATAACGGAAGCTTCTACGGGCATTTTGGTCACTAGGCTTACACCACATACGATAGGTAAGCCAAGTAAATTTGGCGTTAATATAAGTGGCAACAACCAAATATATTAAACCCTGTGAGCCTATTAAAACGGGCAATATACTCACTAAGCATAGAAGCAGGCAGTATAACCAAGCCTGAAACGCAGTGAATTCCACACCATGAGTCACTGGTAGCATGGGCACGCCAGCTTTTGCATAATCTTCTTTCTTGTAGATAGCTAAAGCCCAAAAATGAGGAGGGGTCCAAGTGAATATGATGAGCACCCATAATAAAGCCTCAGGAGCCACCACATTAGTCACTGCGGTATAGCCCAATAAAGGTGGCAGAGCGCCAGCCAATCCTCCCACTGTTATATTTTGTGGAGTAGCTGGTTTAAGCCATAAGCTATAAACTACGCCATAACCAAACATAGACAGCACGGATAAAACGGCGGTAAGAGTATTTACTTGCCAAAAAAGCAGCGAGAAACCTAAACACAATAACGACATTGAAAATAAAAATGCTGCTTCCACTCCTACTTTTCCAGTAGCCACAGGCCGTCTCTTGGTGCGCTGCATCTGGGTATCACGAAAGCGATCCACTAAATGATTTAATACCGCGCCTGACATAGCGCATGCACCAACCCCCACGATGGTAAAAATCATATGAGCTAGATTAAAACTTCCGTTGGTTGCCAGTAAATACCCCACCAGTACGGTGAACAGCATCACTGCTACTACCTTAAACTTAGTTAAAGCAAAGTAATCTCGTATGGTGCTACCAATACGAATACCTAAATGCAGCGAACTTACTTTTTCCATCTTAATAGCCTTTATTCTTTTTATTTAATAAGCCTGGCTTTAAGCCAGCAGTTCTACGATGGGTTGCTCTTTTTCAATTTCTAATGGTTTAGAAGTTAAACCATTTAATGCACTCAGTAATAGCAACATAGCAAAAGTATTATGTAATAACGCCAGCGGTAATGGTAACAACCAGATGGCGTTTAATATCCCCAACAGTATCTGTATTGATAAAAATCCCAAACAAAAATATAACGAGCGCCGTTGTAATGATTGGCGCAGCATTAAATAAATAAACATAAATAGAACGGCTATGGCACCTAGCCGATGCAACCATTGAATGCCCATTTTTTCGCGCATGCCCAATAGTCCACCTAGGTATTCATCTCCCTGCATTTTTGGGGCCGACAATATTTTGGCATCAATATCCACCCACCAATGCCCCTGGCATGTTGGAAAATCGGGACAAACCAAGCCCGCATATTGGCTACTGGTCCAAGCCCCTAGAGCCATTTGCAAAAACACCACCAAAGCAAAGGCTGACCAAACAGAAAACAACTTGGGTTCGCGATTACTGGTAAGTACTCGCCAAATTAAAAATTGAGCACCAAGAGTAATTGCGCCACCTAAAAGGTGCGCACTCACCACTGGAGGCCATAGCCTCATGGTTACTGTCCACATGCCAAACATGCCCTGTAAAACCACCCACGCGCACAGAAAAATAGATAAATAACGAACGGCCCCTAAATACCTTGGCCAAAGTAATATTGCCTGGATAACAATACTTAGCCCCAAAGCGGTGGCAGCATAGCGATGGATCATTTCCATCCATGCTTTTAGGGAATCAAATTGCCAATAAGCAAACTCTGCTGCAACCTGATTATTTTGCGGTATCAGTTGTCCATAACATACAGGCCAATCAGGGCAGCCCAGACCGGCATCAAGTAAACGAGTTAAAGCACCAAGTGTTATAACAATTAGCGCCAGTAAAATATTAAAAAGCGCAAACTTCCTCATTAAATAACTCCAACAAATTTAAGTAAGATATTTTGTAAGTTCATTAAGCACCACCGTGCTTCATGAGCACCTTAAGGTCTTTTAATAGCTTATAAGCCCCATCTTCAGACGCTGCATATGATAATAATACTAGGCCCTGATGATCCGCTATAAACAAACCGTTTTCGTGAACTAACAAGTTCTTATTTTCCGCCTTATTAATCTCCAGCTTATCGCTATATTTACCCAGCGCCATTTGCACGCGTTGCAAAAGTCCCATCCATAAATCACATTGAGTAGTACAATCCTGTTCACGCCATAATAACTGCCATTGAGAATCAGGCTTGGCTGGTACGTATTCAGTCACCGAAAACCATTGTCCTTTGGCGGTAGTATTAATCTCGTCTTTATCAGCAAGCAGGAAAATAGAAAGTAAAAATGGCGCTATAAAAACCGACAACATTAAAAACAACGGAATACTTTTTTTCATGCTTTTTTCCCTCTACCAATACTTGAAACAAATAAGATAACAATACCTGCAATCCCCAATAGCAACCATTGAAGTGCATATGCTTTATGCCGATGATGGCTCAAATAAGGTGCTTTAGTGGGCTGCAAAGAAAAGATACCAGGGCCCTGCTTTAAATGAAAAATGTCTTTAATTACCCGCCCATTAGTTATCATTGAAAAATATTGGTGGTCAATAAATTGTATGCGCGACTCAATTGGATCATGAAGACTCGTATTTAGAAGGAGTGGTTTTCTGTTGGCTGCCAAAATCCCCTCTATGGTAATAGGACCCTTAACATCATCAATTTTAGGCATTTGATTACGGTCTTTATAGGTAATGAAGCCACGGTTAATCAAATAAATACTGTCTTCATACTGAAAGGGAGTGATGACTGCGTATCCTGCCCGGCCGTTAAGAGTTTGATTATCGAGGAAATGGGTGTGCTCATTAAGGTACTGCCCCTGCATATGCACCTGCTGGCTTACAGGCGCCAAATAAAACATAGACTTTTGATATTGCCATGCTGAAGCTGCCAGACAAATTGAAATACCTAAAAACATGATTAAGCTATATAGTGGTTTGAAATTAAAATACCAATACTTGTTATAGCTTTGCAGAGGGAATGCCATCATGCTTATAAAAGGGCTCATTTTATTATTTTTATTATTTAGCATTGGTGCCTTATTTACAGGTTTATACTATTTGATCACCGCCCAAAAAAGCTCTGTAATGACTTATAAATCATTAAAATTTAGAGTTATTTTTGCTGCGTTAACATTACTATTTATTGGATCCTACCTAATTTTATACCGGTAAAAACATTTCGATCTCGGATCACCAGCCACCTTCGGCTGGCAATATTAAAAGCGCCTTACAGAACATAAACAAAAGTAAATAGCATTAACCAAACCACATCAACAAAATGCCAGTACCAAGCCGCAGCCTCAAAACCAAAGTGATCATCCGGTGTAAAGTGATCATTCTTAACACGTCCAAACATAACCAGCAGCATAACTGCTCCCAAGGTAACGTGGACGCCATGAAAACCGGTTAACAAATAAAATGTGGATCCATAAATACCGCTTTTTAATGTCAGGTTTAGTTCATGGATAGCATGACCATATTCGGTAACTTGAACGATCAGAAATATAAAGCCAAGCAATAAAGTAACGCCTAACCAGAGAAGTGTTTTAGCCTTATCTTTTTCACGTAACTTGTGATGAGCAACCGTTAAAGTAAAGCTTGATGCTATTAACAGAACAGTGTTAATAAAAGGCAATCCCCAAGCATCAATTAATCCCATAGGCCCTTGAAACTGAGACATGTCGGGTGTTTTAATCAAAGGCCAATGTGCAACAAAACCATCCCACAACATACCGCTAACACCTTTAGCGCCTTCTCCACCCAACCAAGGAACCGAAAAAGTACGAGCATAAAATAGCGCGCCAAAAAAGCCTGCAAAGAACATCACTTCTGAGAAAATAAACCAGCCCATGCTAATTCTAAAAGAACGTTTAAGCTGGTCACTATTCAATCCCCGTAAGCCTTCATTGACGACCTCGGTAAACCAACCAAACAACATGTAAAGCATGAGAAATCCGGCAACGACTGCCATGGCCACTGAAAATAGCCCTACATGACCCTGACTGCTTTCATGAATAATAGAAGCCATGGAAAACAAGGAGAGGAATACCGCCACAGCCCCAAATATAGGCCAGTGACTGCGAGCAGGTACGTAATATCTTGGTGTATTCAAAATGTGCCTCCTAAAGATTCACTTTGATAGATTCGATAAGAAAGAGAAAGGTGATTTACTTCTTTGGGTGCCTTAGCACTTAAGGTAACTTGCAAAGGCAGCTTTACTTTTTCATGTGCCTTTATGGTTTGCTGAGTAAAACAAAAACACTCTATTTTCACTAGATACTCTGCCCATTCGCCAGGTGATACACTGGGCACTGCTTGAATGGTGACAGGGTAGTCTTGGTCGTTAGTTAACTCATAATAGGTGGTTATCATCTTCCCCGCCTGAATATCCAGATGTTTTTTTTCTGGCGTAAATTGCCACACATCTCGGCTATCGGCATCTGCCAATAACTGCAGTGTTACAATTTTTTCTTCGCTAGCTTCACTGCCTAATACTTCAGCGGCACTCATCACCTGAAAGTTTTTACCATTAATTCCCGTCACATCGCAAAATATGTCGTAAAGCGGCACTAACGCAAAGCCAAAGCCAAACATTAATACCGGAATAATAGTGATCTTCCAGGCTGATATTTTTTTCATTCCCATCCCATTAAAATGAAAAGTTTATTAATCTACTTTTGGAGGTGTTTGAAACGTATGATACGGAACCGGACTAGGCAAAGCTGTCCACTCCAAACCTGTCGGTTCATCCCAAACAAGGTCAGTCGCTTTTTCGCCTTTTTTGCCAATTGTCGTGCGCCAAACATTGTAAACGAAAATAAGCTGACTTAAGCCAAAGACAAAGGCCCCAACAGACACAATGGCGTTGAAATCGGCAAACTGCAGTGCGTAGTCGGGAATACGTCTTGGCATGCCTGCCAACCCGACAAAGTGCATTGGAAAGAAAGTTAAATTTACCCCAATAAAACTTAGCCAAAAATGCCACTTACCCAATGTCTCGTTATACATGCGACCACACCATTTCGGAAGCCAGTAATATACGGCTGCCAAAATACTAAACAAGGCACCCGGGACCAATACATAATGGAAATGCGCCACTACAAAATAGGTATCATGATATTGAAAATCAGCGGGGGCGATTGCCAGCATTAATCCGGATAAACCACCTATGGTAAAGAGCACTACAAAAGCAATAGCAAACAACATCGGTGTTTCAAAGGTCATTGAGCCACGGAACATGGTGGTCACCCAATTAAAAACCTTAACCCCAGTAGGCACCGCGATAAGCATAGTGCTGTACATAAAGAACAACTCTCCTACCAGAGGTATGCCCACAGTAAACATGTGATGCGCCCAAACAATAAATGACAATATTGCAATTGAAGAGGTCGCAAATACCATACTGGTATAGCCGAATAATGGCTTACGCGAAAAGGTCGAAATTATGTGCGAGATGATGCCAAAAGCCGGCAAAATCATTATATAAACTTCTGGATGGCCAAAGAACCAAAATACATGCTGAAATAAAACGGGGTCTCCACCGCCCGCAGCGTTAAAGAATGAAGTGCCAAAGTGGATGTCCATCAACATCATAGTTACTACACCTGCCAATACAGGCATCACCGCAATTAGTAAAAATGCTGTGATTAACCAAGTCCATACAAACAAAGGCATTTTCATAAATGTCATGCCTGGGGCACGCATATTAAATATGGTAACAATTACATTCACCGCGCCCATCACAGAACTTATGCCCATAATGTGCACGGAAAAAATGAAGAAGGTAACACTGGGAGGAGCATAATCTGTAGATAAGGGGGCATAGAAAGTCCAACCAAAATTAGGCGCACCTCCATCCATAAACAAAGTACCCAGCAACATGCTAAAGGCAAATGGCAACAACCAAAAAGACCAGTTATTAATTCGTGGCAAAGCCATATCTGGCGCACCAATCATCATAGGAATTAGCCAGTTTGCTAAGCCTACAAAGGCAGGCATGATGGCGCCAAACACCATAATTAAACCGTGCATGGTGGTCATTTGATTAAAAAAGTTGGGATCAACTAGCTGTAATCCGGGCTGAAATAATTCAGCGCGAATAACAAATGCCATGCAGCCGCCAATTAATAAAGAACCCAACGCCAGTAATAAATACATGGTGCCAATATCTTTGTGATTGGTGGTGTAGACCCAGCGCAAAATTCCTTTGTCCGGACCATGATGATGGCCCTCCGTTTGAGCGCCCTGCGACGCTTCCTCCCCCAACACTCCTTCCTGTGACATAGTGCGGCCCCTTATTTATTGTTTTTAAGTTCTTTAACATGCTTTGGAGTAGCCCAATCCCCTTTGTTATTACCCCAGGCATTACGCTCATAGGTAACAACTGCCGCAATATCACTAACGCTTAACTGTTCAGAGAAGGCAGACATGGCCGTGCTCTTCACACCACTAAGAACAATTTTTATATGGCGATCAATATCACCCAAGGCGACTGAACTCCCTTTCAATGCAGGGAATACCGGTGCCATACCACTACCGTCTTTTTGGTGGCAAGCTGAACAGTTACTTGCATAAACTTTTTCGCCCTGCGCCATTAGTTCTTCGAAACTCATATCTTTCACTTCTTTAGCAGCTGCCTGCGCAATGGCCTGTGCACTAACCCAGGTTTTATACTCTTCCATTTCAACAGCCTTCACTACAATCGGCATATAACCATGCCCCGCTCCACACAACTCGGTACACTGCCCGCGATAAATTCCTGGCTTATCAATAATGGTCCAAGACTCGTTAATAAAACCGGGAATAGTATCTTTTTTAACGGCTAGATCTGGCACCCACCAAGAATGAATAACATCTTTAGAAGTGAACAAAAATCGCACCTTGGTATTCACTGGCAGAATTAAAGGCTTATCTACTTCCAGCAAATAATGCTCACCTTTTTCTTCAGTGTTATCTAACTGGCCTTGAGGAGTACTTAACACTGAGAAGAAATCGACATCTTCATTTAAATAGGTATAACGCCATTTCCACTGGTAACCGGTAACCTGTATATCTATTTCAGCATCGGTATTGTCATACATATCTATAAGTGTGGCGGTTGCAGGAATACACATACCGACCAATATCACGAGAGGTATAACCGTCCAAATAATTTCAACCACAGTGCTTTCGTGAAAATTTTCAGCCTTAGCACCGCGACTTTTACGATGATACACAATGCTATATAGCATCACTCCAAATACAGCGATAGCAATGGCCACACAGACATAGAATATCGTCATATGTAAGTCATGCACTTCATGGCTTATTCGAGTTACACCTTCTGGCATATTCAACCCCCACTCAGCGAATGCAGAGTGAGAAGAGCTTAACAAGAGTAATGCGGATACAGCAGAAATTCCCACTCGTTTCATGGGTTCCCCTCAGGCTAAAATATTTATACTTATTTTTTTACTTATATAGTTATAAGGCAGCAATGAGAGAGAAAATCATATCCACCTAAAGCGCCATTTTTGGTCGTTATTTGCCTTTATTATAAATACCTTACCAAGCAGTATTATTTCATTACACCTAACTTGCCATTAATTTTTATTTGAAACTAATTGGCATTCTAAATGCAGTAAAATTTACAACTGTAAAATGTTAATTAATTATTCTACGCAGCTATACTTTTTACAGAATCTTTTTAAAGAAGGGCGCTATGACAATTAGAGTTGCTATAAATGGATTTGGGCGAATAGGACGATTAGCTTTTAGAGCTTTATTGGAACGAAATGACTTTGAAGTAATAGGCATTAACGATTTAATTACGTCTGATTACATGGCCTATTTACTACGCTATGATTCAACTCATGGTCAGTTTCTGGCGGATATAGAATTCGAAGAAGACTGTTTAATTGTTAACGGTCAGAAAATTCGTACGTCTCAACATAAGCAACCACTCGACTGCAACTGGGGTGAATTAGATTGTGACTTTGTAATAGAAAGCAGCGGTTTATTTACTGGTATGGGGCAAGCTGAACGTCATATTCAAGCTGGAGCAAAAAAAGTAGTGATTAGCGCCCCTAGCCCAGATGCCCCTATGTTTGTTATGGGGGTAAATGAAAATAGCTACCAGCAAAATATGAAAATCATTTCAAACGCATCGTGTACCACAAACTGTCTCGCTCCAGTGGCTAAAATATTAAATGATAACTGGGGAATAGTTGAAGGATTGATGACAACGGTTCACGCCGCCACAGCCTCCCAGCGCACGGTAGATGGCTCCATCCCATCTGATTGGCGAGGCGCCCGTTCAATGGGAAATAATATCATCCCAAGCTCCACTGGTGCAGCAAAGGCAGTGGGAAAAGTAATCCCAGAACTAAATGGTAAATTAACCGGCATGTCATTTCGAATTCCTACAACTGATGTATCTGTAGTGGATTTAACCGTACGCCTGAATAAACCTGCCAGCTATGACGATATTAAGAGCGCTATGCAACAAGCAAGTAAAACTAATTTGAGAGGCATACTTGGATACACCGAAGACAAGGTAGTCTCTTCCGATTTTTTACATGACGCTCACAGCGCCGTATTTGACGCCAATGCCGGAATTTCTTTAAATGATTATTTTGTAAAAGTAATTGCATGGTATGACAATGAATGGGGCTATGCTAACCGGCTAGTCGATTTAATAGAGCACGCCTCTAAAATTTAATGTTGCAAAAACAATGATAGATATACCATTCTCATTTATCAATAATGTAATTTTCTTGTCTATACACCAACCTAAATTCCCTGTGCCTATATTGCTCTGTTTCTTAAGTTTAGTAACCTTCTGACATAAAAATATTTATTCTAACTTCTTAACGCTATTAACCTTTATGCAATAAAAAAACCCATTAGACCTAGTGTGATTTAGAGTCAAACAATCACTATAAGCTTGCAATTTCACCCTCTAGTTGAGTGCTATAATAGATACAAGAAACTTAACTTGGTTTACAGGGACGTCACCATAATTAGGCCGCTTTGATTAATTATTGTTTTAGTGGTCCCCAACTCAAACTCGCGTTTGGATATTTATGGAGGTAAATTATCATGCGTCGTTATTCTAGGCATTATTATGTAAGTGATAACTTAGACGAATTGGAAAATATTGAAAAGAAACTCGAAGACCACGATGTCACCATTAAGCAAATTCATGTGTTAAGTGAAAATGAAGCCGAATTACAACATCATGAACACCTGCATGCTGTGCCATCTATTATGAAACAAGATTTAATACATTCTACCGAAATAGGGGCTGCTATAGGTGCCATTGTGGCCGCTCTAGTGCTTTTTATCGTCTCACTAACCAGCTGGACAACAACCATTGGTTGGGCTCCTTTTATACTACTGGCTATTGTTTTATTTGGATTTTGCACCTGGGAAGGCAGCTTTTATGGATTTCAAATACCCAATAAAAAATTCATGCGATTCGAAGGTGAGTTGCATAAGGGCAAGCACATCTTTTTTGTGGATATAGAATCCCATCAGGAAAATGTACTCGATGAAATATTAAAAGACCACCCTAAACTCACACCAGCAGGTACAGAGAGCGCAACCTCTAACTGGCTATTGCAGATGCAATGTAACTGGCACGAATTTAGGAAAGAGGTGCCATAGTAGAGTTTAGGTAGTTTAAAAAGTCATGAAGAGCGATGCTGATTTAGCTAGTGGGTTATATCGTAAATTAAAAACAAGCGAGGACTAACATCACGCGTTAGCTATCTGAAAAGTAAAAATGCCAAGCCTCCTTAAAAGGAGGTTTGGCATTTCATTAAAACCAGCTAATTATTGCTTTAAAAAAGTTCAAAATAGCCTTGTATTGACTCTCTATGTTTAAGCCTCGTCCTTGCGAACCACTTCAATACTGGTCACATTTTGGAAGCCCCTTGGTAGTTTATTACCGCGGCGTCCGCGCTCACCTTGATAATGCTCAAGGTCATTAAACTTCATCTTCACATGACGCTTGCCAGCATTCACAACCAATACATCACCCGCTTTCATCAGCGAAATGCCGACTAGGGTTTCCGTACCAGATGTACCCAAGTTCAAAATTTTATTGCCTTTACCCTTAGACATAAGCGGTAAATCGGCCGCTGGGAAGGTTAGTAGACGGCCTTCGTTGCTAACGGCAATAACCCAATCTTGTTTTTGATCGGCCAGCTTAACAAGCGGATGCAGTTTTTTATCGTCCGGTTTATTTAACAAAGCCTTACCATTTTTGTTTTTAGACAGCATGTCTTCAAACGTAGTGATAAAACCGTAACCAGATTCACTGGCAATAAGATATTGGTCTTTATTGCCGCCCACTAACATGGTGGCTAATGTAGCGCCTGCCGACAAATTAACCGAACCTGTTACTGGCTCGCCGTAACCTCTAGCGCCGGGCAAGCCATGAATATTAATACTATAACTACGTCCAGAGCTGTCTAGGAACACAGCCTGCTGATTGGTTTTGGCATTGGCCTGTACTAGGAACGCATCTCCTGATTTATAGGTCAGGGTTTTTCCATCGAGATCATGCCCTTTAGCGGCACGAATCCAACCTTTATTCGACAATACAACCGTGACAGGGTCGGCGCCCATTAAATCGGTTTCACTTAACGCCACCGCTTCTTGGCGTGTAACGATGGGGCTACGACGTTCATCACCGAAAGCCTCGGCATCGCTGGTGATTTCTTTTTTAACTAAAGTTTTCATGCGGCGTTCACTGCCTAAAATCTTTTCAAGATGATCACGTTCTTTAGCAAGTTCATCTTGCTCGCCACGAATTCGCATCTCTTCTAGCTTGGCTAGATGACGTAATTTTAATTCCAGTACCGACTCTGCTTGAATATCAGTTAAGCCAAAGCGTTTAATTAATTCTTGCTTGGGCTCTTCTTCATGACGAATAATTTCAATGACTTCGTCTATGTTTAAAAACGCCACCAATAAACCATCAAGAATATGTAAACGGGCCAATACTTTTTGTAAACGGTGCTCTAAGCGGCGGCGTACAGTAGTCGTACGATACTCCAGCCATTCTTTGATGATCATCGACAAGTTTTTAACTTGTGGCAAACCATCAATACCAATCATGTTCATATTGATGCGATAGCTTTTTTCTAAATCTGTGGTGGCAAACAAATGATTCATCAATTGCTTAACGTCAACACGATTTGATTTAGGAATAATAACCAAACGGGTAGGGTTTTCATGGTCCGATTCGTCACGTAGATCGGCCACCATGGGTAATTTTTTCTTAGTCATCTGAGCGGCAATCTGCTCAATTACTTTATTACCCGAACACTGGTGCGGTAAGGCTGTGATAACCACATCACCGTCTTCCACTTCATAGATGGCACGCATTTTCACACTGCCACGGCCACTTTCGTACATTTTTTGAATGTCAGCTTTGGGCGTAATAATTTCGGCGTCTGTAGGGTAATCGGGTCCAGCCACAAACTGAGTTAACTCTTGTGTGCTGGCACTAGGATTATCCAACATGTGAATGCAAGCGTTGGCCACTTCACGTAAATTATGAGGAGGAATATCAGTGGCCATGCCTACTGCAATACCCATGGTGCCGTTTAATAAAATATTAGGTAAACGAGCTGGCAGCGTAATAGGTTCATTTAACGAGCCGTCAAAGTTAGGTTGCCAATCTACTGTGCCCTGCCCCAGTTCGCCCAATAATACATCGGCGTACTTGGTTAACTTGGATTCGGTATAACGCATGGCCGCAAACGATTTAGGGTCATCCGGCGATCCCCAGTTTCCTTGTCCATCCACCAGTGGATAGCGATATGAAAACGGCTGTGCCATCAGCACCATGGCTTCGTAGCACGCGCTGTCACCATGCGGGTGAAACTTACCCAACACGTCACCTACGGTACGGGCTGATTTTTTATACTTAGAACCGGCTTTTAAACCCAATTCACTCATGGCATATGTGATTCGACGCTGCACTGGCTTTAAGCCATCGCCAATGTGTGGCAATGCACGGTCCATGATCACGTACATGGAATAATTTAAGTAGGCACTTTCTGTGTAGTCTTTTAGGGTTTGACGTTCTATGCCGTCTTCGCCAATTACTATGTCGTTCATTCTTTTCTCCACCCCGCCATCATATTTTTATGGCGGTAGCTAAATATTTTTCAAGACAAAGGATTCTTTATAATTTGCATTAAAAACAATTAATTTAATTTAACCAAATTGCCTTTTTCTTCTAACCAACTCTTGCGATCCGCAGCACGTTTTTTAGATAACAACATGTCCATCATTTCATCTGTGCCATCCCCATTTTCTAAAGAAAGCTGCACTAAGCGACGAGTATCTGGATCCATAGTAGTTTCACGTAACTGCAAGGGGTTCATTTCACCCAGGCCTTTAAATCGTTGTACGCCTACCTTGCCACGTTTTTTCTCGGCGGTTATGCGATCCAACACCCCTTGGCGTTCGGCTTCGTCCAGTGCGTAAAACACTTCCTTACCAATATCGATACGGTACAAGGGCGGCATCGCCACATACACATGGCCAGCCTCTACTAAGGTGCGGAAATGCTTCACAAACAAGGCACACAATAAAGTGGCGATGTGTAAACCATCGCTATCGGCATCGGCTAGGATGCAAATTTTACCGTAACGCAAACCCGATAAATCTGAACTGCCAGGGTCGATGCCCAAGGCTACTGAGATATCATGAATTTCTTGGCTGGCCAATACTTCGCTGGAGTCCACTTCCCAGCTGTTAAGAATTTTTCCGCGTAACGGCATAATGGCTTGAAATTCACGGGAGCGAGCCTGCTTGGCGGAGCCACCAGCAGAGTCCCCTTCCACTAAAAATAATTCGGAAAAACGTAGATCAGTGCTAGAGCAGTCTGCTAACTTTCCTGGCAAGGCAGGGCCTTGAGTAATCTTTTTACGCACCACTTTTTTGGCACTGCGCATGCGACTTTGAGCATTACTGATGACCATCTCAGCCACTTGCTCACCTAAAGACGAATGCTCATTTAGCCATAAACTAAAACTGTCTTTTACCACACCGGATACAAATGCGGCGGCTTCTCGACTAGAAAGACGCTCTTTAGTTTGGCCTGAAAACTGAGGGTCGGCCATCTTGGTAGAAAGCACAAATGCCACCTTGTCCCATACATCATCTGGCGTGAGTTTTAAGCCACGGGGTAATAAATTCCGGAATTCACAAAACTCGCGCAAGGCTTCTAATAAACCGGTACGCATGCCGTTCACATGGGTGCCGCCTTGAGCGGTAGGAATTAAGTTAACGTAACTTTCCATGAGCTGCTCGCCACCTTCCGGCATCCATTGAACAGCCCAATCTACCGCTTCTTTTTCCCCAACCATGGTGCCCACAAATGGGTCTTGTGGTAATACTTCATAACCCTTAGTGGCAGTGGTTAAGTAATCCACTAGGCCGTCTTCATAAAACCAGGTTTGGTTATCTTCGGCATTGCCATGATTAATAAATTCAATGGTTAACGCTGGGCACAATACAGCCTTGGCACGCAGCACATGCTTTAAGCGCAAGACTGAAAACTTAGGGCTATCAAAATATTTAGGGTCAGGCGAGAAACGCACTGTAGTGCCGGTATCTTTTTTACGCTTGGTATCACTCACTTCCTTAAGTTCTGTGGCTTTTTCGCCATCCTTAAAGGAGATGTGAGAAACCTTACCGTCGCGCTGCACGTTCACATCTAACGTTAGAGACAGTGCGTTTACAACGGAAATGCCCACACCGTGTAAACCACCACTGAATTGATAATTGTCGTTGGTGAATTTACCGCCCGAGTGAAGCTTAGTAAGAATAAGCTCGATGCCCGACACCCCGTGTTCAGGGTGAATATCGGTGGGCATGCCTCGGCCGTTATCGGTAACCGACAAAGACTGATCGGCATATAGTTCAACAGTAATGTGACTACAATGACCCGCCAGCGCTTCATCCACCGAGTTATCGATGACTTCCTGAGCCAAATGATTAGGGCGTGTAGTTTCGGTATACATACCCGGACGTTTACGAACCGGGTCTAGACCACTTAAAACCTCAATGGAGGCCGCTGTATAGTTACTCATACTCTTATTGGTACTCTTTTACGCCCATGAATGGGCCGTATTCTAAGTTTGCCTGGAACATTATTAAGAAACACCCATCACTAGGCGGTATCTTTAATTTGTCTGGAGCTTTAATTAGGGTATGTCCATGGATGGACGGTATCCTAATTTTGTCTGGAGCTTTAATTAGGGTGTGCCCATGGATGGACGGTATCCTAATTTTGTCTGGAACTTTAATTAGGGTGTGTCCCATTTGGGCAAACCGCAAATCTATGTCTTAATTCTTTAATGCCCATCATTACGGGTTTTATCCCGTAAATGATCTTGTTCATTTACTTGTTAATAAGCCGCTTTTACAAAATTCATAATGCTAGATATACGTTGTGGATAATTCACAAAGCCATGGTCGCCACCAAATTCAATAATGCAGGGGCCATTTCGATATTTTGTAGTGGCTTGGCGATAATCTAAAGACTCATCACCGGTCTGGCACAATAGAAAATGATGTTCAGGATAGCGCAAGGGCTCAACCTCAAATGATTTTAGCTCATCTATGTATTCCTGAGTCACCACAAAAGTCTCATCATTGTGGTAATTTTTGTTTTCCCCTAGGTAATCCACTAGCGACTCGTAAGGCTTCACTGCAGGGTTAATCACCACCGCCTTACCGCCAAAGTGCTCAGCAAGATAGGTGGCATAAAAGCCTCCCAAACTGCTGCCAATGACCAACACGTTCTCAATGCCCACTTCATCTATTAATTGCTCGTATAAAAATTGAGCCTCATCAATTGCACGGGCGGGCTGAGGTGGTAACTGGGGAATATGCAGGTTTTGGCTCATATCTGCTTCTGCGAAATACGCTAAAGTCTGCTGGGCTTTGGTAGAAGCCGGCGAGCTTTTAAAGCCATGTAAATACAGGCAGCGCAGTTGTTGAGGAATCATAGCGAGTCGTAATTCTTATGGTGGCGTTTTTCGCTAGCATACCCAATGCTGGCTCAAACCTGCAAGTGACAGACTTAAAATTGCCTTTTACATCCAGAAAAAAGGAAAATTAGTAGCCGAAGGGGGCTAAAACTAGGTACTGGGAGGGGATGAGTAAAAAGAACGGATAAAAAGAAAACCACAGCAAGAACCTCGCTGTGGTTTTGGGAAGGTTACTTTTTCAGCAACCAGCTATTTACTTCATCAATATCGGCAGTAGACAGTTCGCCCACTGACTGACGAAACTTCAACAAGTCAATTACGTAGTCAAAACGGGCGTAAGCGTAGTTTTGCTGAGCGCTAAAGACTGATGTTTGTGCATCCAGAACTTCAACAATGTTACGTGTACCTACCTCATAACCGGTTTGGGTAGCTTCCATGGCGCTTCTAGCAGACGTCATGGCTTGATTACGAGCTTTGATGCGTGCCACATCAGCTTCAAGCTGACGGTATAGTGAGCGAACACTTAAGCTGGCTTGTCTCTGTGTCAGCTCTAGCTGCTGTTCTGCTGCTTGGCGTTGATAATAAGCTTGCTTTTGGCCAGCCCAAGTTGAACCGCCAGCATACAATGGCATGCTCAACTGCACTCCAAGATAAGTACTGGTCAATTCTTCACCCTGGTTACTGGCGTCATTGTCTGAAATGGTATGAACCCCAACTAAATTAACGCTCGGTAAATGTTCAGACTTTTTAGAATTATGATTTTGCTTAGCGCTTAATCCACTTTTTTCAGCAATTAATACATCTAGATTTTGCGCAAGCGCCTTTTTCTCCCAAAGAGAACGATCAGCAGGCATAGGCCCTAATAATGGAATTTCATCCTTCAAAGGGTTAATACGATCATATCGTGTGCCCGTTAATACCGCTAAAGATTCATAGGCGATATCGAGCTGGGTTTCTGCTTCGATTAAACCTACTGTGGCATTGTCATAAATAGACTGAGCTTCATGCACATCGGTGATGGCAATTAAGCCCACTTTAAAACGTTGTTGAGTTTGCTCTAACTGACGCTTAACCGCAGTTTCTGTAGCCTTGGCAGAAGCTAGTGTAGCGTTGGCGCGTAATACGTCGAAATAAGCTTCAGCAGCACGTACTACCATGCTCTGTTCAGCTTTACGCAGTTCAAACACAGAGCTATCGGTAGTGGCACTTGCAGCCGCATAGCTGTACCAAGTAGAAGGAGAAAATAGTGGTTGAACTAAAGTAATATCGTATGAGGTCTTGTTAAATGTACCGTCTATATCTTGCAGGCTGTCATCAGGCAGTCTAGTTACAGAATTCTTTGTCGTTGTCTCACTAACCTCAGCATTTAGAGTAATGGTAGGTAAAATTGCATTCCCTGCCGTACCTTGCGTTTGCGCATTAGCACGAGCTGAAGCCAATTCCGCCGCTAACTGAGGATCATTTGAAACCGCTTGTTCAAATACACTTTTAAGGTCGGTGGCCTGTGAGGTGGCTGCAACGGCAAGTGTGATAAAGGCTAATGCCAGTTTCTTCATTATTGCACTCTACATATAATTTTTAAGTTGCACGGATTCTAAACACTTAATGTCCAGCTTGGAACCTTTACACTAGTAAAGTCCCTTTCAACTTATTGTTTCATTAATAGATATAAACAGCCAAGCAGCTTAGAATTAATCCCATGATGAAAGCCAGTTTTGATAAAAGCCACGTAGAAATTATTGAGAAAACTTCCTGCTATCAGGGATTTTTCACTATGAGCAAGCTCACCATTAGGCATAAGTTGTTTTCAGGAGGCTGGGGTAAAACCATAGTGCGCGAGTTGTTTGAGCGCCCTGAAGCAGCCGCGGTTCTCTTGTACGACCCAAAACTTGACGTGGTGGTTTTGACCGAACAATTTAGAGTGGGCGCACTAAATGAAACCAGCCCTTGGATATACGAATTGGTAGCCGGCATCATTGAAACGGGTGAAACCCCACTAGAGGTCGCCATACGGGAAACCCAGGAAGAAAGCGGAGCCATCATTGAGCATCTCACCCCCATCTGCCAATACTTGGTCAGCCCAGGGGGCACTAATGAAAAACTACATGTATTTATGGCCCAGCTAGACAGCAGCCACGTAGATGGTATTCATGGCCTTGCCTGCGAAGGAGAAGACATCAGGGTGAAAAAGGTCTCTAGCGCTGAAGCCTTTGAAGCGGTTAAAATTGGAAAAATTAACAATGCTGCCACCATTATTGCCCTGCAGTGGCTAGAGTTAAATATTAGCCAGATCCACTCAAGTCTTGAGACCGGTTGATTAGAATGCATAAAAAGCGCAAGTCATATGTTCCAAATCTAAAAACGCTGGCGGCCATTTGTGAAAGCAATTATGTGCTGCTGCTTAAACTCCTGCCCGATATGGACAGCGGTGCCAGCCGAGAATTCTCTATCAATGGTGGCCATGAACACGCCACGCGAATTCGTTTAAGCGTATGCGAGCAATTTAAATACACACTCAGCATTAACGTAGAGCAGGTTTCCCATCTAAACAACTTTTTAAGCCCGCCCACTATGGTGGTGCGCATGTATCAAGACGTACGCATGGCCGAAGTGATTAGCTTTGACAATAACCATAGATTTAATGGGGTTTATCACTACCCTAATCCACAAATGCGCATGCCGGATGAAAAACATCAGATAAACCATTTTTTACACGACTGGCTCGAGCATTGCCTGCTTCACGGAGAAGCCGACATTGAGCTGTTCTTTAATCCTCATCAGTTAAAATGTGACGTTAATACTGGAAGTGACTAAGCTAGTAATTATATAGTAGGCAGAATTAGGCGATGATTTCGCCCACGGATGGGTTAGGATCCAAACTGAAATGCAAAAATTAATACAAATTACAGACCCCCACCTGTTTGCCGATACTCAGGAAAAATTACTGGGCATGGAAACACAGGCAAGCCTAGATGCAGTGCTAAAGCGCATGCATGAACAAGTTAATGGGTTCGACTTTTATTTATGTACTGGCGATTTAAGTCAGGACGGCTCAACGGCTGCTTATCAAAGGCTCAAAGACCAATTGGGCCAAAATGGTAAAGCCCAGTACTGGATCCCAGGCAATCACGATAATCGCCAGAACATGCTTAAGGTGGTATCAGCTCAGCAAGAAATGCTGCCTGTGGTGAAAAAAGGCAAGTGGCAAATTATCCAGCTAGATAGCCAGATCCCGGGCAGCGTAGGCGGAAACTTCGCTCAATCCCAATTAGATTTATTAAAAGATGCGCTGGATGCCGATCAAACCAGCCACACCCTCATTGCCATGCACCACCAGCCTCGGCCCATGGCCAGCAAATGGCTAGATAACCACCTAATTAAAAACAGCGACGTGTTTCTTAATTTAATTAAACAATATAAAAACGTGCGCGTAGTGTTGTGGGGGCATGTTCATCAGGATACCAACGAAGTCATTGATGGCGTGCATTACGTTTCAACGCCCTCCACCTGCATACAGTTCACACCAAAATCGGATAAGTTCGATGTGGATACTCAAGGCCCTGGCTATCGCTGGATGGAGCTGCATGACGATGGCACTATTAAAACGGCGGTCAGTCGCGTAAATGACATAGATTTTAAAGTGGATTACAACTCAGGGGGCTATTAGAAGCCTGTAGCCTCTTCCCCCTTCTAGACGCAAATCGTTTTAACTTAACTGCCGCTGAATTAACTCAAATACTTTTTGCTTAGCCCCAGTATTGCTCTGCACCACTTGCTTGGCCTGTAAGCCTTTACGCTGTAACAAAGCATCATCTAAAACCCAAGTTTTTAGGGTTGGCCCCAACGCCTGTTTTTGCACCGTTAACAAGCCACCAGCCGCTTCAAGCTGCTGGCATATTAGGGCAAAATTAAACTGGCTTGGCCCCATTAAAATAGGCACCTGCAAAGCAGCGGGTTCTAACGGATTATGGCCACCGTTTTCGACGAAACTCCCCCCCATGACACACACATCGCTGGCCGCCAAAAACTGCATGAGCTCACCCATGGAATCCACCAGCAATACCTGGCTTTTTTCTAAATCCATATTATTGGTTGATGACAATAATGCCGAGCGCCTCACCAACTTTAAACTCTGCGCTTCTATCAAGTTAGCCACACTATCAAAACGCTCCGGATGCCTTGGTACCACAATAAGCAAAGGGGACATGGCGCCAATAGCGGGTTCAGCTAATAGCTCTCGGAATGCCTGTAGCGCTATTTCATCCTCACCCTGATGCGTGCTGGCCACCATGATCACTTTACGCTTTGGCCCCCACTGCTCACGCCAGTTTTTTCCGCTGAGCAATAACTCGTCCTTAATGGCAATATCAAACTTAATGCTACCGGTCACCGTCATGTTATCCACAGGCATGCCCACTTCTACAAAACGCTTTCCGTCGGTTTCATTTTGCACCGCCAAACAATCTATCTGTCCTAGCATTTGTGCACTTAGTTTTGTCAGCTTGGCATAACCTTTGGCCGACTTTTCAGAAAGCCTGGCATTGGCTACCAGCACCCGAGTGCCGTGTTTGTGACAGCTATGAATCAGGTTTGGCCACAGCTCAGTCTCTAAAATAACCAATAGTTGCGGCCTTAATCGACGCTGAAAAGCACTTAAAAACCAGGGCAGGTCATAGGGCAGGTACACATGAAAAACACGTTTTCCCAATTCGCTTTCAAAGCGTTTTTTAACCTGTTCACTGCCGGTGGGTGTCGTGGTGGTAATCACAATCGGGCGATCTAAATCGGCTGCCATAACCTGCTCAATGAGCGGCACTGCTGCAATGAATTCGCCCACAGAGACAGTATGAAACCAGACGGCTTGTTTACCCTGAGCAAAATTCGGCTTAGTAAAAATGCCAAAGCGCTCCAGCCAACGTTCACCATAGGCAGGTGTCTTGCGCGCACGCATCGCTAACCGAATTAAAATAAAGGGCAGCAAAAGCGTAAAGATCAGGCTGTAAATAAAACGGGCCATGGCAGAGTTCTATAGTTTTTAAAAAATGGATTCTAGCAGCAATTTTAATGTCGCGCCTGCCACTGCACGTGGAACAAGTTCGCATGAACAACACTCAATATCATCACTATTGATCGCCAGTGCTTATAGGGATAATACGGCTGTGCTACCATGCCCTCCTTAAAAATTGATCCAATAAAAATCGGTGGTTTAAATTCATGTCTCTATCCATTCCCAACTTTGCCAATGCACGCGTTCTGGTGGTCGGAGATGTGATGCTGGATCGTTATTGGAGCGGCCCGACTTCGCGCATAAGCCCTGAAGCTCCTGTTCCAGTTGTGAAAGTAACTGACATTGAAGACCGTGCTGGTGGTGCCGGCAACGTGGCTCTTAACATTGCAAGTTTAGGTACAAAAGCCGACTTGTTAGGGCTGGTAGGGCAAGACAACAACGCCCGCGCTTTGGAAAACACCCTACAACACCCACATATTTCTACCCAATTCAGCGCCCTTGAAAGCCACCCCACTATTACCAAGCTGCGGGTACTGAGTCGCCATCAACAACTTATTCGCCTCGATTTTGAAGAAGATTTTCACCATGTTGATAACGCCGACATGCTAGCGAAATTTGAAAGCCAGCTTCCCGACTGTGATGTCGTGGTATTAAGTGATTACGGCAAAGGGGCTTTGAGCAACATTGAGCCCTTTATTAAAGCGGGTCGTGCTGCCGGAAAAATCGTCTTAATTGATCCCAAGGGCCATGACTTTCAACGTTACACAGGCGCGACATTAATTACCCCCAACCTAGGGGAATTTGAAGCGGTTATGGGTACCTGTAAAGACGAAGCCGACCTTGTGGAGAAAGGCTTTGCGCTAATGGATCAAATTCAATTGGATGCTCTGTTGGTAACCCGAAGCGAAAAAGGCATGACCCTATTCCAAAAGGATCAACAGCCCATTCATTTAGCTGCCACCGCTCGTGAAGTGTATGACGTCACCGGTGCTGGCGACACTGTCATCAGCGTACTGGCCGCAGCCGTAGCCGCTGGTGACAGCTTAAGTAACGCCACTGCCTTGGCCAATGTAGCGGCTGCACTGGTAGTCGCAAAACTGGGCACCGCCACGGTAAGCCTTGCTGAATTACGCCGTGAAGTGCGCGCCGATGAACAAGCTCATTCGGGCATTCTTGATGAAGACACTTTGGCGCAATTAATCACCGACGCTCAGGCCAACGGCGAAAACATCGTCATGACCAACGGCTGCTTTGATATATTACATCCTGGCCACGTGAGCTACTTAAAAGGTGCTAAGCAGCTAGGTGATCGCCTAATTGTCGCGGTCAATAGCGATGACAGTGTTACTCGATTGAAAGGCCCTGAACGCCCAATTAACCCAGTATCTCACCGTATGGATGTACTGGCTGGCTTACAAAGCGTCGATTGGGTGGTACCGTTTAGCGAAGATACCCCACAACGTCTCATTGCCAAGCTGCTGCCTAATACCCTAGTAAAAGGCGGCGACTACAAGATAGAAGAAATTGCCGGGGGAGAAGAGGTCTTAGCCAACGGTGGTCAGGTTAAGGTGCTGAATTTTGAAGATGGTTGCTCTACCAGCAATATCATTAACAGCATTAAACGACACCAGTAGCATTAGCCCAAACGTGTAAATACTTAAAAGATTAAGAGTGAACCGAACATCGCCATGAGCAAAACCGACGCTAATAAATCAAACAAGAAAGATGACGTTAACTTGTTAAAAATCGCCTACTTTCACCCCAAGTACTGGGGGGTATGGCTTTTTGTCGGGTTCCTTCTTATATGCTGCTATCTGCCATTTAAAGCCCAGTGGCAGGTGAGTCGTTTTCTTGGATTTTTAGCTTTTCACCTGGCCACGAGCCGTCGTCACGTGGTGCAGGTAAACGTAGATCTTTGCTTTAAAGAAAAAACACCGCAAGAAAAAGCCGCGTTAGTAAAACAAGTTTTCCATGAAAACATGCAGGGTTACCTAGACAGTGGCACCGCATGGTTTAGAGACATCAATGCCTTTCGCGACCGCATTGAAGTACGCGGTAAAGATATCCTTGATAGAGAAACTGCCGACGGTCAAGGCGTATTACTGGCCGGCGCTCACTTCAGCATCTTGGATTTGGCCGGAGCCCTAACCAGTTTAGTATGCGATTTAAACGTTACTTATCGTCCGCTAGACAACAAGCTTATGAACGCTGTGATGATGCGAGGTCGTTATCGCTTCGTGAATACCGCTTACCACAAGAAAGACTTGAGAGGCTTTGTAAACTGTATGAAGAAGGGTGGCATATTGTGGTATGCCCCCGACCAAGATTACGGCCGTAAACACAGTGCCTTCTCACCATTTTTTGGACGCTCTGCTGCCACCATTACCGGCCTGACCTTTTTATCTCGAGCCGGCAAAGCCAAGATTATGCCCTACAGCTATCATCGTGATGGCCTATCACAAAAGTATATTCTGGAATTTTTCGAGCCCTTACCGCAAACCGGGGTTGAAGAGGAAGATGCCGCTAACTACAACGTGTGGCTGGAAGGGGCTATTCGTCGCCACCCAGCTCAATACCTATGGCTACACAAACGCTTTAAAACCCAGGAAAACCCTGAAGAACCTAACCCTTATCAACAGGCCGCTGACGCCAAATAACGGCATAAAGACTTAGAAACACGCTATCAGCAGGTGGTATTCTCATCACCTGCTGGCCTCACCCCTGTAAATTGAAAATAAATGTGCTGCGAGTTGACGCGACAAAACTATTGGGTAACTCTACCCTTTTTATTGTTTGCCTTACTCTGTAACTACATCATGACGACTTTATTACTTGGCCTTAGGGCTCTATTTTTTTACGCAGGCTACGCCTTACTGGTTATATTTTTCAGTGTGACGGGCGTGCTGTTCTTCAGTTTTTTACCCTACCGCATTCGCAGCAATTACATTTTCCTATGGAATCGCTGCACAGTATTGTGGGCCAGAATTATATGCGGCTTAAAATTTGAAGTGGTTGGCAAGGAGAACTTACCCAAGGGGCAGGCGTTTGTTGCTCTGGCCAAACACCAAAGCCAATGGGAAACCTTCTTTTTACAGTATTACCTGGCTCCAGCAAAAATTGTTCTGAAAAAAGAACTGTTGAAGATGCCGGTATTTGGCTGGGGATTAAAGTTAACCGACCCCATCGCCATTGATAGGGGCAACCCAAAAAAAGCCCTTAAAGACATCCAGCAGCAAGGGGTGGCCTCCATTGAGAGCGGCATTTCAGTATTGATTTTTCCCGAAGGCACGCGCATGAATCCGGGGACCGTAGGCAAGTATGCCCGTGGCGGAGCCAACATTGCGGTAGGCTCAGGAGCCGATATCGTTCCTATTGCTCACAATGCTGGTGTATTTTGGCCAGCAGATAGGTTTTTAAAGCAGCCAGGCAAGATTACGGTCGTCATTGGCAAGCCGATTAAAAGCGAAGGTAAAAGCAGTCGTGAGCTAAACGCTGAGGCCCAACAATGGATTGAAACCGAGGTAAATAAGCTGCCGCAAACGCCTTAGTCGCTATTTCGTCAACACAATGTCTGATGTATTTATCAGGCATTCAATTGGTTTCATCCAACACCACACAGTTACGCCCCCTATCTTTAGCCGCATATAAACACTTATCGGCTCGGGCCATAATAGACTCTGAGGTATCGCCAGCTATTGCCATGGCCACACCAAAGCTAACGGTTACTTGCGATACGTCAGGGAAATCAAACTGCTCTATTTCTTTTCTAAGTGCCTCCATTTTTTTATAAGCATTGTTGCCATCACAGTCTGGCAAGATAATAATAAATTCTTCTCCGCCCCAGCGGCCAATAAAATCACGTTGCCCGGCATTTTCTTTTAGTAAGCCAGCCATACTTTGCAAAATTTTGTCTCCGGTTAAATGACCGTGGGTATCATTTATTTTTTTAAAAAAATCAATATCAAGCAACACTGCGCAAAGCGGTTGATTTTTTTTCATGGCTTTTTGAATGGCTTTTGGGAAAAAAACATCGGTGCGAGTACGATTATTTAACTGAGTTAATTTATCGGTAATAGAGATGGTTTCTAAATCAACGTAGTCTTGTTCTAATTTATCAGAGAGTTTATTAAACCAGTAAATTAACAGACCAAGCTCATCCTTGCTGGTGCGTTCCAAGCGACGACTAAAATCACTGCCACCCAGTGCCAACTCTTTCATGCGAATCACCACCTGATGTAAGCTACGGCGAGTAGAAAGTGCCAGCAACATCATGGCCGCCAAAATAACAAACATGGAAACCACCGAGATCACCACACTCCAAAAAATCATTTTATTTAATGAATAACTGGTTTCATCAATTATTTGGCGAAAGCGCGCATCAATACTTTTCCGTAAGCTTTGTATTTGCGAAATAGTATCATTGTGATAACGCTCTACATTGGCAATTAAGTCACCGGTATGACTTAAAGCACTTTCATCTAGTAGGATACTTTTAGCTAAGGAACTGGCATTGGTATAATAGTGGATGAAATTTTCACGGGTTTTTTCAAGCTGATAAATATCTACAATTTCGGGGTAATGCTCTAGCTTGGTTAAATTCCCTTCCACTCTTTGCTTAATTAATAACGTGTTTTTAATCCAGTTTGATTCGCCCGCCAATACCGCATCTTTAAATTTTTCAGTGAGTTCTTCAAACAACCGAGTATTTTCATGGACAATTTCTAAAAGAGGCAGGTAGTTGTCGCGAATCGATTCAATTCTTTCACTGCTATGTTGGTGCTCTGAATAGCTATAAATGATAAATCCGCAATACAAAAGCAAGCTGAGCACCGGCACAAACAACATTTTTTGAAAAATGGTCATGTATTTCCAATTTGCAGATCTAGACTAAAATATAACTACTCTCAACTTACTTATTTTAGCCTATATCTCTGGAGTTCCCATGCCGGTTAGGTTCGTGGCATTTGTTATTAAGCTTTTATGCTCTGTAACTCTTGGCTGTGCCTGTCTATCTCAACAGCTAATGGCTGAGCCTTGGCGTGATCGCCTCCATGCTCACGGCTTCTACACGCTTGATTTTACCTATTCTGATACAGAGCTAGGGCTGGTCAGTAACGGCCGTGAGAGCCGCTCTTATGAAGACGATTCTGCTGCATTAAACAACTCCCTCATTGGCGGCCAAATAGAGTTCCAGCTAAATGAGAACCTCAGTAGCTTCTTGCAAGGTAAAGTATTCTTTGATCAAGATGATGATACCGAGTCGGCTCTGGATTGGGCCTATTTAAGTTATGACTTTGGTAACGATGTCATTGTTCGTGGTGGCCGGTTCCAAGTACCGCTATTACAAGGTACCGAATTAAGAAGCGTCACCTATTCGCGGCTGTGGGCTAGGCCTCTCATTCCCGTAGACGGTGCAGGAGGGTTTAATGAGCACACGGGGCTCGAGCTAATCAAACATTTCCAACTGGGCTTTGATAGCCTGCACATGCAGTTAGTGGCCGGTAAACCATCCCATGAGGAAGAAGATGGCGAGATAGACAGTGACAGCTTTGAACTGATTTCTGGCCGCTATCAAGGTGAGAATTACTGGCTAAGAGCAGCGGCCCTGCATGGCACTTATTCAGTGAGAGGAGGGGATGACGAAATCCTTAACGATTCAGCCGAAACCTTTATGGCCAGTCTCGAGAGTGAATTCACTCTGGGATCATATATATTTAATTTAGGTTATGCCAAAAGCTCTTCTGACATCACCGTAAATGGCAGTATTTATTATTTCTCCCTAGGTTTGCACATGGGCAATATTACCCCCTTTGTTTATGGCAGCCTGGCACGCCAACACTTTGACAATTATGACGAACCACCGCCACCCGGGGTGGATGATGGCAATGGCCCAGCGCTGCCCGACCCAGCTCCCGCCCCTCCTGACCCACCACCCGATGATGACCGTATTCGCGATGGTGACTACGACATTAACAGCATCGCAATCGGTGCACGCTGGCATGTGGGAGAAGGTTATGGATTTAAAATACAGCTGGAAAACATAGAACAAAAAAACAGTGCAGGGGTCGATACCGATGACCCTGCCAATGACGGCAATACCCTGACGATATTATTTGAAGGGGTATTTTAATGAGAAGCTGCCTAATAATATTTACCATGTTATTAAGCCATTGGGTTAATGCTCAAATGGTGGTGGTCATGGCGAAAGATTCCCAAATTGAAAATCTAGATAATCAGCACGTGGCCAATATTTTTTTAACGCGAACCAATCGGTTCCCCAATGGGAATAAAGCCATTCCTATAGAGCTAAAACACAGCGACATAAGAACTAATTTTTATGAGGAAATATCGGGGAAAAATCCCACACAGTTAATGGCTTACTGGACAACGCTTATTTTTTCGGGGAAGGGAAAACCACCAAAGGGCTATAAAAATGTGCAGGCATTGATTACACGCCTAGAAGATAACCCAGGGTGTATTAGTTATCTGTCTTTAGCACAAGTGACCAAAGGCTTGAAAATAGTGTATCGGTTTCCATAGGGCATTTATTTTAGTATGAGAATTTAAAATCACCGACAAATGAGGAAGCATGTTATTCATTAATGGCTTAACCATTTTATTGCTTTATCAGCTTATGGGTGAAGTGACAGTACGCTGGCTAGACATACCGGTACCCGGCCCAGTGCTCGCCATGATCATGCTATTTGTATCCTTGGTAATAAAAGGCAGTACACCTTCGTCATTACAATCATCTGCCAATACCATTTTAAGCCATTTATCTTTACTCTTCATTCCTGCCGGAGTGGGAATAATGGCGCATTTTGATCGCCTCCAAAACGAATGGCTACCGATTAGCGTAGCGATAATTCTTAGCACGGTAATCACCTTAATATTTAGCGCAGCCGTTATGCTGACCATGAACAAACTGTTTAATTTTTCTAGCGACATACCAAAAAAGAATAGTGAAGGACCACCTATTAAAAGTCTTGAGCAACTGCAAAAAGAACTCATTGAAAACGAGAGTGACCATGGCTAAGGAAAATCTAACCGATATTTGGGTGTACTTGTCAGCGTCACCTTTAACCGGTTTAACCATTACTCTAATGGCCTATAGCTTTGCGCACAGGATTTATCTGGCCAGTAATAGCAACCCACTACTGCATCCGGTTTTGGTGTCTTCCACGATACTCATTTCTTTTTTATTAGCCACTAACACCTCTTACCAGGATTATTTTAAAGGAAGCCAATACATTCATTTTATACTAGGGCCCGCGACCGTGGCCTTGGCAATTCCTATGTATCAACAAATATCGAAAATTAAAAAGCTATGGCTACCCATCACGGTTACCATGATCAGTGGAGTGAGCATTGCCGCCATTAGCTCAATTTTAATTTCGCGATTTTTAGGCGCTAGCATTGAAACGCAAATGTCTCTAGCACCGAAATCGGTAACCGCTCCGGTGGCTATGGGCATCTCTGAAAAAATTGGTGGACTGCCTTCTCTCACCGCTGCCTTGGTGGTGATTACTGGTATTCTTGGCGCCATAATGGGCACTAAAATATTACATCTTTTAAAACTAAAAGATCACAGCATAAAAGGCATTGCCATGGGTATTACTGCCCACGGCATAGGCACCGCCAGAGCGTTTCAGGTGAGTTCTGAAATGGGCGCATTTTCTGGATTGGCCATGGCATTGGCCACCTTTACCACCGCCTTTATTTTGCCCTACTTAGTGAAATGGATTGCAAACTAATTATCGTTTTTAGTCTGATGGTATGGTTAAGATACTTCGCTCTTTAATAGCCAAAACTTAATTTTTTTAATCACATGCGCACTATCAAATGGCTTACTTAAAAAGTCATTCATACCCGCATCCAGACACTTATCTTTAGTTTCCTGTAGGGCACTGGCCGTCAGCGCGATAATAGGCAAACTATTGGCATTATATGCATTGCTCTTGCGAATCTCTCTGGTGGCCTCATAGCCATCCATAACCGGCATAAGACAATCCATAAGAATGACATCAAACTCTGATTTAAGAAATTTTTCATAAGCCTGCTGGCCATTTATGGCGGGCTCCACATGAAAGCCAGCTTCTTCTAAAATTACGGTGGCAATCTCCAGGTTAATATCGGTATCTTCCACCAGTAAAATTCTTGCCTTAATATCCTGCGAACAATACCGGCTTTGCTGCCATTGCTTTTCAATACCGTCATTAACATCCGCTAAGTGCGGCTGTTTCTTCTCCAGAGTTAAATTAACTTTGAAGGTAGAGCCCTCTCCCACTTCTCCATGGGCAGAAATTTTTCCTCCCATTTTCTCGCATATTTTTTTGCAAATTGCTAAACCTAAACCAGTGCCGCCAAAGTCCCTGGTGGTACTAGAATCGGCTTGGGTAAACTCATCAAATAATATTGCTACTTGGTCATTTGAAATACCAATACCGCTATCTTTTACACTGAGCTCAAATTCAATAAACTGATTAGACTCATTTATAACCGATAGGCTAACCTGTACTTTTCCGTGTGCTGTAAATTTTATGGCATTGCTGAGTAAGTTTACTAAAACCTGTCTTAACCTAACGTCATCTGCCTCTACGAATAATTCATCGCTTTTCACATTGTGCTCGAATGACAGATCTATTCCTTTAATTTGACACTGAATCTCAAACAACGACAAGCTAGAATTAATTGCCTGTATCAGATCATAACAGGTGAGATTCAGCTCCATTTTTCCCGACTCTATCTTAGAGAAATCTAATACATCATTAATAATAGATAGTAATTGGTTCCCTGAGGTTTGAATGGTATTGGCATAGTGGCTTTGCTGTTCATTTAAGACGCTGGCATTGAGCAACTCGCTCATGCCAATAATACCATTTAGCGGAGTACGTATTTCATGGGTCATGGTGGCTAAAAATTCACTTTTTACTTTAGCCGAGTGCTCTGACTTTTCTTTTTCTAAAATAAGTTTTTCTTGCTGAGAATTTAACGCAGACATTAACCGATTATATTGATTGGCGAGCACGCCAATTTCATCATTAGAGTGATGCAAGGTAGCGAGCGCCCTTGATCTATCCTGTCCCTGGGCCATAACCCCTATTATGCTATTAAGAGGGGATACCACCACACGCCGAACCATAATGAAAAACAAAACAGCAGTAAAGGCCAGCAGTACCAGAATAAGCAGCAATAGATAGTTGAAAAAAGGATTCAGGGATTTATCAATCACCCGGCTATTAAGCACTAAATGCAAAACAACTTTGTTAATAGATTTTCTATTTTTTGAAACTAGGCTGAATTGATAGCTGTAACTAAAAACACCTGGGCTCAAAACCTTAAATACATTTTTGTCAGTACTAACCGACTCTAGCAAACGCTCTTTCAAGGTGACTAATTCAATTTCTTTTATATATCGATTCTGATACTGATGTTTATTGGCGGTAATGATTTTTTCATGGGATACATTCAGTAAAAATATTTCTTCGATATCTTCATAAGAGCCCAATGAATTTACGATACCAAATATAGATAATTGCGTGGCACTACGTTCAATTGATGAGGCGACAATTTCAGACAACTCTCTAGCTCGCTGCTGGCTTTTATTCATAGTCATGTCGTTTGACAAGAAATAGAAAACGGTCAGAAAAGAAACCACTGCCCCAAATAAAATAAACATAAGGGGCACAATGAGTTTAAATGAAACCGAGCCAGTAGACGTCATTATTTAATCAGGTACGGCAATAGCAACTGATTAATATTATTGCAGCTGAACTTTATGGTTTTGGCCGAAGCCAACGTTTGACAAACTTTATTGATATTTTTAGCCATACTATCTGATGCCATACTTTTTTGGCTTTGCTTGGAGGTCATAAGTTGTAAGCCTGTTAAGGCATCTTCAAATTCGGCAGCCGAAATACCCTCACGATTGGCCATAATTTCATAAGCTTCTTTTTTATGGGTTTTCGCATATTCTAGGGTTTTATCCCACACCTTTAAGAACTGGCTGGCCCACTGTGGTTTGTCTTTTAATACCGATGTGCGCAGGGCAATGGAGTCAATCACATCTCCGGGTAGTTCAGAGGTATCTAAAATTTGTTTAAATTGCTTATGCTTTTTAATTGCTCCAGAAAATGGAGGGTAAGTAACAAAGGCATCTATCTCGCCACTCACCATGGCCTCTTCTCCAGCCAACTGCTCTACATTTAAAATCTCGACATCACTAAGCTGTAAGCCGTTTTTTTCCAAGGCTAAAGATAATATATACATGCCCAAGGAGCCAATTTCGGCACCAATTTTTTTACCTTTTAACTCCTTCACAGTTTTAATGCTTTGGTGAGCCAAAATAATATCGCCACCATTAGAGTAATCGGGAATATGCACGATAGATAATGGCTCCTGAGTATTGCCCGCTGCATGTACTGCTTCAATTATGGTGCTGGCTAAGCCATCAGCGCGCCCTTGGATATAAACACGCTGCACATCGGCAAGAGACGCCATCTCGATAAGCTCTATGTTTAACCCAGCTTCCTTAAAAAAGCCCTTACTTTGCGCCAGATGTAAAAACTCATAACCGGGCCAGGGATTAATGGCAATTCGCACTAGGTCCTGATTAGGGTTGCTGCAGCCGGAAAGCCATAAAGGAAAGCATAAAAATAGAGCACAAAATTTAATTGCAGGGCTGGCTTTCATGCGGGGTCCTTGGAATTTCCATATTTCCTTAAGCCTAGTGTACGGCGGCTAAAAGGCGAGTACCTTAGCTGGTCCGCTCATCTGATTACACTGTACCGGTTTGATATAACCAACTTTTAAAGGGATTGTTCTTATAACCAAAACATTTTATTATCTCGCGCGCTTATATCACTACGCACGGATTGCCAGATGAGTTTTTTGCACCATTCTCAATTTATGGCTCACAGCCTAAAGTTATTCACAATCTTACTAACGCTGATTAGCCAGCCCGCCTTATCTAAAAGCATCAACCCTGAGCAGTTTTCTGACATTTGGCACTCGGGAAATAAATTTCGCTTAATGCGCTACCAATCCAGTGTTATTAACCCCGAAAGTAAACACTTTAAAACCAGCAGCTTCGCCGTTAATTATTATGAAACTTACAATAGCTTTCAGGTTGAGGAAGACAAGGGGCCTGTAGAAGCTAAAATTGCCAGCTTTAAGGCCGACCTGTACAGCCAGTATGCATTCATGGATATAGGCGCCATGGATATTAGAGAATATAACAACTCCCAATTACGAAGCAGCCAATACAGCCGAGTGTCTACTGGCGTGCGTTACAACGACCTAAAATTTATGGGCCTCACTGCCGGTCTTTTAATCACTGAATCTCCCGCAACTAACTCGCAAGGAGAGTTTGTATTTGACGAACACGAATCAAGCGTAGATGGCTTTATTTCTTTCTCTCTATTGGGTTTTCAATTAATGGCCAACAACATTAGAGATGAAAATTTAATTGTAGAAACCTCCTCGTACGATTTAAATTTAGAAGGTTATTCGTTTAGCCTAGTACGCAGTAAACTTCATGACAACGGCAGTGGAAGCGACGCAAAAAAATACGATGATGAATATGTATTTAACGCCTTTAAAAATACCGGCTGTGCTTCAATTGCTTCTAATGTTAAATCCTATTGCGGAATAGGCCTTAACCGAAGAGAAACTCTCAATGACCAAAGTCAAGGGTGGAGTGTCTACCTGCAGCGACCTTTTTATAGCATTCGCATTAATAGTTTTGATGAGCAAACACAATTGCGCCGAGAGAAATTTGGCTACTCTTTAAAATTGGGTTTTGATGTTCAAAGTCAGGGTACCGATCAGCTCACCAATAAACCTGTGGATGCTCGGATTAAACTGGCGTTTGGCATACATATGAATGATGGTGTTAATCAGTTGTTTGAGGCACAAGATGAAGCCATGGTGGGATTCGATTTTGAGGTTATATTTCCGTAGGGTTTTTATTTGGGGCTTGGGATTTTGGGTTGGCTAGCCTGCTAAATAGTTGATCCATGTTTTTCCTTTCTGGGGTGGCACCCCAGCCCCCGCTTCACTCCCCTTTCGGCCTTTACGCTCTTATATATTCAATTAGACTACCGCAATAAAGGCCGAAAAAAGTCGTAAACTATTATCGACTCAATTACATCGCCCAAAGATAAAGACATAAAGCTGAAACAATCCTGTACCGATACTACCCTTCGGTCTTTGAATGACCTCAAACACCAAACCCTAATTACTCTTGTTTAGATAGATAAAGACGTGAGGCACTTCTTTTTCTGGAAAGTTAGACGAAAAGAGGGGGCTGGGGGTACATCCCCAGAAAGGAGAAACAATCTAGCTGTGGTTAAGCAGCAAACACCCATCTTATTCAAATACCACCATCTAAACCCCCACCAAGATCAACAAACAATACAGATCATTCTACTGATGAGCGTTTCGATCATTAATTTATGTGCTAAAAGGCCATTAGACTTAGGTACCAGATTTAATTATCAAGCAGATAAACAAGCCAATACGCTCAAATAAGGAAATAGAGTGCCGTCAGTTACCCATTTTCAATACATGGCCCACTACAACCAGTGATTAAATACTCAGGTATATGAAGCGGCTGAGCAGCTTTCCAGTGTTGAGCTGGCAGCTGATATGGGTGCCTACTTTAAATCCCCCTTGCCACATATAAAGAGCGGCACACTCAATCATATTCTAGTGGGTGATTTATTCTGGCTAAACCACTTTGCCACTATTGAAAGCTTCACCAGCTTGCAAGCGCTAAAGAACTTCCCAAAACCCAGTAAGTTGAACCAGATATTGATTGAAGATTTCCAGCAGCTTAAACAAACAAGAATTGCATTAGACAGCTTGATTTCAAAATGGCTACACACCAACGCCACAGAAACAGACTTCCAACAAAACCTCACCTACAAAAATTCCAAAGGCGAAGTCTCAACCCGAAACTTCGGCGAACTGTTGCACCACCTATTCAATCATCAGACCCACCACAGAGGTCAGGTATCGGCTTTGTTAAGTCAGAAAGGGATTGATGTGGGTGTTACTGATTTTTTGGTGGAAATTAAAGCTGCACAACGGAACTATGAATATGCCAATATTTTTACAGTTAACGCCAAGCTAAGCGGCGTGCGCAGCACGTCCAAAGCTTGAGCGCCTTGTTAAATGCTTACTCCATGACCTGTTCATAGAATAAAGCGTCCAGCTCACCAGAAAGTTCGTTGCCACTTTCATCTGTGATATTAAAAGCCTCTTGGGTTCCAGCTAGAGAAGCTGAACCCTCAAGCCCGCTTATTAAGTTGTATGTAGATTCTTTAACTGCCTGCTCAATCAAAGCAACGACTTGATCCTTTAGAGCAGGACTAATCTCAAGTGAATCTAGCTTTATTCCAATTTCAGTTTGACCTTTAGCGCCTTGAGCATAAAGAGATACAAGGCTTTCAATCTCGAATTTAATATTTTCGATAAATTGTTCAGGACTCATAGATACCTTTGGCATTTAACAGCTTATTCTTCGTCGCATGACGTCTTTTCAGGCGACGTATTTTACGACTCAATGTTTAAAGCCAGCTATCATCTCGCCTTCAAAGCAGTTGGTCAATAAACATCATCTTTTTTAGGTCTTGCGTATTTCCCCATACATCCTAAGCACTTTAAAACATAGATATTTTTCGTCACGCAGAAAAATCGCGTTGATTACTACCACGAAAATTTTGACCATTTTCTCCGTTCTTTACGTCTCACTTTGCTTTAGCGACCTTTTATTAGGGTTAATCAGTAAAAAGCGTCTAGTAAAATAAACATAAAGCGATCAGCCTTCTCACCTCAATAAATTCAATCTAAGAAGTACCGATAACAATATTGACGTTAGCCTTCAGCGAAAGCACTTGCCTTGTGCATTGTCTATCCCACACGACATGGGATAAGGGTCGTAGGACATGGATGTCCGTTTGGCCCGTGGCAATCGAAGCAAGGTAAGGGATTGAGCGTCTAGAAGGCGGAGGAAGAACGGAGGATATAAAGGGGACCTCCCCTTTAAAGGAAAAACGTTCTAGCATTTCATTTTCAGAAAAACAAAAAAACAAAAAAACAAATTTAACCCACCCATAAAAATAAAAGATCGCCTGCAAGCAGCCTCCCACAAATATTATTTCAATAGGCACAAATAACAGGCACCGCTTATATGCTCCCGACATAAGCTCAGTACCTACATCCTGAAAGCACCGCTTATATGTTCCCGACATAAGCTCAGTACCTACATCCTGTAGGCACCGCTTATATGTTCCCGACATAAGCTCAGTACCTACATCCTGTAGGCACAAAAAAGCCGCATCAAAAGACGCGGCTTTTTAAAACTCTTAGTTAGCCAACTAAACGCAAGCTAACCCTCTAAGAAGAGGCTAAGAGTAAACAGGAAGACTCGCACATAAAACTTTAACTTTCGCACGAACTTCAACAACAACACTGTCCTTAGTGCCATTCTCAAGGCTCTCAAGAACATCACAAATCCAACCCGTCAATTCAGTAGACTGAGCTTCATTGAAGCCACGGCTAGTAATCGCCGGAGTACCAATACGCAAACCAGAAGTAACGAACGGTGAACGTGGATCGTTAGGAACCGCGTTCTTGTTTACAGTAATGAAGGCTTCGCCCAGTGCCGCATCGGCATCTTTACCTGTGTATTCTTTACCAATTAGATCTACCAAGAAAAGGTGATCGTCGGTGCCGCCCGATACGATGTTAATGCCGCGCTTAATGAATTCGTTAGCCATGGCTTGGGCGTTTTTAACCACCTGAGCTTGGTAAGTTTTGTATTCATCAGACATGGCTTCTTTGAAGCAAACCGCTTTAGCCGCAATGACGTGCATCAATGGGCCACCTTGAGATTCTGGGAATACCGCAAAGTTAAGCTTCTTGTTTAAGGCTTCGTCTTCTTTAGCCAAAATCAAACCACCACGTGGGCCACGTAGAGTTTTGTGAGTCGTGGTAGTCACTACGTCAGCGATGCCAACTGGCGTTGGGTAAACACCTGCAGCAACAAGACCGGCTACGTGAGCCATGTCTACGAACAAGTAAGCGCCAACCATGTCGGCGATGTCGCGGAAACGCTGCCAATCAACGATACGGCTGTAAGCTGAGAAACCAGCCACGATCATTTTAGGCTTGTGTTCTTTTGCCAAAGCTTCAACTTGATCGTAATCGATCTCGCCTGTGGCTTCGTTTAGACCGTACTGAACCGCGTTGTAGATACGACCCGAGAACGATACGGAAGCACCGTGTGTTAGGTGGCCACCGTGGGCAAGGCTCATGCCTAAAACGGTATCGCCTGGCTTACAAAGTGCCATGTAAACAGCCGCGTTGGCTTGTGAACCAGAGTGAGGCTGTACGTTGGCGTAAGGGGCGCCGAATAATTCTTTGGCACGATCAATGGCCAATTGTTCGATCACGTCAACGTGCTCACAACCGCCGTAGTAACGCTTACCAGGATAACCTTCAGCGTACTTATTGGTTAGCTGAGTGCCTTGAGCTTCCATAACACGTGGGCTGGTGTAGTTTTCAGATGCGATTAGCTCGATATGCTCTTCTTGACGCACGTCTTCTGCCTGCATGGCGGCCCAAAGTGCTGGATCAAAATCTGCAATATTCATGTCTTTTTTGAACATGACGTACCCCGTGTTAGAAAACTAAGTAAGGAAAGTGCTCAGAATAGTCCGCTTTTCTTAACGCGAACGAACTACACCAATAAATTTTCGGGCATTGTACCGTAAGCTTTGGATACTGGCACTTGAAAGGGCGTCATGGCTTATCAAAGAATATTCATATTCAGCGGAATATACCTTTCGCATATTCACACTATGAAAATTCCACACTCTAGAAAAACAAATAATTAAGAGCCTAAAGACCTATGACACGGCCTCTAGGCTTTTATGGTTTACCTCAGGTTCGGTCTCATGCTCGGCTTCGAGGAAGTTTCGAGCCAGAGTATCAGCCGATACCGGGTGGCTATACATGTAACCTTGAACTTTATGGCAACCCACCTCTTGCAGGAATTGACGCTGAGCTTCGTTCTCTACCCCTTCGGCAATGACCCCTAAACCCAGGTTATTGGCCATGGCCACTATGGTGCGAGTAATTTGTGCATCTTCGGTATTGCCGGGTAAGTTTCTAATGAAGCTCTGGTCTATTTTTAAGTTATTCACAGGGAACTGTTTTAAATAGCTTAAAGACGAATAACCGGTGCCAAAATCATCAATAGACAATTGAAAGCCCATCTTGCGCGCTTCATTAAGCACCGCCAACGTACGCTCTACATCATCCATTAAGATACTTTCGGTGAGCTCTAGCTCGATAATTTCAGGGTCTACTCCGGTTTCATCTACTATGCGACAGATGCCATCGAGCATATTGGCATCTTTAAATTGGCGAGCACTTAAATTCACCGCCAGCTTAGGCACCACAAAGCCTGCTTCTTGCCATTCTATTATTTGCTCGCAGGCCTCTCTTAATACCCATTCGCCAATGGGCACAATTAAACCGGTTTCTTCAATCACCGGAATAAACTTGTCTGGTCCTACTAAGCCGTAATGAGGACGATGCCAACGTAACAAGGCTTCTATGCCGCAGATTTTATTTTCTTGGGTGTCCCACTGGGCCTGATAATAGAGTTCAAATTCCTTGCGGCGCAGGGCCAAGTGCAAGTTATTTTCCAGCTCTAAACGCTCCATGGCCAGGGTATTCATTTGCTCGGCGTAAAACTGAAACGTATTTTTACCCATGGCTTTGGCGTGGTACATGGCGGTGTCGGAATTACGCAATAAATCCATCGCACTTAGAGCATTTTCTGGAAACAGCGCAACGCCAACACTGGCGCTGATATAAAGCTGGCGATCATTAATGGCAAACGGCTGGGAAATTTCATGCAGTATGGCTTCACATACTTGGACTATTTCGCGAATGGCTTGGTTGGTATTTACCAGGCCAGGCATGATCACTGTAAATTCGTCGCCGCCCATTCGAGCCACTAGGTCTGGTTCTCGCACTGCCGACTTTAATCGTTGCGCCACTTCTTTTAAAACCAAATCTCCTACCGGGTGCCCCATGGTATCGTTAATGGGTTTAAAGCGATCAAGGTCGATAAATAATAAGGCCAGAAACTGATTATTTTCCAGCATCAGCTCGGCCAGGGTTTCATGCATTTGCGAGCGGTTAGGCAAACCGGTGAGCGAATCAAAATAGGCCAGCCGCTGAATGCGTTCTTCGCTCCTTTTACGATCACTAATATCCGAGCTAATAATAATATGGCTTTGAACCTTACCCATATTATCTTTTAGCGCGGTAATGCCGGTCCAGCTTGGACGTATTTCTCCGGTCTTACTGCGGTAATTTACTTCCCCTTGCCAATAGCCTTCCTGATTAAGAGAGCGCCCCACACTTTTAATAACATCTTGGGTATTTTCTTGAGCCAAAAAGAATATAGGGTCAGAGCCTAATACACTTTCAGATTCGTAGCCGGTTAAATGACTAAAGGCTTTATTCACGCGGCTAATAGAACTATTTTTTCCTGCACTGCTAACAATGATGGCTTCAGATGAGTTTTCAAATACTTCACTGGCGGTTCTTGCTTCTTGTTCAATAAAGCGACGCTGGGTCACGTCACGACAACTGGCCACTATGCCTTCTATGTCGCCAGATTCATTACGCAAAATGCTGCTTTGCACTTCTAAAATAACCGGCGAGCCGGTTTGGCTTTGGGTTTCTACATCCAACGAGCGCACGTAATCGACGCCCCCTGCCTTGGCATCACTGACATCTTTTTGCAGGTAATTAATAAAGCGGCGATACGCTTCACCGTTAAACAATAAATTCAAACCTTCGCGCATTACTTGGCTGGATAAATACCCCAGCATCTTGGTCACAGATGAACTGATGTAATTTAATTCAAACTGGCCGTCCAAAGTAAATACAATGTCACTCATGCCTTCGGCCAGTAAGCGATAACGTAATTCGCTGTCTGATAATAAAATTTTGGCCTCTTCTTCTGTGGTCACATCTCGCACGGTTCCCACATAATAACGAGAATTTTCGCCTTCCTGACTATAGATGCAATCGCGAAAGCGCATGCTATGCCAACTGCCATCCTTGTGTTTCAAGCGCACACTGGTTTCATTTACCTCGCCTTCTTTCATACTTCTTAAAACCGATATGGCCGCATCGGCTTTTGGTTTGTCTTCTTCATGAAGTAAATCACGCCAATGTTTAATATTTTCAGTTTCACTCTTGTTGTAGCCCAGCAAGTCGCCGATGGCACGGCTTTGATACACCATTTGCCTTTGCATTAGATCATTCACATACACCATGTCTGGTAGGGTGCGAATAACGTTTGCCCAGAATTTCTCACTTTCTTTTAAGGCGTTTTCAGCTTTAATTCGATCACTAATATCGCTAAAGCTTAACAAGGCCTGATCATCACCCACCTGATCAAGCGTGACATTTAGCAGGTAATGCCGAGCCTGACCTTTGGTATATTCAAACTCCACCTCCATGCTAAATTGTTTTTTATCTTCAAGAACATTTTGCGCCATTTCGGCCAGAAGCACCTGATTATGATTTTCAAAAAGACTCATCACATTAAAGATATAAGACTGTTTATCTTGTCCCACTTCAATTTTTAAGGCGGCTTCGTTCACATCTATTAGGTTAAAGCTGGCCAGCAGGCTGTCATATTCTTGAGGGAAGAGAGCAAGGTATTCATGAACACTTTTACCCTGCAAATTAGGTAGCCATTCACGTACCATGGCCACGTCAAAGTGCCACATGCCCACGCCACTGCCTTCATATAAGGCACGGTAACGGGCACGGCTCACATCTAATAGCTCGCGGTCACTTGCTTGGCGGCTAACATCTCTTAATACCCAGATAATAGTCGCCTTACTGTCTGTTAACTTTGAATAATGCTGGCTAATATCAAGCGTCATTAAACAGCTATTAAAATCCACTAGGGTTTCACCATAGTTTTTAATCTGGCCGTTGTTATTCAGGCGATTATGTTTATCAAGCCAAGGCATACCAGGAAACGGAAACACCTTCTGTATATGTTTGCCAATAACGCTGCCCATTGAGTTATTGCCTAGCCATTTACCGGTTGACGCATTACAAAAGACAATGCGGCCATACAGGTTAGTGGTTATCACCACTTCATCAATGCAGGATAAGGCTTGTTCGGCACGGTGAGATTCATCGTTATTAAGGGTTAATAAGCTCTTATTTTTTTTCTGGTTTCTACTTAGGCTGACAATGACACCCGCCAGCACCAATGCATATATAAGCAGAAAGGGTAATTTCTCCAGCAGCGTGTCAATGAGCACTTGTGAGTAATGCCCCTTTTTTTCCACGGCTATTAATTTTTCTGTCGTCTCATTGTTTTTATTTAAGGAAATAATTTGGCGAGATTGAGAGATTTGAAATAACGTAAGCGTATTTTCAACATGGGTTTGCTTGCTGGATGTAACCACAGTTTGCAGGGTATTGTTGTTGATAAGCCATAATTCAAATGCCAACTTTTCATCATTAAACTTAGCCAATTGTGCAGCCAGCGAAGTCTCCTTACTGAGAGTCATAAATTCAAGTGCCTGAAGTGCCAATTCTTTTTGAAAGCGATGATTGCTCTGCACTTGCATATAAGTGGCAACACCCTGCTGAATCAAAATGATGATGGTTAACAATGTGAGAATGGCACCAACGTAATTTTTATTAGAGGAGGTTGGCTTCCTGTGTAGCATTTTGCTAATCCCTTATTTGCGTTTAGCGGGTGAATCTATTAATTTGCAACACTATCCAGCATTACAATCAAAGGCACTATAAATCCATGGCGCAATACGTTTATACAATGAATAGAGTGGGGAAAGTAGTTCCCCCCAAGCGTGAGATTTTAAAGGACATATCTCTGTCTTTTTTCCCTGGCGCCAAGATTGGTGTGCTGGGGCTAAACGGTGCGGGTAAATCCACACTGCTGCGCATTATGGCAGGAGTCGACACAGATTATAACGGCGAAGCCCGCCCGCAACCGGGCATTCAGATAGGCTACTTAAAACAAGAGCCTGAACTGAATCCAGATAAAGACGTACGTGCCAATGTAGAAGAAGCGATGAGCGAAGTGCTGGATGCCATGACTCAGCTTGATCAGGTATATGCTGCCTATGCAGAGGAAGGTGCCGACTTTGATGCATTGGCTAAAAAGCAGGAGCGCCTAGAAGCCATAATTGAAACCGGAGACGGACACAATATTAGTAATATCATGGAACGTGCTGCCGACGCTTTGCGCTTGCCACCTTGGGATGCTGATGTCACTAAGCTATCCGGTGGTGAACGCCGCCGCGTCGCCTTGTGTAAATTGCTATTATCAAAACCCGACATGCTGCTATTAGATGAGCCTACCAACCACTTGGATGCACAATCGGTAGATTGGCTTGAACAGTTTTTGGAAAATTATCCAGGCACTGTGGTCGCCATTACTCATGATCGCTACTTCTTGGACAATTGCGCCGAATGGATATTGGAATTAGACCGTGGTTACGGTATTCCTTATGAAGGTAACTACACATCCTGGCTTGAGCAAAAAGAAAACCGCTTAGAACAGGAAGAGAAAAAACAGTCTGCGTTAGAGCGCACCATCAAGCATGAATTGGAATGGGTTCGCTCCAATCCAAAAGCCCGCCAAGCAAAAAGCAAAGCCCGTATCGCGCGCTTTGAAGAATTAAACAGCCAAGAATTTCAGAAACGTAACGAGACCAATGAAATTTTCATTCCACCGGGTGAGCGTTTAGGCGAGCTAGTAGTAGAGTTTGAAAACGTCAGCAAGAGTTTTGGCGGTAAGGTTTTAATTGATAACTTCAGTGCCAAGATTCCACCAGGTGCCATAGTGGGTGTAGTGGGTGCCAACGGGGCGGGTAAATCGACTCTGTTTCGCATGATTGCTGGTGCTGAAAATCCCGACAGTGGTGAGATTCGCATTGGCGATAGCGTGAAACCCGCTTTTGTTGAACAGCTAAGAGACCAGCTAGACGATGATAAGACCGTTTGGGAAGCCATTAGCGATGGCAAGGATCAGTTGCAAATTGGCAATTACGAAGTTTCTTCTCGCGCCTATTGTGGCCGTTTTAACTTTAAAGGCAGTGATCAGAAAAAGCGCGTGGGCGAACTATCAGGTGGTGAACGTGGACGCCTACAACTGGCTTGCGTATTAAAGCAGGGCGCTAACCTATTACTACTGGATGAACCTTCCAACGACCTAGACGTAGAAACCTTGCGTGCTCTGGAAGAAGCCCTATTGAGCTTTCCTGGCTGTGCCGTTGTGATATCACACGACCGTTGGTTCCTGGATCGTATTGCCACTCATATTTTGGCCTACGAGGGAGATAGTCAACTATACTTTTTAGAGGGTAACTATCAGGATTACCTAGATGACAGGAAACGCCGCTTTGGTAGCGAAGCTGAGCAGCCAAAACGTCTTAAATACAAGAGCTTAACCTAACGCTCAAATATACCTTGTCTGACGATGGCCGAAGGACAAGGTACTGCAGTTTGAGGCACAGCGGCCGCTAGCAAGAGGATTAGAAATGTCTGAACAACGCCGCAGTTTTAAACGCATCCCATTTGATGCAGATACTCAAGTGAGCCAAGGGAAGGAGAGCTGGCCTGTGGAGCTGATTGATATCAGTCTAAACGGCATTCTTTTTAAGCAACCTGCCGGGCAAACAGTCGTACAAGGAGAGCCTATTAGCATTTGCATATCTCTTGCGAATAACTCTCAAATCACCATGGAAACTGAGCTAATTTACAACGAAGACGATCACATGGGCTGCAAATGCCTACATATAGATTTAGACAGCATCACCCAACTGAAGAGGTTGGTAGAATTAAATTTGGGCTCAGATTCCTTTCTAGAAAGAGAACTCACTGCCCTGCTAGAAGGGCATGAGTAACTGTTCATATTTGTTTAAATATGAACTATTTAGGCCTTAAATAACCTCTAACGCCTGAGAAATACTCTCTACTGCAATCACCTCCATACCTGGAATTCCTGATTTGGGTATATTGGCCTTTGGGGCAATGGCTCTTTTAAAGCCATGCTTAGCAGCTTCCTTTAAACGCTCTTGGCCACTAGGTACCGGGCGGATTTCACCGGATAATCCCACCTCACCAAAAATCACCATATCCTGCGGCAGAGGCCGATCTTTAAAGCTCGATAATATAGACATAAGCAAGGCTAGATCGGCAGATGTTTCGGTCACTCGTACGCCCCCGACCACATTCACATACACATCTTGATCACCGCAATGAATCCCTGCATGGCGATGCATCACGGCTAACAGCATGGATAAACGGTTTTGATCCAAGCCCACTGCCACGCGCTTGGGGTGACCAAAATGACTATCATCTACCAGTGCTTGTATCTCCACTAATAATGGCCGCGTGCCTTCCCATACCACCATAACGCTGGAGCCACTCACTGGTTGTTCGGAACGGCTCAGGAAAATAGAGCTAGGGTTTTTAACCTCTTTAAGGCCGGTTTCTAACATGGCAAACACACCCAATTCATTAACCGCCCCAAAGCGGTTTTTAATACCACGCAAAGTACGAAAACGATTGTCGTTATCCCCTTCTAGCATAATAGAGCAGTCAATCATGTGTTCTAACACTTTGGGGCCAGCCAAGGATCCATCCTTAGTCACATGGCCCACCAGAAACATTACGGTATTAGTTTGCTTGGCAAAGCGTGTTAAAAACGCCGCACTTTCTCGCACTTGAGAAACACTGCCAGGAGCCGACTCTACGCCAGGCGTGTGCATCACCTGAATGGAATCGATCACTATTATTTTTGGCTGGTGATGTTTAGCAATGGAAATTATCTGCTCCACATCTGTTTCGGTGAGCATTTGTAATTTGTCTGTGGGTAAGTTTAAGCGCTGCGCTCGTAAGGCCACTTGCTGCAAAGATTCTTCACCGGTTATATAAAGCACCGACATATGTTGAGCTAGGTAACACATAATTTGCAGTAGCAGAGTCGATTTACCCGCACCCGGGTGCCCACCCACTAATGTCACCGAGCCCGGCACTAAACCACCACCAAGTACTCTATCAAACTCAGCCATGCCCGAACTGATTCTAGGCAAATCCGCCAGCGAGACTTCGTTAAGTTTCACCACCTTGTTTGTGCCCAAGCCAGCAGCGCCTGCGTAACCTTCACGCACCACTGCCGACTTTGAAGTAGACACTGTAAATTCCTGAAGTGTATTCCAGGCCTGACATGAGCTGCATTGCCCCTGCCATTTACTGTGGTCGCTGCCACAGTCACTACATACGTATGCGACTTTTCGTTTTGCCATTATATTATTTTAATAATTTGAATTTGGAAGGATTATGACATGCTATCAGGCTTAACCGCAGCGAATGTATATGCTGAAAAAATATATTTTAAAATACTAAGACTGCTGTATTTAAGAAACGGTTTTTTCGGGTTTGCAAAAATATCGTAACCAAATAATGGCCCACACCGCAGATAGGAAGGATCCCAGTAATATTCCAAGACGTTCCTGAGCCGCATAATTCGCTCCAGTTTGCTCGAAGGCCAACCCACCAATAAACAAACTCATGGTAAAGCCCACGCCACACAAAACCGCAATGCCATACATGTGATGCCAACTTACATTTTTAGGCATCACTCCAAGTTTAAATTTAATGCCTAACCAAACCATAAACATGACTCCGCATTGCTTACCGACAAACAATCCTAAGGTAATTCCAAGTGGAATATTATGAAAGACATCGGTAAGGCTTAACTGGGAAAGCGGCAATCCAGCATTGGCAAACGCAAATAACGGCAGTATTAAAAAACCCACCGGTGAATGCAGGTCACGCTCCAGTTCGTGCAATGGGCAAATTTGTTTACCATCCCAGTCCTCTCCCCGCATGGGAATAAACATGGCCAAAATAACCCCAGCCAGAGTGGCGTGTACACCAGACTTTAACAGGGCGACCCACATGATCACCCCTACCATTAGGTAACCAGCTTTACTCACCACCTCGATGCGATTCATGACCCACAAGATAACAATACAAGTAGCAGACACAAACAACGCACTCATGGAAAGGTGATCGGTATAGAATATGGCAATGATAATGATGGCGCCTAGGTCATCAAATATGGCAAGACTCACTAGAAAAATTTTTAACGAGCCCGGTACTCGATCCCCGAGCAAGAGAATAATGGCCAAAGTAAACGCTATATCTGTGGCGGTAGGAATGGCCCAGCCCTGAATAGCCACGGCATCGAACATGTTTAGATAGGCATAAATAACCGCTGGAAAAATCATCCCGCCTATTGCCCCCAGCGCAGGCAACATGACCTTTTTGGGGGTATTCAGCTCCCCAACCATGGCTTCGCGTTTTAACTCAAGCCCCACCAGCAAAAAAAATACAGCCATGAGGCCGTCGTTTATCCACAGCTGAATGGGCTTGGAAATAGCAAACTCTTCAATGGCAATCGTAAGCTTTAGACTTAAAGCCTCTTCATAGAATTCTTGCCATGGGGAATTGGCTGCAATGAGTGCCAGTACGGTAGCAGCCATGAGCATAAGGCCGCTCGCAGCTTCGAGTTTTACAAAGCGACGAATAGATTCAAACATAGAGACAAGTATGGACGAAGCAGGGCACAGTTCAAACTGGGAGGAGTGTGGGCTTTATGGATTGGAAAGAGTAATAGTTTATATTGCTCGATGTTTATTTAGAGGGGCACACTGCCGATAGCTGAAAGGTACACTGTGGCTACAACTATATACCTTAGGTACTAGCCAAAAGCCGCTCCTTGCCATCCATGGCACTGCGTCATTGCTAACATGGATGTTCGTACTTAGGATTTGTTGGGAACAAAATCCTGACCGTACATCCTGTACATAAAAGCCCCTAAAAAGGGGCTTTGGTATTGCTAACGTTTATAGGTTTATTTGTGGTATTGAGGGCTAAGCTCAACCACAGCATCAATGAACGCTTTGGCATGGTCAGGATCAACAAACTGGTGAATACCATGTCCAAGATTGAACACTTGGCCTGCGCCCGGTCCGTAGCTGGCAAGTATACGGCCTACTTCTTCACGAATACGCTTAGGTGAAGCATAAAGCACAGATGGATCCATATTACCCTGCAAGGCAACTTGACCACCCACACGCTGACGAGCATTGCCGATATCGGTAGTCCAATCGATACCCAAGGCATCACAGCCTGTGTTGGCCATAGACTCTAGCCACTGGCCTGCACCCTTGGTAAACAAGATAACCGGTACACGTCGTCCTTCATGTTCGCGGATAAGACCATCCACGATCTGCTGCATGTATTTTAAGGAAAATTCTTGATAAGCCGTGTGGCTTAAAACGCCGCCCCAGGTATCAAAAATTTGTACCGCTTGGGCACCTGCCATTATTTGTGCATTTAAATAATCGATCACTGACAAGGCCAGTTTATCGAGCATTCTGTGCATCACTTCTGGTTGGTTATACATCATGGCTTTCACATGGCGAAAGTCTTTACTGCTTCCACCTTCTACCATGTAAGTGGCTAGGGTCCATGGCGAACCAGAAAAACCAATTAGCGGTACACGGCCATTTAACTCACGGCGAATGGTACTCACCGCTTTAGTTACATAGCTTAAATCAGACGCGGTATTCACAACAGGCAATGCATCTACATCGGCTTCGGTACGGACCACTTTTTTAAATTTAGGACCTTCACCTGTTTCAAAGTAAAGCCCCAGATCCATAGCATCTGGAATGGTTAAAATATCACTGAACAAGATCGCGGCATCCAAAGGATAACGCTCTAACGGCTGCATCGTTACTTCACAAGCAAAGTCGGCGTTCATGCACAGATCCATGAAGGAACCTGCCGTGGCACGACTCGCGCGGTATTCAGGCAAGTAGCGACCAGCTTGGCGCATCATCCAAATAGGAGTGCGATCAACTGGTTCGCGCATAAGAGCTTTAAGGAAGCGATCGTTTTTTAGTTCAGTCATTTTTGTCTATGAAGTGATATTTAAATGAAGAACGCGCCCGTAGGCGCGCTATTGTTAATCTTGAACACTAATTAGGGCATATGCTGTCTTTTGACGTAGCTGGCCATCACGCACAGTGATGGTAATGTCATCTAGGCTGGTGACACCGTCCGTTGTTATATCGAAACTAATGGAGTTCCCTGCTGAACGACGATCTTCGCTAACCGAAAATGTAGCTCCCGCAGTTGATTCCTGACTAATATTATCATCGGAACTCCAATTGGATAAAGTTCCATTGGCAGTCTCCACTGAAATTACAGCGCCAGTTTCCAAACCATCTCCGCAGGCAGTCACTACATTGACAGTGTAGTTGACAGTAGCTCCACCTGACACATCAATACTTGTCACTACGCCGCCGAGTGCATCCATTACTTTTTCATAGGTCCTGCCAATGGCAGAGACTTGCAAGCCACTATCAAATGAACGGCCAGCTGAAGTTAGATCCAGACCCAGTATGCCGATATCAGAGAATATTCCTGAGTAGTCGTTATCATAAGCCAGATCAACCACATAAGTATGACCCCGATAATTAAGGTAATCGTATTTTAGTTGGGCAGCATCTGTTGAGGTTTGAGTGTCTTTCCAAAGGTCATAGCGCAGCGGGGCTGAATAGTTACCTATCGTTTCGAAGTTAGCTCCAGAAACAGCGTCAAGCCAACCATCTAATGTGAAAGACACTTTTGATCCGTTAGCTAATTTGTTTCTACGCTCTAATGAATCCGCCAAGCGCCACATAATCTGGCGTCTATCAACGGAAACATCGATGCAAGATACCTCTGTATCATATCTGCCAGTGGTTGGATTGTATAACCAAGGTCCTTCAATTAAAGGGTTGCGCCCCTCAGACATAATTAATTCTATTGAACGACTCACGTCCATCAATTTGTCACAATGCCCAGCAGCGAAAGCAGCGGTAGAGCAAGTAACCCCTTGGTATTTATCCGATGTCTCATCTCTCACGCCGTCATTATCAAAATCAAAAAACTCTTCGAAGAAGTTAGTCGTCGCCGCATCCCAGCCAAATTCAACATCACCGGTCTCATCTATGTCTACCAACGAATTATAGACAGCATCTTTATCAAAAATACCATTACCGTTGGCATCAATAAATACTTCAGGGTATGGATCAAATAGCTCACCCGGATCATACAGGCCATTACTATTTCCGTCTTGATAATCCCCTTCACCTACAGTTCTTGCGATAATTGTCACTATGCCATCCACAGGCTTAGGGTCTTGAGAAACCCAGATAACACTGCAGGCACCACTGGTAGTTGCACAGGTACCGCCAACTCGACCACCTTCAGCAGCGAAGGCAACTATGGTGCCGTCGGGAACTGGGTTTTGATAGTGATCGGCTAAATATGCAGAAATGGTAACTGGTGTACCAATTACATCCCAACCCTGTGGGTTCAATATATCAGCGCCCAGCGAAAAACTGTTCTGGTCTGGCAACCCTGTAATCATGCCGATGGGATTAGATTGTGTTCCCATTTCTCCAGTAATATTGCCATCTTCATCGTTCACATCCACGGTGGCACTTACTCTAACCGTACCGTTTACTCGGCCAGACAATAGCTGGATCGTCGCAATACCGTCTATATTGGTTACCGCTTCATCTCGAGACAAAGAAACATCACCAATAATATGATCGAGTTCATAAGTCACTGTTTTGGCAAACATAGGGTTACCACTGCGATCCAGCACTTGGAAACTCAAAGTCGACATTTCAGGTAAAAGATCACTACCCACACCCTTAAGTGCAATAGCCGATGGCTCTGCGGATATAAATTTAATCACACCCACAATAGGTAATTTCACATCTACTGTTGCATTCGCCGTGGCAGTAACTTCAAGGATGTCTTCCCCAGCATCTGTCACGCCAACACGATCGACTATGCTCACAAATATATTGTCTTCTCGACCACAGCCTTTGTCTTGGTAATTAGAAATGGCCAAGCCCGATGCTTCTACTGTGGATGGATTAAATTCAGCCAAACCTAGTTGAGCACAATAGGAATTAAAGGTAACAGTGCGCTGTCCCAAATAAATTTCAAAAGCGTTATCAAGATCAACAAGGTTAACCGTTACCGAGGTGCTACCACCTGCAGTCAAGTCAGTTAGGGCTGCGAGCGCTTCCCCGTTTTGAAATTCAGTACCGGTACCATATCCAAGGCCCACATTGGCATCAGGGTCACCCAAGTTAACTGGTGGAACGTCGGGCTCATCATCTGATCCACTGGAAGTATCATCCGTTGGTGTAGCTGTACCCGTTGTTGTGGTGGTGGTATCAGACCCTCCACAAGCGGTTAATCCAATGAGCAGGGCTATTAAGGCCAAGCTTGTTATTATATTTTTCATTCTCACTCTCCAATTACTGGCAGCGCTTCCGTTTTAGGCCATTGTACGTAGTTAGACGCAATTATCCATCCATTGAAAGTCGTATACTATCTACTGGGCCTCACTATTATCACGGAAATAAAAAAGCACGGCTAAACCGTGCTTTTTTATTGATAGGCGGTAGTCTTTCCATTATCTGGAAACCTCACCTAGCGAGTATTATCACTTTCAGAGTTTACAGCTCCATATAGTCCAGAATGCCTTCAGCTGCCTGACGACCTTCCCAGATAGCAGTAACCACAAGATCAGAACCACGAACCATGTCGCCACCGGCAAATATTTTCTCGTTGCTGGTTTGGAATTTAAACTCTTGCTCTTCCGGTGCAACCACACCTTTCCAGCTGTTTAATTCAATACCAAAATCAGCAAACCAAGGAGCCGGACTTGGCTGAAAACCAAAAGCGACCAATACAGCATCAGCTGCTAATACTTCTTCAGAGCCTTCTATTATTTCAGGACGGCGGCGACCATTTTCATCTGGCTCACCCATCTTAGTGGTCACAACTTTAACCCCTTCAACTTTGTCTTCGCCTACGATGGCAACAGGTTGACGATTAAATAAGAACTCAACGCCTTCTTCTTTTGCGTTAACCACTTCGCGCTTAGAACCCGGCATGTTTTCTTCATCACGACGGTAGGCACAAGAAACAGACTCAGCAGCTTGACGAATAGAAGTACGATTACAATCCATGGCAGTATCACCACCGCCCAGCACTACAACCTTCTTGCCTTTCATATCAATGAAATCAGCAGCGTCTTTTTCCCAACCCTGGTTGTGATTCACGTTGGCAATTAAGAAATCCAAAGCATCTACAACGCCTGGCAAGTCTTCACCTGGGAAGCCGCCCTTCATGTAGTTATAAGTACCCATGCCAAGGAACACGGCATCAAATTCTTCAAGGATATCTTTAAACTGAATGTCTTTGCCCACTTCAGTGTTCAGGCGGAATTCAATTCCCATGCCTTCAAATACTTCACGGCGCAGTGCCAATACCGATTTTTCTAATTTAAATTCTGGAATACCAAAGGTTAACAAGCCGCCAATTTCTGGATACTTATCAAAGACAACAGGCTTCACACCGTTGCGCACTAATACATCGGCACAACCTAAACCGGCAGGACCTGCACCAATAATAGCGACACGTTTACCTGTGTTTTTCGCACTGGATACATCCGGGCGCCAGCCCATAGCAAATGCGGTATCGGTAATGTATTTTTCAACATTACCGATGGTAACGGCACCAAAACCATCGTTAAGAGTACAAGCCCCTTCACATAAACGGTCTTGTGGACATACACGCCCACACACTTCAGGAAGAGTATTGGTCTCGTGACAAAGCTCTACCGCTTCCGTAATGTTGCCTTCAGACGCTAGCTTCAACCAGTTAGGAATAAAGTTATGCACAGGACATTTCCATTCGCAGTATGGGTTACCACACTCCAAGCAGCGGTGAGCCTGATCGTTCACCTGTTCTTGTTTGAACGGCTCGTAAATTTCAACAAAATTTTGTTTACGAGTTTTTGTATTTTTTTTAGTTGGGTCCTGACGGGACACATCTAAAAATTGAAAATCATTATTTAATCGTTTAGCCATTTGCCGCACCTATAATCTGACTCACTCGCCGGGCTTATATCTAGTCGCTCGCACCTTCTTTGGGATGCGATAAAACGTTCATTCTGAACTACGCCGCTCTTTGCCATCTAGGCTAGCGGCATATCGTCCATCATGGACATAAGCGCTTACTCTGAGCGAGTCCGGGTGTTTTCTAGCAATTGCTCTAACGTTGCAGCCTTAGGCTTAACTAACCAGAACTTGCCAATAAAGTGATCGAAGTTAGCCAAAATTTCTTGGCCCCAAGCACTGCTTGTTTCTTCAACATAGTTTTTAATGATGCCACGCAAGTGATTGCGATGAGCTTCAGTTTCTTCGTTAGAGATACGATGAATATCGACTAACTCATGGTTGTACTGATCTACAAAAGTTTTATCCATATCTAGTACGTAAGCGAAACCGCCTGTCATACCAGCACCAAAGTTATAACCTGTGCTGCCCAGTACGGTAATTTGACCGCCGGTCATGTATTCACAACAGTGATCACCCGCGCCCTCTATAACTGCTCGGGCACCAGAGTTACGTACACCAAAGCGTTCACCAGCACGACCCGCTGCTAGCAGCTGTCCACCAGTAGCACCGTATAAACAAGTATTACCAATAATAGAAGCATTTTGAGATTTATAAACAGAGCCTTTAGGTGAGCTAATCACTAGCTTACCGTCAGTCATACCCTTACCTACATAATCGTTGGCGTCGCCTTCAAGGTACATGTTCAAACCACCGGCGTTCCATACACCAAATGATTGACCAGCAGTCCCTTTAAGGTTCAATTGAATAGGGTTGCTCGCCATGCCTTTATTGCCGTGACGTAACGCAATCTCACCCGATAAACGTGCACCAATAGATCGGTCACAGTTACCGACGTTGTAACTAAATTCACCACCAGACTTGCTTTCAATAGCAGACAAAGTGTCTTTAACCATACGCTCAGCAAGTACACCCTTATCAAATGGATGGTTACGCTCAATCTGTACTGTCTGAGGTTTATCAGCAGGAATATGGTCGTTTGCAATCAGCGGCGTTAGATCTAATTTTTTCTGCTTACTGGTTGCGCCTTCAATCATTTCAAGTAGATCAGTACGACCTACCAATTCATCAAGGCTACGAACACCTACAGCGGCCATCCACTGGCGGGTTTCTTCCGCTACAAAGGTAAAGAAATTTTTAACCATTTGCACTGTGCCAATGAAGTGTTCCTCACGAAGATCTTCACGCTGAGTGGCTATACCGGTTGCACAGTTGTTTAAGTGGCAAATTCGTAGAAACTTACAACCCATGGCAACCATAGGCGTGGTACCAAAGCCAAAACTTTCAGCACCTAAAATAGCCGCTTTAACAATATCTAAACCGGTTTTTAAACCGCCATCAGTTTGCAAGCGCACATTGCCACGTAAGTCGTTAGCACGTAGTGCTTGATGTGCTTCTGCCAAACCTAACTCAAATGGTGAGCCTGCATATTTAATAGAAGTTAACGGTGACGCCGCAGTACCGCCGTCATAACCAGAAATAGTAATGTAGTCGGCATAAGCTTTTGCAACGCCAGCGGCAATAGTTCCTACGCCTGGCTCAGACACTAACTTAACTGAAATTTTAGCGCGTGGATTCACCTGCTTAAGATCGTAAATAAGCTGGGCCAAATCTTCGATAGAGTAAATATCATGATGTGGTGGAGGTGAAATAAGTGTCACTCCAGGAACCGAGTAACGCAAAGTGGCAATAAGATTGTTAACCTTGCCACCTGGTAGCTGGCCCCCTTCACCTGGCTTAGCACCTTGCGCTACTTTAATTTGCAATACTTCTGCATTCGATAAGTAATGAGGTGTTACCCCAAAACGGCCCGATGCAATTTGCTTAATTTTAGAATTTCTTAGAGTGCCGAAACGCTTAGGGTCTTCACCACCCTCACCCGAGTTAGAGTTGCCGCCTAATTCGTTCATGGCTTGCGCCAATGCTTCATGAGCTTCTGGTGACAAAGCACCTAAAGACATGGCAGCAGAATCGAATCTTGGGAAGATTTTTTCAACCGATTCAACTTCATCAATGTTAATGCTATTTTCAGTATTTAGCTTAAACAAGTCACGGATGGTGGCTACTGGACGCTCATTAACAAGTTGCGCGTATTTATCATACGATTTTTGTGAGCCAGTTTGTACTGCATCCTGAATGGTAGAAACTACATCAGGGTTAAAGGCATGATACTCGCCACCGTGGACATATTTAAGCAAGCCGCCTTGATCTAAGGATTTGCGAGCTTTCCACGCATTCTTAGTATTACGCTCAAGATCTACTTCAAAATCGCTAAAGTCAGCACCTTTAATTCGACTGGTTAAACCACTAAAGCAAAGATCGACGACTTCCTCGGCCAAACCAATACCTTCAAATAATTGCGAACCGCGGTAGGAAGCGATGGTTGATATACCCATCTTGGACAAGATTTTCATCAAGCCCTTACGAATACCCTTACGGTAGTTTTGGTAACTCACTAAAGGATCACCCAGTAGTTCACCACTGCGATGCATGTCGTTTAACACTTCAAAGGTTAACCATGGATAAACAGCTGTGGCACCAAAGCCTAGCAATACAGCAAAATGATGAGCGTCACGAGCATCACCCGTTTCAACTACAATATTGGCATCACAACGCAACGAACTCTTAATAAGCGCGTGATGAACAGCACCGGTCGCCATAACCGCAGGAATAATCAACTGACCTTCTTTTACTTCGCGGTCAGACAAGATAATAATGCTAGAGCCTTCACGTACCGCAGCTTTTGCCTGATTAATTAGGTTTTCAATAGCCGTTTTAAGACCCGTTTCTTTTGCAAAAACTAACGGCAGCGTAGTAAATTTGAAATCGTCGCTACCGGTATTTTTAAGGCCGTTGAACTTTAGTGGCGATAACACAGGGCTGGTTAAAATAATGCGCGTCGCGTGATCGGCATCTTCAACAAAAACATTTTGTTCTTTACCGATGCAAGTCTCTAAAGACATAACAATGGCTTCACGCAATGGATCGATAGGTGGGTTAGTCACCTGCGCAAACATCTGACGGAAGTAGTCGGCGGTGTTACGAGACTTTTCAGACAGAACTGCCATAGGCACGTCATCGCCCATGGAGCCGGTACCTTCCACTCCTTGTTCAGCCAAGGCACTCAATACTTGCTGGCGCTCTTCGTTGCTTATTAGATGCAGCTTTTGCTGAATCTTAATGTCTTCGCTGCTTAATACTTCATTATTTAAACGCTGAAGCTCAAGCTTAGATTCAATACGTAGTGCTTTCTCTTTTAGCCATTTACCATAAGGTTGTGACGTCTTAAGGCGTCCATCAATGTCGCTGGTTTCAAGGATAGTACCGTCTTGGGTATCGATGGCGAGAATTTCACCTGGACCTACACGGCCTTTATCAATTACGTCTTCAGGTTTATAGCCGAATGTACCGATTTCTGATGCAACCGTGATAAAACCATTGGTGGTTTTAACCCAGCGTGAAGGACGTAAGCCATTACGATCTAGCCCACATACAGCATAGCGGCCGTCGGTAATAACTAGGCCGGCTGGACCATCCCATGGCTCCATGTGCATAGAGTTATATTCATAAAATGCGCGCAACTCGGCATCCATGGTTTCAACATTCTGCCAAGCTGGCGGGATCATCATGCGGATGGCTCGGAACATATCCATGCCACCGGTATGAAGTAGCTCAAGCATGTTATCCATAGAGGAAGAGTCAGAACCCTTGGTGTTAACTAATGGCTGAACAGATTCAAGGTTTTCTAATAATGGAGATTCAAACTTACTACTACGCGCAGCAGCCCAATTGCGGTTGCCTTGAATGGTGTTTATTTCACCATTGTGGGCCAACATACGGAATGGCTGAGCCAAAGGCCAACGTGGGGCGGTGTTAGTAGAGAAACGTTGATGGAAAACACAAATAGCCGTTTCTAAACGTTCGTCGCCTAGATCAGTATAAAAGGCAGGAAGATCCACTGGCATCATCAAACCTTTATAAGATAAGGTTTTTTCAGATAAAGAGCAGATATAAAAATCTTCGTGTGAATCTAGTGCGATTTCTGCTTTACGACGTGCGTAGTATAGTTTCACTGCAAATTGCGCTTCAGTTAAGGCACTAGCAGATGATACAAATACTTGCTCAAAACGAGGTAGGCAATCGACGGCCATAGGTCCCAAGCAGTCATTATTGGTAGGCACTACACGCCAACCATTAACGGTTAAGCCTTGATCGGTGAAGGCTTTATTCATGGCTTCACGTTGTGTATCGGCGATGGCCATATCCAAATCTAGGAATACCATGCCCACAGCATAATGCTCAGGTAAATCTATACCTGAGTCTGCTTTGGCAACCTGACGCAAAAAGCTATCGGGTTTTTGAATTAATAGGCCACAACCATCACCTGTTTTACCGTCGGCAGCGATGCCACCACGGTGAGTCATACAGGTTAACGATTCAATAGCCGTACGCAAAAGGTCGTGACTGGCATTGCCTTCCATATGGGCAATTAGGCCAAAGCCACAGTTATCTTTAAAATCACCTGGTGTGTACAGACCTGTTCTCATAGACTCTCTCAGTAAAAAATTCTTTTAAAATCAATACCTTAGAGGGCATTTTTATGCCGATTCAGTGGTTTTGAACATACAAAAGGACGCTTATTCTACACGCGGGAGGGCTTTGGCTCAAATTAATTAGCTACAAGACAGTTTCGCACCATTTAAGGGCGAATTGTTTTAAAGGGGGTTGGGTTACTACGAAAGTTATTTAGAGTTGAGTTTACGGATATCCTCTTGAATCTTGGCCATAGGGCGAACCCATGGCTGACTCTTTAAAGAGCGAGACAAGCTTATTGCCTCTTGACTGGCATTGCTCTTATTGCTATATGGGCCATAAACCACTACAAACCAGGGCTGCCCTTTATATTTGGTTTCATATACATTCAATTTTTCGCTATTCAGCTGACGCGAGAAACGACTCATAAAGTCTTGCGCACTTTTCTTATTCCGCACACCAAGTAACTGTAAGGCATACTCCTGAGGCAGAGCATCTAACAACGGGTGGATCGACTTCATTTTCTTTTGAACTGGAGCAACAGTTAACGGAGCGGGTTTAGTTGCCTTTGGAACTAAGACTGATATTGATTTAGAGCCTGACACAGGAAGTTCAGCTGATTTGTGATTGGCGGTTTGGGCCAGTAAAGACTTAGAAGGCTTTTGTGCCTTCTCACTATTTTCAACTTTTGATGTTGAAACCAGCACGCCCTTCTGAATTTTTTTACTTAACGTCTCAGCATTAATATTTTCACGATTAAACTGTTTTTTGGGCTGTACTTTTTGTGCTAAAAGCTCTGCAATAACATCGTCCTGCGCTATCGTGACAGTCTTTTCTTGATAGAAATATGAAAAGATTAACGCTGTGCCTATCAATAATATTGCAGCCACGTGGCCCACGGGAAATTTTGACGACAAATTCTGATAAGTTTCTTTTTCTAACTCCACCAGATCAACTAACTTACCTGGTAAACCATCACTTAGCAGCCATAGCTGATGTCGCTTTTTATCTGATAGCTGAGTGAAGTCCTGACCAGCTTGTTGGAACAGCGCTTCAATAAATTGAGCAGATTCAGTTTCATTAAATGGGGCTAATTGAATTAAGTGATAGGTATTCTCTTGTTGTAATTCTTGCTGAAAATTATCCAAGCGAGATTGCAAACTATTATCTCCACAAATCACCAGGTGCCAGCTGTGATCTTGAATGGCTTTACGCGTTATCAGTCTGAATGCTGACTCTTCCAACAAGTGCGCATCATCTATTACCAAATGAACACTTTCGTTCTGTTCGGAGATTTTCATTAAAGAGACATCAATGTCCTCCAAGGAGCCACCACACACCAATTGCTGTGATAATTGCTGTATCAGGGAGGATTCGTTGGCTGAGATTACTGCATCGATAACCAGTATCTGATGATGGACAGAGAGCTGAGATACAGCAGCTTGCAATAGAGAGGACTTTCCTGATCCAGTTTCGCCCGTGACGAGCACAACCATAGAGCTAAATTCTTGAACATGCTGAAGCATGTCTAACTGCTGAATCCTTTCGCCAATATCGACATATGAAGGAGCAGCACTTTGATTCTTACCCATGCCGCCCTCCTTGTTATTATTAGTTGGTCAGATCGGTCAGTGTGGCATCTAAATGCTCAATATTAAAATCGGAGGTTGTGACTGCCTCACCAAGGGACTTTAATAGAACTAGTCTCAGCTTACCATCTAGCACTTTTTTGTCTACGGCCATAAGTTCTTTAAATCTATTGCCCTGCATATTTTTAGGGCATTCAATCGGCAATTTTGCTTCGGTTAATATAGACGCTATCCGTTCCACATCTTTGTCATTAATCCATCCCAATTTTGCCGATAAATCAGCTGCCATTATAGTTCCTGTGGCTACCGCTTCACCATGCAACCAGTTCCCATAACCTTGGTCAGTTTCAATTGCATGCCCGAAAGTATGACCGAGATTTAAAATCGCTCGAATACCACCTTCTTTTTCATCTTGCGCCACTATTTTTGCCTTATTTGAGCAAGATCTTTCTATGGCTTTGATGAGGGTCGCATTATCCCGACCCATAATATTTTTAATATTTTCTTCTAACCACTCGAAAAATGGGAAGTCGCAAATCAAACCATATTTAATTACCTCGGCCAAGCCGGAGGAGAGTTCTTTATCGGGCAAGGTATTTAAGGTATTTATATCAATAAGCACACAATTAGGTTGATGAAATGCACCTATCATATTTTTTCCAAGCTTATGATTTACGCCAGTTTTACCACCAACAGACGAATCTACTTGAGACAATAAAGTTGTGGGTAACTGTATGAAATCCACGCCTCGCTGATAGCTTGCAGCTGCATAACCAGTCATGTCACCCACTACTCCACCACCAAGAGCCACAAGCGTAGTCGTTCGATTGTGTTTATTGCCAAGCAATGCGTCATAAATCAGGTTCAAGTATTCTAGTGTTTTAAATTTCTCGCCATCTGGCAATATAACGGTATCTACCGTGAACCCTTTAAACAGACTTTTTACCTGCTTCAGGTATAAGGGAGCAATCGTCTCATTAGTTACAATCATTACCTGATTGCCCTTTATATAGGGCTTTAGCAAGAACTCATCTTGCAATAGATTCTCGCCTATAAATATAGGGTAGGAATTTTCAGGTAAATCGACTTTTAGTGTTTTCATAATTCAATCAATAATGCTTAATTCTTTTAATCGATCTAAGATTTCTTGCACCACAAACCTTGGATTACGATCATCAGTATAAATAGTGATGTCCGCCACCTCTTCATACAAAGGGTGCCGTTCATTCATTAATTTGGTAAGAACTTCTTTTGGATTATCTATTTGAAGTAAGGGGCGATTTTTATCTTTGGTTGTACGTTGAAGCTGCTGTTCAACAGAAGTCTTAAGGTAAACTACGGTTCCACGGCCGGATAGATACAGCCTATTTTCCGGACGTAATACAGCACCACCACCTGTGGCCATTAACACTCCGCTTTCAGCAGTAATTTCCTCGATAGCTGCTGCTTCGCGGTCACGGAAACCAACCTCCCCTTCTACATCAAAGATCCATGGGATATTGCAACCACAGCTATCTTCAATTTCTTTATCACTGTCTTTAAATTCGAGCTTTAGCTCGCTGCACAGCAAACGGCCTATTGTGCTTTTTCCAGCACCCATAGGCCCGACTAAGTATACATTGTGTTTTAACATGTTCAGATCTATTAAAGGGGTGCTCTTCGCCCCCATTAACCTAAGTTCATTATATTTGAACGATACCCGTTAATTAGAGCTTAAGACATCTTTAACTAGTCTCGGTGTAATAAAAATTAACAACTCACTTTTATCTTCAGTATGAGTTGTTCGTCTAAATAAACGACCAATGACAGGTAAATCACCAAAAAATGGGGTTTTATCTACTGTTGTGATGTCTTCAGATTGGAATATTCCACCTAACACAATTGTTTCACCATTATTAACTAGAACCTGTGTTTCCAGCTCATTGGTATCGATAGTTGGAATATTATTAACAATTTCGCCAATGGCATCCTTATTAATAATTAAGTCCATCAGAATGCGATCATCAGGAGTAATTTGTGGTGTTACCTCCAACTTCAGAACTGCTTCTTTAAACACTACGGAAGTTGCACCACTGGAAGTGGCCTGCTCGTAGGGTATTTCAGAGCCTGCCTTGATAAGCGCCGTCTGACCATCAGCAGTGATAATTCGCGGCTGGGATATTATTTCAGCTCGACCATCCGATTCCATGGCTGATAGCTCAAGATCCAACATGTAGTCACCCGTATTTAAGCCAAGCGCGAAGCTACTAGTTGCACCGACAGCACCAAGATTAACCACGCTTGCCTCAGCAAGGTCAATTGGGGTAGTGTCATTACCAGCTTGAGATGCTACAACATTGTTATTAAACGCACTGGTAGTCGTTGAGTTACCACCTGCAGTAATAATATTATTACCCTGCAACACACCGTAACCACCACCCCAACGAATACCCAATGCTTCGCCTACATTTGTGGAAGCCACTACTATTCGAGCTTCAATTAGTACCTGCCTAATAGGAACATCTAATACCTTGATCGCATGCCTTACCGTTTCAATTGAAGAAGAGGTATCGTGCAGAATAATAGTATTAGTTCTTACATCCACACTTGCCGTTCCACGATCACTAAGCATACTATTTTCAGAGGATAACAAGGCCAATATATCCGTAGCCTTAGCATAACGAACCTGAAGAAATTCCGTACGTAAAGGCGCGAAATCCTCAACCTGCTTATTGGCTTCTAGCTCGATTTTTTGACGGTTCGCTATTTGGTCAGCAGGCCCGACCATTAAAACGTTACCTATTTGCTGTTTCGCCAAGCCTTGAGATTTAAGAACGATATCCAGTGCTTGATCCCAAGGAACATTCTTTAGCCTAAGAGTAATATTTCCATCAACAGTATCACTTGCCACTAAGTTGAAGCCGGTAAAGTCAGCAATAATCTGCAAAACGGTACGAACTTCAATGTCCTGAAAATTTAATGAAAGTTTCTCACCGGAATATGGAAAGCGCTCCTCCCTAATACGATCCTGCTCACCTTTTGTAAGAGGCTTGACACTAATAGTCAGTAAATTATTGGCCTGATAAGCAAGGTATTCGTAAAGATCAGTACTAGGCTCTATAAAGAAAACCGGCTTACCATCTTCAATCACAGCATCTATAAACCGAATCGGGGTAGCAAAATCTCGAACATCCAAACGCCTTCTCATATCTTCCGACAATTCGGCATTTGAAAACTCAACTCGAATACGGCCAGATTGTTGCGATATATCCACTGGTATATTTGGATTAGTAAGACGAATTAATAACTGCCCCTCACCTGAATCCCCACGACGAAAATCGACATCAACAATTCGACTATCATTAGCTTTCAAGTCGGCCTGAACATAATCAGACTCGTCTTCCTTTAGAACTGAATTAGATTCAACTATTGAAGGAGACAGCTCTTGCTGGCCGATTAAAACAAATAAACTATTAGCCTCTACTCTGGTGCTATAGCCAGTTAATTCTGAAAGATTCACAATTACTCGAGTTTTATTATTGGCGCCAACAACAATCGCGGTCCGGGCATTGCCCATTCCTATCTTGTGATACTTACTTTTTAAGGCACTGCTGGTTCCAACTAAATCCAGCGCAATTCGTGCTGGCTGTTCAATCGTGTAACCTGAGACCTCAGGCGGCTCACCATCAAAACTAAGCTCCATCTCAATTTTGTCTCCTGGCAAGGAGGCAAAGCCTACTCTTTCCAAAACCACTGCCTGAACAGACATAGATGCAAGCAATGCAAAGCCGACCAGCCAATTAATTATTTTTATTTTGCTCATTATTTTCCATCTCCAGCAGACTCGTTCAAACCCATACTATGGGGGCGTGAAATCCAGCCACCACTGCCATTTGGTACAACTTCTATTAAATCTAACTGGGTTTCAGATATATTTAAAATCCGACCGTGATTCTTACCCATATACTGCCCAACTCCAGCAACATGCACACTACCACCAGTGGTTCTAATTAGTGCCGAAGGTAAGTCTTCGTCATCACGAGATAGAGTCCCTACCAAACTTAATTCTCCTAAGGGGTATCGCTCTAGAACTTCTTTTCGACGAGCTCCGTTTGGAGGCTCAACCATTGAAGCAACGCGACTGCTGATCTCAGAGTAAGCTACAGGGGATTCAAATGGAGAACGCATTCCAGATGCCCCATACACAAATGAAGAGTAGGGCTGGAATTCTGGCAAAGGCTTTATTCTGCCTTTAGGCTTTGCCGTCGTATCAACAACAAATATCTCTAGATCCGATACATCCGACCCACCAGAGCAGGCGGACAGAAAAATAAAACTAATGAGTATTAATTTCTTCATCTTTTCTTCCGCTTTTTAGATTTTTTCTTCTTTTTATTTTCATTGTTATAGCGATAAGTTTTAGCGACAATTTTTAAGTTTAGTTTATTAATATCTGATTCTTTTGCGCTAACAATATCAAAATCATGGAGGGTAACAATTCGCCCAAGCCCCGCCACCGCACTTACAAATGCGCCAAAATCATGATATTCACCTATGACATCGATGCTTATCGGTAACTCTGTATAGAACTCAGTCTCCACTTCATCGTCTAGTGTTATGGATTTAATCTGTAAACTGGCGCCTAAAGCTGCCGTTGTAATATCATCCAATAAACCGGGTACCTCTGTATCTTTTGGGAGTTGCCTTAAAAGACTCCCAAATGAAGCTTCAATATCCACCAGCTGTTTTTTGTAATTTGCCAGGTTGGCCACTCGAAAAGCCTTGCCCTCAAACTTCTCTTTTAGCACCTTTTCATCAGAGACTGCATAATTATAATCATCACTTAATCCCTGGACATCAAAAAAGTATAAGCCAATTAGAACACCCACAAACAAAACAGCGGCAAATATGGCTCTCCCCATAAGAGGCCACGAGCCCATATTATTCCAATCGACATCATTGATATCAAAAGTACTAATCTTTTCATTAAGTTCTTGAAAGTCCATTATTTCATCTCTTCTATCGTTGGACGCGAAAGACGAATAACCATATCAAAACTGCTATACCCCTCTTTACTGGCGCTTACACCCAGTAAATTTGGATTCACGAACCAAGCGGACTCATCAAAGTTTCGCATTAGGCTGGAGATTTGAACATTACTGGATGAACGCCCCTTAAGTGTAAAGGTATTCCCCTCAGCTTTAATACCTTCAACAAATAGCTCCTCAGGTAAGACCCGGGCCATCTCATCAAAAATACGAACAATAACCGGCCTATTACCTTGTAAGTCTTGTATTAATCTCATTCGATCAAGCAGCTGCTCTTTTTTGTCTCTGAGCTCTTTAATTTCACCAATTTTTTTGTCTAACCCTGCACCCTGACTCTCTAAATACTGGTTGCGAGTAAGTTGGCTGTCTATTGCACTGCTAAAAGCATTACTTACTAAGATCCAAATAACTACCGCGGCTACTGCGACCCCACCCAATACAGCTACATACTCTTTCTGACGCTCCTGCCTAAGCTCTTCTCGCCAAGGCCTAAGATTAATTTTTGCCATTAGTCAAAACTCCTCATGGCTAAGCCGCAAGCAACAAGTAAACCTGGAGCATCATTATCCAATACTTGGGGGTTCACTTTTTGACCCAAAGTCATATCGGCAAAAGGATTGGCAACAATCGCAGGCACACCTATTTTCTCCTGCACCAGTTGCGCAAGTCCTTCAAGAGACGAAGTGCCTCCAGCAAGAATTACATAATCAACATCATTGTATTGACTGGAACTATAGAAAAACTGCAAGGAACGACTAACCTGTTGAACAACAGAATCTTTAAAAGGCTCTAAAATCTCTGTGCCATAGTCATCAGGAAGCCCACCCTCAAGCTTGGCTTTCATAGCCTCTTGGGCACTAATTCCATAACGGCGCTGAATTTCCTCGGTGAGCTGGTGACCACCAAACATCTGGTCTCGGGTATAAATGATATTCCCTTTATTCAACACATTTAGCGTGGTCATAGTTGCACCAATATCCATAATGGCTACGGTCTCTATGTCATCGCCAACTAATTGAGATTCCAATAATTTATAAGAGCGCTCCACACAGAATGCCTCTATATCAACCAAGGCTGATTCCATTCCGGCAATTTCAACCGAATCCTCCCGTAACTCAACGGTTTCTTTACGACAAGCAGCAAGGAGTACATCCACCAATTGATCACTTCCTTCAACTGGCCCCTGCTCTTCAAAGTCCATCGCTACTTCTTCTAATGGATATGGAATATATTGATCAGCCTCAACTCGAATCTGATTTTCCATTTCATCTTCAGAGAGACCTGCAGACATCTGAATAACCTTCGTGATCACAGCTGAACCGGCCACCGCAACGGCTGCCTTTTTGACACCACTACGGGAGCGAATTAAAGCTTTTTTAATCGATTCGCCGACGGCTTCTTCATCATTAATAGATTGTTCAACCACGGCATTATCTGGCAAAGCCTCTGAGGCGTACGCCTCTACCTGCATTCGACCATTTAACTCAACAAGCTCAATTAATTTAATGCTTGTTGAAGTTATGTCGATTCCTAGAACTGCCTTATTTTTCTTTTTAAATAGATTGGCTAGCACTGCTATTCCTTAAATTAAACCAACACCGGGAGCTGAAAAAGTGCCAATATGCATGAATAGTGGATCATTATAAGCACAATCCTGCGAAAAGAACAAAAACCATTTATAATGTCCAAAGCCCGCTATCACAGGGTAAATAAGCATTCTAAGCAATTAATGATGAAAATAAATCGACCTGTTTTGCGTTTTTTAATATTAACTGGTGCCGCAGGCTTTTTTAGCTTGTTTATTGGCGTGAGTAGCGTTTATTTATACCTAGCTCCAAGCCTACCCTCGGTTGAAAGCTTAAAAAACATACAACTCCAAACCCCTCTGCGCATTTATACCCAAGATAAAAAGCTAATTGCGGAGTTCGGCGAGAAGAGGCGCACACCTGTCACCTTTGAAGAAGTCCCCCAACAATTCTATAACGCCCTCATTGCTGCCGAAGATGAAAATTTTTATAGCCACCCAGGAATAGACATAAAAGGCCTCGCCCGAGCTGCCTATGAATTAATCACTACGGGTAAAAAGCGCTCTGGGGGCAGCACCCTTACGATGCAAGTAGCAAAAAACTATTACTTAAGCTCTGAGAAAACTTTTACTCGCAAATTCACAGAAATACTACTGGCTGTACACATTGAACAAGAAATAACCAAAAATGAAATATTAGAGCTTTATGTTAACAAGGTTTACCTTGGCAAGCGCGCATACGGAGTCGCTTCAGCTGCGCAAGTGTATTACGGCAAAAAAATCGGAGAGTTAAGCCTCGCCCAATTAGCTATGATCGCCGGCCTTCCTCAAGCCCCTAGCTCTGCAAACCCAATTAACAACTCGGAGCGCGCACTCTATCGACGCAATTATGTACTGGCTCGTATGTTTACCGCAGGCTTTATTACTCAAGTTGAATTTGACCAAGCCGGCTCTGAACCCATAAGCGCTAAATATCACGGCTTGGCCACCGAAGTTGACGCCCCTTATGTTGCCGAAATGGTGCGAAGCGAAATGATCAAGCGCTACCCAGCCGATCTTTACACTAAGGGCTATAGCGTTACTACGACTATTAATAGCGACCTACAAATAGCCGCTCAGAAATCAATTCGTGCAGGCCTTCACCTTTATGACCGTAAACATGGGCTGCGCACTCCATTAACACAGCTGGCTAACTATATATTACCAGAACAACAAACCATCCCTGTTTCCATCGAACCATCCAGCTGGAAGGTCGGCAATAAGGCGCCAAACTTAGATAAATATATTCCCCTTCCGCCAAGCCCTGCCGACTTAAACCTTAATTTCTGGTTAACTCAAATTAAAAACAAAACTGCACCCGGAGACCTAACGTGGGGCGTGGTAAACAATATAAACATTGAAGATCAATCCATTGAAGCAACCCTTAGCAACAGAACCCAAGTAACCATTCCAATTGAACGCTATCGATGGGCCAGAGAATATATCAACATTAATAAACTTGGACCGAAAATAGAAAGTGCAGAGCAGCTATTTTCTATGGGTCAAAAAATCCTTATTCAAGAACTAAACAACGAATATTGGCTGGCTCAAGAGCCCGAAACTCAATCATCCCTAGTATCGTTTAACCCACAAAACGGCGCGCTCAATGCTCTGGTTGGGGGTTATGACTACGCCCGAAGCAAGTACAACCGGTCCATTCAGGCAGACCGCCAACCGGGCTCAAGCTTTAAACCATTTATATACAGCGCGGGCTTGGAATACGGACTAACACCTGCCTCTCTTATTAATGATGCACCGGTAGTCTTTAGCGATGAGAGCCTGGAAGCCATTTGGCGCCCTGAAAATTACAGTGGTAAGTTTTTTGGACCCACACGCTTACGCCAGGCTCTATATAAGTCTCGCAACCTAGTGTCCATTAGAGTGTTGAACCGCACAGGAATAGGTCGCACCATTCGCTACATAGGTAAACTAGGGATTAATAAAAGCAAGCTTAACAGGGACCTGTCTTTGGCATTGGGCAGCTCAGGCTTAACCCCTTATGAAATGGCCAGCGCCTACAACACATTAGCCAATGGCGGCTATAAAGTTGACACTCATTTCATTCGAAGAATTGAAACAAATGAAGGTGAGGAGCTATATATACACAACCCAAAAACTGTATGCGAGAAGTGCAGGCTTAATATTGAAAAGTACAAACTCTCACTGGCAGAGTCCGAAAATAATACACAAGGTGAAAACCTTCTAATTCAAGATGGCCTAGCTCCAAGCAATCTAATTGAAGAGCCCATAAGCCTTGAAGAGTTTAGCAAACAATACCCACCGCTTGCCCCAAGAGTAATGGATGCACGTGTAAACTATTTAATGTACACCATGCTCAAGGATGTTATTAAACGCGGAACAGGTAAACGTGCCCTTGCATTAAAACGAACGGACTTAGCAGGAAAAACCGGCACAACCAACGATCAAAAGGACGCTTGGTTTTCAGGCTTCAACAACAAGATAGTAACCAATGTATGGGTAGGTTTTGACTCCCCAAAAACCATGGGGCGCTCCGCTTTTGGTAGCAACACCGCTCTGCCTATCTGGGTTAATTTCATGAAAAGCGCCCTTCAGGACATGCAGCCCTCCCCCCTTCAGCAACCCGATGGCCTAGTATCTGTTCGCATCGACCCGCAAACAGGGAATCGCGCTTACCCCGGGCAAGTTAATTCAATATTTGAGATTTTCAGAACTGAAAACATCCCTCAAGAAGTTGAGCAAGCTCCCGGCCAAAACAATGATTTTCAAAATGACAGCGATGACGCAGACGTCACTCCCGAGCAGTTATTCTAATAAAATAAAAAGGAGGGGCCACCCTCTTTTTATGGCTTTACATCCAATTAATTAACCTCCAACATAAAGGTTACAGGCCCATCATTCATTAAACTCACTTGCATATCCGCCCCATAACAACCAGCTTGAGTTGGCATTTGTAATGAACATTTTTCCACAAAGAAATTATATAACGCCTCACCCAATTCAGGTGAAGCACCTTTTGAAAATCCTGGACGTGTACCCTTTTTGGTATCTGCCACCAAGGTGAATTGCGACACTATCAATATCCCGCCATTAACCTGCTGTAGGTTTAAATTCATCCTTTCATTTTCATCGGCAAAAATTCGATAATTTAAAACCTTTTCAAGCAGCTTTAAGGCAATCTTCTGAGTATCTGCTTTCTCAACGCCCAATAATAATAAAACACCCTTTTGAATTTCCCCCTTTACCTCTCCTGCCACCTCAACTTTGGCATCGCTCACTCTCTGAATTAATGCTTTCATTTCTAACCTTTAGTTATTGCAATCAACCCATAGCACTTTATCGAGTACAGCCTTAAGAGCATTCACGCTGACCAACCACCCTGAGCATACGCTAAAATTTGCTCCAGCAATTTTAGGATACAAGCCATCCTGACAACGCCGCTCTTTGCCATGACCATCATGGATGGTGGAAATGAAAATAATGCCAGGAGTAATTATTTTTCCATGGCATCGCGTCATTGCTTACATAGATGTAAGCACTTAGGGCTTGCCTGGAGCAATAGCCGTGACCGTTCATCCTGAACATACGCTAAAATTTGCTCCTGCAATTTTAGGATACAGGCCATCCTTGGCCATAAAAAAACGGGAGGTGGTAAATGTGTTTCCACATTACCAGCTCCCGTTTTATTTTATTACGAACTCACATTCGCAATATTTTTTACTTCAGAAAAACTATTTAGCTTTTCTTGCCAGCACTTTTACTGCCAGCACGCTTGCGGTCGTTTTCAGTAAGATGCTTCTTACGAATACGAATGCTTAAAGGCGTTACTTCTACCAGCTCATCATCTTCGATGAACTCTAAAGCTTGCTCTAGAGTGTGCTTAATAGCAGGCACTAGGTTAATCGCTTCATCAGTACCAGAGGCACGAACGTTGGTAAGCTGCTTAGCTTTAGTCGGGTTAACGGTTAAGTCGTTATCACGAGCGTGCAAACCTACGACCTGACCTTCGTAAACTTCTTGCGCTGGAACCGCAAACATACGACCACGATCCTGCAAACCAAACAAAGCAAAACCAAGTACTTTACCCGATACCATAGATACCATTACGCCGTTATGACGAGTAGAACCTAGACCGGCCTGTACTGGACCATAGTGATCAAATACGTTGGTTAAAATACCAGAACCTGAAGTCATGGTTAGGAAGTCAGAACGGAAACCAATCAAGCCACGTGCAGGCATCATGAATTCTAAACGTACACGGCCTTTACCATCTGGAACCATGTTGGTCATCTCAGCACGACGATCACCCATTTCAGACATGATAGGACCCTGATGCTGCTCTTCAACGTCAATCATTACCTGTTCAAAAGGCTCGTGAATTTTACCATCTACTTCTTTCTGAACTACTTCAGGACGACCCACACCCATTTCAAAACCTTCACGACGCATGGTTTCGATCAATACAGAAAGGTGCAATTCACCACGACCCGATACTTTAAATTTCTCAGGGCTTTCACCAGGCTCAACGCGCAAGGCCACGTTGTGAATCAATTCTTTTTCTAGACGCTCAGCAATATTACGGCTTGTTACATACTTGCCTTCTTTACCAGCAAACGGAGAGTTGTTTACCTGGAAAGTCATACTTACTGTTGGCTCATCTACAGATAGAGGAGGCAAAGCTTCTACATTAGTTGGCACACAAAGCGTGTCGGAGATTTTTAGGCCTTCAATACCGGTAATACATACAATGTCACCAGCGGTGGCTTCGTCAACTGCTACACGGTGTAAACCGTGGTAACCCTTAACTTCAGTAACCTTACCTTTACGCTCTTTACCGGCTTCATCAACAATAACCACCTGAGCATTCGTTTTAAGCTTACCGCGAGTAATACGGCCAATACCAACAACACCTTTAAATGCATCGTAATCTAGTGAAGAGATTTGCATCTGGAAGTCGCCATCTACATCTACTTTAGGGGCAGGCACGTTGTCAGCAATGGCTTGCAATAACGGCGTCATGTCTTCAGACATATTTTCAGGGTCAGTACCGGCAATACCGTTAATAGCAGAGGTGTAAATAACTGGGAAATCTAACTGCGCTTCAGTTGCATCTAAACGATCGAACAAGTCGAAAACTTCATCCATTACCCAGTCTGGACGTGCGCCAGGACGGTCAATCTTGTTGATAACCAAGATAGGGTTAAGGCCTTGAGCAAATGCCTTTTGTGTTACGAAGCGTGTTTGAGGCATAGGACCGTCTACTGCATCAACAATCAGCAATACAGAGTCAACCATAGACATTACACGTTCAACTTCACCACCGAAGTCGGCGTGTCCCGGTGTATCTACGATGTTAAAACGGTACTTGTCCCATTTGATGGCGGTGTTCTTTGCCAAGATGGTAATACCACGTTCTTTTTCCTGTTCGTTGGAATCCATCACACGCTCGCCTAGCAACTCTTTACGATCAAGAGTACCGGACTGCTCTAACAGTTTATCAACCAAGGTAGTTTTACCATGGTCAACGTGAGCAATGATGGCGATGTTACGTAGATTCTCAATCATAAAATATGTCCTATAGACGAGCCCAAAAAATTTAGGCGCGAATTATAGCGATCTTAGGCTTCGCAAGCTATGAAAAACACACGAAATATGGTTTTTTTGTACAAATTTTAATCGAACGACTGTAGATACTTAAAATGTTCTACAACTAAGGACAAAACAAACTATCAACTAATATTTGTTGAACCTATAATGTGCACACTTTTTTTGGGCATCTGGTAAATTACCAAGGCACAGAGATCTACGCACTAATTTAGTGCCACTAAAAGACACGCGCACCAATAAAGTGCCTTGTCGCTCATTTGATTTTTTTGGGCTCTTGAATTTCTCTGGTCTGCACGCTCATTAACGGATGGCATGCGTTTTGCTCTTAGACCTCACAGTACAATATGTGCAGGCTATTTGAGCCAATCGCTATCACTATCGGACGCAAACCGTCTTCTATATTGGAGTACACCATGTCAGAGAACACTCTGAAGCTAATTAAAGATAATGACGTAAAGTGGGTCGACCTTCGCTTTACAGATACAAAAGGTAAAGAGCAGCACGTTTCTATTCCTAGCTCTTACGTTGATGAAGAATTTTTTGAAGTAGGTCAGATGTTCGATGGCTCTTCAATTGAAGGCTGGAAAGGCATTAACGAATCCGACATGATTCTTTTGCCAGACGACACCACTTCTTTCCTTGACCCGTTCACTGAAGACAGCACTCTAATCCTACGTTGCGACATCATCGAGCCTGCCACTATGCAAGGTTACGAGCGTGATCCACGTTCTGTTGCTAAGCGTGCTGAAGAGTTCTTGATGTCTACTGGTCTTGGCGACACGGCTTACTTCGGTCCTGAACCTGAATTCTTCATCTTCGATGACGTTAAATTCGGCGCTGACATGTCAGGCTGTTTCTACAAACTGAACTCTGAAGAAGGCGCATGGAACTCTGGTGCGACTATCGAAGGCGGCAACATGGGTCACCGCCCACGTGTTAAAGGCGGTTACTTCCCTGTACCACCAGTAGATAGCTCTCACGACATGCGTGCTGCAATGTGTAACACCATGATGGCCATTGGCCTTGATGTTGAAGTACATCACCACGAAGTGGCGACTGCTAACCAAAACGAAATC
>JBALXQ010000044.1:0-49568 GCA_036960565.1 Bermanella sp.
TTTGGTGGAGACGGCGGGGTTCGAACCCGCGTCCGCCAACACTCCCCTATCGGCTCTACATGTTTATTCTCTCTACTAGATTAACCCATCACGGCCCGAGAGACAGGGCGTTTAGGGCGAGCCTAATACTTATTTAGCGGTTCGGCCTTAGGCAAGCTTCCCGCGCGAGCTTATGTTACGTGCCCTTGTCATCTGTCCATAAGCATCCAGAATCGAAGGTTAGCGGGCAATTAAGCCGCTAGTGCGTAGTTTTCGTCGTTTGCGACTAAAATATGTAAAACGGGGATTTAGGTGATCGCTTTACCCTCACCACATGCACCTCAAGCTTCATCATCGGCGTCGAATCCAAAATCGTCCCCAAAAGCTTTTTGGTTAACTGAATTGTAGGGCGCAGGGCTTGGCATTACAAGCGCTTAATGACGGTACTGGGGGCTAAGTACTTCATTTATCTACAAATTTGCTACAGCGCTATTAAAAGGCTTGTTTATGAATTATTACCATAGCCAAACGAATGGCTGATCGTAGTGCCTTTTTTAGGGTTGGCTTATAATGGAATTGGTTCTTAGGATTCTTTTTTATTGTTGGTGATTGGCCAATAAAGGATGGGTGCAATCATCAATCAGGTGGCGCCATGATTCATCATCGAATGTACTGGGTGGTTGAACTCACCCTATTTGCTTTGGTTTTAATTCTCTTTTCAAGTATTGCTCGCGGTGCTCTTAACGCCGTGATGGTGCCGATTTCTTTGTCGCCCGAAACACCCCTTTCAGTTAATGCCAATAAAGAGATGCCCATACCTTTTGAAGGTTTTGATGAACAAGATAAAAACTCCCCAGCAGATATTGCCCTGATCAACCCTTTGCAGGGCCAAGAAATTACCAGCCGTCATACTTTTATGGCCATGGTGAGCGTAAGGGGGTTAGCGGTAGTGTCTTTTATTATCGAATACCCAAATGGCATTCATAGCCAAACGTTTAGTGCCTTGCATATGGGGAAAAGTGTTTGGAAATTGGAACTGAAGGGGTTTACCCAAGGTCGGTGGCATTGGTGGGTGGTGGCGAGAAATATCTCCCATAGCAGCGGTTTTGGGGTTCGCTCACCTGTAACAGCCTTTGTGGTGAAGCATGGTGAGCCAGCGTAAATATTAGGGTTTAGGGTATTGTTAGTTGATGTAAATTTGTACAGCGAAGATTGAGAATATACAGAAGCAAAGAGTGGGAGGATAAAGGCCAGAGCGCTCCGGCCTTCGGATGCGCTATTGGAAGTTCTTTTTCATTATGCCTTCTTTTTGCTTGTTCCAATCTTTTTGTTTGTCAGCTTCACGTTTGTCGTGGGCTTGTTTACCTTTACCCAGAGCAATTTTGCATTTCACATGATGGCCTTTCCAATAAAGCTCCAAGGCCACTAATGTGTAACCTTTGGCATTGGATGCCATTTCAAACTTGTCTATTTCTTTGCGCTTCAGTAGTAGCTTACGATTACGAATTGGGTCGCAAATTACGTGGGTGCTGGCGGTATTTAACGGTGTAATATGAGCGCCATGTAAATAGGCTTCGCCCTGATGAATAATCACGTAGGCCTCTGCAAGTTGCGCCTTACCGGCACGCATACTTTTTACTTCCCAGCCTAATAACGACATCCCGCATTCGGTTTTGTCATGCAGCAGATAGTCGTGACTGGCCCGTCTGTTTTTACAGATACTGGAGCCAGTGGGTTTTTTCGTTTTTTTGTTAGTTTTTGCCATGAGGCGATTATAGGGATCAAAGTGTTAAAAAGATACGGCCCTTAGCCGACTTTAAACAAGTCAAATGTTGTTAAGATGCCGATCTTTCCTCGCCTGCTAGACTTAATAATAGTATTCATTCATTTTTTCATCTATGGCACGCCAGCCTATTGTCGTCTTGAGATAGACGCTAAAATTTACGACAATAGCGCAGTCCATTTCTGAATAATAAAAATAAGGCAAAAACATGGCAGAACAAAACAGTATTCATGGCTTATGGCGCAGTCGCTGGTTATTTATATTGGCTGCTACCGGTTCTGCTGTGGGGTTGGGGAATATTTGGAAATTCCCTTATATTACCGGTGAAAACGGCGGCGGTGCTTTTGTACTGGTGTATTTGTTTTGTATTTGCATGATTGGTTTGCCAGTGATGATTGCCGAGGTAATGCTGGGACGCATGGGGCGACAAAGCCCAATTAATACCATGGCCGCGTTGGTGAAAGATCAAGGTCGTAGCCGTGCTTGGGTGGGCATAGGTTGGATGGGGGCCTTGGCGGGATTTCTAATATTATCCTTTTATTCGGTTATTGCTGGTTGGGCGCTGGATTACATTGCGATAATGGGCAGTGGTGGGTTTGTAGGTGTGACCGCCGCCGAGGCAGGCGAGGTATTTTCGGGATTACTCTCTAGCCCGACTACCCTGATTATTTGGCACAGTGTCTTTATGGTGCTTACTCTGGCTGTGGTGGCTCGTGGGGTGAACAAGGGTTTAGAAAAGGCTATCCAGGTATTGATGCCTTTATTGTTTATTTTGTTATTGGTTTTACTGGGTTACGCCTTCAGTACAGATGGCTTTGCACAAGGTTTTGATTTCTTATTCAGTTTTGATTTCAGTAAATTAAGCCAGGAAAGTTTCATCATTGCGCTGGGTCACGCCTTCTTCACGCTAAGTTTAGGTATGGGCGCCATCATGGCCTACGGTGCTTACATGCCGGGTAATATTAGCATCGGCAAAACGGTGATCATGGTTGGTGTGCTGGATACGGTAGTAGCATTGGCGGCCGGCCTAATTATATTTCCCATTGTGTTTACCAATGGTCTTGAGCCAAGTTCAGGTCCGGGCTTATTGTTTCAAACTCTGCCTATTGCCTTTGGTCATATGCCTGGTGGAATCGTATTTGGCACTCTGTTTTTCTTACTAGTGGCCTTTGCCGCTTGGAGCTCTTCAATCTCCTTAGCTGAGCCCATTGTCGCTTGGGCGGTGGAGAGCAAAGGGGTGAGTCGTGTAACTGCTGCCGTTTGGGTGGGCCTATTAGCTTGGCTGCTAGGTATTGGCACGGTGTTATCGTTTAACCTGTGGAGCGAAGCTCAGTTTTTTGTGAACGTGGTAGAGCTTCAAGTGTTGGACCCAGGGGTAGGTCAAATTACCACTGTAGTGAGTAATCAATTTTTCTTTTTCGCAAATGTCGGTGACTTAAGCGCTCAATTTGTTAACCATGAAAACATTGAATATAAAATAACCGGTAAAACTCTTTTTGATTGTCTGGATTATCTAACCACAAACATCCTAATGCCGTTAGGAGGTATTCTTATTGCCATATTTGTAGGTTGGTTTATGCGCAAGTCAGACGTTGCAGAGGAAATTCATAGCAGCAGTGAATCCTTGTATAAGGTATGGTTGCTGGTCTTAAAATTCATCGCCCCCATAGCCGTGATTGTGGTATTGATTAATGGGTTGTGGCCTGACCTTTTCTAAAGGCTTTTGGTGATTAGGCGTTTGAAATTTGTTTTGTTCATTGGGTATGCGTTTACTGCCCAATGGAATTTTAAAGTTTAAGGTATTCGATTAAATGACCCACATTGAACGCTCTGCTCTGGTGATGCACAGCGCGCAGCGCATGTTTGATTTAGTAAACGACGTAAAGCGTTACCCAGAATTTTTACCCTGGTGTATTGATGCCCATATTCAGTCGGAATCAGATACTAAATTGGTAGCAGGGTTAACCATTAAGAAAGGTGGGATTAAGCAAAGCTTTACCACTCGTAATGAAAAACAAAGCCCAGATTGGATGAGCATGGAGCTGGTGGACGGCCCTTTTAAAAAGTTAAATGGTTTATTTAAATTTCAGCCGCTGTCAGATGAGGCCTGCAAGGTTATTTTTGAGTTGGATTTTGAGGTGGCCGGTAAAATTCTTGGGTTAACTCTTACACCCATTTTTAAGCAAGCCAGCAATACTATGGTGGACGCTTTTGTAAAAAGAGCCGATGAGCTTTACGGTAGTTAATTGAGTCGTAAGCTGTTTGGCAGGTGATGAATTTTCGCTTAGAAATAGCATATATCAAATATTTCAATAAACGAGCATTGCCTTAATCGGGTAGTATCCAGTCGCGGGCAAGGCTCGCTTTGTTGACGCAATAGAATAAATTTCAGTGAGTGGCGAGCCTATGACAGACAAGATTCAGGTAGAAGTGGCTTATGCCACACCGGCAAAACAGACCATACTTTCTATGCGTGTGGCGCTGGGCACTACGGTGTATCAGGCAGCCGAGCTCTCGGGCATAGTAAATGAATTCCCTGGAATTCATCTTGAAGATGTAAAAATGGGGCTATTTGGTAAGGCCGTACGTAATCCTAAAGAGGAAGTTTTGCGAGAAATGGATCGAGTAGAGATATACCGAGCACTCACCATTGATCCCATGGTGGCCAGAGCGAATCGCGCTGCCAAGGCTGCCGAAAAAGCCGCCGCCAAAAAAGCGGCTGATAAACAGGATGCTAAAGATAACGCGCAGGAAAAATAGCGGGTAAAGAACAGTAATAAAAAAGGGCCTTTACGGCCCTTTTTTATTAGATGAGTTTAAATTAATTCTGGTTTGTATGGTGTCTTCTAAGACTGCTGATCGTGAGTACCCTTGGCAGCTGCTTTTGGCATCGGCTTGTCTTTCATTTTCTTAGTTAGTTTATCGTCACTTTGCTCGGGAAGTTCGCCTTCATAATGGCTGTACTTTTGTCCCTGATCAAAATGTACGCGAATGTGGTATTTCTTAATGTTGTCTTCGCGACGCTCTTGGCGATACAAATAGTCCCATTGACGGGTACTAAAGCTGTCTTTTAATACTGGGTTGCCCATAACAAATGCCACTTGGCTTTTGTTCATGCCGGGCTTAAGTTGTTCCAGCATTTCAGGTGTAACTATGTTGCCCTGTTGAACTCTCAGTTTGTAAACCTGCATAGTGCAGGCGCTAAGGAATGTCAAAAGAGTGGCTGTGATAATAAAGCGGAACATGTACAATAACCGTCATAATAAGTTAAAAGCATAATACCTGAAGTTGCGCTGCTCGCAACGACCAAAAGGCTCAGCATGGCAGACGAAAATATCGAATTACGCAAAGCAGGTCTTAAAGTGACACTGCCGCGAGTGAAAATACTGCAAATACTTGAAGCCGCATCCGAACCTCATATGAGTGCTGAAGATGTATATAAGGCTTTAATGGAAGCAAATGAAGAAGTAGGTCTAGCCACGGTTTACCGTGTTTTGACTCAATTTGAGAGTGCAGGCTTGGTTGAACGTCATAATTTTGATGGCGGCCATTCTGTATTTGAACTTGAGCGAGGCGGCCATCACGACCATATGGTATGTGTTGAGACCGGCAAGGTTATCGAATTCATGAACGAAGAAATTGAAGTCCTTCAGCATAAAATAGCCGAAGAATACGGTTATGACTTGGTTGAGCACAACTTGGTTTTATACGTAAAGCCAAAAGCTAAATAAGTTAGTGTAAAGAGAGACTTTAAAGCCCGCATTTGCGGGCTTTTTATGTTCAGGGTGAACGGTATGACGCGTTGCCCTGAATGGCAAGGAGCGGCATGTATGAGGCTAATCAAGTAAAGCTTAAAATGCACGGCTACAAGGATGTAGCCGGTAGAACGACGCAGGAAGTCAAAGCTGAGGGAGCAATTTCTAGGCTAATATCAGAACACCGACTCTGAAAACCCTACTTTATCGATTCCAATTGAGCTGCAAAATAAGCCAGAATCTCGTCGCTGGTCATTTCTTTGGTGTTATTTGAAAAACGATAATAATCAGGGCGCTGGTCACTAAAATATTGTATATCCATTTCTAGACCTTCTAAATTCGGAAACAACCCAACAGGCATGTTGTAGTCTCCGTTTTCCTTGAATTGGCAAAACAAGTGGGTGCCACAGTTAGAGCAAAAACCTCTAGATGCCCATTTTGAAGACTCATATACTTTAACGCTTTCACTGCCCTCTATGGTGACATCGGTACCACACTGCACGGCAAAAAATGGCGCACCGCCCCAAGTTCTGCAGGTTGCGCAATGGCAAACGGAATATTTAGGATTAATTTTACTGGCTGTAATTCTTACGTGACCACATAGGCAGCTGGTTGTTTGCGGAGTTAGGTCTGACATGATATTCCTTTACTCGTAATTTCCAAAAAATATGCCAAAGCCGGATTTCATCCTGAATTCCAAGCTCTAGCCATCACCTAGCACGTCCAATACCAGGTGATATTCAGGTTTTATGGGGATAAAACCTGTGATGCATCCTTGCTCCTCCCACACAGAGTCTTTGTACTCACAGCATTACCATGAGTAAATTATTTTATGCTTGCGCTGCACCCAGCATGTCTTTGGCGTGTGCAAGTGTCAGATCGGTAATCTCTAAGCCCCCTAACATGCGTGCTAATTCCTGTTGTCTTTGTTCCTGATTCAAACTGCGTATTTGAGTTCGAGTTTGTTTTTTGGCACTGAGTTTATTAACCAGTAAATGCTCATGTCCCAGCGCTGCCACCTGAGGCTGATGGGTAATGCTGATCACTTGCTTGTGTTTGCCTAGTTGTTTTAACAATCTGCCCATGCGTTCGGCCGTGGCTCCGCCAACCCCTACATCAATTTCATCAAATATCAGAGTATCGGGCCCTTGCTGTATGAGAATCTGTAAGGCTAGGCTAATGCGAGAGAGCTCTCCTCCAGATGCCACTTTATGCAGAGGTTGCAATGGCTGGCCAGGGTTTAGGCTTACTAAAAATTGAATATCATCCATGCCGTGTTGGCTGGCCTTATGAATAGGCTGAGGGTCTACTTCAAAGTTTAATTGGGCTTTATTTAACGCCAGTTGTTTAAGTAACTTAATTAAATCAGTGGATAATTTCACGGCTGCCTTTTTACGAGCACTGGTTAAGCTTTGCCCTAGGCCATTAAATACCTGCTCGGCTTCATCTAACTGAATTAATAGCGCTTCTAAAGATTGGTCTTGGCCATTAATACGCGCTAACTCTTCTTTGAGGTTGGCTTGCAACTCGCTTAAATTTTCAGGTTTCACCTTATTCTTACGAGCCAATTCATAAATGGCATTCAGTCGCTCTTCCACCTGCTGCAGGCGCTGTGGATTAATTTCAAAGCCATTAATGTACTGGCATAGTTCGCTGCTAGCTTCTTCTATAATTACGTAAGCTTGGTTTAAAAGCTCATGGGTTGAAGCCAGTGCCGGTGTGCTATCCAGCAGGGGGTCAAGTTTTTGCAAGGCGTGTTGAATGGCTTGATATGCGTCAATCTGATCATCATCATTTTGGCAAAGGTGAAGTGCTTGCTGGGCGTTTAGTAAGTGGCCTTCAGCATTGGCCAGTCGTTTTTGTTCGGATTCTAGCTCTTCAACCTCACCTTCTTGCAGGTCGAGTAAATCCATTTCCTGTATCTGGTATTCAAGCAGTTGAACTCGGGACTGGATATCGTCACTTTGATTCTGCAGCTGATCAACCCGCACTCTTAAGGTCTGCCAGTGCTGGTAACTGTGTTTGGTCTCATCTATTAAGGTTTGGTAATTACCAAAACTGTCCAACAAAGTACGCGGACTGTCCTTTTGTAGCAGTGCCTGGTGGGCATGCTGGCCATGAATGTCCAGTAATTGCTCACCTAAATCTTTAAGTTGCTGTTGAGGGGCTGGTCGGCCGTTGATGTAGCCGCGGCTGCGTCCTTCGCTGGTGATAATACGCGAAAGGATAACCTGGTCCTGATCGCCATCCATATCATTGTTTTTAAGCCAGGTTTTTACCTGACTCTTGCTGCTCAGTTCAAAGCAGGCATAAATTTCGGCTTTATTAGCTCCTGGCCGTACTTGCTTTGCGTCACTTTTGCTGCCTGTGGCTAACGCGAGGGCATCCAGCATGATGGATTTACCAGCCCCTGTTTCACCGGTAACCGCCGTAAAACCCTTGCGCAAGTCCAGTTCAAGGGAGTCGACTATCGTGAAATCCTTTATTGATATGTGCGCAAGCATGGTTAGTTACCTGTATGTTTATACATGTGTATAAATGTACAGTAAAAAACCAGTTTGTAAAGTCTCTTGAAACTGTTTTTTCCATCCCCATATACAGTCCCAGATTAATTAAGATTGTAAGAAAGTTTGGAGTGACATATGTCAGATCAAGAAAACACCACTCAAGACGTGGAAAATGCTGAATTGGATAACCAAGAGCAAGCTGCGGAAGAAACTGCAGAAGTATTAGAGGCCGTTGAAACGGCCGACGAAAAGCTTATTGCTGAAATGGCAGTGCTAAAGGAAGAGGTAATTCGTGCCAAGGCCGAAGTGCAAAACATGCGTCGCCGAAGCGAGCTGGATGTAGAGAAAGCTCATAAATTTGGTACTGAGAAGTTTGCTCGTGAACTGTTATCGGTTGTGGATAACTTGGAGCGCGCCATTGCTTCTGCTCCAGAAGACGAAGTGGTTAAACCTTTTCTTGAAGGGGTTGAAATGACCCAGAAAAGTTTCCAGGATAGCTTGGCTAAATTTCAGGTAAATGTGATCGACCCTGAAGGTCATCCGTTCGACCCCGCCTTACATCAGGCTATTAGCATGGTTGATGCACCAGATGCGGAACCTAACACCGTATTAAACGTGGTTCAGAAAGGCTACACCAACCATGGCCGTTTATTACGTCCAGCGATGGTAGTGGTTTCTAAAGCGGCCCCTAAAGTAGACGAAAAAGCCTAAAAATTACTGTTTTAGTCACTTGAATTAATAATAACCAGACCCATTAAAGGGTTAAGTTAAAAAATAACCAGCCTTAGGGCGCAGGGGCTAGCCCCTAAATTGATAAAGGGGCCAGCGCCCCGCTCTCGAAAGAGAAAATGGAGAACAAATATGGGTAAAATCATTGGTATCGATCTAGGCACAACTAACTCTTGTGTATCTGTACTAGACGGCGACAAAACACGCGTAATTGAAAATGCTGAAGGCGATCGTACAACTCCTTCCATTGTTGCATACGCTGAAGACGGCGAAATCTTGGTAGGCCAGTCTGCAAAGCGTCAGGCGGTAACTAACCCAACGAATACATTGTTTGCTATTAAGCGTCTTATCGGCCGTCGTTTTGAAGATAAAGTTGTTCAAAAAGACATCGCTATGGTGCCTTACAAAATTGCTAAAGCCGATAACGGTGATGCATGGGTTGAAGTGAAGGGCGAAAAATACGCACCACCACAAATCTCTGCTGAAATTTTGAAGAAAATGAAAAAAACGGCCGAAGATTTCTTGGGCGAAAAAGTAACTGAAGCGGTTGTAACGGTTCCTGCTTACTTTAACGATGCACAGCGTCAAGCCACTAAAGATGCGGGTAAAATTGCCGGTCTTGAAGTTAAGCGTATTATCAACGAGCCAACAGCAGCAGCACTAGCCTACGGCATCGATAAAGTAGATACCGACCGTACCATCGCGGTATACGATCTTGGTGGTGGTACTTTCGATATTTCTATCATCGAAGTAGCCGACGTAGACGGTGAGAAGCAATTCGAAGTATTGGCCACTAACGGTGACACTTTCCTAGGCGGCGAAGATTTCGATTTACGCTTAATTGAATTCTTAGTAGCAGAATTCAAGAAAGACACTGGCGTAGATATCCATGGCGATCCATTGGCCATGCAGCGTTTAAAAGAAGCAGCTGAAAAAGCCAAGGTTGAGCTTTCTTCAACGACTTCTACCGATGTTAACTTGCCTTACATCACTGCTGATGCGACGGGTCCTAAGCACTTAAATGTGAAAGTAACTCGTGCCAAGCTTGAAGCTTTGGTTGAAGACATGGTTAAAGATTCTCTTAAGCCTTGTCAAATCGCCCTTGACGATGCGGGCCTTAAAGCCTCTGAAATTGACGACGTTATCTTGGTAGGTGGTCAAACACGTATGCCTTTGGTTCAGTCTTCTGTAACTGCATTCTTTGGTAAAGAGCCACGTAAAGATGTGAACCCAGATGAAGCGGTTGCCATGGGTGCAGCACTTCAAGGTGCGGTTCTTTCTGGTGACGTAACAGACGTTCTACTACTAGACGTTACGCCTCTTTCTTTGGGTATCGAAACCATGGGTGGCGTTGCGACTCACGTAATCGAAAAGAACACCACTATCCCAACTAAGAAGTCTCAAACTTTCTCAACTGCGGATGATAACCAGAACGCTGTAACCATTCACGTGGTTCAAGGCGAACGTAAGCAAGCTAGCCAGAATAAATCTTTGGGTCGTTTTGATCTTGCCGACATTCCACCAGCTCCACGTGGTCAGCCTCAAATCGAAGTTACTTTCGATATCGATGCTAACGGTATCCTACACGTAGGCGCGAAAGATAAAGCCACGGGTAAAGAGCAGTCTATCGTGATTAAAGCCTCTTCTGGTTTAAGCGATGAAGAAGTTGAACAAATGATTCAAGATGCCGAAGCCAACGCTGAAGCTGATAAAGTATTTGAAGAAATGATTCAGGTGCGTAACACCGCTGATGGCATGATCCACGCCACTAAGAAAACCTTAGAAGAAGCCGGTGATAAAGCCACTGAAGAAGAAACAACAGCCATTAACGCTGCAATCACTGATTTGGAAGAAGCCCTAAAAGGCGACGACAAAGAAGCGATTGAAGCGAAAACGACTGCGTTAACAGAAGCTTCTTCTGGTCTTGCTCAAAAAATGTATGAAGAGCAAGCAGCCGCTGGCGAAGCAGCTGGTCAGACAGGTGGCGAGCAAGCCGCTTCTGAAGACGACGTTGTAGATGCTGAGTTTGAAGAAGTAAAAGACAACAAGTAATACGCTAGATAAAAGACGGGAGATGCGGGCGAAAGCCTTCATCTCCCGTCTTGCGTCTAAATACAAAATCTAACGAAGCGTAAAGAACTATGTCTAAACGTGATTATTATGAAATTTTAGGGGCCAGCAAAAGCGACGACGCAAAAGCGATTAAGCGTGCGTATCGTAAACTGGCCATGAAACATCACCCGGATAGAAACCCGGATGACAAAGAAGCGGAAGGGAAGTTTAAAGAAGCCACCGAAGCTTACGAAATTCTAAGTGATGACTCTAAGCGTCAAGCTTATGATCAGCATGGACATGCAGGTGTCGATGGTTCGCAAGGCGGCTTTGGCGGCGGCGGTAACGGCAATTTCAGTGATGTATTTGGCGATGTGTTTGGGGATATCTTTGGTGGCGGACGCCAGCAACGTAACGGTCCACAGCGCGGCAGCGATTTAAAATACAATCTTGAACTTACCCTTGAGCAAGCGGTGAAGGGTGCGGAAGTTAAAATTCGCGTTCCTACGCTAAACGAATGTGATACTTGCCACGGTACCGGTGCCAAAGACGGCAGCACGCCAAAAACCTGTAATACCTGTCACGGTCAAGGCCAAGTGCGCATGCAACAGGGATTCTTCTCTGTACAGCAAGCGTGTCCTACTTGTCGTGGTCAAGGCACCATTATTAAAGACCCTTGTTACCCATGTAATGGTCAGGGCGTCAAAGAAGAAACCAAAACTCTAAGTGTTAAGGTTCCGGCTGGCGTGGATAACGGCGACCGAATTCGCTTAACGGGCGAAGGGGAAGCGGGATCACGTGGCGGCCCTAAAGGCGACTTGTATGTGGAAACTCACATTAAAGAACACGCTATTTTCGAACGTGATGGCCGTAACCTGTACTGCGATGTGCCGATAAGTATTGCCGACGCAGCCCTAGGTGGTGAGATTGAAGTGCCGACCCTTGATGGTCGTGTGAACCTGAAAATTCCAAGTGAAACGCAAAGCGGCAAGCTTTTCCGTTTACGCGGTAAAGGTGTAGTGCCTGTTCGTGGTGGTGCCACAGGTGATTTGTTATGCCGAGTAATGGTCGAAACACCGGTGAAACTGAACGATAAGCAAAAAGCAATATTGCGTGAATTCCAAGCGTCTTTAAAGGGTGAGAAACACAGCCCTAAAAAGAAAAGCTGGTTTGAGAACGTAAAAACCTTTTTTGAATAACACCATTCGTTAGTGTTTTTCAAAATTGGCTGAACAAAGGCTGCACTAAGCTAAATGGCTTTTTGCGGCCTTTTGCGTAAAATACGCACAATAAATAATGAATAGGTAATGTCATGACACGTATCGCGATTATGGGCGCCGCAGGCCGTATGGGCCGAATTCTAATTGAAGCTACCGATGTAGCTGAAGGCGCTAAGTTAGGTGCGGCAGTTGTATTATCAAGCGATTCACTATTGGGCAGCGATGCCGGTGAAATGGCAGGCTTGGGTAAAAAACTAGACGTGTCTCTAGTGAGTGACCTTAATGCCTCTATAAATGATTTTGATGTGTTAGTCGATTTTACTAGCCCAGCCGCCACCATGGAAAACATTAAGATATGTAAGGCCGCCGGCAAAGGTATTGTAATTGGCACAACAGGTTTGAACGAAGCGCAAAAAGCCGAGCTAACGGAAGCCGCTGCCGACATGAAAATTGTCTTTGCTCCAAACTATTCAGTCGGTGTAAACCTTTGTCTAAACCTACTGCGCATGGCGACAAAAGTCATGGGTGAAGAAAGTGACATTGAAGTGATTGAAATGCACCACAAGCATAAAGTAGATTCCCCATCGGGTACTGCTCTACGTTTAGGTGAAGTGGTTGCCGAGACTATGGGTTGGGACTTAAACGAAGTAGCCAACTATGGTCGTGAAGGTCAAACCGGTGCACGTCCTCACAAAGAAATTGGTTTTCAAACCATACGTGGTGGTGACGTGGTAGGCGACCATACTGTTATGTTTGCAACAGAAGGCGAGCGTGTTGAGATTACGCATAAAGCGCAAAGCCGTATGACGTTTGCAAAAGGTGCCGTACGTGCAGCACTTTGGCTGAACGACCAACCTAATGGCTTGTATGACATGCAGGATGTCTTGGGCTTTTAGCTACAGGATGTAGTGTATCCTAGAAATGCAGGAGCAATTTCTAGGGCAGCTACAGGATGTAGTGTCAGGATTTTAGTTCCAGACAAATCCTAAGTACCTACTTCCATGTAGGCAATCCTAGAAATGCACGGCTACATGGAAGTAGTTGATAGAGCGAAGCAGGAGCCCGAGCCGAGGAGCAATTTCTAGGGCAGCTACAGGATGTAGTGTCAGGACTTTAGTTCCAGACAAATCCTAAGTACCTACCTCCATGTAGGCAATCCTAGAAATGCACAACTACATGGAAGTAGTTGATAGAGCGAAGCAGGAGCCCGAGCCGAGGAGCAATTTCTAAGGCAGCTACAATATGGTCCATGACGTTTTAAAAAAACCGAAGCTGTCTTCGGTTTTTTTATGTTTGTTATAGAAGCGTGCTTTTAAATAGATAATGGACAAAAGAATTTAGGATGGTAATTATCTAGTTATGCCGAATATCTATTAATCCTCTTTTCGGTATTCTTTCGGTGTTATTCCTACCTTAGATTTAAAGAACTTAGTGAAATTAGATGCGTCGCTAAACCCTAGTGTATTGGCTATATTTTCTATAGGTTGAGGAGAGTGTTTGAGTAACAGTTTTGCTTTTCTTAATTTTGCCTCAGCTTTGATGCTCTTAAAAGTATTGTTAACTTCTCTCAGGCGACGCTGCAGAGTACTCACTGACATACTTAGTGACTGAGCGAGTTCAATTAGGCTTATGCTGAAATTTTCTTTTTGATCCAGCTGTTTATTAATTTCGTTTACGATGTCTTTGGGTTTGTGCAGTTTTAAATCTCTCTCACATTCATTGGTCGCCATTTTAGCTAACGCTTTATCGCCTTCTTTTAGTGATAAAGGCATCCATGCTAAGGGTATTTTAAGTTGTAAATAATCGCAGTTAAACTTTACGCATAAGCCTTTCTGCAGCTTTTCATAGGGGAAATTAGGATAGGTCTTGAAGGGTATGTGCAGTTCACACTCTTGGGAGTTGGGGTAGTGTGTAATGCTATGATGCAAAAGGAGTTGACGAATAAGTACTTCAATATTGATGAGTGTGGTGAATTTACTAAAAAAATGATCATCATACTTTTGGGTAGAGCGTGTAGGGGTTTGGTCATAACGAATACATAAGCCATCTGCTTCAGAGACAATATTTATACTGCGAGAGCTGGCCCGTGTTTGCGCATAACGATGCGCCAATTGAGTGGTGTCTTGTAGTGTATTGCACCCTTGCATGGCTATACCCAAAACGCCATGGCTTGCTAGGGTCATTTTTTGGCCAAACTCTATGGCACTTAGCATGACATCGCCCAGAGCAACGGCTAGATTACTCCCCATTATATGAACGATGGATTCACTCACATACTTTGGCGGGTTTAGTAAAAACTCAGCATCTTTATGAGTGTTTAGTAACAGGGTCTCTGTGGTAATGCCTTTGTTAAGCGCATAATCTCGTAAACTTAAGATATATTCTTTGGCCACAAAATCTTGGCTCTCCCCTGGCACCTTTATCATAACCGCATGACCTCTAATCACCATTTTATGGCTACTTTAGCACCTGTTATTGTTAGACACAATCCACCATAGTGTCCTACTTAATTATGCACCTTAATTGATACTAAACATCTAGCGAAAGGGTTAAGCACTCGCGATAGGTGGTTTTAGATAGGAAACAACATGATAAACAAGTTAAATAATGCGGTTGTTGCAATTACAGGGGCTGGTTCTGGCATTGGACGTGAATTAGCACTGCAATGTTCTTCGCTGGGGGCGAAGCTAGCATTAAGTGATATTAATGAGGCACAACTGGATGAGACAAAGGCACTTATCTTAAAGTTGAATAATCAGTCTCAAGTAATGTGTAGCCAGGTGAATGTGGCCGACAAAGAACAAATGTTTAATTGGGCTGCTAACGTAGGGGATCACTTTGGTGGTGTAAACATTATTATTAATAATGCAGGGGTGGCCTTGGCAGCGAGTGTGGACGCTACCGATATAGAAGATTTTGAATGGCTTATGAGTATTAATTTTTGGGGGGTTGTGAATGGTACAAAAGCCTTTTTGCCTTTCTTAAAAAAAGCGGAGTGGGGGCATGTGGTTAATATTTCGAGTTTATTTGGTTTGGTCAGTATACCTAATCAATCTGCATATAATGCTGCTAAATTTGCTGTACGTGGATTTACCGAGAGCTTGCGAATAGAAATGATTTTATCGCATAAAACAGTTGAAGTGAGTTGTGTGCATCCAGGTGGTATTAAAACTAATATTGCCAATGCGGGGCGCTTTAAAGGACAAGTTGGTAACGATACTTCTGTAGAAAATCAAAAAAAGCAATTCAATGATCACTTAGCTCGTACCACAGCACCACAGGCGGCCAATATTATTATTAAGGGTATTAATAAAAACAAGCCTCGCATACTCGTGGGAAGCGATGCTAAGTTAATGGATATTATCCAGCGGATTATTCCTGCCAGATACCAAAAGCTGGTGGCGCGCTTCATGCCATAAACAATTAAGCGATTCCTTTAAATAAAAATAATCATAGGTGAATTTTATGAAGGCTGAACATCAAGACGTTATTATTATCGGTGCTGGCTTATCTGGAATTGGAGCCGCTTACCACCTTAGTAAAAAGTGTCCGGATAAATCTTTGGCAATACTAGAAGGGCGTAGTCGCATGGGCGGAACTTGGGATTTATTTAAATACCCAGGCATTCGCAGTGACTCCGACATGTTCACGTTAGGTTATAACTTTAAGCCTTGGAATGACCCACAATCCATAGCAGACGGTCCATCTATATTAAAATACATAAAAGAGGCCGCTCAAGAATACTCTTTGGAAGATAAAATACGTTATAACCATCAAGTCACCGCTATTAACTGGTGCACTCAAACGGCTACTTGGACGATATCATTAAACGTGGAGGGACAAGCGCAAACACTGTCTTGTAACTTTCTATTAAGCTGTACTGGCTATTATAATTATGAGAAAGGGTACACGCCTGAATTTAAAGGCAAAGAGGATTTCAAGGGGCGCTTTATTCATCCTCAACTTTGGGATGAAACATTAGAATATAAAGATAAAAATGTTGTGGTGATTGGCAGTGGTGCCACCGCCGTAACCTTAGTGCCTGAATTAGCTAAGCAAGCAGCCAGTGTCACTATGTTACAGCGCAGTCCCACTTACGTGGCAAGTGTACCTAAAGAAGATAAGCTACTGCCTATTCTTCGAAAAATACTGCCCAACAAATGGGTGTACCGTTTTGCCCGTACTCGTAACGTGGCATTGACTATGGCCATTTATAATTACTGCCGTACTTTTCCCAACCATGCTCGTAAAGCTTTAACTAAACTGGCTAAGAACGAGCTGGGCGATGAATTTGATATGAGGCATTTTACTCCCAGCTATGCCCCATGGGATGAGCGCTTATGTGCAGTACCTGATGGCGACTTATTTAGAGTATTAAAAGAAGGTAAGGCGCGCGTAGTAACCGATACCATTAAGCACATTAATCATGAAGGAATAGTGTTGAATTCGGGTGCTACTTTGCCGGCAGATATCATTGTGAGTGCCACCGGTTTAGATTTACAGCTCATGGGTGGTATCGATATTAATGTAGATGGCGTCGCATTTGATATGAGTAAGGCTAAAGTTTATAGAGGCGTATTAATTGAAAACTTACCTAACTTGGGGATGATTTTTGGTTATACCAATGCTTCTTGGACATTAAAGAGTGATCTTACCAGTGAATATTTTTGCCGTATCCTGAATCATATGGAAAAAAATCAGGCGCAACAGTGCATGCCGGTAGATACTGAGGATATGGACGACATTCCTTTCATTGATATGAATTCGGGTTACATACAAAGAGCCTTAGATAAAGTGCCGAAGCAAGGGCAAAAGTCTCCATGGCGTTTATATCAAAACTACATACGCGACATGGCGATGTTAAGACTCGGCTCAGTAGACGATGGGGTTTTAAAATTCAGCCAAATATCTGAACAGCCGGATATGGTACCTGCAGAAAGCTAGTGCTATAAATACAAACCAGTAAGGCTCTGTGAGTGCCTTACTGGTTTACCATTCTAAAATAGTTCCCTACCTGCGACAATATGTCACACCTCTAATTTTATTTATTCTATTACAATGCCTATAAATTTATGGGGATTGAATATGAACTTCAGTAAAGTCTGGCCAATTTTTGCTATGCCTTTGTGTGTATCGTTTACACACTCAAATGAATTAAATTCCTATGTAACACATCTTGATAAAGTTGTGGTGACTTCTACTCGTGAAGAAAAATCTAAAACGGATTTGGCCGAATCTGTGGGGGTATTGACGAGACAGGAAATTCAAAATGTTTCTCCTTCCCACCCTAGTGAAATTTTAAATCGTACTCCTGGGGTGTATATAAATAACCTTGGCGGTGAAGGCCATATGACTGCTATTCGTCAGCCCATTACCACCAGTGGTGTCTATTTATTTTTAGAGGATGGTGTGCCCACGCGCCCCACAGGCTTTTTTAATCACAATGGTTTATATGAAGTAAACATTCCACAGAGCGAGCGCATAGAGGTAACTAAGGGCCCTGGATCAGCCCTGTATGGCAGTGATGCCATTGGTGGTGTGATAAACAGCATAAGTGCAAAAATCCCCGAGTACACACAATCTAAATTAGATGCTGAGTTAGGCGGCGATGGTTGGCAGCGTATTTTGTATAGTGCTGGCAGCCCTATTAACGCTTTCTCTGGCGTGGCCATGAGTGCCAATATTACTCAAAATGATGGCTTTCGTGATGATGCCGAATATGAGCGAGGCAGTTTAAATACACGTTTTAACTATCACTTGTCACCTCGTTTAGAAGCCAAGAATACCGTGTCTTTTACCAAGGTCGACCAAAGCGGAGTTTCAGACCTTGAATACGATGATTACAAAAGTGATGTCAGCAAAAATTTTTACCAAGGGGATGTGGGTGGACGTGATATAGAAGCATTACGAGTCACCAGTGAACTTAACTATAAAAGCGGTAAAAACTCTCTTATCACCGTGACGCCTTTCTACCGTCACAACCAATCTAATATGATGCCCAGCTGGATGGTGACGTATGATGCTAACTATCGTGAAACCCAGTTTGAATCTTTTGGCTTGCTGACAAAACTCCGTCATAACTTTGCCAATGACAGCGTTGTGATCATGGGGGCCGATATTGATCATACCCCATCTAGTTATCAAGAATTTGCAGTGGATATATCAAAGCAAGGAGACTTTTATACAGGATTTTCAGAAACTGGCGATTTAAATTATGACTACAACGCAGACCAAACCAGTATCAGTCCCTACCTTCAAGTTGAGAACCGCATTAACGATCAAGTACTGGTAAATGCAGGCGTACGGTACGATTTATTTAAAGTGGATTATGAAAATAATTTAAACGCTATTCAGGAAGGCAGGCATCTTCGGGCGGAATCACAAAATATTGAATATGATCATGTCAGCCCTAAAGCTGGCGTAGTGTACAAATATGCGTCGCTTCATGATGTTTATGCAAACTATCGTCATGCCTTTAGAGCGCCATCTGTGGGTACCTTGTTTCGTTCTGGCTCTAGCATTGATACGTCTGAGTTAAAACCAGTTAAAACAGACAGTGTTGAAATTGGTTTCAGAGGCTTGGCATATAATCAGGTCTCTTATGAGATGGCTATTTATTACATGGAAAAAACTGATGATATCGTGAGTGTGATAACCAGTGACTCGGAGCGAGTATCCTTAAATGCAGGGGAAACGATCCATAAAGGTATTGAATTGGGAATAAGCTCTGCCATTAGCCAAACCCTTAGTGTGAATAGCTCCTTTAGTTATAGCGAACAAACCTATGGTAATTTTGCTTATCTCTATACATGTTTTTCCTGTGAAACCAGAAATCAATTATTAAATTTTAATGGCAATGATATTGGAAAAGCACCTAATACATTAGGCAATATTTCTCTTCGTTACGAGTCTCTTAAGCAGCATAGTCTAATGCTTGAAATTGAAGTGGAGCACGTGGGTGAATACTACACAGATGAAACCAACACCAGTGATTATGGCGGTCATGATCTTGTAAATCTTCGCTCACGTGTGCGCATAACGCCAGACCTTGAACTGTATGCTCGAATTAAAAACTTAACCGACAAGCGCTACAGTAACTATACCTCTAACCAGGTGGGGTCAGATGATATTGGCTATCGTCCGGGCCAACCCTTAACCGCTTTTGCGGGTATTCGAGCCAGTTTTTAGTCGCTAACCCATTCTTAAACGGCCTCATGCAAGAGGCTTTTTTACTTGTATTTGGACATTGTCATGAGTCGTATAAAATCTGTTAAAAAATGGCATAGCTTGTTTTTATGGCCAGCATTGATCGCAACCCTTATTTATATTTTCTCGGCCTTGTCTCACCCTATAATGGTGTGGACGGGCCCTCAGGCTAAAAAAATGTTTCCACCTTCCTTGGTATTGCAGGGCAATGAGATGGTGAATATTTCTAAAATTGTTGAAAAAAACAAGCTAGAGAAGGCTCAAATTGCTAAGTTTGTGCCCTATAAAGAACAAGTGTTATTTCAAATAACACAAGGTAATGATCTGCCGAGGCGCTATTTTTCAAATGTGAATTATACTGAAATTGAAAATCATGATAAACAACAGGCTATTTGGCTAGCGCAACACTATTTAGCCCAAGACCTTTCAGTTATATCAATTAAATTTCAATCACAGTTTGATGAGCAGTATCCACAGGTAAATCGTCTGCTGCCGGTATATAAAATTAATTATGATACAGAAGATAATCTAACTGTTTTTGTGCATACCGAAACACAAGCGTTGGCGGCCATAACCAATGACTGGAAGCGGTCATTACGCTGGGTATTTCAAAATTTACATAGCTTTGAGTTTTTGAGTAATTCTGAAGGGTTAAGGGTTGGGCTAATTGCCATAATGGTCTCCCTTATTAGCCTAATGGCAATAACTGGGATTATGTTTATCATTTTATTAAAACGTAATAAAAAAGTGATTAAGTTAGAGCGTCGTTGGCATCGCCGCGTGGCTTATATTGTAGTACTTCCTCTAATTTTATTTTCTGTTAGTGGCATTTATCATTTATTGCATATGAGTCTTGAAGATAATAAAGATTTGTTGGTATTGGACAATCCATCTTTACCCTTAGAAAACTGGTTGCCTGCTGAATTACCAAGCGCTCTAACAGGTAAAAAAATCAATCAAATTAGTCTGGTTCGGGCAAAAATAAATAATGACATAAAGAACCTGTATCGGATAAGCGCCTCGGTGGCAAAGCCGTTACAAGAAAATAATAGAAAAAAACGCTTTAAAGGCGCGGCATCGGAATCCAGAGGATATTATCTAGATAGCCAAAGTGGATTGTTATTAGAATCAGTAGATCTCCAAGTAGTGAAGCAAAAAGCTAAGGATATATTTACCGGATATGAGACGAGTGTGACAAATACTAAATTACTCACGTATTTTGGGCCGTCATATGATTTTAGAAATAAACGCTTACCTGTTTGGCAGGTGGAAAGCCAAACAGGTCTACAAGTATTTGTTGACCCAATTACGTCTATGGTGATTGATCAGAATAATGTATGGGATAGAACGGAAGGTTATAGCTTTAGCTTTCTACACAAATGGAATTTCTTAGTGCCTCTGACAGGGCGCTTTTATCGGGATGTGACCATAGTACTAGTTTTAAGTTTGGCCTTGTTATTATCCTTGTTTGGTTTATTAATCTATTTGAAACGTAAAAAATCCGTGGAAGCCAAAGAATTAGATAAAAATGAAATGCTTACTTCTTAAACCTATCTAGGTTTTGTTGGTGAAGACTTTGTTGATATAGGGAAAGATCACTTTTAGACCATGGCGAGAAAGAAGGTTTAGCGTAATCGAAAATACCTTTAGAAAATAATCTGGTACTGCGCCCTAAAAAACAGATATATTTTGGCCAGTATTTAGGTTTATAGATCACTCTGTCTTTATGCAAAAAATATAACTGAATGGTAAAGGTAGAAATAGTGAAGATCGGTAGCCATACCAGTATTAATAATAAGCTAAGCCTGTATGGGTTTTTATAAAGCGCTTTAAAAGCATCATAGCAAACAGCCTGGTGCTCCATTTCTTCAAGAGCATGCCACTTGGTAAATTCAATCCCCTGATTTTTTTGGCCATGAGTCCAGTAAGACTGATGTGCCAAGAAATCGCGGCTAATGGCGGCTGTAAAATGTTCAAAGGCTGCCGGCATGGCCATTTCAAATGCCTTACTGGAACAGCGAGCCAGTAAAGACATCATGACTTTTTGTATCTTTTCAAATACGGTTATTTTTCCATAACCACAATCTACCAATAAAGAATTGGTTTGCCTGTGCATAAATGCGTGAGCGCCTTCCTGCTTAATTAGGCTGCTAATTTCTTGTTTTAATACAGAATCCTGAATTTGATCAAGGTTTTTACGCATAACCTCAATGACTGCTTTTTCCGAATAAGGAATCAATACCGACAGTGCATTCATAAAGTGGGTTTTAATCGGGTCGCCAAGCCAAATAACTGGAGTGCCTTCAAAATTAAATGCAGGACGTCTAGAGGTTATTTGCACATTTTCTGGAGTGGTGCTCTGTGTGTTTTGATTCATTGTTTATAACAATTCATTATTCTTATTTGGCCGTAAACTCAATACTACCTTAAGGTGGATGAATAATAGTTATCAAATGTCAATTTTAATGACCTGGCTCAATCACTATTAACGTAATAATAAATACTTTTTTAGTACTGCGGTCTCAGTGATGATGGGTTTGTCCTTAGTGAACTGGCAAAAAAAACTGAATTAAAGTAATGTCGCGCTATTGATTTTATGCAGAATAATTACTCAGGGAAGTCTACTATGAACGATCGTTTAGCTATTTGGATTGTCGAGCGGCGAATACTGCTTTTTACATTGTCTATCATCGTGATGCTGTTTTTGGGTTACGGCCTAGGTCAGCTTAAATTTAATAGTAGCTACAAGATTTTTTTTAGTGATGACAACAAACAAATGTTGGCCCATGAGTTAGTACAAGACACCTATACCAAAACCGATAATTTAGTTTTTGTTATAAGACCTCATGATGAACAAGTGTTTACCAGATCAACACTTGCCAGTGTTGAAACCCTAACCGAAGAATCTTGGTTACTGCCCTATGCGGCTCGGGTTGATTCTATTTCTAACTTCCAGCATACCCAGGTGATCGAGGATGACTTGATTGTTGAAAACTTGGTAGAAGACGCCGAACTACTCACTCCCGCTCAAATTGAAAAAATTAAAGATGTTGCATCAAACGAAATAGCCTTACTTAATAGTTTGCTGTCAGATCGAAATCACGCTACCGCCATTAATGTGCGATTAAACCTGCCCACGCAAAGTGCGCAAATTCAAGGAGAAGCAACTTTAGAGTTGGTAGAGGCTGCGCGGGAATTAAAGAGCCGTATTGAAGCTGACAACCCAAATTTGAAGGTATATTTGCAAGGTCTGGCAGTGGTGAACGTTGCCTTTAACGAATCTGCTGAATACGATGCCAGTAATCTTTTTCCTGCTTTGTTTCTATTGATTTTACTTATGTTGTTGGTATTGCTGCGCTCTTTCTGGTCAGCCGTCGCTACTTCTATTGTGATTGTGTTGGCAGTGATTGTAAGTCAGGGATTCATGGGTTGGATTTCCTATGATCTGAACCAGGTGAATGTAATGGCACCTATTATTATTTTAACGCTGGCCGTATGTGACTGCGTACATATTCTGGCTAGTTACCTGCATCATTTATCTTTAGGTTATGAAAAAAAGCAGGCCATGATAGAAACCATGAAGATCAACCTTCAGCCTGTTTTCTTAACCAGTTTAACCACCGCCATTGGCTTTTTGGCCATGAATACTTCCGACGTACCTCCCTTTCAAGAGTTGGGTAATATTGCCGCTTTTGGTGTTATCGCCGCGTTCTTTTATAGTGTTGCATTCTTACCCACATTGGCCATTTGGTTACCGATGAAAGCCAAGGCCATGGATGAGGGTAAAAAACTTTGGTCGACCACTTTAGCAAACTTTACCATTACCCATAAAAAGCCTTTGTTTTGGGGAGTACTAGCGGTATCAATTTCAGTGGCCAGTTTAACTGCCTTAAATGAACTAAATGACAATACTGTGGCTTACTTCGATAAAAGTACTGAGTTCCGCAAAGGTGCTGAATTTATGCAAAATGAAGTGAGTGGCTTTGAAGTGATTAACTACTCACTAGAAAGTGGTGAAGCGGGCGGAGTAAATGAACCTGAATTCTTGAAAAAAGTAGAAGCCTTTAGTCAATGGTATTTAGCTCAACCAGAAGTGGTGTCGGTGGGAACTTATACCAACACTCTAAAGCGTTTAAATCAGAATATGCATGGCGATGATCCTGCCTATTACACTATTCCTGAATCTCGCGAGCTGGCTGCGCAGTATCAGTTAATGTATGAGCTGTCTTTACCTTATGGCCTTGATTTAAATAGCCAAATTAATTTTGATAAAAGCTCTTTGCTAATTGGCATTATTGCTCGTAACCAAAAAGCCAAAGAATTAATTGAGCTGGATAAACGCGCACAACAGTGGTTTTTGGACAATGCACCTGGAATAGCGTCAACGGGTTCTAGTATTTCTATTATGTTTGCCCATGTGGGTAAGAGTAATATTGACTCTATGTTATCGGGTTCGGTGATTGCGATTATCCTTATCACCCTTACTTTAATTTTGGCCTTGGGATCCTTAAAATATGGGCTATTAAGCTTGTTGCCTAATGCCTTCCCTGCCATGGTGGCGTTTGGGATATGGGGCGTGTTTTCTGGAGTGGTGGATCTTGGGGTGGCGGTTATATTTAGCCTAACCTTGGGAATCGTAGTAGATGATACTGTGCACTTCTTTAGTAAATACATGCGCGCGCGCAATATTATGAATAAATCTCCTGAAGATGCGGTTCGCTATGCCTTTCATACAGTGGCCAAGCCCTTGTTGATTACCACTGTGGTATTGGTAGCTGGTTTCTGCGTGTTGTTGTTTTCAGATTTTACCGTCAATGCCAAAATGGGAATTATGATCAGTGCCACCATTAGTATCGCCCTTATTTTTGACTTCCTGTTCTTGCCGGCACTTCTCATGAAGTTTGACCCAAAAGAAGAAGAAAATGGTGTCGATAACTCGGCGGTTGCCAACTAAATTTTATTGAAATAAATATCTATTAAAAGGGTACCCCTGATGGAAAATCAGCGGTACCCTTTCTTTTTGCCTATATAAAGCAGCCTATGAAAAAACTCAATATTCAGTTGTTATTAACCGGTGATGAACTCATGAGTGGCGATGTGCTGGATACCAATTCCTGCATGATGGCCGATATATTAAAACAAAAAGGATTGGTGTTTAGCCGTAAGGTAACTGTTGGCGACAATCTTGAGTTACTGGTACAAGAGATTGAGCATTTATCCCAAGACAGTGATGTCTTAATTATTAATGGTGGGCTTGGGCCCACCATAGACGACAAAACTGCCGAAGCGTTGGCCTTAGTGGTGCAACAACCACTTCAAGAAAACCCCAGAGCATTAAGCCAGCTGCAAAAATGGTGTGAATCTCGAGGGTATGAGCTAAACGGGCCTAACCGTAAACAAGCTTTGTTACCCAAGGGCGTAGAGATTTTGCATAACCCCACAGGTAGCGCACCGGGTTTTAGTCTTAGTCATAATAAATGTTTAATCATGTGTACACCTGGAGTGCCCAGTGAAGTGAAAAGCATGTTGCAGCAAAGTATCATGCCAGTATTAGATAAAATGAATCCGGGTGCTTTTACACAGGTGGTGCGTTTGCAGGTGTTTGGCATGGGAGAGTCGGGCATGCAAAAACTGATTACCGAATCTTTACCTGATTGGCCCAATGATATTGAACTGGGTTTCAGGGCCGCATTTCCACAGGTAGAGATAAAACTTACCGTTCATGATAAACAAGCCGCGCAAACGTTACCCTATTGGCAAGAACAGGTTGAGCGTTTATTAGGAGCTCATATTATTGGCGAGGGGGGCAGTCAGCTACCCAGTATTATTGTGGGATTGTTAAAGAGTCAAAACAGTCAGGTGACGTTAGCAGAGTCTTGCACAGGTGGTTTAATCGCCGCCAAGGTCACATCCATAAGTGGCTCGTCTCAAGTATTTGAAGGCGGCTTTGTGAGTTATTCTAATAATATAAAAATGCGTTTGTTAAACGTGAAAGAAAAAAGCCTTCATGAAAATGGTGCGGTCAGTGAGCAGGTAGTGCAAGAAATGGCGCAAGGAGCAATAACGTTAAGTCATGCTAAGTGGTCTATTGCGGTATCGGGTGTAGCCGGGCCTGATGGGGGCAGTGATGATAAACCGGTTGGCACAGTTTGGTTAGCCTGGGGGCAAAAAGACAATATGAAAACTCAGAAACTTTTTTATCCCACCTCCCGTGAGTATTTTCAAGAATTCGTGGCCTGTGCTGCCTTGGATTTATTAAGGCGGGAGCTGTTGGGGATTAAAGAAAAACCATTTTATTTCACTAAGAAATAAAATGGCTTGATAGGTTAAAGGGCTGTATTGCATGGACTAAATTGATCCATGCCTGCTGCTTGGACAGGGTTAGAATTTAACCCTGTAGCCAAAGACATAATTGTCACCATCGCCTGCTTCTTCGTTGTACTGGCCTGTTTCAAAGTAGCAGTCTGAGTTGCCACCTAGATTAACGTAAGCCCCTAATAAAATTCGAGTTTTGGTGTCGGTGCCATCATCTTTACTGGCATAACCCACACCATAGGTAACCGACTTCATGGAATAGGTGGCCGCTAGGTCAATTACATCGGTATCGGTCTCAGCACCGTCTGTATCAGATGTAGAGCTTTCCACATTCACACCAAAATACATCTCACCCATGGAGTAAGACACACCTACAGACCAATCGGTAAATTCTGTTTTGGTACTGGTAGCCGCAGTATCCAAAGTATAATCAGCCAAGAAGTAGCCAGCATTAATATGAATGCCTGCTATTGAATAGGCGCCACCAAAAACGGCGCCGGTTAATTCTTGTTCATCTGTACCGTCGCTGGCACCGCCTTCGAGCATGGCGCCTGCATAACCCTTTACACCGGCAACACTTTTGGCTTTGTACACGATGGCATTACCAATACGATAGGGGCTTTGCTCACCATAACCTGAGTTGGCTTCAAAGACATCGGCCACATAGGTGGCATTTAGGGGGTTGTTTTGACGACCAATAGTTAAGGAGCCTAACTTGGTCTTTAAGCCGGCGTGGGCATGGCGTACTACGATATCTGCCAAATCAGTGCTGCTTCTTGAGCTATTTTTTGTTACATCTTTTCCGCCTATACCGTTATTTTTACCAAAGCCGCTGTCATTCTTGTATTCGGTCTCCAGGGTGTAAAAGAAATCATAACCATTATCTAGCTTGCCTTCGCCTCTTAAGCCTATGCGATGACCAGCATTAGAGAGGTTGGTATTTTTATCATTTTGTTCAATTAAACGAAAATGTATACGCCCATAGACGTTCACACTAGGGGGGTCAGCGGCATATGCCTGAGTAGGGGTGACCAACAAGCATGTAAGGAAGGAATACAACAACCCATTTTTCATGATTTCTCTCCTGAAACGGATTTTTTTTCTTCAGGTAATACTTAACTTAGCATTTTTAGTGTAGATCGGATTCGCCATACTGCAATGAAATAAGCTTAGTCCAATTGCGAGCGTGTACTTTCACTAACGCCAATAATGGGTGTTGCGATGACGGCGACTGATGCGAGCGTGGTTTATGAGCTTCATAATTTGCACAAACTGCTTACTGGGTAATTTTCCAAAGCATAAACCGTAGCTCCAATCGTTACTGGACATCTTCTCTTTCACCATGATTTTTCCCTTGGCTTCAAAGCTAATGGGTGGGTTTTTAAGGGTAATGCTTACCGTGATTTTACAGCCCTTGTTTAAATTAAGCGGCACCATTAACCCCATGCCGCCATGACTTAAATCTACCATTTGCCCCAAAGACCCCTTGTCTTTCGCGTTGACAATAACAGGGTAATTACAGGCTAACCTAGGGTGGTTTCGCCGTGCTAGAAATAGCGCTCTGAAAAAAAGTGCTCGGCTTAACAGGATTCGGGCAGAATCTTGTAAAGACACCTGAAATTTAAACTCAACACATATGGTGTCTTGATTGGCTTCTTGATGGTCACAAACAATTTCCACTGCCATGCGCAGAGGCTCTTCAATATCGGCATGCTGAAACTCTACGTTTGCAAGCTCATTTAACGGGGTCTTAGCCTGCCACTTCCCTTTTTTCATTCTTACATGAAAACCAACCAGGCTAATCTCGGTAATTTTTCCATGCACAAATATCACCCGCTCGTTGTCGCTTAGCCAGCATTGCAAGTTAGGAATACTGTTATGAATTAGGTACTTAAGGTACACATCCATAATCATGGTTTTCAGAGACTGACGTGATTCTCTTTGTAAAATGGCGAGGTAAATATGGAAGCTGAGGACAGGTAAATAACTAAAAGCAATTACGCCGTGCAGGGTTAATAAAATACTGCGAATACCTGGGACATTATAAGGGCGCATGAGATATTGAGATATCCCAGTAAAGGCCATCATTAGCATGAGAATGGTTGAAGCATAAAGAAATATTCTTTGTTTAATGACAAGCTTATCGGCCACGATGACATCACGTTGATTGGCCGGTTTAATCTGGGCCACGACACCCAGGATAAGCACGCCCGTTACCCAAAATAGCCCTACTTGAATATGGGTGACGCGTAAATCGGGAATGCCATAGAATCCCATGTCGTTAAGTGAGAGAAATTGGTGAATGCCAATGGTATACAGGGTTAAGATCATGCCGGCGTTATACCAATGCAATATGCGGATACGCCGTGAAAAGCGTGATACTTTCACCTTGATTGATTGGCTTAGCATTTCAAAGCCAAGATCTTGTTCGAGTGGTCGCATGTTAATTCGCTCCCATTAAAGGCCTATAGATGCCTATTTCCCAGTTAGCTTTTATGGCTATTTTTATAGCTACCCTTCGAAAAAAGGTCACCATGCCTCACCACTCTTAGGGTCGTAATACTGGCTGTAACTTTTGCCACGCTTACTATGACAAGCCACACAGGAAGTACTTTCGCAAAATTCTTCGTAGTTGTAGTTGTCCATTAGGTCGTGGGCATAGTCCATGTCAGACCGACCGTGATTGTGACAATGGCTGCAGGCCACCTCTTTAAAGTCGGATATATTATCGGTTTTTTGATGGCATTCGGTGCACTTTAATTTTTCGTGATAAGACTGGCCTTCAAAATTTTGAACCACCTTATGCTCTCTGGCGTAGAGCGTGTATTGCCAGCCGCCCCCATGAGGTTGGTGGCAGCGATTACAGGTCCCTAGCTCACCATGCTGTTCAACCACAGTGCTATGGCAGCTGTCACAACGTCGCTCTAGACCAAAATAATTGAGCCGCATGTCACCCAGCGCGCCACGGCCGTGGCCAAACAAGCCCACCTGAAAGTGAAATTCGTGGGGAGGCAGATGGGTTTTGGGGTCACTGCAGCCCATCATTAATAGCAGGCCAAGAACCAGTAATACTTTTGGGGAGCACAAATGTAATAGCATGGGCTTAACTATAGACCCTGGATTGAACTTGATAATTGGGTATAACTAGAGCAATTAATATAATTGCTTTTCGGCTTATAGGATGTGGCGTAAAATTCCTAATTAGAGTTTGCGCATAAGCGTAATTCGCCTAAGCTAATATTGATGTAAATACGTTTTGACAGCCATGCTGACACAAGCCGGGGTTACCCATGAAATATAGAATTGTTTTGATCTCACTTGGTATTGCCTTTGCCTCACATGTAGGGGCGTTGGAAGTTGAGCAAAGTCTTGAAACACCTTTGACCAACTCAGAGATGATGGCGTTTGATAATTCATTAAAGCTGAGCAAAGAAATTCGCTCGGGCAATAATGATGATGCCATGGGTGAGGCGGCTGCCGAATGCCCAGAAGATAATCATCCTTCCTTTAATGTAGACAGCGTTACCATTAATAGTTATTGGTTGCCCAGTGCCAAGAGTAAATCTGATAAAAGCTATAGCGGCACTATAAACTATACGCTTAAATGTTCTCACGATCGCAGCAGTGGCGGTGACAGATAAATAATTGCTCTGTACTGATAATTTTTTGTCGCGTTTTACAAGGGTAGTAAGATGAATATTCGCCGAAGTGTTTTATCTGTTTTATCTGTGTCTATATTAATGGCTGCGGTAATTTATCCTACCGTGGCCGCCGATAAAGACAGGGCTTCGACCATGGCTTACCGACAAATTTTTATGGAAACAAAAGGTAAGCACGCTAAAGCCATAAAGTTGTTGCTGAAAAATAAACTGTCCTTGCGCCATATTATTACCCATGCCGAAGCACTGGAAGCCATGGCCGACGATATGTTGTTGCTATTTCCTGCGGGAACCGTTGGTGGTAAATCCCGCGCCATGGGGGACATTTGGGATAAAGATGGCAAAATCACCACCGAGTTTACCGCCAAAGCCATCGATATGCGTAAAGAAGCTGCCGCTTTGGCAGAGGTTGCTCGAGGCGGAAACTATAAAAAAATTAAGAAGCAAATGGGACGCTTTGCTAATAAAGGCTGCCGTAGTTGCCATACCGATTATCGTGGCGAAGATATCGAGCCAAAGAAATAATACAAGCCAGTATCTTGTGTGTGGACCGCTGTAATTGATGAGCGTATAAGAAATACTTTAAAAGTTAATTAAAGTATTTCTTATACGCTCATTTTTCTAGAGCTCTTACTCCCCATCCATCCTATCCCCACTCCAATTAGATTTAGCCTTTGAATACCTGCATGGAAGGGATATGACGAATGTGCCTTTGCTTTGGTATGTATTTAATGCCGCATCGATAATGGCTCATTGGTGGTATCAAGTGCTTGGAGTGTTCATCAAGTTCAAATTCTGGGTGAGCTCCTTACTATAGTGATCAGGTGAGGCGTATCAAAGTAGGCTGAGATATCTATTATTAAGTGGCCATATAATTTAAGGGCACATTTTATTAAAAAACGGGTCATAATATTTGAAAAATAAACTCGTTAAATTGAACAGCGGTGAGAATTAAAAAATGATAAAAAACTTGTGGCTACTGTTATTGGTGGTGTCGCTCAGCGCTTGCATGGAAAAGGCGGCATTGCAGACTCAGGCCAGTGCTCAATCGGAGATTCAGGCTAATGAATACCAGGTATTTGTTAATTTTAAGCAGCAAGATAAGGATCAAGAGTCGCTGATGCTTAAGCTTGAGGAAAAAACGAGCAAATTTGTAAGTTGGTCTCAGCAGCAATTTACACATGAGCAGTTGGTAGGGGAAGATATGCGCTTACAACCTGTTTATGAATATCCAAAACATCAGGCTCGTCAATTAGTATCTTATGAGGTGAGCCAGAAATTTCGTTTAACGAATCTTACCTTTGAGCAGTACAACTTGCTGATGCAGCAGCTAGCTACTTTTAAAGCAGAATCGTTTGGTTTGCAATCGGTGCAGGCAAGCCAGAAAGCCCTGAATAACTCTCGTGTAAAGTTGGTTGAAGAGGCTTTTGTGAAAAACAAAGCCAAAGCTGAGCATTTAGCTGGGTTATCCAATCTGTGTGAATTAAGGGTGGCAGACATTAAAGAGTATGATCAGGGGGGCTCTCAACCACGGATGATGTCAATGCGTGCCAAATCTGACAGCAATGCTCCCAGTAAACAATCTCAAAATGTACGCATAGAAGTAACCTGGTGGGCCAAGCCCTGTTAAGGGCTTAAGCTGAGATTAGGTGCGCTATGCGCTGTGTTTTAAATTTTGAAACCATGGATTACTGTAACCGGTTTCGCAATACTCCTTTAGACTCTGCATTAAATACCCCCAACTGCTATTGCAAAGGGGGAACAGTCCATCGTCTCTTTTCCAATTCATGTGTTTGAAGTCGAGTCGGCACTCACCGCCTCCTAGGTTGTTGATTTCCCACCATAGTTGAGTTCCTACCCACTCTTTAGGGCCGTCAAGGCATAGCCAAAATACCCTTTGATCACTTAATAATTTATTGGCCTTCATGGTGAAACTGGTTTGTTGGTTATCAAACCAAAAACGGCATACCTCTCCTTCTGTTTGTGTCATTTCGCAGCAATCGGTCCACCAACCTTGAATGCCGCTCTCTTGTGTTAATGCCTGGTAAATGCGGTGATCGCTGGCGTGTATTACTACCTGGTGCAAGCTATCAGTCATGAAATGCCTCCGAACAAACTTTTGTCAAAAAAAACACAGACGTACGTTGTCTTGCAAATAATTGGCCAGAAATTACTTAAACCATATGTTGAAAGTGAAGGCCCACTGTCAGGGCAGCTCTTATGGAAAGCGGGCTGATATTCTGATGATTAGAGTGCAGAGCTGCTTTAACTAAACGCTTCTGCCGGCGGCGAGCCTTGAAAGTGGCGAATATAGGGTCTTAAATTAGGAGGTGTTGTAGGCGGAACTTCTTGATGGTGGAGCTAAATTATCCTTAGCTGTGTAGGCTGATGACTGTTATCGAAGACTAGGTGTTTACAATAATTTAATTTGGCCTAGATTTACCAGCAATAGCTAATGAATTTTGGCTCTGTATTGCTAATTTGCGGTGGACTTTATTGGGTGGGATAAGTACGGAATATCAGCCTCATATTGCTAACTTTCCATGGACTTTATTGGGTGTGTAACGTACAATACGCCGCAAATTTGCATGGTGCGCTAAATCTAAAGGCGACACTATCACACATAAAGCATTTGCTAAGAAAGCGGGATTGGTTTAACCAAATTCCGCTTTTTTTCGACCAGTCAACTGCACTACCATGGGGAATCGGTCTTGTCTAAACCAGCTATTCTTGCACTCGAAGACGGAAGTCTTTTTAAAGGTACGGCCATCGGGGCTGATGGAGAATCTGTTGGTGAGGTGGTATTTAATACCTCAATGACAGGCTATCAAGAAATCCTAACGGATCCTTCTTATTGCCAACAAATCGTTACCCTTACTTATCCACACATCGGCAACTACGGTGTATGTGAAGAAGATGAAGAGCGTGACACTATCTGGGCTAAAGGCTTGGTTATTCGTGACCTTCCTCTTGTTGCCAGTAACTTCCGCAGCGAAAAAGCACTAGATGAATATTTACGCGAGCGTAACGTTGTGGCCATTGCCGACATCGATACCCGTCGTCTAACTCGCATCTTGCGTGAAAAAGGCAGCTTAAAAGGTTGCATCATGGCAGGTGACGCTCTTAACGAGAGCGATGAAGCAAAAGCCATCGAAGCCGCGAAAGGTTTTGGCGGTCTTAAAGGCTTGGACTTGGCTAAAGTTGTTACCACCGACAAGGCATTTCCTTGGAAGCAGGGCAGCTGGCAGTTGGGTAAAGGTCACCAAGATGTCACCGAGACTAAATTCAAAGTAGTGGCTTACGATTACGGTGTTAAATACAACATCTTACGTATGCTGGCGGATCGCGGCTGTGACTTAACCGTAGTGCCTGCACAAACCCCTGCGTCAGAAGTGTTGGCCATGAAGCCAGATGGTGTTTTTCTATCAAATGGCCCTGGTGATCCAGAGCCTTGTGATTACGCCATTACGGCGATTAAAGAACTTCTAGAAACCGATATTCCAGTCTTTGGTATCTGCCTCGGGCACCAGTTATTGGCTTTGGCCTCTGGTGCTAAAACTGAAAAAATGGGTCACGGCCACCATGGTGGTAACCACCCAGTTCAGAACCTTGATGATAAAACAGTATTGATTACTGCTCAGAACCACGGTTTTGCGGTCAGCATGGACGACATGCCAGATAACTTACGGGTTACTCACAAGTCGTTATTTGATGGCACTACCCAGGGTATTCATCGTACCGATAAGCCTGCCTTTAGCTTCCAGGGTCACCCTGAAGCGAGCCCAGGCCCACATGATGCAGCACCCTTGTTTGATCACTTCATTGAATTAATGACGGCCCGCAAATAACGCACTAATTAGACATGCCCAGCAGTAGGCTGGGTAATAAGATCTTAAATATTAGCTACTGTTATTTGCCACGAATTGGAGACATACAACCATGCCAAAGCGCACGGACATAAAAAGCGTTCTAATTATCGGCGCGGGCCCAATTATCATTGGTCAGGCCTGTGAATTCGATTACTCAGGCGCACAAGCCTGTAAAGCGCTGCGTGAAGAGGGTTACCGAGTTATCTTGGTAAACTCTAACCCCGCTACCATCATGACCGACCCTACTATGGCCGATGCCACTTACATCGAGCCAATCACGATTGAGTCAGTCACTAAAATCATTGAAAAAGAACGTCCAGACGTTCTACTGCCTACTATGGGTGGTCAGACTGCACTTAACTGTGCATTAGGCCTAGAGGCTGCTGGCGTATTAAAAGAATTTAATGTTGAAATGATTGGCGCTAACGCCGACGTCATCGACAAAGCCGAAGACCGTGGCCGTTTTGATAAAGCCATGAAGAAAATTGGTTTGGAATGCCCACGTGCGGGTTTCGCCAAAACCATGAGCGAGGCCATTGAAGTTCAAAAAGACTTGGGCTTCCCTTGTATCATTCGTCCTTCTTTCACTATGGGTGGCACCGGTGGCGGTATCGCGTATAACAAAGAAGAATTTGAAGAAATTTGTACTCGTGGTTTGGACTTGTCACCAACCACTGAGATTTTGATCGATGAGTCATTAATCGGTTGGAAAGAATATGAGATGGAAGTGGTTCGTGATAAAAACGACAACTGCATTATCATTTGTTCTATCGAAAACTTTGACCCTATGGGCGTTCACACAGGTGACTCTATTACAGTTGCACCTGCTCAAACCCTTAGCGATAAAGAATTACAAATCATGCGTAACGCCTCTTTGGCAGTTTTACGTGAGATTGGCGTAGAAACTGGCGGCTCTAACGTACAGTTTGGTATTAACCCTAAAGATGGCCGCATGGTGGTTATCGAGATGAACCCACGTGTATCACGTTCATCTGCCTTGGCTTCTAAAGCCACGGGTTTCCCAATTGCGAAAATCGCCGCTAAGTTGGCCATCGGTTACACCCTTGATGAGTTGCAAAATGACATCACGGGCGGCGCGATGCCAGCGTCGTTTGAGCCTTCAATTGATTACGTGGTAACAAAAATTCCGCGTTTCACTTTTGAAAAATTCCCAACAGCTGATGCGCGCCTGACTACACAGATGAAGTCTGTGGGTGAAGTGATGTCGATTGGTCGTACTTTGCAAGAGTCTATGCACAAAGCATTGCGTGGCCTTGAAGTGGGTGCCACCGGTTTTGATCCTATCGTTGATTTGGAAAGCGAAGGCGCCAAAGAGAAAATTCTCTCTGAGCTTAAGATTCCAGGTGCCGAACGTATCTGGTATGTGGCCGACGCATTCCGTATTGGTATGACTCAGCAAGACATTTATGATGCTTGCCAAATTGATTATTGGTTCTTGGCTCAAATCGAAGACATCGTTAAAGATGAAGCCGACATTGCAAAAAGTTCTTTAACGTCACTTGATGCGGATCGAATTTTCCGTCTTAAGCGCAAAGGTTTCTCTGATGCACGCTTGTCTACCTTGTTGGGCGTCAGCGAAAAAGCATTCCGTAAGAACCGTCAAAAGCTAGATATTCGCCCGGTTTATAAACGTGTTGATACCTGTGCTGCTGAATTTGCCACTGACACGGCTTACATGTACTCAACGTACGAAGAAGAGTGTGAAGCGAATCCTACTGACCGAGAAAAAATTATTATTCTAGGTGGTGGTCCAAACCGTATTGGCCAAGGTATCGAATTCGATTACTGCTGTGTACATGCAGCCTTCGCCGCTAAAGAATTGGGTTATGAAGCCATCATGGTGAACTGTAACCCTGAAACAGTTTCTACCGATTACGATACATCTGATCGTTTGTTCTTTGAGCCGGTAACGCTTGAAGATGTATTAGAAATTGTTGATAAAGAAAAACCCAAAGGCGTGATTGTACAGTACGGTGGCCAAACGCCACTTAAACTGGCTGAAGAATTAGAAGCAGCCGGCGTGCCGATTATTGGTACATCTCCAGAAGCCATTGACCGTGCCGAAGATAGAGAGCGTTTCTCGCAGATGATTCAGCGTTTGGGCCTTAAACAGCCAGTTAATGCTACTGTAACCTCTATTGAACAAGCAGTAGCAAAAGCCAACGAAATTGGTTATCCACTAGTGGTGCGTCCATCGTACGTACTGGGTGGTCGTGCCATGGAAATCGTTTACAACGAAGCCGCATTACGTCACTACATGGTGACAGCGGTTAAAGTGTCTAACGACTCACCTGTACTACTTGATTACTTCCTTAACCGTGCGGTTGAAGTAGACATAGATGCGATTTGCGATGGTGAGCAAGTTGTGATTGGTGCCATCATGCAGCACATCGAACAAGCCGGTATTCACTCTGGTGATTCAGCTTGTTCATTGCCTCCATACAGCTTGCCTGCTGACGTTCAAGACACCATGCGCGAGCAAGTAGCCGCTATGGCTATGGAGTTAGGTGTTGTTGGTTTGATGAATACCCAGCTAGCTTGGCAAGACGGTGAGATTTACGTCATTGAAGTGAACCCTCGTGCTTCGCGTACCGTACCGTTTGTATCTAAGTGTATTGGTACTTCTTTAGCGTCTATTGCTGCCAAAGTGATGATGGGCAAATCGCTTAAAGAGCTAGGTTTCACTAAAGAAATTATTCCTCCTTATTTCTCGGTTAAAGAAGCGGTATTCCCGTTCAATAAATTCCAGGGTGTTGACCCGATTCTTGGACCTGAAATGAAGTCTACCGGCGAAGTAATGGGCGCTGGCGAAACCTTTGGCGAAGCATTCTTTAAAGCGCAGCTAGGGGCTGGTGAAGTATTACCCACTGAAGGTAACGTATTTGTTTCAGTACGTGATGAAGATAAAGAAGGCGTGGTAGAAGTTGCCAAAGGCCTTAAAGCGTTAGGCTTTAACATTGTCTCTACTGCTGGTACGTTTAATGCTCTAAGCAATGCTGGTGTTGAAGTGACCCGTGTTAATAAAGTGGGCGAAGGGCGCCCTCATATTATTGATATGATGAAAAACGATGAAATTGCCATGAGCGTGAATACCACTGAAGGCCCTGTGGCCATCGCGGATTCTGCCGAGATTCGTCGTTGTGCTTTACGTCATAAAGTACATTGCACCACCACCTTAGCCGGTGCTGAATCTGTCGTTAAAGCGCTAGAGTCAGAAGGCTTAAAAACTGTGCGTCCGTTGCAAGATTTGCACGCTAGCATCAAGTAGTCTTGTTGGAATAACACTTGAATAAGGGCGCTTGCGCCCTTATTCTCGTTTTAACGAAACAGAAATAACAAATAAAGTGTTTGCTTGAAGCGTCTAGAGTTTTAAGAAAGACGCATAATAAGTTGTACTGGCAAGCAGTATTAGAAATAGAGCGCGAATATAGACGAGCCTAAAAGGCCTTTTATATTTGCACCCAAGTTTAGGAATGTAAAAATGCAAAAAGTTCCAATGACGGTGCAAGGTGAACAAGCACTGCGTAAAGAAGTAGAATTCTTAAAAAAAGATTCACGTCCTAAAGTTATTAAAGAAATCGCCATCGCCCGTGAACACGGTGATTTGAAAGAAAATGCTGAATATCATGCAGCTCGTGAACAGCAAGGCTTCATTGAAGGGCGCATTCAAGACATTGAAGGTAAGCTTTCAAACGTGCAGGTGATTGATGTCACTAAATTACCCAAATCGGGTAAGGTGTTATTCGGCACCACAGTAAGCCTAATTGATGCAAATACTGATGAAGAAAAGACTTATCAGATTGTTGGTGAAGATGAAGCGGATGTGTCGAATGGTAAAATCAGTTCAGGCTCACCAATTGCCCGTGCTTTACTCGGTAAAGAAGAAGGTGATGTGGTATCGATAACTGTACCTAATGGCATTATCGAATATGAAATTGATGGCGTGCAATATATTTAGTATCGCTTAAACATTGGTACAGAGAACAAAAAAACCAGCTTAGCGCTGGTTTTTTTGGTTTCCCATTAACCTCTTAAGCTATTTTTAAGAGGCTACGGTTTCAAGCCCATCATCTTCGTCATTCTCGATGGCCTTCATCATTTGCTGAAGCTTCATGCGCGCTTCTTTGCGTTTTACTGCTTTATTCCAGCGACGGCGCTGAGTGTCATCTTTAAGTTCTAAAGTAGGCACTGGGGTTGGCTTGCCGTCTTGCATGGCTACCATAGTAAAAAAGCAACTATGGGTATGGCGTATAGTTTTTTGCTGAATATTTTCGGCGACCACTTTAATGCCTATTTCCATCGAACTGCGACCAGTGTAGTTAATGGTAGCTAGGCAGCGTACCAATTCACCTATATGTATCGGCTGTTTAAAAAGAACGTTATCAACGGACAGGGTAACCGCGTAAAAACCTGAATAGCGCATGGCACAGGTATAGGCTACTTTGTCGAGCAATTTAAGTAATTCGCCACCGTGCATGTTACCGGAAAAATTGGCCAGAGAAGGGGAGACCAATTCGGTCATCTCTGTTTGGATAATCTGCCCCATAGCAACTCCATTATCTTGAATTTGGGTTTGTTACACACAATCAATTAAGGCGCAAAACCACATGGATGCCGTGGTTTTGCTAAGTAGATGTTCTCGTGAAACGGTCTACAGGGTACTAAAAGTCTTTATATATGTCAGTTAGTTCTAGTCTATAAGCACGAATCTAGCCAACTCTGTGCAGCCCTTTATTTATCAGGGCTGTAGGGAAACTTAGGCAATTTCTCCCCGTGATCGCACACATGCAGTGCTGTGCGTCAGTGCTAGCGCGCCTCTAACTGGTGCGCAGCCTATATGAATTTAGACAAAAAGTGCAAAATTAATGTGCCTCGTCTAGGCTAAATATAGAGAACAGCTGGCCCAGTAAACGGATGGCGTTATGAAGAAAGTTGCACATAAGGAAATGGAAAATGCCTCAAAACGCCGATTAGTGAGCGTATATTGGTTGTTAATGTTGTTCAGCCTACTGCTATTTTTCACCTTCTTAAGCTTCATTATTTGGCAAGACATGAGTCGCGCTGAAGATGAATTCAGTCAATACAGTCACCTGGTTCATCAAAGCCTTAACGAAAGTTTTACGGTTAATGAGACCATACTCGATGGGTTTGCCGCTTTCTTGGCCAATATGGATAGGCAGGATCCAAACAAGGCCCGTTTTTATACCCGTTCCATGATTGAGCGTTACAGCCACCTATATATGTTTCAGGCTTCTCAGCGTGTGCATGCGTCAGATGTGCGTAAGTTTGAACAGTTAATGTCTAACACCCTAGGTAAGCCTCTTAAAGTGCGTAGCTTAGATTTTAGCAGTGGTTTACTGGAAGCCGACGTGAACTCAAAAAAAGATTATTACCCCATTGTCTTTGTGGAGCCTACTTTCCGAGACGGGGTGAATATATTGGGCTTGGATATTTCATCCATTGAGTTTGTTAAGGATGCAATGGATCGCTCTTTGTCCTCAGGCCTTGCCAGCATTAGCCAACCCATTGAATTAAGTGAAGGCAATTTGGCGTTTGTTATGATTAAACCCAGCTACTTACCCGGGCAAGATCGGCCTGATCAATTTGCATTACTCGTGGTGAAAACTGAAGCGTTACTTCCTAACTCGCGCACTAGCGAGGGAGGCTATAAGTTAAGAGTGGCTTATGGCAATCATGAGCCCTTGTTAGATTTAAAAACCGAGCCAGTGGCGCAATGGCAAGCCAATTTATTCCCTATGCTTCATCACGAAGAGCTCATTCACCTAGGGACACAAAATATTAAATTATCCCTGTCACGCCAACTAAGCGTCCAGCAAGTGAATATGCACTTGGTCATAATTGTTTTCCTCGTCACCTTAGCCATTGGCGTACTGCTGCATTTGTATATGCGCATTAACTTTGAGGCAGAGCAATTAAAGCAAGAGGCCGACCAGAAACTGTATCAGCAAGCTAATTTTGATCAGCTTACCGGCTTGGCTAATCGACACAATTTTGAAGATCATTTCTTACGCGCCATAAACAGCTGCAAGCGGCGTAAGCAAAAAATGGCGCTGCTCTATATCGATTTAAATGATTTTAAAATTATTAATGACAGCCTAGGGCACCAGATGGGGGATAAAATACTAAGTATGACGGCTTCCATCATTATGGATGTCATTAGGGTAGATGATATGGCTTGTCGTTTTGGTGGTGACGAATTTGTGGTACTACTTGAAAATATCAACCAAGCAAATAATGCCAAACGCGTTATTCAGGAACTGCATGATACCTTTCGTGAGGTGACTTACCTGGAGGGGAAAAATGTAAAACTTTCAGCCAGCATTGGTTGCAGTATTTTTCCTGATGAAGGGCATAATTTAATAGAGTTAATGAAGTGCGCCGATCGAAAGATGTATGAAGCCAAAAGCCAGTCTAAGGTGGTTAAGTTGGATGCCCATAAACCTAAACCCTCGTAGCGGCTGCACAGAAAGCTTCAATTTATAGGAGCTTAACTCAATCATTTATTTTAGTAAGCCTGGCTCTCGTCATGTTCCTATCTGTGATTCCAAATAATCTTTAATGGAGCATTTTAGGCTGAGGCATTGGTACTTATGATAGGTGAGGGCTTTACCCTATTTTAAGGTGCCGGTTGTTTTGCGTGGGATGTTTTGACCCCCATTTGGATATTTAAACTCTTTAATTAGAGGGTAGGTTAATTTATAAGCGAATTGTATAAGGCTCAGTACCGGTGCACTTAATAGGCTTTTATCATTACTTAATCCACATAGTTATCCACAGTAACTGGGGGTAAACAAGCCTACCTCTTACATTCAAACAATTGTTTGATAAGTAACCTAAGCTTATGATTTTTAATGTTATTTATTTTGATGTGTATTTAGTAGTAGTCATTTAGCCTACTAAACTAGGCTTTTCCCCCTGTTTATCCTACTGGTTATCCACAGTTTAATGTATGAATTCCTAAGCATGCTGTAAAACTCGGCCCAATGCTTCCAAAATTGGGCGTTTAATGACCATTAACTGAAAGGTGCTGTGCACTATACTGAAGCGCTGGGGCAAACTGTGTGGGTTATCATTTTTGCGCTACATTCTTACAAAAATATAGGTACGGCTATGATAAAAATAATAAAAGGCCTGACTTTGATATTCGTGGCAACGTTTGCCATGCAAAGTCATGCTTGGTTTTGGGATTCCTGGTTTAAGTCAGATTACACGGAGACAAAATATCCTATTGTTCTGGCTCACGGTTTATTAGGTTGGGATGATATTCTGGGCATTGAATACTATTACAAAATTCCAGCAGAGCTGCGTAAAGATGGTGCCGAGGTTTATACTACTCAAGTTAGTGCAGTTAATTCTACTGAGGTGCGAGGTGAGCAACTTATAGTGGAAGTTGAAAATATTTTAGCGGTTAGTGGCGCGCAAAAAGTGAATCTAATTGGACACAGCCACGGCGGCCCTACGATTCGCTATGTTGCTTCAATGCGGCCTGAATTGGTGGCATCGGTTACTACAATCGCTGGCGTCAATAAAGGTTCCAGAACGGCCGACTTCTTACGCCAGATTCCAGAGGGCTCTCCTCTAGAGGGGGTGGCCTTTGCTATGGTTGAAGCGTTAGGTACTGTTATCGATTTTTTGTCTGGCGGCGGTTATGAGCAGGATGCCATGGGCTCTATTTCTTCATTAACCACAGAAGGTGCACTGGCTTTTAATGAACAGCATCCTCAAGGCATTCCGACCACAGCCTGTGGAGAAGGGGATTATTCGGTTAACGGAATTCGCTATTATTCTTGGAGCGGTGGCAGTGTCGTCACTAATGTTCTGGATATCTCAGATGCTTTGTTTGTCATTTCCACCATTCCTTTTGGCAGTGAAAATAACGATGGTCTTGTGGGCACTTGTGATAGTCACCTTGGACAAGTCATTCGCGATGACTATGCCATGAACCACCTTGATGAAGTGAACCTATTATTTGGTTTACATCACTTGTTTGAAACAGATCCTATCACCACCTTCCGCAACCATGCGAACCGCTTGAAGAATGCTGGTTTGTAATTAGTGTTACTGGTATTTCTTAGTCACAACATTTAGCATCAGTTAAATGTTGTGACTCTTACAGATGAACTATTTCTATGCGTACGATTCTAATCCCCCTGTTTTGTTTGTTGCCTTTTATTATTTGGTGGCTCTTACCTTCCTCTTCCATATTGGAAAATAATGAGATTAATGTACCGATTACTGATGGTACAACTCAAGCTGTAAAAGAAAGTAGTACCTCAAATGCGAGCCCGCTTTTACAGAGTATCGATTGGCTCAATACATCTTTAAAGGGCACCAGCATTGATGGTATGTACCCGGTAGATAGTGATGGAAATCTAGTGTTAAGTGATGCTATTAAGCATAGGTTTGAATACTTCTTGTCTACTATGGGAGAGTTTCCACTGGAGCAGGTTTTACAAATGGTGAAAGAAGATATTGCAGTTAACCTGAAAAGCCCGGCAAAAGAACAAGCTCTAAAGTTATTTGATGATTATGTGGCCTATAAATATGCGCTAGTCGAATTAGAAAAAAACTTTGAATCACCCACTAGCTACGAGGTTAGTGATATTGAGCGTTTCCGTTATCAATTAGAGCAGCTGCGAAATAAACGTCGTGAATATTTGGATGGTGCTGCGGTAGATGCCTTTTTTGGTTTTGATGAACTGTATGATGATTTCATGCTGTCTCAATTAGATATCCAGAATAACTCACAATTAACGCCACAAGAAAAACAACAGCAACTAAAAGACCTGCATCAAACTTTACCTATTGAGTTACAAGAAATGCGGGAAGAAACTCAGCGCGTTAGTACTGTTTTTGAATTAACCCAAGGTATGAAAAAAAACGGGGCAAATGAATCAGAAATTTTTGACTATAATAGTCAAGAATTTGGTCAGGCTGCTGCCGAACGTTTACAAAAGCTAGATCGAGGGCGTGATGAATGGCAAGAGAAAGTGAATGGCTATCTGAAGAGAAAAGCTAGCATACTGTCAGATGAACTTTTAAGTGAAATGGAAAAGACTGAGAAAGTGGATAATTTAAAAGATGTTATTTTTAGCGCACAAGAAAAGAAACGTTTACCTGCATTTGAAATAATGGCCAATGAGAGTAATGGGAAGAGTAGTGACTAATTTGTTTCTTATTCGCTAGTCAATTCTTGCATCTAATAACAGGGCCTTAATTTTATCAAATAGTGCAGGAGCGGTAATGAGCAGGTTTTCAGGGTGCAGCTCTTCAGGTTCATTTTTCGGTACCGGCAAGAAGTGTCCACACTTGGCACCGGCTTCTCTTGCTATTAATTGTGCGGCAGCACAGTCCCAAACACTCACGGTTTCGTAGTAGGCATCAAGACGACCCATGGCAACCCAACAAATATCCAGCGCGGCACTGCCCATCCGACGAATATCAGCACAGTGTTGTAAGATATTTTCAAGGTAAGACATTAATTGTGGAAGCTTTTCATGTTTATCATAAGGAAACCCAGTTGCCACGAGAGCCTTACTTAATTGTTCAGCTGAGCTGCTACGAATAGGCTGATCGTTTAACCAGGCTCCTTGGTGGCGAATTGCGGTGAACATTTCAGCTTGGAAAGGACAATACACGACTGCTACTTGCACTTTTCCTTTAACTGCATAGGCAATACTAATGGCTACTTGGGAATGGTGGTGAGCATAATTGACAGTTCCATCAATGGGATCAATGATCCAAACAGGCGTGTCTAAGTGCTGAATGCTGTTTAAGTCGGGGCTTGATTCTTCAGACAGTATTTGGTGACTTGGATATTGTTTTTTAATGGCTTCAGTAATGAGGTCATCGGCAGCAATGTCAGCATTGGTTACCAGTTCTACATCCCTTTTATAAGATAAAGACAAGCTAGAGCTAATTCGCTTTTCAACGATTAAATCTCCGGCTTGTTCAGCGAGGGAGGTAACAAAGGCTAAAATGGACTCAGACATGATTTACTCAATAGCTCCTTAATTGACTACTGTGAAATACAGACATAAGAATACAGGTTATTGTTTAAAATTCTAGCGCTACTTTTTCTTTAGTAACTGAAAATGACCATAAAGATTGAATGGGTTTGCAATGAAAATATTGAGTTTGTCTTGGCAATTTCTAACTTATTTATTGTGACGGGGAATCAATAGCTTGCTTACAGTTAATGTACTGGGAGTAAAATGTTTCTTTATCAACCGGGCGGCTGAATAGGTATCCTTGAAAAGAGTCACAGCCCTGATGTTGCAGTATTTTTAATTGTGGTTGTGTTTCTATTCCTTCAGCTAAAACCTTAAGGTTAAGGTTTTTAGCCATAGATATAATGGCTTTTACCATGGCCACATCTTCTTGGTTGGTTTCAATGTTCATAATAAATGCTCTATCAATTTTCAATTTATTGATAGGCAAATAACGCAAATAACTTAAACTTGAATAACCCGTGCCAAAATCATCAATGGCGAAAAACACATTTTGATCGCAAACTTTACTGAGTAAAGGTTGAACAAAATCAATGTTCTCCATTAATAGTGTTTCGGTAATCTCAAGTTCCAATGTGTTTTTTTGAATATTATATTTCTTTAAAAAATTTGCTATTTTATTTGGAAATTCTTGGGTTATTTGTAAGGCAGAGACATTCACCGCCATTGTTAGTTTTGGATTGGTTTTTTGCCACAGTTCTAGTTGTGCTAACGATTCGTGAATGATCCAGTCGCCTAAATCATGAATAAAGCCGGTTTCTTCAGCTATGGGTATGAACTCCACCGGACTAATAAAACCCAACGTAGGATGGTTCCAGCGAATAAGTGCTTCTGCACCTAATACTTCACCACTAATGATGTCCACTTGAGGCTGAAAATACAGCTCAAATTCTTTGTTTTCTAAGCCTGGGATAAAGCCGTGCTCAATTTTAATTCTTTGTTGAACAAGGTCGCCCATTTGGGTGGTGAAAAATTGATAGCCATCACCGCCTCTGTTTTTAATTTGATACATAGCAGTATCGGCATAGCGCCATAATATATGGCTATGTGAGCTATCATCCGGACACAAACTAATGCCAATTGAACAGCTGGTTCGTAATTGATAAGAATCTATATTAAAGGGTTTTCTAACGGCACGGTTTATCTTATCGGCTAAAAATTCAATCTCATCTTTCTGGTTAATATTTCGCATTAATACTACAAATTCATCACCACCCATTCGCGCCAGGAAATGTTGCTCCGGTATTAAAGTCTGTAAGCGAGAGGCTACCTTTCTTAATAGACGGTCTCCAAGTTGATGGCCAAGGGAGTCGTTTATATTTTTGAACCGATCTAAATCAATAAATAACATAGCAAAGTGCTCATGCTTTCGAGTGGCGTCATCCACAGCACTAACTAATTCGTCATTAAACTTGTAACGATTAAATAATTCGGTGAGAGGGTCTTGTATCGCCAAATACTCAATTTGTTGGCGCACTAGCTCACGCTCGGTAATGTCGAGCATTACGCCCTCTACAAAATGCTCTCCATCCTCATCTTTAAAGCAACGCCCCCTGTCTAATACCCATTTACGCTCGCCACTAAGGGAATTGATTCGATAAACCAATTCAAAAGGTTTTAATGAAAAATGTGCTGAATTACTTTGTTGGGTGAAATTATTTTTATCGTCATTATCAATTAAATCAAAAGGTGTGATGTTGTTTTGCAGAAAATGTTCTGGTGGGTATCCCAACAGTTGCAAGCTACCAGAACTGACAAATTTTAATTTTTTGTCGTCTATTTTAAAGCGATAGACTAAGCCGGGCAGGTTACTAATAAGCCTTTTGAAATCTTCATCTTTACGTCTATATTTGTCGGTATTCTTAATCTCTTGTGCCAGTATTTTGGCCTGCTGTAATGATAAAAAATAATACAGTAGGCAGAAAACAAACAGACTAAATATAGTAGTAATAATAAAATGTTGATTTTGAGTTAGCCAATACATGCGAAATTCGTTTGCAGATAGGCTACCAAGAAAAAAGCTACTTGAATTATCAAGCTGAACCAAACAACCGCTAACACTCTCTTTTTTAAGCCCTCCTAATACTTTAATGCAAACCCTTTGTTTAAAACCATTGATAAATTGATGCAATACAGGGCTATAAGATAGTTGGGTTAACTGCTTGAAAGTAGTGGCTTCAATACGACCGTTTTTTGAAATAAGGGTAAAGTTTAAAGGCGGTGAAAGGCCAATGGCAAGATTTGTTATGTAGCTACTTTTGTTTTTTTGCTGTGGTTTGTCGATAGAATACTTAAGGGCGCTGGTCTGCGTATGAGTTTCAAGTGCTTTAAAAGCCAGAGTATACTCGCTGTAATAATTGTTAAGCATTAGCAAGCTTACTAAGAATAGCCAAATACTGGCTAAAATAGTGACAAGTTTAAATTTGGAATAGGTTAACAAATTTAAAATCCCCACCGCTCCCCCTGGTTTTTAAATGTAAAGCTAGGCAGGAAAGCCAGCTTAAACTGATTTAACGTGCCAAGAAGATAGCCTAAAGCACTTGAATGGTGCCTGCTTCAGGCCTGAATTTTATGCAGCTATTTAAATGATAGGCGGCTACTACCTAAAGGCAAAAAATATCACAGTATTTTCCTGAACTTTAAGAAAAATAGATGATATTTAATTCGAGGATCTTTAGTCTTATTCCATTAATTTCTAGCAGCCTGCTAATGGGCTATTTTTTTTATCCCCCTGATACAGGTTAACGAACCTAAATTCATCCAGTTCATCTAAATCTGGTACGGTAAAAGACTCTACCTTGTCTAGATGTTGATAACTGACATGCTTGAAATCTTTAATACGAGAATCGGCCAGTAGCACTTTTGGTGCAAATTTAAAGAAGGTATCTAAAAAACTTAAGTTGGCGCGGTCGTATAAGACATCGGCGGCAATCAGTAGGTCTATATCTGTGTCATTTATGCTAAATAAATCATCGCTCAGGGTAAGTTCTACCTGATTTAACACTGCATTTTCTTTACAACTGATTAACGCATCCGGATCTATATCGCAGGCAATGACCTCGCGTGCTCCGGCCTTCATGGCTGCAACAGCCACAACGCCCGAGCCACTGCCAAAATCCAGTACTTTCTTGCCTTTTACCCAGTGTGGGTTGTCAATAATGAAACGCGCCAATACCTGACCACTGGCCCAGCAAAATGCCCAATAGGCGGTATGCTCCCATATGCGACGAATTTCATCGGGATTGAAAGGACGTGTCATGGTACTGGGGTCTACTAGATAAAGTGGAATCTCCGGGCACTGAGGCATGTGTTGTACGCTGATAAAAGCATCATCGAGCATTTTTTTAATTAATGTATTTAATGGCTCACTCATGCTGGCTTAATATCCTGTTTCATTAAATCTTATTAGCTAAAAATATCTTGTTGTGGATCGATTAGGCTGTGAAAAGTTTTGTTTAAAAAGTACAAAATCCCATCGGCCACAGGCGCCACTTGTTTATCGACATAGTGCTGATAATCAAGCGGGTGCTGTATGTTTACAATGGGTTCAGGGCCAGCAGTGGTGATGACATATTCTATCCAACCACCGTGGCGGTATTGGCTAAGTTGGTCTTGAGTCTTGTAATAAAGCTCAGCTTTACGCGCCGCCTGAATTTGCGGTGGAATGTTTTTCTGATAATCATCTAGCTTTCGACGAATGCGTTTTCGGTATACCAATTGATGATCGCGCTTACCACTTCTTAATTCATCGACCATTTTTAATAAATAGTCTTCGTATGGTTGATGATCAAATATCATTTTATAAAGCTGAATTTGAATTTCTTTTGATATGGCGGTCCAGTCACTTCGAACCGCTTCCAGACCTTTAAAAATCAACTCGTCTTGGGCGGTAATACCCGCATAACGTTTCTTACTGCCCAGATCACTGCCACGTATTGTGGGCATTAAAAAGTGCTTGTAGTGGCGTTCAAATTCAATTTCCAGGCAACTTTCTATATTGAACTCTTGTTGCAACGTGTTTTTCCAAAAAACATTTAATTGTGCTTGTAGCGATTGCCCCACCTGTTTAGCTTGCTTAAGGCTGTGTTTGCTTTTTAGATAGACAAATACCGAGTCGGTATCGCCATATATTACGTCGTAACCTTTTTCTTCAATCCAGTTGGCAGTACGCTGGATAATGTCATGGCCGCGCTCGGTAATGGAGCTGGCCAGCCGAGCATCAAAGAAGCGACAGCCATTGCTGCCTAAAATGCCATAAAAACTGTTCATGATAATTTTAATAGCTTGCGATACAGCGGCATCTTTATTGAGTTTAGCCTGATCTCGTTCTTGCCAAAGTTGTTCGATTATACCGGGTAAAAAGTGGCTCTCACGGTGGAAAAAGGCTTCATGAAACCCCTCGATGCCATCACTGGAATCTTGCAACATGCCTTCAATTAACCCCACAGGATCAATGCAAAAAGTACGGATTATACTGGGGTACAGACTCTTAAAATCCAGTACCAATACATCCTCATAAAGCCCGGGTTTACTGCTCATGACCAACCCGCCCGGAGCCTTGAAACCATCGAATCCTTCACCAAGACTGGGCGCCACATAACCGGCTCGGTGCAGTTTGGGTAAATACAGATATTCAAAAGCGGCCACAGAGCCTCCGACTCTATCTAGGGTGTGTCCGGTTAAGCGGCTGCGTTGAATTAAGAAATTTAAAATTTGGGTGTGCTTAAAAATATCCAAAACCAGCTGGCAGTCATTTAAGTTGTATTTGGCTAGTGCTACTTTATCCTGATGAAATAAATCAGTAATGGCTTCCCCACGATTGCTCATTTGATCCACTTCTATTTTCTTGCCTTGTTTTAATAACTCACGGCTAACAAATTCAAGAGAAAAACTTTCAAAGTGGTAGGTGGCGGCTTTTAGTGCGTCTATACCGTCTACAATGACTCTGCCCGCTATATCGGCAAAATGTTGGTTGTTTTGTGTGGTACGTACTTTAAGTTTCCCCTGACCACGCCCCCATTGAAATGGAATGCCTTGTTCACGATAAATACGCTCAAGCACCGTAAAGTCAAAGCCCACCACATTCCAGCCAATGAGCACATCTGGGTCGAAATGCTGCAGCCACTGGCTGGCCGCTGTTAATAAATCGGGTAGATCTGTGTACAAAATTAACCAAGCTGGATGAGGCACGCTGGCATCGCCCAACATGAATACTCTTTTTTCAGTTGTGCCTTCAAATTCGCCGCAAAACCCAATGCTATAAAGCTGCTCATTTTGGGTGGGGCTGGGCATAGAAGTTTCGATATCAATGGATAAAACCCTAAGGTTTGGCTGATACTTGCTGGTTTTAATTTTGGGGTTAACGACTAACTGATGGTTTTGCGCATCCATAGGCACTTGAAATTCCAAGCTGCCGCAAATGAAACGTTCCATGGTAAAGCGTTCACTGGGCTTAATGTCTGCTTCCCATAGGGGAATGCTTTGTTGCTGGCAGTAATCTTTTAAACGTTGTAACGCCCGGTAGCTTTTACAATAGACAGCCACAGCAGGTTGTTGATTAAAGTGTTTAAGCGCCACCTCTTGAATACGCACTTCGGGCCAGCTGGGTAAATATTGCGCTTCTTCTTGAGGGCAAAAACAAATGGCTTCTTGCTGGTTAAATTGCAAGCAGCTTGGCCCATTGGGAGTAGAGAGCCAATATTCCAGCTGCATCCCAGTTTTGATGTCACGCCAATGTCGGCTGAGAATAAAACCCTGCACGTTTACCTTTTGCTCATATTGAACTTAGCTATAAATAGGAAGGAATAATACCGAGGTGCAACCATGTCTAAAGCTCCCCGAATTTCCAGTGATCCCTTATATCAGCTCATTAGGGATGAAAAGGTAGCGGAGTTTAACAAGCTTAAAACTCAAGGGAAGAGCTGTGATTTAACCGGCTGTGATTTCCGCGGCTTAGACCTGCGCGATTTGGACGTTAGGGGGTTGGATTTAAGCAATGCTTATTTTCGGGGGGCGGATTTACGCAGCGTTGATTTTCGCAGTTGCCGTATTAATGGCGCCAGCTTTGCCGATGCTAAAATAAGTGGCTGTTTCTTTCCCGAGAATATATCAGCTCAAGAAATACTGCTCTCCCTTCAACAGGGCACTCGTATACGCCAACCGTCTTAGATTGATAAACAGCTAATCTTATTGAGAATTATTCTTGACAACTTAAATGAGAATGAATATCATTCCTGTCGTTGTCATGTGAACCGCAGTTAGTGAACATTGGCACTCTCTCTCATCAAGCTAATCACTTGTTTGGCCACCTACGAAAGTAGCGTGGCCTTTTTTACGTCCAAGGATGGACGGTATCCTAGAAATGCAGGAGCAATTTCTAGGGTATGTTATGTACAGGATGTACGGTATGACGCGGTGCCATGGATGGCAAAGAGCGGCGTGT
>JBALXQ010000045.1:0-49355 GCA_036960565.1 Bermanella sp.
TAGCCAACAGATTTGCTGAACAGCAAACATTAGTAATGAAATTTGATACAGCCATTGTGCCGTTGGCCTCTATTCTTACTAGCATGAAACTTTCTAAAAAGGATCTACCCAGTAAACAACGGGCTAAAAAGGCTCAGGCGAATAACAGTCGTATCGTTATCTTGCCACCCGACATCAGTGGCAAATATTTTTTAACACCGGATGAAGCGCTATGCAATTGGATATTAACGCAGCACAAGCAAGGCGCCATTATCTGCTCTGCTTGTGCAGGCACATTTATTTTAGCTGAAACAGGATTACTAAATCATCGCCCTGCCACAACGCACTGGAATCTTGCCGAACAATTATCAAAAAAATATTTAAACATCCAAGTGAATAGTGAAAAAATACTCATTAACGATGGCGACTTAATTACCGCAGGGGGATTAATGTCATGGTTAGACTTAGGTTTGGAGTTGGTCGCGCAGTTCATGCAACCAGCGGTTATGCGCCAATTAGGGAAATTTCTAGTGGTTGATACTGCACCCAGAGAGCAGCGTTATTATCGAAGCTTTAAACCTAAAATGGATCATGGTGATAAAGTTATTTATAGCATCCAGCATTTCATGCAAAGTCATTATTCTAGCAATATTAGCGTAATGCAGTTATCTGAAAAAAGTCACCTAAGTGAACGCACGTTTTCACGGCATTTTGTAGGTGCCACCGGACTCAATGCCAATGAATACTTGCAGAGAATTCGTATTCAGAAAGCCTGTGAATTATTGGAAACCAGTACACACACTTTTGAAACCATTGCTTATAACGTCGGCTATGAGGATGTAAGCGCATGTCGAAAGGCATTTATAAAAATAGTGGGATTAACACCGCGAGATTTTAAAGCCCGATTTATATAATCGGTATACTCCCAAAATAAAACAGAGATCAGATTCTTAGCCGAGCGTATCTAGCTGCGGCTATCACCCAGGCGCCTTACTGGCCGGATTAAACACACTATTCAGATTCGGCCATCATTAGATTGCCCCAGAGTCACCTAACCCCTCGCCCACCGCCAAATAAAAAACTCCAAAAACCTGATAAGCTGTTCTACCTGTCTACAGACAACCTCTTGAAAGATGATTCAAATAACCCAATAAAATCAATAGTTTAGCGTATAAATTCAACACCCATCCTTGTAAAAACACACACGCCCAGCTCATTATTAAATACTCATGGTGCCGTTGCGGGCTAAGACATCGTTTACCTGTATATCTGCTAATATTTAAAGTCAAAGCAGGGTTTATGATGAGAATATTAAAATGAGCATTCGTTCTAAATTAATGCTTTTACTAATGGTGCTTTTCTTTGCGGTTATTGCTAATGCAATATTTACTTTTGTACTGGACGGTTATGGTGAGAAAAAACTCAATCTGGTGATTCACACTCATGAAGTGTTAACAGAGTCGGAGCGGTTATTGGGTGCAATGACCAACGCTGAGACGGGACAAAGAGGATATATTTTAACAAAGAGCTCAGATTATTTAGAGCCTTACCACATTGGAATATCAGATTCTAAAAAACACCTTAGCCATCTATTTAATCTAACTTCAGATAACCAAAATCAACAAAATCGCTTGGAAAAAATAAATGTCTTAATGACTAAAAAGTTTTCTGAGTTAAAAAAACCATAAGCTTGTCACAAACAAACACAATGGAGTCCCTGTTGGAGATGACCAAACTGGTCAATAATAATAGCGGCAAGCAATTCATGGACGCCATAAGGCTTGAGATTCAATCTTTTAAGAATAGTGAGCTACTGCTACTTGAACATAGAAAAGGCGACTTTAAAGAAAACAGAGCTTATATCACCATGATGATGTTGTTTGAAATTATGTTTTTTATTTTTATGTCAATCATTACCGGCATATTTATAAAGAGTAAACTATTTCGCCCCATCGAATTGTTAATTATTGGCACCGCTAAAATGGAGAAAGGTGAAAAACAACATATTTCAGATATATTGCCTAATGATGAAATGGGCTATTTACTATCACGATTCTACCAAATGAGTAAATCTGTCCACGCTAAAACAGAGGCATTAAGCTACGACGCTACTCATGACCCTATGACAGGTTTAAGAAATAGAGGCAGATTTGAAATAGAATTAAGTGAGTCATTAGCTTCATTAAATAACCAGGAAAAACTAGCGGTTTTATTTATAGATTTAAATAAATTTAAAGATCAGAACGATTCCCTAGGACATGATGTGGGAGATGCTATTTTAGTAGAAACCGCAAAACGCCTTGAAAATTCCATTAGATCCAATGATGCCGCCTATCGCATAGGAGGCGATGAGTTTATTATCATCATCAAAGAAATAACCAGCACTTCTGATGTGAACTTGGTCATTGAAAATGTTTTACAAAAATTTTCACTACCTTTTATTTTCAAGGGTCACACCATCACTATTTCACCTAGTATTGGCATTGCCATTTCGCCGGATGATTCGTCTGATAGTAATGAAATATTGAAACTATCTGACATAGCCATGTATGCGGCAAAACAAGATGACAATACCGATTATAAATTCTTTGATTCCGCAATGTTAAATCGTAAGAGTGATAAATAAGGCGTATCCTAAGCCCAAATCCCCCCAATTAGATACCACCACATAAACCCAGTCATTACTGGCACGATGTTCTCTAAGGTTAAGTCATGTCTATTAGCAAAATATCAGAAACTTCATGGAATGAGATTATGGAGATTCAAGAACAGGCTTACACGGAGCTTCCTCCTGAAGACATAGATATTCTTAAAAGCAAGTGGCTTTCATCCCCCAACACCTGTGCGATTTATGAAAACTCTACAAATAAAATATTAGCCTATTTATTAGCCCACCCATGGGCCAGCGAAACGCCACCCAAGCTTTATGAAACCGCCCCTATCACGCTTGGCCCAAACCTATATTTACATGATCTCGCTTTAGCACACGAGGCAAGGGGAAAAGGCATCGCTAAAATATTAGTAGAACACCTAATAGAGTCAGCCAAAAATGAAAATCTTGTTAAAATATTATTGGTGGCCGTTCAAGGATCAGCTGAATTTTGGGCAAGGTTTGGTTTTTTAGAAATACCCAACAGAGAAATTTGTCCAAGTTATGGTGATGATGCAAAACTCATGGCACTAGAGTTAAAGGAATAGGGTTTTATTCTTTAGAATAAAACCCATACCAAGCTGAGTTTCTATTCTAATGCCTCACTGAACTATAATACGTCTAATTCACTTCACCATTCGGCAGGAGACTATGAATAAGTTTAAGAATCTGAGCGTTTTCTGCTTAGTTATAATGATGCTTAGCCCTGTTTCTGGCTTTTCGACAGAACTCATTATCTTTGGATACAATGCAAAACCTCCAAAGGATTGGACTCAGGATGGCAAAGCCCGAGGTATATTGGTGGACATGATAAGGTATGCCGAGAAAGAAATGGGCCGCAGCCTACCGGTTAAATTATATCCTTGGAAAAGGGCCTACAACAATGCCCTCAATGGCGGTGGCGCTATCATCGGGCTATCTAAAACTACACAACGCCTTGAAATTTTTGACTACTCCGACCCCATGTTTTATGACGAAGTCATTCTGGTTGTAAAAAAGGGAAAAGAATTTCCGTTTAAAACCATGGAAGACCTAAAAGGGAAAAAGATCGCTTATACTCGAGGTGTAAGTTATGGCGAAGCTTTCAGCCAGGCAGAAAAATCTAATGTATTTAAACCCCAATATGCCAACACCACAATTCAAGCATTGCACATGCTTGAAGCTAATCGTGTGGATGCTGCAATATCAGGACCGGGAAAGATTGGTTTATTAATGACCCTTAAAAAGGGTCGCGAAACAGGTGTCTTTCAAACCATCATTAATCAATATGCCGAATAGCTATAAAGACGTTAATCACTCCACATAATTTTTCAACACGTCTAAGTACAATTATCCATTACTCAAAATAAACAGAACCTTGCCCTTCTACCAAATCTTTTTGCTGTAATAAAATATCTTCAATGAATTCTTTGCAAGCACGTACTTTGGCGGTGGCACGTAAATCCACGTGAGACAAAATCCAACATCCCCAGCTAGACGGTACTAATTCTTTATCCAAGCGGCGCAAGTTAGGATCAAGATCGGCGATGTAACAAGGCAGCCGGGCCAAGCCTAAATCATGTGTCACACAAGCCAGCATTGAGCTAATGTCATCTGCACGCATGGATACCGAAGCCTTGGCAAAATAGCGCTTAACCCAATCTGGCTGACCCGACTGATCTCCCCATATAATCACTTCATCTACCGTGCGTTTTTGCCTTAAGTATTTTTCACTGGCGTAAATGCCATGGCGTATATCCAGTACTTTTTTACCCACTAAATATTCTGGCGGCTTTGCAGTAAAACGAATGGCAATATCGGCTTGGCGTGCCGATAAATCCATAATCGCGGTGGAGCCCAACAGTTGTAGGTCTATGTTGGGATAGGCTTCATGAAACTGGTTTAAATGGGGAATCACCAAGCGAGTAAGTACATCGTGGGAAGCCGCCAGCTTAAGACTGCCCTTTAGCTGGCTGTCCATACCAAATACGCGCCGATCAATGGCCTGGGCCTGCTCTTCCATGTTGCAGGCATGCTCATACAACTCCTCACCAGCTTGAGTCATGGCATAACCTTCTTTTAGGTGATCAAACAGGCGCGTACCCAAATGCTCTTCAAGGGCGCTAATGCGTCGGGCCACTGTGGTGTGTTTTACCCTGAGTTCGCGCCCTGCTGCACTCACCGTAGCGCTTCTGGCCAATGCTAGGAAAAAGCGCATGTCGTCCCAGTTCATGGTATTGGCCATATGAGCCCTCTCTTTTGGTCATTTTTAATGGATCATTGTGAATGGGTTATTGTTCATGGGTCTTCATTGTGCATTTTTGCACAAACAAAGTGCTAAATCGATTATTTAAAAGCCGGCACGCACACTCTAAACTGGCTCTATTAACAATATGAACACCGCACAAAGCGGCCTTTAAATTTCACTCACCTTTAACTCGCATTTAAAAGAAAAGGGAAACCCCATGAAAAACTTCAAAAAAGCCTACGGCGACTGGGCACTGGTTACCGGCGCATCTTCCGGCATAGGCAAGGCAATTAGCCACCAGTTAGCCAATCAGGGTGTGAACCTAGTAGCCGTGGCTCGAAACGAGAATAAATTAAAAACTCTAAAGGCTGAGTTAGAAATAAAAGGCGTTGAGGTACTCACCATTTCGGCCGATTTATCCTTGCCAGAAAGCAGCCAGCTCATTAATGCTAAAACCCAACATTTAGATGTGGGTTTATTGGTGGCCAATGCTGGCACTGAAAATACAGGAGCTTTCATCGACAACTCGGTAGAGCATGAGCAAAAATTGTTATCACTTAACATCAATAGCCCCATGGAATTAAGCCATCTGTTTGCCAAACGCTTTGCTAAAAAGGGTAAGGGCGGCATCTTATTGCTATCTAGCCTATTTGGTTATCAAGGTGTGCCCATGGTGGCCAACTATTCGGCCAGTAAGGCCTACATATTGTCCCTAGGTGAAGCGCTTAATGTGGAGCTAAAACCTTTAGGCATAGACGTTAGCGTGTTGTCTCCCGGGCTTACCGACACCCCTATGACCCAAGACATGGTGGTGGATTTTAAGAAGGTCCCTATTACCAGCCACCAGCCCAAAATTGTGGCCAGAGTCGGTCTTAATGCCCTCGGTAAAAAAGCCACGGTGGTGCCGGGTTTTATTAATAAATTTTACGCTTGGGAAAACCGCCTTATTCCACGGTCTTGGCCGGTGAAGTTGTTTGGCTTCTTAATTAAGCGCGCCATGACCGTTACCAGCAGCCGCCGCACCCATTTGGTCAACTAACCCCAAAAGCACTGCCCCACTTTGTTGGGCCAGTGCTTTGTTTAACCTTTCAATAATTTTTAGTCTAAACCAGCCTTTTTCAGCAACTAGCACTACACTTTAATGAGTCTTGTTACCGCCACTCTTGTCATTAAAGGATGTGTTTATGTTTGACCGTTTTGTCCCCCCTATTCGCATCCTCATGGGCCCAGGGCCCACCAATGTACCTCAATCGGTACTAACCGCTCTGGGCGCGCCCACTGTGGGCCACCTAGACCCATCGTTCATCATCTTGATGGATGAAATTAAAACCATGTTGCAAAAAACATTCAATACCCAAAACCAGCTCACCATGCCGGTATCGGCACCGGGCTCAGCGGGCATGGAGTCTTGTTTTGCCAATTTAATTGAAAGTGGCGACACCGTAATAGTTTGCATAAACGGCGTCTTTGGCGGGCGTATGCTTGAAAACGTGAGGCGCTTTGGCGGTATTCCTGTGGTGGTGGAATCTCCCTGGGGCGAAGCCATTACTCCGGCACAAGTTGAAAAAGCATTGGATGAAAATCCCAACGCTAAAGCGGTGGCATTTGTTCATGCAGAAACGTCAACCGGCGTATTAAGCGACGCCCAAGCCATCTGTAAACTGGCCAAGTCTCGCAATACACTCACCATAGTAGACTTAGTTACCTCCCTTGCTGGCATAGAAGTAAACGTAGACGACTGGGGCATAGACGCTGCTTATTCGGGCAGCCAAAAATGCATGGCTTGTGTGCCCGGTTTGTCCCCCGTGACTTTTAGCCAAGAAGCCATCGACGCCATTAATAAACGCACGACACAAGTGACCAGCTGGTTTTTAGATAAAAAACTGGTGATGGCCTACTGGGGGGATAAATCAAAGCCAGGAGCTGCCCGCAGTTATCACCATACTGCTCCGGTTAATGCCCTATATGCGTTACATGAATCTTTGCGTTTATTATTAAATGAAGGCCTAGAAAATAGTTGGAGCCGCCATAAAAATGCACACTTGGCTTTGGTAGCGGGTTTAGAGTCTATGGGGCTTTCCATGCTAGTAGACAAAGCGCATCGGCTTCCGCAATTAAATACAGTGAATGTTCCAGCAGGAATAGATGAAGCCGCGGTACGCAGCTATTTACTAAATGAGCACAATTTGGAAATTGGAGCAGGCTTGGGCACCTTAGCGGGCAAGGTATGGCGCATTGGTTTAATGGGGCCAAATGCCAATATTGAAAGGATAGTATTTTGTCTGGATAAATTAAGTCAGGCACTTAACCTGCAGGATTATAACGTTGATGTGGCGTTGGCTGGCAGAACCGCGCAGAAATTACATGAGACTCTTTAGACTTTGAATCTTAATATTGGCTCTTTAATTTAAACCCTTTGATCTAAACCCTTTAATCTAAACAAAGGATAAAGCCCCTATCGGATTTTAGATTTCTCAAGGATGAGGTATGTAAAGTAATGCCTATTTAACCGTCTTCAGCCATATCTGCGTTATCCGCCATTAACCAACCCTTTTCCCAATCATAATATTTCCAATTATTCACCGCATAAGGGTTATCACTTTTTGCAAGCCCTTCCATGTGATCATCCCAACCGTAATCCACTATGGTGTAATCGTCTTCGTCAATGCTGTCGCGCCGCAATTTATCCATATTAAGTGCACATTCCTTTTCACAAAATTATTTTTTATTTTTACGCTTCCGACAAGCCAGTACCATTGCCCAAAATTCAGAAAAATCATTTACCACTACATCAGGCTTATTCGGGTAACGCTCATTGCCTGGAAAAATTTTATTAAGCCAGGGTAAATCCCACAATGCACCGTTAAAAAACACACTGGTAATACCCGCTGATTTCGCTGCAATCACATCTGTGGTGCTATCTCCCACGTACCATACGTTTTTTCCTAATTCACACCCTAAATTATCACAAGCTTTAATAATTTGATCGGTATGGGGTTTGCGTCTTTCGGTATCATCGCCACACACATGGGTTACAAATAAATCACTCCAGTCACTGCCGTCTACGTCACCCAGTTCATGCATGTAAAATTCTCGGTCCCGATTGGTAATGACGCCAAGGGTAAAACCCAGATTTTTCAACCCTAATAAAACATCACGCACTTTGGGTTCAAACGGCAAGGCAGTACCAAAGTATTTACGATAATGTTCGGTAAAACCTTTATGTGCTTCTTTTTTGGCGTCTTCGTTATCACCAAATAACACTTCAAAAATATCGGTGCGGGAAATTTTTCTGTCTAATTTAATCTTAGGGTGCAAACTTAAGTTATCTCTTACATATTCTACTAGCTTCACGTCTTCCGGTGATTTACAGGTGGCACTTTTTACTAAGTGCTCTAATAAACCCAGGTTGCGCAATTCTTTAAGCATGTCATCTACGGCGTGGTACATGGCATCTAGGGTGTCTACTAGAGTGGCATGCCAATCAAATAAAATGACAGAAGGGTAAGTTAAATTTGCCAAGGCTGGGTGCCAATCGGGTTCGGTTCGCGTTGGTGGCGGCGAGTGTTTGGCTAGGCGCTGAGGGCGCTTTACACTAAGATTAAAAATACTTTGTAAGTTAGAATGCTTAATACTGGAGTCGACCAAATCCAGCAGGTGATCAAAATCTGAAACGATGGCATCCAGTTTATAGCGAGGTGCATCTTGCTCACTAAACATGTGCGTAAACCAATCATCGGCCCAGCGGGCGCCATTATAAAAAATGGAGGTATTGCCCGCTTTGCGAGCCGTGACCATATCGGTCACGCTGTCTCCCACATACCAAACGTGTTCATCTACTACTTCATTTAGAGCCTCTGAGGCTTGCAATAAACAATCAGGTGCTGGCTTATAACGAATGGCCTCGTTACCACATAGGGTCACTTCAAAAATATCCTGCCAACGCCCACCATCTACTAGGCTTAATTCCTGATCTAAAAACTCACGACTGCGATTAGTCACTACCCCCAGCTTTACGCCAAGATTTTTTAGATACATTAAAAACTCATACATGCCCTCTTGAAACGGCAATACAGTGCCAGCAAAGCGAGCATAAGCCAGATTATAAGCCTTATGGGCAATGTCATTGGCTTGCGGGTTATCACCAAATAAGGCATCAAAAATATCAGTGCGCGAGATGCGCTGCTCTGCTAACACCCTTGGGTGTAAGTGACGAAAGATGCGAATGTAATGCACCAGCTTTTCATCGGCATCACTCTTGGCCTGATCATCAGGCAAGATATGACGCACTAGATCGAGCTCTTCTAGCTGCGGCAACATTTCTTCAATGGCTTGATACATGGCCTGGTGGGTATCTACTAAGGTGCCGTGCCAATCAAACAGCATCACCTTAGGGGCAGGCAGTATAACTTGGTCCATTGTATCTCCTCCTAAGGCTAGTTTTACCCCTTTAAGAATAGTCCAAATTACAGTTCCTAATGATTCATCACCCTCACTAAGTTCCCCTAATGACTATCATTGACCCTGATATTCGTTATCAAACCCTGTGATTCGTGCAGCCCTGTGCCAGGCACTATAGTGATCAGGCTTACAAACAGGAGAGCAATATGAAAACCAATACTATGTTTAATTCCATGATGATATTACTGATGGCAGGGATTGTTTCCATGCCTAGCTTTGCCAAGCAAGCGCAAAACAATTTCTTTGTGGATTTACTTATCTTGCAAGATGGTAAAAGCATACAAGATGCAGAGAGTTATTTTGACAAGGTCGCGCCCATCGCTGCCCGCCACGGCCTAGTGCGTATCCACGGTTTTAATGTGGCTGCCGTGTATTCTGGCGATTCAAAACCAGATTTAGCTAATTTATGGACCATGGCCCACGACAAAGTATTTAAGGACATTAATAATGACCCTGAATATAAAAAGATGATTCCTACTCGCAATTCTATTTTCGATATGAAGCATTCCCACATGTTTCTTTTAGATCAAAAATAGCGGAGTACAGGGTTAACTTGCTTGCGTTACTTCCAATATTTTTTGGCGCAACCATTTAACTGCTGGATCATGCTGGGCCACCGAGCTCCACACCATAGAATAATAAAAATCTGGTAGTGGCAGTGGTGGCTCATACACATCAATTTGATAATGTTTTTTAAAATGCAAAGCCAGCTTGCTGGGAATGGTGGCGACCATATCGCTGTCTTGTACCAATTTCGGCGCCAAATGAAAATGCTTGGTCTGTACTGCGATCTTACGACGGTGCTCGGTATTGGCTAAAGCCACATCTACCGTGCCCGGCCCCACACCAGATTTAATAAATAAAATATGCTCAAGTTCTAGATAAGTTTCAAGGCTAAGTGACTTACCTATTACCGGATGGTGAAGCCGACTGATCACACTGTATTGTTCTTGCCACAGTTTTTTTTCATAAAAACTATCGGGCAAGGGGCCAAACGAGTTTATGGCAATATCAACACCGGTTTGCTGCAATTGATCCAAGCCAATGGTGTCATCTAGAATTCTAAAGCAACAGTTGGGCGCTTGCGCTTTAACCAAGGATATAAGCTCAGGCAGGAGCACACTGCTGGCGTAATCGGTAAGAGAAATGGTAAAGGTGCGGGTAGCGTTGGCCGGATCAAATGTTTCCAACTGCGAGAATGTTTGCCCTAGCTGATTTAAGGCACTTTTAAGAGGAGCGTGAATAAGCATGGCCTTATGAGTGGGGGTCATGCACTTGGCCGAGCGCACCAGCAATGGGTCATCGAGCAACAACCGTAATTTATTTAGGGCATTGCTCATGGCGGGCTGAGAGATACACACCTTGGCCGCAGCACGGCTTACGCTCTTTTCATCCAGCAAGGCATCTAGAAAAACCAGAAGTTTTAAATCTATGTTTTGCAAGTTCATGATAGGTTCTGGCCGCGTGATGAATGTAATACCCGCTACCATGGACACTTCTTTAATAAAAAAGTGCCCTACCGTTATTCACAAAACACACCTGCCAAATACCTAGTGAAGCTAAAAACCTTTCAACATAGCTGCAGAGTAATCACTGGGTTTAGGGTTAAGGTTTTTAACATCCATGGCTTGTTGTAATTTATCAACTCGCTCCTGCAAAGATTCCAAGGTAATAGTGTTATCGTCCAGCTGATAAAGCTGCCTAGAGGCATGGTAATAATAATTCAAAATCACCATGGCGGTTTCATTATCCTCATCAAACGCGGCCTTTTCTATCTTGGTATTTTTACGATAAATTTGATTAAGCCCCTGCTTTAAGTGCCAAACGTACACCACTTCATTCATAAATTGATGGCCTCGTACTGACCAAATCACAAAGAGACAAATAACAGCCGCCATCGCGACGCCTACTATATTAAAGATAAAATTATCTTCCTGAGGGCTTGATAACAAGACGATTAAACTCTGACCAAATAACAGGGCTAACCCCATCAAGCCCACAATCACCAGCGCAATCACTATGTTTAAATGCTTGCGATAACGACCTTTGTTAATTTCCACTAATTCCATAACGACAACTACTACCTTTTAACGGACGTTTATAATGTCTTTATTTTACGGGATTCAAATTTGGATTTGAATTTATTCCCGTATTGATAAGCCATTAAACTGGCCAAAATAACCGCCGAGACCATATATAAGGCATTGGTCATGTCTCCGTGTTCACCCTGGCTCACGGTAATGGTGATGTCAAAAGTCTCTAAGATAAAATCTAATGACAAGCCCATCACCAGCGCGGTAATAATCACCCCACTTAAATAAGCGATTAAGGAGCGTGGCCCCAGTTCATTTTTCACCACCATTAGCGTGGCAATATTGGTCGCTGGTCCGGCTAACATGAAGACCAACGCCGCTCCAGGTGAAATGCCCGACAGCATTAAGCCTGCTGCGATAGGGGTTGAAGCAGTGGCACAAATATACATGGGAATCGACACCAATATCACCAACACCATGGCCAAAACACCGCTACCGTACTGGCTTAATAATGTGGGTGGCACAAAGGTTTGAATAAGCGCAGCAAAAAACAAGCCCACCAATAACCAGCCCATAAAATCGGCCAACAACTTGCCATAGCCGTATTGCAATACCACACGGGCTTTTTCAAGGGCACCCTTGGGTGGAGTTTTACTGCCCCCTTTGCAACAGGACTTCACTTCTTCTTGTTTGGGAGGCGTTTCCACATCAAATTTGCGCACCAGTAAACCCGCCACAATGGCAGAGGAAATGGCAGAGATAGGACGAGCAATAGCCATCACTGGACCCATTAGTGCCAGCGTCACCCCTACTGAATCCAACCCTGTTTCTGGAGTGGCCACCATGAAGCTTGCGGTACTGGCCTTACTAGCACCTGCTCGGCGGATCCCCATGGCAGCCGGAATCACAGAGCAAGAACATAAGGGCAAGGGCGTACCAATTAAGGCAGCGGTTATCACCGAGCTGTCTTTGCCTAGCGTTTTATTGATCCAACTATCGGGAATAAGCTGGCGTATGATGCCGGCCAATAACAGCCCCATGAGTAAAAATGGAGCCGATTCGGTAAACAAATCAATGAAGTTATTAATGAATTCGTTCATGCCTGAGCCTCCTGACTAATATTCGACTGCGTTCTTACAGCAGCTTCTGAGTCTTCCAAGGCTTCGATGATAGTGCAAAATTCGGCGCTTTCGCTGCCACCACAACAGGCATCGCTGAGTTTATGCAGGGCCACCAACACCTGCTGCATTTCCTCAATTTTTATCTGCACATCTTTTATTTTCTGCTGGGCAATGTCCTTGGCGTCGCGGCATATATGGGCGGGTTTGTCGGCACGAATGGATAAAAACACCTCCACCTCTTCCAAGCTAAACCCCATGCTGCGGCTGCGCTTGATAAACTTGGCGGTGGCCAAATCACTGCTATTGTAAATGCGATAGTTACTTTCGCTGCGGTTACTGGCTTGTATGAGCCCCTGTTTTTCATAAAACCTAAGGGTGTGCGCCGACAGTCCAGAACGCTTGGATAATTCACCTATTTTCATAATCCCTCCTGATTCAATCAATAAACCAAGCTTAGACCTTAGAGTATACTCTAAGGTCAAGGGTTTTATAGGAAACAGATTAAAAACGGGTAAGCGGAAGCATTAATCTCTGTATTTACCATTGAGTGAAGTTAGCTCATGAAAAGCCGTGTTAAGGCACTACACTTAATCAGTAATAGCATTTTGCATTTACAACCCCTATTGGAGCCTTCATGGAGAATGACCATCTAAAGGTTTTAGACTCAGTGGGTCAGCTGGTGGAAGAACGCAATAAGCGCGAGCTGGAAAAGGTTTTCTTGCAAAGCCTGGCCGATTTCACCGAATTTCAGGCCCTGGTGATATTACATAAACCCCGCCATCAGGATGACCCATATCTAGAGGTGGCATTATCTCGACCCCAACAGGCCTACAAAAATCACCTAACCGCCATTACCCATGAAAATGGCGCCGCCTATGTGCATTCCGACAAGATCATTAGCCAATGCATACAAAGCGCTAAAATTATATTTAGCCATTCAGGGAGCAGTCAAAGAGGCTTGTTCCCCATTATCATTAATCATGAGGTGGTTGGGTTACTGGATTTTTACGCCGATCAAATTTTAGAGCATACACAAAGCCTCATTAAGGGCTTTATACACATTTATGTGAAATTTTTAGAAGTACTATACGACAACGAACACGATGCTCTCACCGGGCTTTTAAATCGAAAGACATTTGACGCCCACATGGAAGATTTTTATTCAGACGCCAACAAGGATATTAACGAAGGTATTATTGTTAAAAAGGAACACAGACACTGTAATGAAGGCACCAGCCATTGGATTGGTATTCTGGATATTGATCACTTCAAAAAAATTAACGATAACTTCGGTCATATCTTTGGCGACGAGGTGTTATTGCTTTTTGCTGGTTTATTAAGAAAAGTATTCCGCAATTCCGATCTGCTTTTTCGTTTTGGCGGGGAGGAATTCATTGTATTTCTGCTCAATATATCCAAAGAGGAAGCCACCAAAACATTCGAGCGCTTTCGTAAAGATTTAGAACAATACAACTTCCCTCAGGTGGGAAAGGTGACCGTAAGCATAGGCATGACCCAAATTGACCCAGAGTGCCACTCGGCCAGCCTGTTAGAGCAAGCCGACCGCGCCTTGTATTATGCCAAGGAACATGGGCGCAACCAGATATTCAATTATCATGATCTTATTGAGTCAGGAGCTTTAAAATCTCGACAAGTGTCAGACTCCATCGACCTATTTTAGGCCACACGGTTTGAGAACCTCTGAATTCATTATGAGGAAACGGGTTCTGATACATCTGCCCCTTGCCATTGCGCGCTCAGTCATTACAATTCGCCCATCGTATAGCGTTAATACCCGAGCAAGCCATGAACCGAAAAAAGAAGATTTTCGACATATTCAATACCAAGGTCAAAAAGGCCAAGGCCCGAATGAATCCCGGCAATAAGCCTAAATATATCTCCAAGGCCAAACGAGCTGAAATGGCCCTGGAAGAGCAAAATAAAGCAGAAGAAGCAGTAAGCGAAAACCCTAGCGGCGAATAGCATGATTGGGGCTCACTTTTTCGGTGAGACCCCCTTTCCCCTAAATACCAGCTTATTTAACCGATTCGTTTTGAGGCAATGCTTCGATTACTTTATCCATCTCAATTTGTGAGATTGGCAACTTTTTAAATTCTTCCCCCTGATTTTGCATCGCTTCCAAATTAAGCACAGCACCCGGCACTAATTCTTCACCTTCTCCCAGCAAGCCTTTCACACTGTAAAGTACCCAGTTTGGCCCTTCCATGGAGAGCACCATATAAGAAGCATCCGACACAGCCAGTACACTGTGAGCCGCCAATTGCGAAAGCGAGCCATAGCCCAATACCACCCCTGAACCCAGCGTAAACCCAGTAGGCACTACTACCGCTTTAGACAATTCATATACGCCATAGCTGGCCCCTACTACTACCGAGGCCGTTGTGCCTACGGCAAGCGTCACACCACCTGTGGTTGCGGCGGCCAACTGTGAAGTAGCCGCCACCACTTCACCACCCGCGCCTACTACGGCAGCCGACCCTAGTTCCGCCGTGGCCACGGCCACCCCTACCGCGCTACCACTGATCACTACACCAGATGCGGCCACCGGAACACCAATATATTTAATACCCTTACCCAGCACATACCCGCCACTGGCCACCGTTGCAGATGCTAATTGAATACCAGTATAACCAAGCGCCGCCGCACTGGTGCCGCCTGTTATAATCACCCCACCTGTTAAGGCTCCTGCAGTTACCTGCACTGTGGCCAGCAACCCTGCCAAAGCAGCTTTAGTGGTAGGTGCTACAAAATCGTAAGCCATTTTTGAACTGTTCCAGCTTACCTTAACCGCAAGTTCGGCTAGGGACGCTGCGCCTTGTCCCACCAATACCACAGGGTAAACCACACCGTCAACCGCCACATACCCTAAAGACCCTGCCGATAATTGAGCTGCTGGCTTCATCATTCCCTGCCAAAACACACCATGCAGAGCCCAGCCCAAAGATTTCAAAACAGCTAGGCTGCCGGTTTCAGAGGCACCGTCTAATTCTTCCTTACTGCGATTAAAAGAGCTGGCAACGTTTGAAAAGTAGTGATTGCGACTGTCTTTTACATAAAAGGCCAATTTATCCGATGTCTGCTGTCGCCACTCATGACTCGATTGAGACAACGCTGAATATTCTTGCCAGCTATTTTTTACATTCATTGCCTTACGGCTTTTGGCTAAGTTATCGGGCAGGGCTAGGTATCCGCTTATAAACGCTTCCTGCCCTTGCTGAAGAGTATTGGAAGCTCTGTTAACCCCATTACTGATATTAGAGGCCGCCAATTTCTTACTATTATTAAACAAATTACGGCTGCCCAATGTGCCCTCTCGGTTTATATCTTTGGCTACCGCTCCTGAGTTTTTAACCACGTAATCACCACCGTCAGCTAAAAAGGCGGACAATTTTTTAGCTTTCTCCCAAGATTCACCAATAATGTATTTGGCATCGGGAGCTGCGCGGCTCATTAATAAAACTGACCCCGGTCGCGAATGTTTTCGAACCCAGCTAGAAAACTCATGTCCTCCCTCATAAATATTTTCACTTAAGTGATAGGTCTTTTGTGTACCCACACTCACCACTGAAAATGATTGCGCGGCATTGCTAATTGAGGTGTTTAGAGATTGCCTAGCGCGAACACCGACCAATTCTGCGGCTAATTCAAAGGCACCCGGACCCGCTGGTATTAACCGTACGGTGGTATTGGGGACATGGAATGCGCCATTTTCATAGAGCGTTTTGTGCCCGGTTTTAACTAGGTGCTTTGTGTTCTTTAACGGGTCCTGATCTGGCTGTGTGGCACAGGCGCTCAATAACACAAGGGACAAAAACATTGCTTGGAAACGTAATAGATATAGAGAGGTAGCCTTCATTATTTTTTTAAATCCTTAGGCATTTCAGTTAATACTTGATTAATAATCTCAGGATCCTCAGAAATCACCTGTAGTTCTACCTGCCCCTGCTGAGTAAGTGCTTTTAGATTAATAACACTGCCTACCGGCAAGGCGCCTGGCTGTAAATCTTTACCGTTATAAATAACCTGCCCCTTAATAGTGGCCAAGGTTAGCCGGGGGCCATCGTAAAATAAAAATACTACCGAGTTAGTCGTGCCTAACAACAAGTGACTGGGTATGGCGGTAAGCGCGTTATAACCCAACACCACGCCCGATTGTATTTGATTTACAAATACTTTGGTTGTGCCTTTGATTACATCAAAAGTAACCAAGGCTCCATATTGAAGGGTATCGGCTATGCCCACAGCAACACCCTGCCCTGTTGCCGCCACGGGCGCAGCCACTGTGGAGGCGGTTTGATTAAGCAACCCCAGTGTTGTGCCGCCCACATAGGTAAGCGGAATGGTACCCGCCGACAATAGCGCCAGGCTCGCATGAAAGCCGCTCTTTAAACTGGGAGATAATACTTCTATGCCTGCCTTACCCGAATAATAAAGCACCAAGCCACTGGATCGCAGGGTATTTTTAGTGAGGATATAACCACTGGCGATGGGTAAAAATACAAGCTCACCTGCCACCGTTGCCGAATACTTACTGGCCTGCCAACTGGTATTCGCTGCAGGTTTAAATAGCCCAAGGTAAAAGCCTTTCATGTAACCCCACATCAAAGTACCTAGGGCAGACAATGAATTATTATTTTCTGCTGATTCTATATAAGCATTTTTAAATTGGGTTTGGGCATCCACCAAGGCACCATTCCATTGGGCTTTTATATTCGTGGTACTTTTCTCACGTAAATATTGAAACTTTTCAAACAACTGCCGGTGATCACTTTTAATGTTATCAGTATAATTTGCGGGAATAGCGCTTAAAGCATTAAGGCTAGGCTCTGTATTTTTATCCAAATATATATAACCGGTAATCAAGTCCTTCCAGGCATTTTGTGCACTAGCTTTACTGAAGGACCATTGTTTTTGGGCCAGACCATCAGTTAATGAAAGGATTTTATGACTATTTTCGCTGCCTGATTTATAAATATTCTTACCACTTTTCACAGAGGCTGACAGATTTGTATCGAGATTAGTGGTGTAATTATCTGAACGATATTTAATAGATTCACTAAGCTTTTGAATAGCTTGAGCTGAAGAGTCAATACTGTGTTGTCTTGCGTATTGCAGCGCTTTTTGGCTGGAGGTAATAATAAACCAACCTTCATCATAAAGGGTTTCATGACCCTTAAGATTGGCGACCGTTAGAGGAATAGTGTGTTCAAGGCTATTTTTTCCTCCAGTTGAAGCTTCTATTGTTGTATTAACCTTCTGCGCTGACCATAGAGAGTTAGCACTTAAGAAACTGGAAACCAGCAATACAATATAACGCACCTTAATCATCTAGCATCCAAATCAATCACTTAAAATAAGCCGAGCATATTAGATCGCGCTTCAGATTTAATAAAGTACTCTTAGCAAATAATTAAAATGACCTAATGGCTTCGTTTTCGTCCCCCCCTCTTTAACATTAGGACCGCTCTATAAACATACAATCAACCTCCGGATTAATTAAAAAGGCAATATCACATTTATATTTTTCAATAGGTTTTGGGAAATACGCTTGAGAGTTAAAGAGGTTTTAGAAAGGATTAAAAATCAGACACTAGTAGATTTAAAAGCCCCAAGGTGGCGAACCTCCTTGGGTCTTTTAAACAATTCGAAATTTCTTACTGATTCATGTCACGAAGGTGTTGGTTTGTTTCCAGACGAAAGGCAGACAAACGATCATATATTGGAATACGGCTACGGCTGATAGAGCCTAGTGGTTTGAAACCATCTGCGTTACGACCGTTGTTATTGCGCATTTCGTCACATGCTAGAGAAGATATTTCAGTACCAGAAACCAATTTAGGCACCACGATAGAAGCTACTTTCACACGTTCAAGAGTTTGTGAAGACTTCTCATCCCAGGTTGTAAGGTGAGTTTCAATGGCGTCCCTGTCTGAAATATCAGTAGGGCGGGCCACAACATTCAAGTCAAAACAAGCCGCACCGGCGCCCAGTACCCGTTGGATATTTTTTTCTAGGCCATCACTATCAGCCGCTTCTTCTTCGGTGAATGACTTATCTTCAATGTTAGCTTCACTACAGATTGCAGGTGATACTTCATATTTGAAAACGATATCTTCATAAGCGTAAGGCGTTACGCTGAAGTAGTCGAAGTCAAATGCCGACTTGATCGGGCTGTTCGCAAATCCTTCTTGGAAGCGCTGAATAGAGGCAACTGTTTCAGGCAAGTCTAACAAATTAAAATCCGATTCTATTAGACATTCAGTGGCCTCAGCAAGCTGATAAGCATAGTCAAGGAGACCCCCATTATCTGGATCAGAGACAATATCTAGACAATTAAGGGTACGGCCTACTTTAATTAAGTTGGCAAATTGATAAACGTTGTCGGTAGGAAACTCGGGGTCCGTCTGCATAAGAAAGTCGTGAGTCTGATCACCCATTAACACTTTAATAGCGGCACCTCGCACCCCATTAACAGCATCACTCTCTGGAGTAGGGTTAGAACTTGAAAAACGTACGATAGCATCATGCTGTATGTTACCGTCACCCAAAAAACCGGATGGGAAAAAATCATTCTCCTCAACGGTGAAGGATGCATTTACACATTGGTGCGCCTTAGGATGAGCGTCACGCAAGATATAATAATCTTGACGGCCACTGGTAATTTCTTCGCTTATATTAGTGGTCAGTGCAGGGCTTTCATCCACAACATACGTGCCTAACTGAAGCTTGCCTAGCTGGCCAATGATATCTCTCACTGCTTCTAATTCGTCTGCTTTTCTGCCATTAAGCCAGCTTTCACCTAAATCTTTACGAATGGTTAAGTCACTTCCAGTAATGGAAGCTACTTTATCTTGTACATATAAAACATCGAGTGTATCTCGTAGCTCTGCCTGCTCAACGGTGGCAAAACTGGCCTGCGCTGAAAACAGCAGCGCGCTGCTGGCAACTAATTTTGAGAATTTCATTAAATAACCCTTCAGTCGTTTAGTTTATTTTTAAAATACATCATCATTGGTGTATTTAAATGGCAGTCGACATCATTCCATTAGCCCTAAATATGAAATATAAAGTTTTCTAATAACTTAAAAACAATTCCTTATCATTTTTTGTCGATATTATTTATTCTGCACGGCACAACTCTTCAATGCCCTTTAATCCCCTCAAAAAAAACAACAGGCACTCAAAGTGCCTTTTCTTTTGATAAGGGGAGGAACGATGCCAGAAAACGTATAAAAATAAAACCATTTATTATATTGAAATAAATTTATTTATTAAAAAGTATTAACAGTCGATTGTTGCCGGCACTTAATGAATTTTCAGTAGAAAATCACATCTTAAATTTTTACAATTGAAACTATGAAGGGGCATAGGTATTTCACCTTTACTTTAGAGCATGAACGAATTTGTGTATTTTATGCCAAGCAGGTACTAATTTAATCCTTAAACGAACAGTCAAGTTTAACTAGACTAATTATACTTATGGACTAAAAATATTTTAACGAACTATTCTATTCCAAACCATTTATTACAACGTTTAGCCGTAGAAAAAACACGAACTAATCTAGTATAATTCCATCAAACACCCATACAATCTAGAGAGAGTTAAGTGGCTTCTATAACCACCTTGAAACACCGAGCGCCAAACCAAATCTAATTAGGCTGAAATGAGGTGTAAAACAATACGATCCAGTACCATTCCACCTTTATTTCCAAATGAAATTAAGCAAAGACACGCCGCCACCTTTCACCCCCCCCACCTAAAATCCGCCTTGAGGAAAACCACCCACCACAACAAATTTAAGAATAAAAAATTAACGACCAATAAAAACTAAATCATTAAACGGTTTGATTTCAAGTCATCCCTTGGCATCTTCACATTACATTTAGAGTGCACACAATATAATTTCCAGTCCACAAAGTACTGACCCAGTTAACAAATGAAAACAAGAATCCGATTTCAATAAATTCACCGCTTAATCACATTCAACTAAATGTTAAGTTCTATTTATTTTACTTTCACTTTAATCGTTTTTTAACGTTAGAGCCTTTTATAAGTATGCTTTTAGTTTCCTCACCAATCAGAGACTTGGATCCGCCAAAGTCTACTCCAGAAAACAGCACTGTATTTTCATTACTTAAATTAACGAATTAAATTTTCGCTCAAGAATAAAAGGAGTTTCAGGCAGGATTAAAAATTAGACTTCATTAGATATAAAGCCCCAAGGCGGCGAATCGCCTTAGGGCTTTATATCATTCGAGATAATTTACTGGTTCATGTCACGAAGGTGTTGGTTTGTTTCCAGACGAAATGCAGATAAACGATCGTATATTGGAATACGGCCGCGGCTAACTGAACCCAATGGCTTGAAACCATCGGCATTACGACCGTTATTATTGCGCATTTCATCACAGGCTAAAGAAGAAATTTCAGTGCCAGTAGTCAATTGAGGAACCACAATAGAAGCAACTTTAACACGCTCGAGAATTTGTGAAGACTTCTCATCCCAGGTAGTAATTAAAGTTTCAATGGCGTCCTTGTCTGAAATATCAGTAGGACGGGCTACAACATTTAAGTCAAAGCAAGCCGAGCCAGCACCCAATACCCGCTGAATGTTATTTTCAAGACCATCACTATCAGCCGCTTCTGCGGTGGTGAATGATTTGTCTTCAGCATTAGGTTCGTTACAGGTCGCTGGCGATACTTCATATTTGAAAACAATATCCTCATAAGCGTAAGGCGTAACACTGAAATAATCGAAGTCAAATGCCGACTTGATAGGACTGTCCTCAAACCCTTCTTGAAAACGCATAATAGAGGCGACGGTTGCCGGCAGGTCAAGCAAGTTAAAGTCAGATTGAATTAGGCACTGAGTAGACTTGGCAAGCTGGTAAGCAAAATCAAACAGAGGGCCAAAAGGAGATTGGTTATCTGGATCAGGGACGATGCTCAAACAGTTACGTGTACGGCCCACTTTAATCAGGTTTGAAAATTCTTCTACGTTATCAGTAGGGAAATGGGGTTCGGTCTGCATCACGAAGTCATGAGTTTGATCCCCCATCAGCACTTTAACGGCAGCGCCTCGTACTCCGTTAACAGCATCACTTCCAGGAGTTGGATTAGAGCTTGAAAAACGTACAATAGCATCATGCTGTATGTTGGCGTCACCCAAAAAACCAGATGGAAAGAAATTGTTTTCCTCAACTGTAAAAGATGCATTTACACATTGGTGCGCCTTAGGATGAGCATCACGCAGAATATAGTAATCCTGACGGCCGCTGGTAATTTCTTCGCTCATGTTAGTAAGAAGTGCAGGGCTATCGTCAACGACATATGTGCCTAACTGGAGCTTGCCTAGCTGGCCAATGATATCTCTCACCGCTTCCAGTTCGGCTTCTTTACTGCCATTAAGCCAACTTTCACCCAGATCTTCACGGATCGTTAAGTCACTTTCAGTAATTGAAGCTACTTTATCTTGTACATATAAAGCATCGAGAGTGTCTCGCAGCTCGGCTTGCTCAACTGTGGCAAAGCTAGCCTGTGTTGCAAGTAGCAGCGCACCACTGGCAACTAATTTTGAGAGTTTCATTAATTAATCCTTTAAGTCGGTAGTTTATTTTCTTACTGATTTTGTACTATTAGTTTTATTTATATTTCATCATTATTCTGACCCATTTAAATGGCAATTTAATGACAGATTAAACACAGTCTTTTTATCTCTAAAACTGAGTTTTAGTTTTAGAGATAAAGATAAAGCTTGAACTGCCTAACAAGTTAAAGACTTTTTCTTTTTTGTCGAAATAATTCATTAAGCAATTCACTGCCTCCCAATACTTTCGATTACTTCACCTTCTCTAAAAAACAACCGGCATTTAAGATGCCTATAGTTTTAAAGGAGGGCACGATGCCAGAAAGCTATGGGAAATAAAACCGTTTATTATGTTTAGTTAAATTTTTTTAAGATTATTTTTTAAAAACATGAAGTCAATACGCTTGTGGCAAGAGCCGTCTAATTGGAATTGGTGAGGCTTGCACTAAAGTTCCGAAGGGATAACAGTGAAAGGGTTGCAATTGACATTGTACTAATGGACTTTACGAAAAACCTGCTTATTATTTTAAATCACAAGCCACATAGCCTTGAAATTCTAGACTCTAATAACCGAGTGCAAACTCCCACCCCACCGCGCCCTGTCTGAGTTACATCTAGAAACAGAAATCAACTGCACAAATAGTAAATCTGATATTTCACGTTTTTATCATTAGGAAAAACATTTTAAAACATCACAAGGCCTAGCCTTCAGGCAGTAAGCGATAAATTCATCTAAACCAATGAAGCTTCATTAGACTCTTGACGCCACCAAAATTTAGCCTTTAATTTATCCGAAAAACCTTCAGTCATTTTCTTAGGCAATTGGAATTTCATTAATTATCAATACCATTTCTGGACAAAAAATTAATCTGGCGACTAATGCATAAATTTACAATTAAACAGTTTAAATTCAGCTCACTCTCTGGCATCTTCACTTCTTTATGTTGCGCACAATATTATTGACTACAATTAAAGTACCGGAATAATTCAAACATGACTGACAAATCGGAAAAAATTCAATTTTTCAAAAAGGATATTCTATGAACCTCTCTAAGATAGTTGCCAGCACTGCCCTAGTGTTAGCCACCCAAACTAGCCTTGCTGACATTGCCCAAACTGAACTCAGGCAGGAGTTGGATAGCTTATTTTTACAAGATAAGATCTACCGTATAACCGAAGAGGATTTAACCATACGCGAAGATTTGGGAGAGTCCTGGATCAATGATAATAAACAGCACGAACTACAAGTCATTCAACAAGCGGTAGATCAACTTGGTAAGTTAATGCTGGGCACCTATGTTATTGATGACAGTTCAGTGTTGATAACATCACTAGATGAGGAAATTACCAACGGCACTCAACAGTATCGAATTTTGAGGGATGCCCACCCAAAGGGGCACCAATGTGTAAACGCTTCTTTTAAAATTGAAGAAAACAATGTATTTCCTGCGGGATCCTTCTTAGGAAGCCCTGCCACCCATGATTCGGTGGTACGTTTTTCCAGCGCTTCTAATACTCCACAGCAAGATTCAATAAAGGATGTTCGTGGTAGTGCTATAAAAGTAACCTCCACCGAACACACTCAGGATTTTGTCATGCTTTCTTCACAAACATTCCCCACCGATAACGCCGAGCAATTCACCAATCTAGTTAAGGTGGCCCGAGTGGCTAATTGCATCAACATCATTCCTGATAATCAAGATAGTAGTGAAGGCTTTTTAAGCTCCATATTTGGCCCCATTTATGATTTTAACCAGAGAGTTTTGGCGGTGGCTCAGTGTGTTAATGACTCATCGCTCTCCATCTTCGAAATACCCGAAATTATTGTTGCGGGTGTCCGTTTCGTTAACCTGCAAAATGAAAGTGAAATTGAGTCCGTGTTCCATAAATCCTTCTTTGGTGTAGCACCCTATGCCTTTAACGACACGGTTTTTAAATTTGAAATGAGCCCGTCTCAATGCAGTGATAGCAATAGCGAAAACCTATCACTTAATACACAGGAGGTTTCTCAAAATAGAGGACTTGAAAATAACATCAAGCGTGTGCTGACAGCAGGTACTGCCTGCTATGATTTAAATGCCATCATTCGACCCGCTGACCTAAGCGATGTTGAAGCCATAGAAACACACACCAAAACCTGGGATGAAATGGCCCAGAGCAGCCTTGATAGAATCAAGATTGGCAGCCTTGAAATAAACCAAATTGAACAAGGAAACCAGATCAACCCGCTAGATTGTGATGAAATCCAATTTAATCCGGAAAACACTAAAGACGGCATCAAACCTTTAGGGTCTCTCAACCGGGCTAGGGCTATAGTTTACAAATCTCTATCTGATTTTCGAAAAGAAACCAACGAATACCTGCGAGCACAATAACCAAAGGCTAAGTACCAAACATAAATAACTCACGGGCATCTGACTGATTAACGTTCGGTGCCTGCGGAGTATATTACAACCAACAGAGTTCACTCATTAGCCAAATATTGTTCAATTGATACATGCACCTGCTGCAGATGATTGCTCAATAATTTTATTTGCGCCGAATCTCCTGTGAGGATCTCTGTGACTAAGGCGTCATCAATTTTTCTCGCCACATCCGCCAACTGCAAGGCACCAATATTGGCTGACACTCCGGTTAGGTTATGAACGATACTCTTGGCTTTGATACTATCACCCCCATTTAGGGCCTGAACAACCTCCTCATGCAAACCCTGATATTTACCTGTGAATTTAACCAACAGCTTTTTAAATAGGCTCTCTTTACCATTACAAGTTTTAAGGCCAGCTTGAATATCTAGACCTTTTAATTCAACCGCAGAGGTTTCAATTTGCCCAAGGACGCCGTGAATTTCATCGGGCTTTTCAGTTAAACAGGTTTCCTTTACTGCTGTTATTAGTTCTTCCTCCTGCTTCAATGTGCACCAGCGAGCCAAGCTTGCAAACAATTCCTCTGGAATTATCGGTTTGGTCAAATACTCACTCATGCCAATGGCCATACCTCCTTCTATATCACTCTGAGTGGCATTAGCGGTTAAAGCGATAATAGGAATATTTTTCCAGCGAGGGTTTTGACGAATTTTTTGCGTCGCTTCAATTCCATCCATTACTGGCATTTGAATATCCATTAACACCACATCAAATGAGCGACTGTTTAATAAAATTAGAGCTTCCTTTCCATTATTAGCAATATCCACGTTTGAACCGCAATCAGCCAAGAGATCAATAATAATATCCTGATTCAACTCGTTATCTTCGGCCAGCAAGATATTTTGACGACCTATTTTTTCAAACAATAATGAGGATAAATTAAAAAGCTCATGTTCGGCTTCGGGCTTATTAACTTTATCTAGAGTTTCCATCAGACCAGATAAATACACCGGTTTTTTAAAATTCAGTACATAGTCGTTATTCAATTCTTCAGGTAAATGATCTTGTTTATTTAATAGTACTACCTTGATTTGTTTTTCCTGATGTTTCAATTCATCACATAGTGCGCGCACCTTCAATACTGGAAACGAATCATCAATCAGCAATACGTTAAAATCAGATAAATTATCAAACTCAATGTCTAACTCCGGCAACCCAATCACACTGGCTCCAGCTGCGGTTAAGGTATTATCAATTGACTGGAGCAGTGATTTGTCATTAACCAATAACAAGGCTTTCATATCCGATGACAGCACACTAGGTTCAATATCCCCCACACCTAATTTGAGAATAAAAAAGGCCTGAGTACCTTTACCTTCTTCGCTTAAAAATTGAAAGCTTCCGCCCATGAGTTGAATCAATTGTTTACAAATCACCAATCCCAGACCGGTACCTCCAAAGCGTCGAGTGGTAGACGTATCGGCCTGTACAAAGGGCTCTGACATTTTATCGGCAACTTCTTGGGGCATGCCGATACCCGTATCTTCCACCATAAATTTCAGAGTCACATTTTCATCGTCTTGTTCAAGCACTCGGATAGACAATACAATTTCCCCTACCAGGGTAAATTTAATGGCATTACTAAGAAAATTAAGCATAATTTGATGAATACGGAGCACATCCCCTTTAAGCGATTTTGGAACAAGTGGATCCACATCAAAAACCAATTGAACATCCCGATCTTTTTTCTTAATCACATCTAATAAGGCCAGTTGCTCTATTAAACTGCACATAGAAAAGTCTAATTTTTCTATATTCATTTTACCGGCTTCAACTTTTGAAAAATCTAAAATATCATTGATAATCCGTAATAATGCTTTTGCCGATCCGTGAACTTTCTCGACATAATCACGAGGTTTATTATTCATTTCTTTTTGTAAACATAAATAAGATAGATTAATAATGGCATTCATGGGCGTGCGTATTTCATGACTCATGTTGGCTAGAAAAACACTTTTTGATTCATTGGCTGCCGCTGCAGCTATGGATAACTCTTCAGCCTCTTCTTTTGCCAGTTTCAATTCCAAGGTACGACTGGCGACCAATTCCATAATACGGTCATTTGAGACTCGTATTCCCTGGGTGTAATAATAAAAAGCGAGGTACAAGATCAAGCACAGTAAGAGAAAGCTTATTTGAATAGAGACAGAGGCCAATGCAGCGGCCTTAAGACCTTGAGCCATAATTTCTCGGGGTATGGTCGCAATGAGAGATAGAGCCTGGTTATGATCCAGCCCCGAAACCATCCCCCGTATTTCTATCGCTTTTTCATCAATCACAGTCATGGCTCCTGGGCCCATCAACAGTTCATTGATATGTCCCTCCTCAGTACCGTGAGGGATCAAAGCGTTCACAGACTTCGCCTTAAACTTAACCCGTGTTTGTTTCGCCAGTTTCTTTAATAAGGCATCATCTAAAAAGCGCCCCATAATAAGCGTTCCAGCCATGGGACCCTCACCCTGGCTGGTAAGAATAGGCTTGGAAGCGAGTATGATAGGACCAAAAGAAGAGAAATGAATGCCCGCTCGGGAGCTTTCTAGGCTGGTGTGTTTCAATAAATCAGAGTTCTTGGGTGGGCCATTCTTCGGGAAGCTATCTAATTCAACGTTCCCTCCCAGCAGGGTTGCGTATGCTCCACCCCATACTATTTTTCCTTTGATATCGTAAATAAACACCAGGTTTATGCCGCTGTTTTCAGACAACGTACTTAAGGTTAAATTCGAACCTTTAAAGCTTTCATTTTGATCTTGTGCAAACTGATAAGTGTCATCCCAAATCGACCAATCAGTTGCCAGTAATTCAAGGTGTTCCACTTCCCTCTGTATGGCATCGGCCACTCTTTGCAGTTCAGTTTCTGCCTGACGTTGCTCTAGCGTATTAAAACTGGGCAATATAACCCAATTTTGTAAGCCTTGATTTACCCCAGCAAAAAACAAAATAAATATGGCCAAAAACATTAGCCATCTACTGGGCCTAGTTATCATTATCCAATCGCAACATTATTAATCCCGCTAAACAACCTTCATTAAGTCAAGTTTCATCAATACTAGTCATAATAAACTTTTCAAATCTTTTACAATTCCCCCCAAGCGCGAACACACTTCAATGGCATCGTTACTTGATTTTCGGGCCTGCACTAGAGTACTGGAATAAGATGCCTGCAATTTATTTTCCTGTTCTTCCGATAAAGCCAAAAACTGCATTTCATTTTCCATCCGCTGAAATTCATCTTCTGTTATCGTAATAAAACTGCCGACACACTGGCGTAGCTCATCCTCTGAAGAGTCCAGCTGATTGCAAACGTCTTGCACGGTTTCAATGACCTGTAAACTGGAATCAAGGTGGCTTGAGGTATCAATATTGGTCACGCAAGCAGATGCTATTCGTAACAATAGGGGGATATGATCAATCATACGCCCGGAAACTTTTTCATCCTCCGGCATATTTTTAATTAGGGCGCTAATGTTACTTTCATTCACCTGAATACGCTGATTAAACTTAAATATCCGGCCTTTTTCTAGCAACATCACCAGTATCTCTTCCTCCATGGGCGCACAAGGGCCATTATTTGATAACGCCACCGTGTCACTCTTGCCATGCACTAAGACAGCAGCATGTAAGCCCGACAACTGCTCTAAAGTTGACAGCACTAATTGAGCTAACTCTTGATAATTTTTTACATTAAAGACCGCCACCGCAAATTGAAGTAAGACACCTTGTTCACCGCTGCCGGTGGCGGCTTCCATAAAACCATCAAATATATCCTGACGAGTATTATCAAGGGTTTTGTATTGCTCTTGCTGCAATAAGATAAGCGTGATTTTCGCCATTAACTCCTGAGGATCACACGGCTTTACAATGTAGTCATAGCCGCCCGCACTGTAACCCGCCAAACGCTCTTCGTTGCTTGATCTAGATGAGATAAACATCACTGGGCAAGGATCATCCAAGTCTTGTAGTTTTTGACAAACTTCCAATCCATTTATCACCGGCATGTCTACATCCAGCAAAACAACATTGGCTGGCGATTGAGAGTAATGCTCTATAAAAACATTACCATCGCTGAAGCAACTCACGTCATAGTCATCTTCGAGTATGCCCTGCATAAGATCTAAATTGATTTCTTCATCATCAACTACATAGATCTTTTTTTTGCTTTCTGTATCCATAATCACACCTACATGTGTAAGTATTATGCTTTCAACTTTCATTTCACGGTGAAGGTTGGCCGCATATTTCAGGTAAATACAAACCTGAGTTTAACCATTAAATTCATTCTCTAGCGATGAGAAACAATCGCCTGAGGGATTTTACTTAAAGCCAGTTCTTTATCTATCGCACCAAGTTTTACGGCCTCTTGAGGCATGCCATACACCACGCAAGTTTCCTCATTTTGGGCAATGGTAGCGGCACCATGCTCATGCATTTCCTTTATTCCCCTAGCACCATCATCACCCATTCCAGTCATAATAATGCCAAGGGCATTGCCTCCGGAAAATTTTGATACCGAGCGAAATAGCACATCTACCGAGGGTTTATGTCGGCTCACAAGGGGCCCATCTTTAACTTGAACCGAAGCGCCAAACTGAGTGGTTTGCAGCATCATGTGTTTACCTCCAGGCGCGATTAAAACCCGGCCCGGCAATAAGGCGTCGTTGTCCTCGGCTTCCTTAACCTGCACCTTACATAAGCCATCTAGTCGCTCGGCAAAGGCACGAGTAAACTTTTCTGGCATATGTTGAACGATGAGTATCGGTAAAGTATTAGCCGGTAGCGCTGTCAGTACCGCCTCCAAAGCTTGAGTGCCTCCAGTTGACGCGCCAATGGCAATTAAAGACCCTGTTTTTTTATGATTACCACCAGCTGCCTTACTTAACATGGCATCGGCGGTTAACTTAGTGGCCACCTTGGATACGACAGCCATGGCCTTAGGCTTAGCACAGGCCATATTGGCTTTGGCAGCCGTACGAATGGCTGCCACCAGCTCAGCCGACGCTTCTGGCAAAGAGGTTTTAAGATTAACCTTGGGTTTGGCAACCACATCAATGGCCCCAATGCTTAGAGCCTGTAATGAAGTTCTAGAGCCTTCCTCGGTTAAAGTGGAGCACATGATGACTGGGGTCGGCCGCTCCCGCATGATTTTTTTTAAGAAAGTAATGCCGTCCATTCGTGGCATTTCAACATCTAAAATCACGACATCTGGCCAGTCTTTCTCCATTCTAGCCTGAGCAAAAATAGGGTCCTGCGCCGTACCCATGACTTCTATGCCGGCCACGCCTGTCAGCATTTCACCCAGCACTTTTCTCACCACAGCAGAGTCATCAACAATCAATACCCGTATTGCCATTTATTACCTCTATACCTGCAAAACGCCCAATACACTCATACACTCATACACTCATATACTCATACACTCATATATATGCTCAGCTTTTATAAGCACCGTTTAGGGCCTATTTGAATTAGGCACAACATCCTGTAACGGTGAATGTTTCACCCATACATCACCATTGGCCACATCAAAAACAATACGCCTGTGTCCGGTTTCTCCCACATGGGCCACCAATAAACTAACGCCTTTTTTAAGTAACCAGTTCACCGCCGCCTCGGTATTTTTAGTGCCCACTAATTCATCTTCTTTAAGCGTTAAATTCGTAAGCATATTACTGCCGCCAAAAATCTTTCCTTGGTATTCGTCAAGATTGGTGCCGTGTTTGTGGGCTTCTTTTTCAAACAAGGCCATGGCTCCATCACAATAACGACCATCAAGACTCAATTCACTTATGCCGCCTGTCTTTTTAGGAAGTACAAAATGGCACATTCCGCCTATTTTAAGAATAGGATGCCAAAGTGTAATTGCAATGCACGAACCCAGTATTGTATGAATGTGTAGGTTCGACCCTCCAAAGACAAACTCGCCAGGATGAATGAAATGTTTAACAAATCCCTGCTCTGATAGCTGTTTAGTAGAGCTAACAATTCCAGACAGAGATTGCTTGTCTTTCACCCTTGACCTATGTGACTAAACTTTACGATAAACAGTAGGTGCAACTGTTTCCAACCCATCATGAACTCCCTTAAGAGATTCGGAGTGTCCGATGAATAAGTAGCCATGAGGTAACATTTTTTCTACCAGTTGCTTAATTATTTGCCGCTTAGTTTCTAAATCAAAATAAATGAGCACATTACGTAAAAATATAATGTCAAATGGACCAATATTTCCCAGTGGCCGTTTTAAATTCACCGCCGAGAAATTCACCTTATCTCTTAACTTTTTATCAATTAAGAGTGTGCCCTGATATTCTTGCGTTCCTTTAAGACAATATTTTTTCAAGTATTTTGCGGGAATACCGTCTATACGATCCTGGACGTAATGACCTTGCTGCGCCGTTTTAAGCACACGACTATTAATATCCGAGCCAAATATTTCCCAAGGATGATTGCCCAGCTTGTCATCCAGCAACATGGCAATGCTATAGGCCTCTTCGCCACTTGACGAAGCAGCGCTCCATACCCTGAAGGTTTTCCCTCCTTTCCACTTACTCAGTACTTGCTCTTCTAAAAGTGAAAAATGTTTGGGTTCTCTAAAAAAATAAGTTTCATTGGTGGTCAACAAATCAATCACCACCTGACGCTCCCCTTCTTTATCCGACGCCACCATCAACTCAAAATACTCGCTGAAAGTCTCAAGAGAAAAATGGCGTAAGCGTTTACCAAGTCGCGACGTTACTAGAGTTTTTTTCTCACTACTGAGATTTATACCGGCGTGCTCGTAAATAAATTCTCTAAACGAATTAAATTCACTTTCCGATATCTTAAATTGATACATATGTATACTTTATGTGTGAATCGGCTATGCTTTTTTTCCCAGCTAAATACATGCAACCTTCCTTTTTAACTGGTGGTTTGAATCACAGACAACTCTTCAATAGATAAAATATTTTCTATATCCAGCAACACCAACAACTGATCATTTACCTTGCCCATTCCACTTATAAAGTCGGTGCGAATCTTGGTACCAAATGAAGGGGCTGATTCGATATCATTAGTGGAAATATCTAGCACCTCATTCACCACATCAACAGTGACGCCAATCTCCAAATTTTGCTGTTCATATTCAATATCCACGATAATAATACTGCTGCGCTTGGTTCTGACAGAAGGTTTATCGTTAAACCTCAGTGCCAGGTCAATCACGGGTACTACACTTCCGCGCAGATTAATCACGCCGGCAATAAAATCTGGCATCATTGGCACTCGGGTAATATTGCCAAAATCAATAATCTCGCGGATGTTTAAAATCTCAATACCATATACGTCGGCATTCAGTTCAAAAGTTAAAAATTGCGTAATATGCTCATGACTCGTTGCCCCTGCATGTTCATGAGCAGTATCTTGTTGGGGCATTTGTTGCATCTTTAACTCCTATCCTGGGAACGTTTAAACTTCAATTTAACTACTTCAAACAATCGCCACACTCATTTAGAAACGTTCAAATTTAGTTTCATCAATGGCGCCACTAGTCTGAGTCAATGTAGGCGGCTCATTATTGGACTGTGTCATCGGCTTAGATTTTGTCACTTTAATATCCCTCACTGGAGCACGTGAGTTAGATTCAGGTAAGCGAAAAAAACCCACCACATTTTGCAGGTTCTCCGATTGGGCCTGCATCTCCTCTGCGGTAGCGGCGAGCTGTTCGGAGCCTGCTGCATTTTGTTGAGTCACTCTATCAAGCTGCTGCATAGCGGTACTTATTTGCCCCACCCCCGTTGACTGCTCTTCACAGGCAGCGCTAATCTCCTGAACCAGTTCAGCGGTTCTTGCAATATCGGGCACCATTTTTTCCAGTAAATTACCGGCCGTCTCGGCCACTTTGACGCTGTCACCAGAAAGACTACTTATCTCTGAAGCCGCCACCTGACTGCGCTCCGCCAGTTTCCTCACTTCTGCCGCCACCACCGCAAATCCCTTACCATGATCCCCTGCACGGGCCGCTTCGATGGCTGCATTTAGAGCCAGCATATTGGTTTGATAAGCGATGTCTTCAATTATTGAAATCTTTTCAGCAATTTGCATCATAGCTTCCACTGTGCCAGATACAGCCTCTCCACCTTCACTGGCGGCAGTGGCTGATTGCCCAGCAATACTATCGGTAGACTGCGCATTTTCACTATTTTGACTAATGGACGCGCCCATCTGTTCAACCGAAGCACTGGTTTCTTCAACGCTGGCTGCCTGTTCACTGGCACCGCTGCTTAATGAGCTAGCAGTATCATTTACCTGGCTGGCGGCAGAGGAAATTTCGTTGGCATTCCCTTGAATTTGTCGTACAACTTCCGTGAGTTTTTGCTGCATAAGGTGCATGGAAGCGGTTAAACTTTTTTGATCACCGTGAGCCACAACGAGTTCTTGCGAAAGGTTGCCCTCGGCAATTTGTTTAGCAATTTCAGACAAGGAACTAGGCTCTGCCCCTAAACATTTTTTGAGAAAATAGCTGATGTAAAAAATAAGGGACAAGGTAGCTACCACCAGAGTGATTAGGCACATAAAAAACACCCATTGCATGGTGCTGGATTGGTCACTGGCTTGCGCAATTTGGTTTTCAACACGTTCGAATAATATGTTATTAAACTTATTTATTTCCCCTGCTATTTTTCCTAAAAAGTGATAGTAGCCATCATCAAATAGCCTCAGCGCTTGGGCATCTATCTCAGGGGTTTTATTTTTCAAATACAATTCACCATAACCAAATTTTTTGGCATGAGCATCTACTGCATCCATTACTTCAACTTCAATAACCACTAAACCATCCGACTCTGCCTTTGACTGCAGCAGGTGTTTTTCCTCTGTTTTAGTAAGCTTCAAGGCTCTTACTTTATCTGCAAAAGCGATGGTCGTACCATCCTTACGCGGCACCTTTCCTGCTGATTTTTCTAGAATATAAAAATAGGCATCTCGCCATTTTTTTTCTCCGGTTACCGTATACAAACGCACTGTATTTGTTAACGTCGCCGAATCAGATTCCATTTCTTTGGACAATAGAAATGCCTGGTGCCTATAGTCCAATGCCTGCTGTTGATTGTTCACCGCTTTTGTATAGTTTAAGTAGACCATGCCAGTTATAGAGGCCAATACCACCAAAGCCAGCATGGTAATTAAAAACAACCTGCGTATCGTCATAACGCTGTCCTTAAGTGAATACCGAGAAGCGTTTAGGCTTCATCAATTCTTTGAATAATTTAAACTCAGTTACAACCGAAAGAAGCCAATCACTTCTTGCAAGTTGGTTGACTGAGCCTGCATTTCTTCTGCTGTGGCTGCTAGCTCTTCCGAGCCTGCTGCATTTTGTTGGGTGGCTTTATCTAACTGTTGCATGGCACTATTTATTTGCCCCACACCACTTGATTGCTCTTCTGAAGCCGCGCTGATTTCCTGCACCAGCTCTGCAGTTTTAGCAATATCAGGTACCATTTTTTTCAATAATTTACCTGCTTTTTCGGCTACTTTTACACTGTCACCGGTTAGGCTGCTAATTTCCGAAGCGGCCACTTGAGAACGTTCAGCCAGTTTTCTCACTTCCGCCGCCACCACCGCAAAGCCTTTACCATGCTCACCTGCTCGCGCCGCCTCGATGGCCGCATTTAGCGCCAGCATATTGGTTTGATAAGCGATGTCTTCGATAATCGTGATCTTCTGTGCAATTTGTGCCATGGCCTGCACGGTACCCGCAACGGCTTCACCGCCTTCGGCAGCAGCCCCTGCTGATTCGCTGGCGATGTTATCTGTAGTTTGAGAATTTTCGCTGTTCTGACTAATGGATGCGCCCATTTCTTCCATAGAAGCACTGGTTTGTTCAACGCTGGCTGCTTGTTCGCTAGCCGCGCCGCTAAGGGAGTTAGCGGTGTCGCTAACTTGGGCAGCGGCGGCAGCTATTTCATCGGAATTGCCTTTAATTTGTTGCACCACTGAAATTAATTTTTGCTGCATATGAATCATGGCGGCATACACACCTACTCGCTTTTTTGCGTCAACGTTACTTAAATCCAGCGTTAGATCACCACTGGCAATACTCTCAGCTAACACTCTCACTTCGGCTGGATCGGCACCCAGTTGTTTCATGACGCTGCGCACAAATAACACCGCTATAAGCACAATAAAACCCACCGCGATGGCCATGGCCATCATGATCGCGAACCTAAGCTCATCAACTGAGCGGAATGCTTCTTCCTCATCAATTTCAGCCAAAATCACCCAGTCCAAATCTTTAATAGCCAAGGGTGCGTAAGCCGAGAGTACATTTATCTCACGGTAATCAGGGGTGATTTCAGAACCCGCACTGCCATTAATTGCTTTAGTTGCGGTGGCACTTTCAATTTTTTGGCTAAGAATTGTATTCTCTTCAGAGAAGCGTGATTGAGAGCGCATTAAATTATCAGATCCCACTAAATACACTTCACCAGATTCTCCCAATCCTTGCTTCACAGTCAGACGATGATTAATTTCATCCACTGGCATTTGAAAAACCAAAACCCCCAACATCTCTCCTTCATCAAAAATTGGAGATGCAATGAAAGCCGCAGCAGCATTAAAAGAAGGAACATACCAGTCAAAATCATTAACAAACGTATCATCCTTATTGCGGGCATTAGCGGCTTTTTTAACCACTTCTGCAATACCCGAATCTTTATGCGGACCCGTATAGAGATTAGTAGCGTAGTCAATTTCTTTAAAAACCGAATAAATTACATCGCCACTTTTCGGGTCGACCAAAAAGATATCGTAGTAACCAAATTTTTCTAGGTAGCTGCGCACAGATGGGTGGTACCAGTAGTGAGCCTTGGCATAGGTTGATCCATCATCCGGATCATCCAGTTGAGACTTACTGCCCAATGGGTGCTGATTGTTCGATATATACAGGTATTGAGCAATGATGCCATTGTCAGAATCAGGCATGAGCATTGAGGAGGTAACACTTTCACCGGTTTCCTTATTATATTTTTCACCAAATTCGTTATCATAAAAACGTTGCACATCACGTCTATATTTTGTCATGGCGGCGCCATCGGCACTTAAATCGCTCACTAAATCATTAAAGCCTTCACCAATTTCACGCATCATTTCAACCGTCATCTGATTTTCAGACAAGGTGATAATTTGGTTGTTTATTTGCTGAAAATAACTCTCTATTTCATCTTTTTTCACAGCTGCCAAGGAGTTTAGCTGATCAAAACCTTTACTTTCCAGAGCCCCTTCTGCTTTATTCAGGGCATATAACCCTGTTCCCAACAGCGGTATCAACCCAGCAATGAGCATGGAGATAATTAACATCCATTTCATTTCAATATTTTTTAGCATTCTCTCCACCTACGTCTATTGCTAATCAGAAGTTAAAAATTAAGCATGCCCAGCTTTATTCTGTATATTGCCCACCATCGATAGTTCATCAATTGACAATACGTTTTCTATATTCAATAAAATAAGCAGTTTGCCTTCCACCTTGGCCATCCCACTTATGAAGTTTGTTTCAATTTGATCACCTAGAGTTGGGGCTGGCTCTATTTCGTTGGAGTGAATATCGAGAACCTCATTCACCATGTCTACCGTTACACCAATTTCTATGCTGAGATCATCATTTTTCAATTCAAGAATAATAATGCTAGTGCGTTTGGTGTATTCAATACTTTGCCCTGAAAAGCGTTGGCTTAGATCAATTACCGGCACGACTGCACCCCGCAAATTAATAACCCCTGAAATAAATGTTGGGGTCATGGGCACTTCGGTAATTTCGCCATACTCTATAATTTCTTTAATATTCAAAATCGCTAAGCCATATACTTTTCCGCACAACATAAACGTAAGGTATTGTTGAGCCTCGTTTGGCCGAATTTCGTCGAGCCCATTGGTGTTTTCCACGGTTTAACTCTCCTCCGTCGAAATATTATGCATTTTCATATGTCCATCACCTGTCTAAGCATTCACGTCGCCTTTAATGCAGCGAGCGAGATTGCGAATCATGTTGATCAGAATTAATTACTCGGCTAACCATTTCAGCAATATCAATGATCATTGCCACCTCACCGCTGCCTAAAATAGTGGCTCCACTAATGCCTTTTAAATTTTGAAAAACACTGCCTAAAGGTTTAATAACGGTTTGATGCTCTCCTAATAATTCATCTACTACAAAGCCCGCTTTTTTACCCGCAAATCGTACTACGACAATATTATCGCGATAGTTTTTATCGTTATCAGCTGGCAATATACCGCTATCATCGGTGAGCAATTCGTTTAGATACTCACCTGTAACACCATTCTCTTCAGCAGATTGTTTAGCCATTACTGGTTTAGGTTCTTCCCTAATGCCAAACAAATCCCTTAAATACATGAAGGGTAAAATCTCCCCGCGTAAATTCACATAATTGGCCTTACCATCCTTTCCGCGCTGGGATTCGTTTAATTCAATACATTCATCTACCATATCCAACGGTACGATATATTGTGCATCTCCTACCCGAACCTGAAAGCCATCAATAATGGCCAGAGTTAAAGGCAAGCGAATAGAGATTGTGCTGCCCTTGCCCTCTTCACTTTGAATTTCTACCTGACCACGCAAGGCTTCAATATTTTTTCGCACCACATCCATGCCCACGCCTCGCCCGGACAAGTTACTAATTTTTTCTGCGGTGGAAAATCCGGCTTCAAAAATAAGTCGATAAACCTCCTGATCGCTCATCTGTTGATGCTCTTGCACCAAGCCTTTTTCTATTGCTTTATTTAAAATTTTCGTTCTGGATAGACCGCCGCCATCATCTCTAATTTGAATCACAATGCTGCCTGAGTCATGAAAGGCATCCAGATTAACCACGCCCTTAGCCGACTTACCGGCTTCCATGCGCTTTTGCGGAGATTCTATACCGTGATCAATAGCGTTTCTTACAAGGTGCATCAGTGGATCCCCTATTTTTTCTATAAGGGTTTTATCCAGTTCAGTTTCGGCACCACTTATGCGTAATTCGATATCCTTGCCGGTATCGCGGCTTACTTCTCGTACCACTCGTTTGTAACGATTAAACGTTTCACCTATTTGCACCATACGTAAACCCAGTGCGGTATCGCGAACCTCTTCAACCAGGCGCACCTGATTTTCCATGGCTTCATTTAATTCAGCATCGGCAAGACGTCGGGCATTTAATTCTGAATTCGCCGAACCAATCACCAGTTCCCCCACTAGGTTCACTAAACTTTCTAATTTAAGCGCGTTCACACGTATAGTTTGCTGGGCACCTTCACGTTGTTTTTTTAAATCCCCCTGCTTCTTAACCGCGGCATCCACCACCTCTTGTTGCACAACGTGTTGCCCCACCGCCACTTGGCCTAATGGCGGCACTTTTTGATCGGCTCCACTGCCGGTCACTTCATCGGCAAGGCAATCCTGAACGTTAAGCACATTATCTTTTTCAAGCAGGGTTAACGCGCCGCAAGCGACCAAAATATCCCCTATTCGCATATCCGATTCAGGCAGCTCTTCGATCATCTTAATGTAATCATTAATATGACTATTGGGAGGAAGGATACTTATTTTGCAATCGTCTTGTACAAATTCGAATACTTCTTCCAACGAATCCTTGCTGGTGTTTGGAGCCATAAGCGCAATTTCAAAACCTAAATAGCAGCTCTCGGCATCAAACTCACTCCATACCGGTACGGCATCCTCAATAATGGTAACATTCTTCACTTCGCCCATTTTATTTAGATAACCAATAAACGAGGCGGGGTCCATACCATTACGCAGAGCATTGGCACCAAACCGTAATGATATGTGCCAATTTTTATTTTCAACGCTGGAGGAATTAAGATGAGCGGCTGGGGTTAACGCAACATTCTCTACAAGTTGTGCTTGTTGAGGCTGAGTTTCCTGACTGTTAGCAGACTCCCCTGCGGGGGCAGATCCTAAATACAGATTTAATTTAACCAGTAATTCATCATCTGTTTTTTTCAGTTCATCTGAAATACTTTCCTCGTCACTCAATGCGCTGGCCACGAGATTTTCTAAGTGATCACGACTTAATAAGAAAATCGACACCATGTCTTCATCAACTTTCAGAGTGCCTTCGCGAATTTTCCCCAGTACACTTTCTACTACATGGGTAAACTCGACAATGTCATTTAGGCCAAAAAGCCCAGCCGCACCTTTAATAGTGTGAAAAGTACGAAATAAATCGTTCACACCCTCTAAAGTTTCCTCTTCGTTTTCAAGGTCGTCTAAGTTCAACAAAGCCTGCTCGGCTAAGCCTAATAGGTCTTCGGCTTCGGTGGCAAAAATATCTAGGCCTTCATCACTCATGAACTCATCCTATTAAACCCTAGCAACAATGCTTTTTTCATATCACTGACCTTGCGCCAAATTTAAGCGCTCGTTTAAGCCATAGCTGCTAATTAATTTCGATACCACCGCACTAACCGCACTAATTTTGAACGGCTTATCCCTTCTAAACAGCTCTGATCTAAGGGCCAGCAACAATTGAATGCCAGCCGAATCAATTTCTTCTACCGCCGCCATATTAATTTCAAAGCCTTGAAAAACATCTAGCTGCTCAGATATATGCTGTTTAAGACCGTCAATGGCATATATGGTTAAGTCTTCGCCTAGAACCCATTCATAGCTATTTATCTTGTCTTCTGCGCCGGGTTGCTCGTCATCGTTCATGGCAATGCCTTACATAATTATGGAACTATAAAACCTCATAGCTTCATTTCTAAACTTCAATATTTGTTTAGCATGTTTTATCGCCAAACTTTTAAAGCGTTACTTCATTCACACCGTTTATAAAACGTAATACCCTGTGTCTTAGGCAATTAATTTAGAGACAACATCTAATAATTTTGGAGGCTGAAATGGCTTTACTATCCAGGCCTTAGCCCCTGCTGCCTTACCCTCCATCATCTTCGATTTTTCAGCTTCAGTGGTGAGCATGCACACAGGTGTAAATTTATAGTTGGGCAACTTTTTCACTTCTTTTACAAAGGTAATGCCATCCATGTTGGGCATATTCACATCGCTTACAATCAAATGGATTTTTTGCCCGGTGAGTTTGCTTAAAGCATCTTTTCCATCACACGCTTCAATCACGGTATAGCCCGCCCCCTTAAGGGCAATGCCTACCACACTCCTTACCGAAGCAGAGTCATCCACAATTAGTATGGTTTTTGACATCAAACTTACTCCTTAAAATATTCCACTGCAGTTCAAACAGAGTTCTAACTATCAACCTTGCGTTTACAGAAAGACGGCTTCACCATCATCTAACTTATTGGTATCTTCACTCACTTCTATACCAGTGAGTTTACTATGTGCTTCGCGTTCACTGGTGGTGGTATATTCATTGGCCATGTTTTCTAAAAAGCCTTCTATATCCAACTCTTCTTGATTTCCGATCATCTCTGAAAGCGTTGTCATATTGTCTTGCACATGCCCTAACACTTGAGATACACGATCTTGAAATTGCATAGACACCAGAGACGCTTCAATGTCTTTAGAGATACCGCTGGATAGTCTAGTTAGGTTTTCAGCCCCAGCATCGCGCTGCGCCTTAGTGGCCTCATGTTGACTAATCACGACTTCAATATTCTTAGCCGCTTCCTCCATTAAAGTTCTTTCTAGTTCGGCACTGCTACTGGCTTTTGTTTCCATTATCGAGAACTGCTGATTTACCTTCACGACGTTATCAATTATGGCGGTAGCAATTTCCCCTGAGCGATTGGCAAGGTTGCGCACTTCATCGGCCACCACAGAAAAGCCACGACCGGTTTCTCCAGCTCTGGCCGCTTCAATGGCGGCATTTAATGCCAGTAAATTTGTTTGCTCGGCAATGCTTCCAACATCTCGCGCCATTTCTTCAAGTTTGCTGGTGAAGACCGTTAACTCAGCCACTTGCTGTTGCGATTCATTATGAATTTTCACCAATTTTTCAAGGGCAGCAGAAATACTGTGAAGCCGTTGTTTTATTTCAGAAATGGATATTTCATCGTGATCAGTGTCACCACTAACAATGGCATGTAGGTCGCCCACAATCCCGGCAAACCCTAGGGTTAAGCTTTCCATTTCAGCGGTTGAAATTTTAATGCAGTCACTAATTTGGTGGGCCCAAATGGGCATATTGTTCTTACCAATTAGGCTTAAGGATTGGCCACTGGTTTGATCGATTGCTTGCGATGCCATTAACTGGCTTAAACGGGATTCACTGTCGGCGACTTTTTCCATACTTTGCCTATAAAGCTTCTTTTTGGAAAACCCAAGGGCAAATTCAAACAAGATTAAGCCCAGAGCCATTATTTGGGCCAAAGACGTACCCCAAAGCACCAGCAAAACCAGTGCAATTAACCCTGCCATCCCTGCAGGAATCTTTTCCCAGACGCTATTTCCTTGCTCCAAAGCCACAATTCCACCCTTAAATGGCCACCATAAAACCCATAAAAATAACCAGTTATCTATTTAGAGTGTAGTGATGATGCTGGTTTTCGCGAGGTAACGGGCTAAATTAAACTGACACTAAATGATGAGATGAAACTGATTAGATTTTTCACAGGTAATCACAATAATCGAGTAAATGTCGAGCAGATACCCACATCAGATTATTCAAGAGGGGACTATATTATAAGGGGTAATTAAGCTTTAAACAGTTTGAGCTTTAAAAGCTCCAGGGAATACCTGAAGCCAGAGCGCTGGCACTTGATTAAAAGAGCCTTATTTAAATTGATCCATATTATCTAGATACAAGGCTTCTACCTGATCTCGAGCCCATTGGGTTTTACGTAAAAACTTTAAACTGGATTTAATACTGGGGTCATAGTTAAAGCAGCGAATATCGATACGGGCACCGAGTTCTTCAAAACCAAAGTGATCTACCAGCTGGGTTAGGATGGATTGCAGGGTCAAACCATGCAGTGGGTTATTTGGTTGCTGTTCCATGATCGTTTCTTATGAAAAATAAGCCTTATTTTAACAAGATCTGTAATTTTTTCATTAGCCCTGCCTAAGAAGCTTCATTAAGGCTGTTAAGTTTCTCAATATACTTGGAAGGAGTGGTGCCAAACCAACGTTTAAAGCTTCGTCTAAAACTGGAAGCATCGCTGTAGCCTATCAAATAGCCAATGCGGTCAATGCTGAGGTTTTTATGTACAAGGTAACGCCCCACCATTTCTTTATGCACTTCATCCTGCAACTGCTTATACGTGAGCCCTCCAGTCTTAAGCTTGCGCATCAGAGTACGTTGCGAAGTATTAAGGGCTTTGGCTACACTTTCCAGTGACCATATTTTACCCGGGTTATCAAACAACAGCTTCTCAACCACCTTTACAATGGACTGCTCTTCACGCATTTGTGTTAATCCCTGTTCACACAATAAAGTCGCGTGATCCAGCATGTTTTGATCAAAATACGGCGAGGGAGTATTGGCTAAATTTTTTGGCACACAAAACAGGTTTCGCTCACAGTTAAATTCCAGAGGTGAGTGTAATAATTGCTCATAACGACTGGTATATTCAGCTTTTTCATGAACAAAACAATAACGTCCATCCTTAAGCGCTTCCCCTGTTACCTCTTCTACTACGAATTGCAGGGTGGACATTGACAGCTCATAAAAGAAGTCATGAAAATCCCCCATGCGCGGATCATCATGAATTTCCAGCACCAAATAGTCTTCGGTAACCTCTAACGACATATGCATAAACTGGGCTCTTACTGAGCTGTATTTGGCAAAGGCTGCCAACATGGTGTGTACATTGGCACTGGCCATTAACACCATGCCCACAGGACCATGAGTGGCAAGATGTAACTTGGGCCCCATCCACAAAGCCAAAGCTGGGTCATTGCTAATTTCCATGGCATTTTTAACCAGCTGAGCTTGATCAACAAAGGAGATTTTTCCATCCAGAGAGCTCAATTGTTCATAACTAAGCTGAGTCCCCTTTAGAAACAAATGCGCATTTTCTTTATTAATGCCAATTTCTCGGGCCAATAGCCGGGAATAGATGATGGTCACCTGACTGCCATCTAAATCATTCTTTGCACCCTGATAGCTCATGTATTTCCCCCATTATCTTTAAGTGGACAATATATCCACAAATCTAAGCCCACAAGGGCAAAACCGCCAATGGCAGGAAAAGCCCCCCCATTGGCAGCAACTACACTGTTTCCTCCTCCAGCCCTGCTCCACTATATAAACCACTCTTGGCACTGATCCAGCGCCAATGTCTAAAAACCAAAGGGTATTCATATATGAACAGTTTAACTCAGTATCATGGGGCCACAGATAACGAGGCCTTGTTCAAACAATTAACCAAACGCCCCCAGATTGCCTGGCCCACAGTAGCCCTTTTTATATTTTTATCAGTCGGTTTATTTACGTCCACCTATTGTGTGCTGCAAGATATTATTCCTTTTTGGGCTGCCTTATGTTTGAACAGCCTATTTATTTACCAAGCATTTACCGTCGTTCATGATGCCACCCATAATTCACTGTCTTTAAACAAAACTCTCAATCAAACTTTGGGCCAAGTGGCCACGTTCATGTTGAGCCCAGTGCTTTCATTTAAAACGATGCGCTATGTCCACATGCAGCATCACCGTTTTGCTAATGACCCTATAAAAGATCCCGATCACTGGTTAAGCACGGGCTCTCTATGGACACTGCCTTTTCGCTTGTCTGTGCTAGACCTTAGATACACGTTCTATTATTTACGTAATGGCCTTTGGAAAACTCGTCCCAAGAGTGAAATTCAATCACAACTGATTGCCCAAATCACAGGCATTCTAACGTTTGTGGCAATCTATCAGGCTGGCTTTCTAATGGATGCTATATTGTTATGGATATTGCCTTCTAGAATAGCAATTTTATTCCTAGCACTTGCTTTTGCTTTTCTGCCTCATTATCCCCACGATGCCAGCGCCCAGGAAAATCAGTATAAGGCTTCTAACAACCGAGTAGGCTTCGAGTGGTTATTAACGCCGCTACTGTTAGGACAAAATTATCACCTGGTTCACCACCTTTATCCCACCGTGCCTTTCTACCGTTATCTACGTGTGTGGAAAGCCAAGGAAAAAACCCATTTAGAAAACGACCCACTCACCATGAAGGCTTTTAGTATAACACCCAGTTAAGGCTTCATAATAAATACAAATCGAACAATAAAGTCATATTTAAAAAGAGACAATCATCATGAAAAAATGGGAATGCACGGTCTGCGGCATTATTTACGACGAAGCAAAAGGCTGGCCTGAAGAAGGCATTGCCGCCGGCACAACGTGGGCTGATGTACCCGAAGATTGGGTATGCCCAGATTGTGGCGAAGGCAAATCTGACTTTCAGATGATCTGTTTATAGAGGCTGTTATGGATCCCATTATTATCATAGGTGCCGGCCATGCCGGCATCACCCTGGTGCGACAAATACGAATGCAGGATACATTTGTACCCATCATCATTATTGCTAAGGAAACGGTAAACCATTATTACAAACCCAGTTTATCTAAGGCATTAAGTCTGGGTAAAGAGCCAGACGATTTAATCATGAGCTCTATGGCTCAGCTGACCCAAGACTTGAATGTTCATATTTTACAGCACACGGAAGTAACCGGCGTTTTTCCGGGCAAACAAAAAATCACGCTTTTCTGCAAAGATCAGACACGGCATATATTACCCTACCAATCCTTGGTTTTTGCTCTGGGTGCCAATGCTATATCGTTACCCATCAAGGGTGATGCCGATGAACATATTTATACTGTGAATAACTTGGCCGATTACCAAGTGTTTCGCCAAGCCATTAACGAAAAGAAACGAGTATTAATTATAGGGGCTGGGTTTGTGGGATGTGAGTTTGCCAGTGATTTATCCCAAGCGGGCTTTAAAGTAGACGTAATTGACCGCGGACAATGGCCCTTGCAAAAAGCCATTCCTCAAGCCTTGGGCGACGTGATTAAAGACTCTATGCAAGGCACAAATCTTACTTGGCACTTTGACAGCCAGGTAACCTCCATTGATAAAAAAACTATTAACAACAAAAAAACCGTACTTGAGGTTAAACTTAGCAACAATACTACCATTGAAACTGATGTGGTGTTATCGGCTGTAGGGATTACCCCTTCGATTGCCCTAGCAAAAAAAGCAGGACTGGCCACTGGTCGCGGCATTATCATTAATGATTTTGCACAAACCAATGAAGAGCATATTTACGCACTGGGGGATTGTGCTGAGTACCAAGACAACCTATTGCCCTTCATTGCCCCAGCCACAGTCATGGCAAAATCATTGGCTAAGACCTTACAAAACAAACCCAATACCTTCAAAATTGCTTCACTGGCGGTGGCCATAAAAATCTCAGCCTGCCCAACCATTATTTGTCCCGCCACGTCCAGCGAAGGCCAGTGGAAAGTGACGGGGCAGGGCGCTAATCTAGAAGCGAGATTTATCGACTCAGATAACAATACATTAGGGTTTGCCCTAACTGGAAGTTGCACGAGTAATAAGCAAAAATTAATTAATGAATGCCTGCCGCCTTTTACAATAAAAAATGAATTTAAAAAGAATGTTAATGTAGTATCAGCATAACTTTAATGCCCATCATAAACAGGTTAGGTAATTACCTAACCTGTTTAAAACACAACGAAACTTTTATTAGAAAACTCTGCCACCAACTTTCATTAGCCTACGTATCTAAAAGACAATCCAGAATAAGCCTTAAAAATATGCACCTAAAAAATCAATATTAACATGCTTCGGCTTTAGAGCCATATTTTGAAGCCTCATACTAAAATCAGGATATCTATATCCATTAACGAATTAAATACAACTAAGATATTTACTTATATTAGGAACTATCATCTAAACAAATAGAGCCAATTAATATTTAGAAGATTCGTTTCTATTCATGAAATAATTTGCAATAGCCTAAGGTTGTGGATGATTATTTATGAGCATTTGAGAAAGATTCAAATTTTCTACCCCAACATTTATCACTAATTCATCATCTACCATAGTATTTTGTTTTTCATTGGCAAAAGCATGCCAACTAAACAAGATCTCTTCTGATTGCGATTGACTTAGCTCTATGGTGAAACCTTTGTTATCTACCGCGGTAAGCCGATGTTGTCCGCTGAAGAAACTCATGGGGGTTAGCATAACAATTGGCGCTTTTTCAAAAGCTTGCTCAAATTCGATACGAACAAACCTATCTCCAGCTATTAAGTTTGCCTGTCCAACCCAGTCACTAGCAAAATCATCAACTTTAGTAGGTTGTGACCCTTGGCTAATATTCACAAATACTTCAATACTGCCAGTATCAACACCGGTATCTTTAATCGAGAACGCCTGTAATGCGTAGCCAATGGTTTGCTCACTTGGATTAGCTTTCCTGGCCACACCAGGAATAGAAGAGATCGTTAATAAATCACCAATAGCAATATCGCCATTCTCAGTACTAACTTTTGTAGGTATACGACCAGCCATTGCCAGTTCGATATTGTGCTCTTCAGTAAATTGATTTCGGTTAAAGCCGCCCAGTACAATTCCAGGATCGGTTGAAACCACGCCTATCAATACATCACCAAGTTCGGCACGTTTAACAAAAACACCATTGTCAGGATCAAGCGCGACTAATTCCTGAGATACTATGGTCACGTCATTGGTGGGATACATCTCTGCAAGGTCAAACGCGGTCATTGATGTGGAACTCGAATAAACAACGCCTTCGGTATTGTTGTCGGTATTGCAATCTGTGTCTGAACCGACACACAGTCCACCGCCGCTCACTTGCAAAACTGATTCTGGGGCAGTAGTGCCTATGCCTACTTCTCCGGCCGCATCAATAATAAATGGGGTGGTGTCACTGGCAACATCATTAACGCGTAGAGAATCCCCTGTGCCAGTATTTTCCACTAGAAGAGCCCCACCCGCTGCGGAGTTGGTGATTTCAACCGTTACATCCGCTGCATTACTGCCCGTAAATTGAACCGCACTAGAATCAACGGTAATGGCTCGCCCGGCACCACTGCCACCGTTATCGTAGGCCTCATCTAAAGTCGTTATTACGCCATTTATTTGCACAACAGATGAGCCATCACCCACATAAAGAAGATCGCCATCGGTATCCCAGGATATCTGGCCTTCGGCAGTTGATGCGGTTACCGAAGTTGCTTGGGGAAGAATTAAGCCCTCCGCTGTACCGCTGGCATTTATTGAAGACAAGTTTATTAGGTCGCCATCGTTTGCAGTGACGTCACCGCCGTTGATGGTGGGTGCTGTAAGTGTTTTATTGGTGAACGTTTCGGTACCGGCTAAGGTTGCTATGGTGCCGTCAAAATCGGGGGCGGTTAACGTGCGAGTATTACCGGTTGTAATGCCCGAGGTTTGTATCGCTAAGATTTTTGTATTGTCTGCATTATCGTAAACAGTGAAGGTACTGTCATCAAAATCCCCTGCCGTACTTTGTGAATCTACGTACGCCTTTATAGATTGTTGCGTGGCAAGTTGAGTAGCACTGTCCGACCCCATGGCGTCTTCATCTAAAATCGCAGTACCGCTAACAGAAGTGTTTAAAACACCTGTGGTAATAGTTGGAGAGCTAATAATTGGAGAAGTAAGGGTTTTATTTGTTAACGTATCGGTTGTAGCACGACCGACTAAAGTATCGGTTGAAGCTGGAATAGTTACAGTTACATCGCTGGCAGCATCCGCTGCGACAAGAGTTAATTCGTTCGTATCGTCTGTGGTGCCTTCGAATATTAATTGGTTACCGTCGTTGGCTCCGGTAAAGGCAGTGGGTCCGGTTGAGTCACCCACATCGGTTACATCACCTGATGCTGCAACCGTGGTATCTACATACGCTTTAATAGATTGTTGCGTGGCAAGTTGCGTGGCGCTATCAGAACCCATTGCATCTTCATCAAGAATTGCTGTACCGGAAACACCGGTATCTAACACTGCACTGGTTAACGTTTTATTCGTTAAGGTTTCGGTGCCTGCTAACGTTCCTATGGTGCCATCAAAATCTGGGACAGTTAGTGTTCGAGTATTGCCCGTGGAAATTCCTGAAGTTTGTACCGCTAAGATTTTTGTATTGTCAGCGTTATCGTAAACCGTAAAGGTACTGTCATCAAAATCCCCTGCCGTACTTTGTGAATCCACATACGTTTTGATTGATTGTTGCGTCGCTAACTGAGTCGCACTATCAGAACCCATTGCGTCTTCATCTAAAATTGCGGTACCACTAACAGATGTATTTAAAACACCCGCTGTAATGGTTGGAGAGCTAATCACTGGTGAAGAAAGGGTTTTATTGGTGAGTGTATCGGCAGTATCCGTTCCGACTAACGTTGTAGTTGAAGCTGGAATAGTTACTGTTACATCACTGCCAGCGTCGGCAGCCACTAACGTTAATTCATTCGTATCATCTGTGGTGCCTTCAAATATTAATTGGTTACCATCATTGGCTCCGGTAAAGGCAGTCGGTCCTGCTGCATCACCCACACCTGTAATATCACCTGATGCTGCAACCGTGGTATCTACATACGCTTTGATAGATTGTTGTGTGGCTAACTGAGTAGCACTGTCCGATCCCATCGCGTCTTCATCTAAAATCGCAGTACCACTTACTGAAGTATTTAAAACACCGGTTGTAATAGCTGGAGATGTTAACGTTTTATTCGTTAACGTATCGGTTGTGTCTATACCAATTAATGTTGTGGTTACTGCAGGAATGGTTACTGTCACATCACTGCCTGCATCGGCGGCAACCAGGGTTAACTCATTAGTATCATCTGTAGTACCTTCAAATATTAATTGGTTACCATCATTGGCTCCGGTAAACGCAGTCGGTCCTGCTGCATCACCCACACCTGTAATATCACCGGATGCGGCTACCGTTGTATCCACATACGCTTTTATGGATTGTTGCGTAGCAAGTTGAATTGCACTGTCGGAACCCATTGCATCTTCATCCAGTACCGCGGTACCCGATACAGAGGTATTTAAAACACCCGCTGTAATGGTTGGAGAGCTAATCACTGGTGAAGAAAGGGTTTTATTGGTGAGTGTATCGGTAGTATCCGTTCCGACTAACGTTGTAGTTGAAGCTGGAATCGTCACTGTTACATCACTGCCAGCATCAGCAGCAACTAACGTTAATTCATTGGTGTCGTCTGTGGTACCTTCGAATACTAATTGGTTACCATCGTTGGCTCCGGTGAAGGCAGTGGGTCCGGTTGAATCACCCACATCCGTAACATCACCTGATGCTGCAACCGTGGTATCGACGTAAGCTTTAATAGATTGCTGAGTTGCCAGTTGAGTAGCACTGTCGGAACCCATAGCGTCTTCATCAAGAACGGCAGTACCGGTCACACCCGTATCCAACACGGCACTGGTTAATGTTTTATTCGTTAACGTATCGGTAGTTGCACGACCGACTAGCGTATCGGTTGAAGCTGGAATGGTAACCGTTACATCACTGCCTGCATCGGCTGCGACAAGTGTTAATTCATTCGTGTCATCTGTGGTGCCTTCGAAAACTAATTGGTTACCATCATTGGCTCCGGTAAATGCAGTCGGTCCTGCTGCATCACCCACACCTGTAATATCACCGGACGCGGCTACAGTTGTATCCACATACGCTTTAATAGATTGTTGCGTTGCAAGTTGCGTGGCGCTGTCCGAGCCCATTGCATCTTCATCAAGAATGGCTGTACCGGAAATTCCTGTATCCAATACTGCACTGGTTAATGTTTTATTGGTTAACGTATCTGTAGTTGCGCGACCAACCAACGTATCGGTTGCAGCCGGTAACGTTAATGTCACATCACT
>JBALXQ010000094.1:0-3983 GCA_036960565.1 Bermanella sp.
TGGCGACGGATATACAAGTGTACCTGTGTGACCCACAAAGTCCTTGGCAAAGAGGTTCCAACGAAAATACCAACCGGTTGTTACGTGAATATTTACCTAAAGGGAGTGATCTATCGGTTCACTCACAATCAGAGCTAAATAAGATAGCGAGAGAATTAAATACAAGGCCAAGAAAAACCTTGGGTTACATAACACCAGCTGCTAAATTTAACGCATGTGTTGCATCGACCGGTTGAGCTGACAGTCGATAACGGCCCCTTAACAACCAATCCAGCTAAGACTCTGAACAGATTCACTTCACAGGCGGCTTTGTGCCAAAAACGGCCGCTCAACGCCTCAAATACCGGCGCGACTTTGCTGCATTCGATTGATTTTACTTGTTATGTATTATTTCCTGAATTCCCAATAAACTCCTTTTGACGAGTTGATTTCTTTTAGACCAGTGTCCGGCGACAATTAGGGTTACCAGTTCCGCAAGAAATTGAGGCTATTCAGTTTCGCCTTGCTCTGTTGTAGATTCTACGAGTGAGATTGAGCTTCTCCTTGACCTTCAGTGCTTCACTAAAAGTCCTGAATTTCATTTTTACGACAACCGCTTTTCTTCTCATTTTCTGCGCCCTTGATGTTGTTTTCATTATAAGGATGAAATACAGAAATGCTTAATGATGGGAGACTTGACAAAACGACTAATTGCTACTCGGCAATATGCCGCCTATAATGAGGCAAATCGCCAAAATATTTTACGGTTAATTGTTATGACTGCAACAGAACAGGTGTTCTCACCAAAAGCCCAGCGCGGGAAAACCGTTTCCGGCAGGGTTATGACTAAAGTTGGCAAGATGGTTGGCTCTCCCCTTAAGGGGTCTACGGGCTTGGTACACCTCACGCGTAAAGGTATTGATCCAATCGCATACACGAACCTCATGGAACGTGGATTCAAGCACAGAGAGCTGAATTGGATCATTCCTGGCCGCACTCTGAGGCATCGTCTTGAGAAGCATCAGCTACTCAATCAAGATGAGACTGGTCGGCTGCTTCGTGCTGCCAAGATCTTTGCGATGGCAGAGGAAGTATTTGGTAGTAATGACCTGGCAATGAAATGGCTTCATAAACCCCGCAAGGCGTTTGATGACATGAGCGCTATGGAATTCATCAAAACTGAGGCTGGGGCAATCCTGGTTGAAGAAATGTTGGGACAAATTGATTCTGGCTACTTTGCATGATGAAGCTGTGGCGTATCAGTAACTATGCCGACCTGAGCGGTATTGGAGGAACAAAAACCCCTGGTCGTTGGCACAACAAAGGAATTCCAGTTGTTTATCTCGCTGAATCGCCTGCTTTGGCTATGCTGGAAGTGCTTGTGCATTTTGAAATAGATGCAGGCGAAGTGCCTAAAGGCTATCAGTTGCTTGAGGTTGCACTTGAGGACAGCGATGAGCTCTCCCTAACGCTCTCTGATGAGTTTCTGGTAGATGACTGGAAGGATGACCTTGAGTTTACGCGTACCATCGGTGACGAGTGGCTAACCTCTAGCTCATCTTTGCTGCTCAAGGTGCCAAGCATTATCGTTCCGAACAGTTATAACTATCTGTTCAATCCAAGGCATCCAGAGGCTAAAAACGCCGTTATTAAGTTGGCAACGAAACACCCTTACGATCCAAGATTAACAAAGTAATGCAGCTCACTTTCTAACGCTCCAAAGCAGCTTAGAAACCTTTTCATTGCTTGGTTCTTCTTGACTGTCTCCATGAGCCTCGCAATACGTTCTAACCCAGCCCTCATAATTCTTGGTTTCAGCTCTATCACCACACAACTCGCAAATATTTTTACTCAGGTCTTCTGCTTTCTCAACGACTTTTTGGGGTCGATAAAGGCCTCTTAACCACCAACCCAGTCAATACTTTGATCAGTTGAACCCGCCGCACATAACGGCCGTTCGTATATTAGCCATTCTTACCTCTAATGTCCGGCCATTCTCACCTCTAAGTATTTCCAACGCCAAGTAATAACAAGTAAAACATGAGAACTTGCTCTTATTTTCTCAACTATTTTCGATATAAGTTGTGAATTTAACCATATTCACTAAAACCCTTATAGAATATGGCTATTCTCATGATTCTCATAAATATTAGTGCAGCGGTGGGCAATCATGAGTTCTATAAGTCAACATACCCAAAGCTATTTGATACTGCCAGAGAAATGGCTGAGGGCACCAACGTTCATATTCTTGAAAATGAAGTGCTCGCTATAGACGATGTTAATTTCCTGGGTTGTACCCTTTGGACTGATTTTGAGATGTTCGGAGATTCACGTATTGCAGGCTATCACTGCCAGCAAACAATGAATGACTACCGAAAAATAAAAAGGCTGCCCAACTATTCTAAAATGCGCGCTATCGATACCAGCAGAATTCACAGGGAATCAAAAACCTGGTTAGCAAAAGAACTGGACGTCAGAAAGGGCGAAAGGAATATTGTAGTTACTCACCATGGGCCATCATTAAAATCTGTTTCAGCTGAATTTCATAATGACCTTACTACTGCCGCATATGCTTCTAATTTAGAAGGCTTTATCGAAAAACATTCACCATCCTTCTGGCTTCATGGGCATACGCATAATAATTCAGATTACCTAATCGAAGGCTGCAGGGTACTGTGTAATCCCAAAGGTTACTGTGGTTATGAAAATCCGGACTTTAAGCCGTTTGACACCTTTGAGGTTTAGAGGTTGTCGCTTCTGCTGGGACAAAGAGATATAAAAAAATGATCACCACGGTACTGTTCGATTTATTTGGGACGCTGATAGAACTGCAGCATAATTCATGTCCATACCACGCCTTGGTCAAACGCCTTTCTACACCAAATACCCGCGGGGCATTACGTCAGTCACTGGTTAACAATTGCAGCTCTCTTGCTGAGTTTGCCCGCTTAATCGGCTTACCTGTACAGAAGGATATTGGAATACTTGAAGCAGAGCTCATGCGCGATATTGATAGTGCAACGCTCTTCGAAGATAGCCCACCAACGTTAATAAAATTAAAGAAAAAAGGAATCAAAATTGGTCTCATATCAAACCTTGCAAGTCCTTACAGACGGCCTGTTAAAGACTTAGAATTAGAAAAGTATTTTGATGTAATAGTGTTTTCATGCGAATTGGGAGTAGCAAAACCAGATCCGGAAATTTACAAGTTCGCTCTAACAAAACTAGGTTCAGCCGCAGACGAAACATTGATGGTAGGTGATAGTTTTAAAGCTGATATTGAAGGTCCAGCAAACGCTGGTATAACAGGACTCCACCTAGTACGAAATGGTGGTCATAGTAAATCCAACGAAATTCGTAGGCTCGATGAAGTATTGGAGCGAATATAGGCTCAACGCATTAAATATCCTGGCCTCATAAATTTATTTAAAGTACTTGCTAGATAAACAGCTAATAATTAGTTACAGGCTTTTTCCTAGAACAATGGAGGGTTCGCCATAGATAATCTATTAAGTCGCTCAGCAGAGTTTGAAAAAGAAGTACTTCGTATATTGGCACACTAGCCATACGATCATTCAGACAGAGTTCGAATAAGCAAAATCATGTGTAGCGTTGCCGTTGAGCATGCCGAGAGTTTTAAAATACTCTTAGCTTCTCGTAATTTCACCTCAGCAATTTCTGTATTCCGCCTTCAATTTGAATCATTAGTTCGCGGGCTGTGGGTTCTGTATTCAGCCTCTGATAATGAACTTAGTAAACTTACAGCGGAACTCAATAACGAAAACTCAAAGTCAGCTGAAAAACTGCCCATGCTCAGTGCAATGATTACCAGCCTTGAGTCTAAAGCCCCCCAGAATGCAGTGGACCCTGTTCTTGAGTTTAAAGAATACTCATGGAAACCTTTAAACTCTTATGTACATGGTGGGCTTCATGCTATTGACCGTCACAGTGAATAGCCCCCATGACTCTAGACACTCCGCATGGTAAAAATGAACCATCGGAGG
>JBALXQ010000046.1:0-47308 GCA_036960565.1 Bermanella sp.
TGATGGTCAACCTCTTTTTGAAGGTTCTTTTTAAGCAAATATTTACAAGAAATAAGTGGTTAAAAATGTGTCTTCAAAACTCTTCAAGAAAAGCCAAAATAAGTTGGTCTGTCTTGATGAGGTGGCGCATAATATACCCTTTAAAATTTAGCGCAACGCTTTATTTGAATATAGCAAAAGTTAAATTTCCGCAGTTTAAAAAACAATCAACTTCTAAAAGCTGACAGTTTGGTTATAATTCGTCTTTAGATAAGTTTAAAGCAGTAAAAGGTATTAGGTTGAGCATGGCAAAGAAAAAGGCAGTAGTAATCTACAGTGGCGGCATGGATTCATTTACGCTACTTAATAAGGTGGTTAAAGAGGGGTTTGACGTATACGCCCTTACCTTTAACTATGGCCAGAAGCAGGTAAAGGAAGTAGAAATAGCCAAAAAGGCCTGCGCTCAACTGGGTGTGAGCCATAAAGTTCTTGATATCTCAGCCATAAACGCACTCATGCAAAGCTCTTCCTTAATAGGCAGCGAAGAAGTCCCTGAGGGTCATTATGAATCAGAGAGCATGAAATCTACCGTCGTGCCCAACCGCAATATGATCCTATTGTCGCTTGCTATCGCTTATGGCGTGGATATTAAAGCGGGTAAAGTTTATTACGGCGCACATTCTGGAGACCATGCTATTTACCCTGATTGTCGTCCTGAGTTTGTTCAGAAAATGAATGATGTGGCGGGCATAGCCAACTATGAGCATGTATCTATTGAAACCCCTTATTTAAACTCTACTAAAGGGGAGATCCTTAAAGACGGAATAAGCATGGGCCTGACGTATGAAACTACCTGGACCTGTTACAACGGTCGCGATAAAGCCTGCGGAAAATGCGGTGCTTGTGTCGAGCGCTTAGAAGCCTTCAGTGAAAACAATGTTACCGACCCCGTACCTTACGAATAGACAGGATCCTTTGGCGCTCTTACTGAGCGCCATTAACCCTCTTTTTATTACCCATGAGTCACATTGCTTACTGAAGAGCAATTACCGATAATGGCCTAGAACACCCAAATGAAGTAAGAGCCCAATGGCAAATTCCAATTTAAGAATTAAAGAAGCCTTTTATACCCTACAAGGGGAAGGCGCTCGCAGTGGCCGCGCTTCAGTGTTCATTCGTTTCAGTAAATGTAATTTGTGGAATGGTCGAGAAAGTGGAAGAGCCGCAGCCTTATGCCAGTTTTGTGATACCGATATCATCGGTATCGATGGTGAGAACGGCGGTGAATACTCGCCTTCTGCTTTACTAGAGCTTGCCTTAAAGTTATGGCCAAAAAATGCAGGAGGCCAACCCTATGTGGTTTTCACTGGTGGCGAACCAGCCCTGCAACTCACTAACAAATTGGTTAGCGCTTTTAAAACCGCAGGCTTTGAATGTGCAGTTGAAAGTAACGGAACGTTAGAATTACCTAAAAATCTTGATTGGGTGTGTATTAGCCCAAAGGGTAGAAGTGAGGTCGTTATTAAGGAATGTGATGAGCTAAAATTGGTTTTTCCACAATCTGATTTATCTCCTGAACAAGTGAACGGCATTCAAGCTAAACACTATTTCATCTCCCCTATGGCCTATTACGGCACAAGCGATATTGAATCTCACCAAAGCGGTATGATTGTTCGTGAGAATATGCAATTGGCCACAAAATATTGCTTAGAGCACCCCAAGTGGCGTATGTCACTGCAAACTCACAAGCTACTTGGGATCGCTTAGCAAGCCAATATCTCAGCTCTAACCCTATTGCAATCGCCCCACATGCGGCCCAGTATTAGCCCCTTATTAAGGAGTTGTCATGAGCCGTATTCTTTTTCAAAAAAACAACCATGTTGCCACCCTCACACTTAATCAGCCCAAGCTGCGCAATTCTATTTCAGAAATAGAGGTGGTCGAAGAGTTCATTGACGCTTTAGAACAAGTGAATCTTGACCCACAGCTACGTTGCTTAATTATCACAGGAGCCGGTAGTGCTTTTTCCAGTGGTGGCAATATTAAGCACATGATTAACAAAGAAGGAATGTTTGCTGGCGAGGCCAATGATATACGGGAAAATTACGCCAAGGTCATACAGCGAATTCCTTTGGCTTTACATAATGTAAATATTCCAACAATTGCAGCCGTTAATGGACCAGCGGTAGGCGCCGGATGCGACCTAGCCATGTATTGCGACATGCGAATTGCTTCTCATAGTGCCAGTTTTGCCGAAAGCTTTATTCGTGTTGGTCTAATTCCTGGTGATGGTGGTGCCTGGATTTTACCCAGAATAGCTGGCTTCGGGCGCGCTGCTGAAATGGCTTTCACCGGAGATGCTATTTCAGCCCAGCAAGCATTCGACTGGGGCATGCTTAACAAGATAGTAAACGACGATGAGCTAATGGATGAAGCCAATGCATTAGCTCAACGTATTGTCAAAAACCCTCCGCAAGCATTGCGCGCCACTAAGCAATTAATGCGGGCCGGAACCACAATGCCACTTGATAACCTTTTACAAATGAGTGCTGCCATTCAGGCAAATTTACACCAAACTGAAGATCATACTGAAGCTGTAAGCGCTTTAATTGAAAAGCGTACACCAAGTTTTAAAGGTAAATAATATGAGATTTTTATGGGCAATGATTCTGGGGGTACCACTAGTTTTAAGTGGTTGTGATTCTTTCATAGAGCCCAGCGATTATATTGGTGGTTTTGTTACCCAAAATGGAAACTGTACCAACCAGGGAGATACCAGTATTAATTTAAAGGATAAAGAAATTGAAATAGAATTTTATTGTTTTTTAAAGAAATGTGCGGATATGGATGGAACCACACACCAAGGTGGATTTTTTCACCTGGAAAGCAAAAGTGGTCACTATATAAAGGGCCGCATAATGGGGGAAGAAGCAAATGGGCAATGGTATTTGAATATTAAAGGCGAAAATTGCTCTGGCCATTGGGCCGCTCTAAAGAATCAATGAAATACAGCTGCGAATAATTTCAGATTTTTCGCAGCTTATTAAAGATATGGGCCTAAGGCTGTAGGCGCCCTATCGTAAATTTGCCCTTTTCACCTGCTTGATACACAAAACGATCGTGCAAGCGGTTATCTCTTCCTTGCCAAAACTCAATGCTCACAGGCTTAACTCTATAGCCTCCCCAAAAATCAGGAAGTGGAATTTTTCCTGCACTAAACTTGTTTTTCATTTGACTAAACGCTTGTTCAAGCATTTTTCTAGCAGCAATGGGTTTACTTTGCTGACTTGCCCAAGCCGCTAGCTGACTGTCTTTTGGTCGAGAAAGAAAATATTGCGTTACTTGGGATAACGGTAATTTTTCTGCCACGCCTTTCACAATGACCTGTCGCTCTAGCCCCAACCAAGCGAAATGTAAACATACCTGGTTATTGTGTTTTATCTGCTGCGCTTTGTTACTTTTTAAATTGGTGTAAAACATAAAACCGTCATTATCATATTGCTTTAGCAACACAATGCGCTGACTGGGCATACCACTCTCATCTACCGTGGCCACATTCATCGCGGTAGGGTCTGTAAACAACTTGGATTCGATGGCTTGGTCTAGCCAGATTTTAAATTGATCCATGGGATGCTCAGCCAGCTGATCTAAATTCAGTTCACTGGTCCCATATTGACGACGAATGTCGGCTATATCCATGATGACTCCTAATTGAAGCCGGTATTATACCTTAAACAATAAGCACAAAGTTCTGAAATCCTTTCCATTCAATTAAAGTACTTTCAATTTAACTGAGGTATTGGTTTCAAAGTAGGTACTCTAAATTTGAATTTCATTATTTAAAAAAATTACAGCTTAAATTGCTGAACAGTACTTTCCAATTGAGAGCTTCCGCCTCCCACATCACTGGCTATGCTGGCCATGCCCAAGGCTTTTTCCGCTAAATTGGTAGAGGCATCATCGACTCCCTGAATATGTTGCGCTATTTCATCGGCCGCTCCAGCCTGCTGCTCGCCTGCAGTGGCCACTTGATGAATGATGCTACTAATTTGATCCACAGATTTTTCAATTTCTAAAAGCATTTCACCGGTTTGAATGGTTTCAGTTTCACCTGTGGTGGCCTGTTCACAAGCCACATCCATGGCAGAAACAGCTTGTTCAGCCACCTGCTGTAAGCTGGAAATTGTGGTTTCAATCTCATTGGTCGATTCTTGAGTACGATTGGCTAACGTCCTAACTTCGTCGGCCACCACAGCAAAGCCCCTTCCTTGTTCACCCGCTCTCGCGGCTTCAATAGCAGCATTTAAAGCCAGTAAATTGGTCTGCTCGGCAATGGCTTTAATAACATCAATAACAGTACTAATAGACGCTGCTTGTTGGGCTAATTGCCCTATTTCTTCTCCGGCTTTACGAATGCTTTGTGCTAACTCTCTAATGACACTGGCCGACTCTTGAGATCGTTCGGCCCCTTGATTCGCTAATTTCTGCGCACTTTGAGTCTCATTGGCGGCCGTATCGCAATGAGAGGCCACTTCTTTTGCCGTGGCCGCTAATTCGGTGGCGGCAGTCACAATGACACTTACTCTGCTTTTCTGCTCATCGCCCAACTCATTCACTTCCTTAGAGACGCCTTGCAGTTCCGTTGAGGAGGTGGATAGGCTGGCCGAGTTATCTCTAACCTGCTGCACCACTTTTCTGAGCTGGGCATAGGCATTATTAAGGGCACCTACCGTATGACCCAGTTCATCATTACTACGACTCTGATACTCCCCATTAAGCACGCCTTCTTCTAGATCAGCCGCCATGCTTAGAGTTATTTGAAGGTTACTATCCACTGCATTTTTAAGACAAATAAATAAATATATTCCGGCTATAAACAACGCACTGAAAGTACTTAAGAGAAATATCAGTTCGTTTAAGCCGTTGGTGGCATATCGCTCTAGCGTATCTTTAAAGACCTCGTTATTTTGTTTGTGCAGCTTGGCCAGAGAGGCAATAGCCTGAGTGCCCACTTTAAAGTAGTCAGGGCCACTAATGGTCGGAGAGTCAGGATCAAGCAACTGCGATTTAGTCACTTGCTTAAATTCTTTAACACTGGCCATAGCCTCGGAAAGTGCGCCTTTCACTTTGACCAAATGCTCTTTGTGCTTTTTACCTATTTCCTTAAACTTATGAGCGACCTTGCTCTGAGCTACATCTATCTCACTGTACAAATTACTCACGCTGATAAATGACGGAGAGTCAAAGCTGCCCTTAGTGGCTACTCCCGCTCCTTTTCCTCTCAATTGCCCCAATAACTCCTGCATGGCAGGGATATCAAATCCCGTTAACTGCATAAGCAGATAAGTGTCCATATGGGGATCTAGAATCAGGCCGCTTTCTGTGGCTACGGTATCGACCAGCCGGTTCACCCTGAATACCCACTCGGAGTGATTGGTAAAGCTTTCAGCTGCCCCTATAGATTTAAGTTTACTACTGAGTAAAGAAGCCCACTGATTTTTTAGCGTTGTCAGTTGCTTGGCAGCATCTGAACTGAACATACTGGATTGCAGTGACTTATCTGCCAACTTCAGCGCTTGACTCATATCCCCTTCCAAGGACTGAACTTTGCCCAGCATGGAATTGTTACCCGCCAGCCACTGGGCGGATGAGCCTCTGTGTTGAGCCGCCAGAATTCGTAATTTGTGAATACTCTCAAGAGTAATCGAGCCCTCTATCTCTAGATGGCTAACATCAATTTTGTCTTTTTCAGTGGCAAAAATAAGCCAAGAACTATAGGCAATAGGCAGCAGCAAGGTGAACAAAATGACCTGAAACTTTCGCCCAAAAGATAGGCGGTTTAAAAAGGTAATGCCCGGCCCGAGAATATTCATTATATAGCGTCCCTAAGTTACTCAATTGAGTATAGACAGAAATTTCGCTTTAGTAGGGCCGCTTATTACAGGTAAAATAGGTATTTTACCTGTAATTTAAGCCTGAGACGATTTCATGAGCAAACGAAACAAACGCGCTATTCCTATCTTTAATCAGGCCATAATTGAGACTCATTGCCACCTTGATTATCTGAAGGAGTTTTCGCTAGAAGAGGTTGTCGAACGCGCCCAAGAAGTAGGCATTGAGAAGATCGTCACCATCGCCGTATCGCCGGACAATCTTGAAAAGGTCATGAAACTGACTCAGCAGCATCCCATGATCTGGGGGACTCAGGGTGTTCACCCCCATGATGCTCAACACTTTCAAAAAGAAACCGAAAGCCAGATACGCGAAAATGCCCAAGACCCCCGTATATTGGCCATAGGGGAAATTGGTTTGGACTATTTTTATGAACACTCTGACCGCAAAACCCAGCAACAGGTATTTGAGAACCAATTGCAAATAGCATCTGACATGAACCTACCCGTAGTGATCCATAGCCGAGAGGCCGATAATGACACTATGTCAATATTAAAGAATTTTGAGTCTACGCTGAAGCAGCGAGGCGTCATTCATAGCTTCACCTCAGGCCCAGAACTCGCTCAGTACGCCATCGATCAAGAGTATTGCCTAGGCTTTAATGGCATCTGCACCTTTAATACAGCTGAAAATGTACGGGACATCATTCGAATGACGCCGGTAGAGCAAATTATATTGGAAACCGATGCTCCCTATCTCACACCAGTGCCTTATCGCGGCAAAGAAAATGCCTCATTTTACCTGCCGTTCGTGGCCGAAAAAGTGGCCGAAGTAAAAGACATGGCCATAGAAGAATTTTTGAAGGTGGTTTACAACAATAGCCAGGCTTTATTTTTTAATTCTAAGGAAGGATAACAATGTTAAACAGTGCCGCTTTTTGCTCTCTACAAACGGAAGGTGAATTAGAGTGCATCCAAATTGAACACCCAAAATTCAATGCCCAATTGTGTTTACAAGGTGCTCAATTAACCCAATTTAATTCCAATGTATCTGGTCCTCTATTATGGCTAAGCCCCGACGCAAAATTTGAACAAGGTAAGAGTGTACGCGGCGGAATCCCCATATGCTGGCCTTGGTTTGGCGCGGTAGAATTTAACCCGGATGCCGTTAAGAGGAATATTCCTGTTTCCCAAGGCGCACACGGCTTTGCCCGAAATATGTTGTGGCAATTGCATTATTTAAAAGAGTCCGCTCATGACGTTTGCATCGGTTTGAAGCTTAGTCACAACAAACAAACTTTAGAAAAATGGCCGTTCGAATTTGAATTAATTTGCCACTTTCAATTAAGCGACAATTTGAAGATGCAGCTTGAATGTAAAAACTTAAGTAAAAAAGACCTTACCTTATCCCAAGCTCTGCATACTTATTTACCTACTCCAAATATTAAAAACACCCTAATTCAGGGTGCCCACAACAGCCTATATATTGATGCTCTTGATGGCTGGAGACAAAAGGTGCAAACCGGCAGCGTTAAATTTACAGAAGAAGTGGATCGTATTTATATTGGGCATAAAAACTACCGCGTATTACGTGAAGATAAAGACCTTATTCTAAATAGTAACAGTCATAGCAGCATTATTTGGAACCCCTGGATTAAGAAGAGCCAATGGTTAAGCCATTACCCCGACACCGGGTTTGAATCCATGCTGTGTATTGAAAGTGCAAACGTGCTGGATGATTATATCTCCCTAGCGCCTGGACAAACGTCCCAAGCATTATCATTGGAATTAAGTGCAGACTGATCAAACCGGCACTTTTCATTCTATAAAATTCTGCGCCCCCTACAATTCTATAATTATCCATATACTTTATAGCATTTTAGGGCGAGAATTGGCGCAAATTATATTGGTCCTATTCTGGATAAACAGCCATGAGTAAAGGTTCAGAAAAACATCAGGCACGCCTGAGCGAATTAACCAGTTTTGGTAAAGATTTGGCTAGGCGCTGTAAAAGTCACTGTGAAATGTGTGGCAGCCATGGTGTTAAACTGGTGATACATGAAGTACCTCCCGTGCCTAAAGAGCCGGATTTTAACCACTGTATTTTTATTTGCGACGCGTGTCAGGAACAAATTGAAAAGCCCAAGCGTCTCGATATTAATTACTGGCACAGCCTGCATACTAGTATTTGGAGCGAAGTGCCGGCGGTACAAGTAATGGCTGTTTTAATGGCCAAACGCATTGCTGGCAAGGCCGATTTTGCAGATGAACTGTTAGATCAGGTCTATTTAGAAGAACCCATTAGCCAATGGGTAGAAGATGCGTTAAATGAAAAGTAACGCATAGTTTTCTCTGAAATCAATAAAAGGCTACAACCATTTCAGCATGGGCGTAGCAATTTGTTTATCTAGTACCCTTAATTGACCATCGAGAAATAATACATGCCAATGGCGATTAGTTTCCTGCTGAATATGCCCAACTCCAAACTTGCTGTGCTCAACCTCTTCACTGGCTAGCGATCTACTTTCTTTTAATGGCTTAACTGAATCTGACTTATCAAGGCTTGGTTTTTCAATGGCCCTAGCCTGAATAGATACTGGCCAATTTAATTTATCGACATAATGCTGAACACTCTTGATAGCCCGCGCGCTGATGCTTACTTCCTTATCCCCTTGTTGCCAAGCCGGCTTCACTTTTAATAAATCATTTACCGCCATATCCTGAATGAAACTACTAGGTTCCTGACTTGTTCCCTGAGCTTGAGTTTCTGGAGGTGCAATTAAATGAAGGCTCTGCATACAGCGGGTTATAGCCACATAAAACAAGCGTCGTTCGCTTTCCACTGATGTAGATTGTTGAAACTCTGCTTCATTTTGGTAGGGATAAAAGTGATTGTTTAAGCCCGGCAAAATAACCACTGGCCACTGCAAGCCTTTGGATCGATGGATAGAGCTGAGTACCACCCCCCGTTTATTATCTTGTTGGGCTCTTTTTTGGGTAAGTTCCTGCAGATATTCGTATGTTTTAGCTGCACTTAAGTTTAAACGTGCAATAAAGCGCACAAAACCCTGCACAGTCGCTAGGCGATCATCTACTTGTTGTTTACTGAAAGCACTGTCGGCGACCCCTTTATAAAAGTCGGTCTCGCGAATATAACAATTGGCTAACTGAAAGCCCATCATGCGTTTATCCAGGGCCAGAGTAATTAACGCCAACCTATTTTCTAGCTGATCTTTTTGCCACTTTGATAATTCAGGTAAATCCATCTGACCAAAATTAGCTTTGGTATTTTCATTCTGGCTAAAATCAGGTAAACGAGCCAGTTGTCTGGCTACATTTTGCAGTTCAACCCGGCGAATTTTTAATGCAGGAAAAGTTAAAAAATGTAACCAAGCTGAATAACGGGCTCGCTCTGAACGCTGACCAAAATTGCCACTGGCAATTTCTAGTAACGTCATTAGTGGCTGCAATTCGGTACGCTCTAAAACCCAAGCATGATGAGACATTTGATAAGGAATATCTTCTTGCAACAATGCCAATTCAACTGGCGCACTCATTCCCCACATGCGAAATAGAATCGCTATATCTTCAGCATCATGATCCTTCATAGCTTGTTTAATAATAGTCAAAGTCTTTTGTGCGTATTCATCAACACGATGTAACGTGACCTGACTATCAAAGTTATCTTCACCGGCCACACTAATAATATCTTCACGCTCAAGATTTAATTGGATCAGTTGATTACTCAACAACGCCACATCATGGCCATAACGAAAGCTTATACTGAGGGTATAGCGCTTAACATTTTCAAAGTTTTCATCAAATGTTTTAAGCATGAAGTTGGCACTGGAGCCACGAAATTCGTAAATGGTTTGATCAGGATCCCCAATCACCATCACGCTGGCACGAGTTCCAGCTAGCGTTTCCAACAAAAATTGCTGAATGGCATTGATATCCTGATATTCATCTACCAGCACCCAGTCCATGTGATTGCCATATCGAGCCGCTACATCTGGGCGCATACTAAACAGCATGCTGGGGTCGTAAAGCATGTCGCTAAAACTAATGCGGCCATTTTCCTTACGCCAGTCTTCAAAGGCATCAAATACCTGAGGAAAAAAAGCACATTGTTTCGGTAAATCACTTTGCTTAAAAATCAGCTCTGCCGGTTCAAGGCACGCTTTAACGTTTTCCATGAAAGACATCATAGGGTCGAGCCATTTTTTACGGTCTTGCAGTATTTCTTGAGCGGTTTGTTTGTTGGCATATTGCTGCATTAGTCGCCACAAAACAAACTCTTGTTCGCTTTGCGAAATGAGATCATCTTTAAAGGGAGCCAATAACCCTTCAGAAATAAGTCCTTGATAAATTTTAAGGCCCAATGCGTGAAAAGTGCGTACCTGGGGTAGCGCTCCTGCTGGCAATAGAGATTTAAGTTTACCGGTGAAGTCCAGTTGCGCGGCCTTATTGTACATAATCACTAATAAGCGCCTAGGGTTTTGCCCCAGTTCCAGCCGTCTTTGAATAAACATGGCTAGGGTAGTGGTTTTACCGGCTCCGGCCACGGCGATTACTTTGGCATGACCGTTTTCATGGGCAATAATCTGCTGTTGTTCGTGACTGAGCTGCAAAATTGGATCTCTAATACTTAAATGGGGCGCAATTGTATCTAATAATCACGGTTCTGGTGGGATTTATCTTTGAAAATATAACTATCTTAAACTCCATAAATTGTACATTAATCAGCCAACAGAAAAGATAAAATCAGCGGGGAATAATATAAACAAGCAGATATGAAAGGTGATAGAATCCGTGCCCCAAATTTAAAACCCCTTTATAAGTCTTAAGATGAGGACAGTTCTATGTTTGATGTAAACGAATATTTTGACGGTAAAGTAAAATCCATTGCCTTTCAGGGCGAGACCCTGCCTTCTACTGTAGGCGTAATGGCGCCTGGTGATTACGAGTTTGGCACCAGCCAAAAAGAAACCATGACCGTTGTTAGCGGCGCTTTAACCATTAAGCTTCCTGGTAGCGATGAGTGGAATACCTTCAAGCAAGGTGAATCTTTCAAAGTAGACGCCAATGTTAGTTTTGGTGTTCAGGTGGCGACTGAAACAGCTTACTTGTGTACTTACGAGTAAGCCCTAGCTTATTTTAGCTGTGTATTGATGCTAAAAAACCGCCTTCAAAAGGCGGTTTTTTTATGCCTAGCAGATAGTGAATTACGCGCTAACTTAAAATATTACCTAGCCTGCTGGCCATTCTTTAACTATCTTTAAAGTGTATGGATACACAACTACTGCTCGATATCACCCCATTTAATTGGCTTTCAATCTTCACTGCCTTAGCCTGCGGCACCATCATTGGCGTGGAGCGTCAACTTCGCGGAAAGCCAGCCGGCATACGTACCTCCGCACTGATTATTATGGGCACTTATATCTTTATGGCCTGCTCTATCTACGTCTCTAAAGAAGCTAATATGTCCGATCCATCAAGGATTATTGGTCAGGTCATTACCGGCATTGGATTTTTAGGGGCTGGGGTGATGCTCAGCAAAGGACGCAGTGTATATGGCGTTACCAGTGCAGCCACCATTTGGACACTTGCAGCAGTAGGAGTATGCATTGGCATTGGCCAGCTAGGCAGTGCCTTTAAACTGTCCATTGTGGTGGTCATAATATTATTTGGTGTGGATTTATTTGAAGATTACAGTCAGCACCTAGGGCGTCATATGCAAAGCCGCTACAGTAATTGGCGCAATCGAGATGACGAGTAATTATATGGCAGGCCCAAAAAAGGAGCATAACGCTCCTTTTTTATCGGTTTAAAAACTCTAAATTTATGCGGCTATTAAGCTTCAGAATACTCAACTGAATAACCCGCTTGCGCGGTCTGGCCCAGGTTCTCGACCAAAAAGGGCAACCCCTCTTCCAACTGCGAGGCTAAATTCCATGGCGGATTAATGATGGCCATGCCACTGCCGTACATGCCTTTCGTTTCATCTTTACCATTCACCCAAAAACGCACATCTAAAAAGCTTTTTGCACCCAAGCGGCTTAGCTGACCGGCCATTTTCTCCGCCATATTTTGCTTGTTGGCGCTGTTCATAGAAGGACGATTAATGAGCGGGTACCACACCACATACACACCATTAGGAAAACGCTTAAGGCTATCCTTCATGGCGGTTACCACCAATTTGTATTCATGCTCTTGCTCATAAGGTGGATCAATCACCACCATGGCGCGCTTTTGTGGTGGCGGCAGCAGAGACTTTAAGCCAGTAAAACCATCTAGTTTTTCTGCCTTAACATTGCGTTTGTCATTAAAATTCTTATTTAATAAAACAAAATCTTGTGGGTGCAATTCAAATAAACGGGCCTTATCTGTTCCTCGTAAACACTGAGTGACGAACCAAGGGCTGCCTGGGTAACGGCTTAACTTATTAGGTGGGTTCAAGGATTTAATTAAATCGATGTAAGAATTCATACCAGCAGGAACATCTTTATCCCACAAGGCTTTTATACCAGCATCGGCCTCGGCGGTCTTTTTAGCATCACTGCTATACAAGCTATAAACGCCCACTGCGGCGTGAGTATCTATATATAAAAACGGTTTGTCTTTTTGCCCCATGTATTCGGCAGTTAAGACGCACGCCCAATGTTTAAGCACATCGGCATGATTGCCTGCATGAAAGCTGTGTCGATAACTTAGCATTTAAACTCTCTTGGATTTTACAGATGCCACTAAGACAAAAATTAAAAGGGCCGATTTTTAATAAAATCAGCCCTTTTCAATACTTAAATAATTAAGCTTTTAACAACCTAGTGCTAATTATAGGTTAGCAACACAAATGGCGCCTACAGTCGTCATTACGATAGTGTAAGGCAGAGCCATAATCACCATCTTGCCATAAGACAAACGAATTAACGGAGCGATAGCAGAAGTTAATAAGAACAAGAACGCCGCTTGACCATTTGGCGTGGCAACACTTGGCAAGTTAGTACCGGTATTCACGGCAATTGCTAACAATTCAAAATGTTCACGACTAATGTTACCGGCATCAAATGCCGCTTTTACTTCGTTAATATAAACGGTGGCCACAAATACGTTATCACTGATAATAGACAGTAAACCGTTTGCAAAGAACATGATTAATGGCTGGGTTTCTAGGCTCTGGGCAAATACCCAATCAATAATAGGCTGGAATAAGTGTTGATCGTGAATCACCGCGACCACTGCAAAAAACACCACTAACAAAGAAGTAAAAGGTAAGGCTTCTTCAAAGGCATGTCCTATTTGATGTTCTTCAGTAATACCGTTAAGAGCAGTTTGTAAAACAATGATGGTTAAACCAATTAGTCCCACAGGGGCTAGGTGAAGTGCCAGAGCAATCACAAGAAAAACTGCAGCGGCTGCTTGAACCCATAATTGAGCCACATCTGATTTAGTACGTTGCTCACCTTGATGCTCATCGTATTTACGTAAAATATCGAATACAGGTGCGGGCAGCATTGCGCCATAACCAAATATTTTAAATTTCTCTACCACCACTACAGTCATTAAACCGGCAAAAAATACAGGAATGGAGACAGGCGCTACCGCCAAGAAAAATTCTGCGAAATCCCAACCGGCTTTTTCGGCTATTAATAGGTTTTGTGGTTCACCTACTAAAGTCGCCACGCCACCTAGTGCTGTACCCACTGCACCGTGCATCAACAGGCTGCGTAAAAACGCGCGGAAATTGCTTAAATCTTCTTTGTGGTGATCGTGTACAGACTCATCATCGCCATGATCGTGATCATCATGATGATACTCCCGACCTGAAGCTACTTTATGATAAACACTGTAAAAGCCCACACCCACGGCAATAATAACGGCGGTTACGGTTAGCGCATCGAGGAAGGCCGATAAAACAGCAGCCATCACACTGAAGGTAAGCGACAAACCAATTTTAGAACGTACATTAATCAGTAGTTTAGTAAAAATAAAGAGCAACAGATTTTGCATGAAGTAAATACCCGCCACCATAAACATCAGCAGTAAAATTACTTCAAGGTTAGCACTCACTTCGTGATAAATATTATCTGGACTGGTCATACCCAGTACCACGGCTTCCACTACCAATAAACCACCGGGTTGCAATGGGTAACACTTTAACGCCAATGCCAGGGTAAATATAAACTCTAAAATCAGTGCCCAACCTGCCACGGTATAACCGATATCAGGAATCATGACCAACAGAGGATTGATCAATAAAAAAGCTATGATGGCTTTTTTATACCAGGATGGGCTATTGCCCAAAAAGTTGCGATATAGACTGCTCATATTACTCAATCTTATTTTAATGACTAAATACTAGTTAGAACTATTGGCTTCAATAAAAAAACAATTATTTTGAAACTAACCGTCCGTGGTACTCATAAGGCGCAGGATTTTAACCTTTTGCGCCAAATTAAAGTAGTGGCCTTTGGTTTTAATCAACTTCGCATTACGAATTGCCTGTTTAACAAGCTCTTCAGGGTGTATTCGAACAACACTTCTAAAATTAATACCCTGCTCGATTACCAAACATAATAACAGCTGATTTGCGGCTGTCACGGACACTCAATTAAAGTGTCCACAATAGTATCAAGAATAAAAAGAAACCTACCAGCCTAGACTGAAATAAATCTCATTATTATTAATACCTTACTAATCCAAGCACACGAATGTGGCAACGACGTTCAAACAGGCACTATTAATGGACATTTATAAAGGAAAAACTTTAGAGGTGTCACAAAGGCTATTAATTAATCGACACGCTACGACCAATTAATAACCTAAGCATAAAGATCTAGGCTGTGAGGTCTTCTTTGGTATCGAGGATGCGTTCTAATTCAGCCATGCCAGCAGGCAAATCAACCGCGAACCCTGAGCTTTTCATGCTCATACCCAAAGCATGCAGTGTTCTATATAGATTATGGGCGCGACTTTGTTCACCCATTTGGCCAATTCGAATAATAGGTAGGCCAAAGGATCCGGATATTTCTACTTTATAAAGGCTAGACATAGTAGTAAGCACCTGCTTACTGTCAATTCCTTCTGGTACCTCGATACCCACAACACTGTTAAGTCGGCTAGCTGGCTCAATAAACAGCTTTAACCCCATGGCTTCAATGGCCATTTGAAGTGCATTACTGCATACCAAGTGTCGCTCGAATCGTTTTTCTAGGGTTTCCAAGCATACTTGGCGCAATGCTTCATGCAGGGCCAAAATACCACTTACTGGAGCCGTGTAGTGATAACCTTTATTTTCCCAAAATTCACTGGCCAAACGTACATCTAAACACCAGTGGGGCATGGGCACTGTACGCTCCATTATCACCGGCCAAACATTCTCACTAAAAGCAATCAGTGATACACCAGGAATAGAAGCTAGACCTTTCTGCCCACCGGTAATCACCACATCCACTTGCCAATCGTCCATTTGCAGCGGCATAGTACTTAAAGTACATACCGCATCAACAACGGATAACACACCATGTTGGCGGGCCGACTTAGTAATTTGTGCAAGCTGACTATTCCAAACAGTGCAGGAGGTTTCTCCCTGCACCATGGTCACCACATCAAAATCCCCTGCCAACAATAATTTTTCTACTTCGTTTGCATCTGCTTCTTGTCCCTCAGGTGGCGTGTAAACAGTTACCTGCGCCCCCACTCGTTCAGCCATTTCCGCTAAACGGCTGCTGAAAAAGCCGTTATTAATGCTGAGAACTTTTCGGCCAGGCCATAATAAATTGGTGATGGCCATTTCCATAGCCGCACTGCCAGGGCCGGCCACACCAATAATATGTGGGCTGCGAGTCTGAAAAACGTACTGAGACATGACCCTAACTCGCTCAATCACCTTATTCATGGTTTCACCCAAGTGATTAATTACCACTGAGTTGGCCATGGCCACTTTTTGCGACACGGGAACTGGGCCTGCGCCCATTAGTAAGAGAGGCTCATCGGGTAGGATATTATTTAACGGTAAATCTTTAGGAGGTAAAATTGGGGTTGTGACGGTCACAAGAGTTTATCCAAAGGGGCAATTCGCCCCTGTAAAACACACAAAATATAAAATTAAAAACGAGCGCGTAAACCAAACACAGTGCCTTCGGCCAACTTCACTTCTTTATCGTCTGAATTAATCAGCGCCACATAACGATAATGAGCGTATACGGCTACATCCCAGTTAAACGCATATTCAAGGCCGCCCTGATATTCAAACTCAAGTTTTGAATCATCATCCCAATCTGGGCTTAAAAAGTAAGGGCGTAAATTAAAACCAATATTGGCTTGTAGGCCAGCCGCAACAGGGACAAAAAGCTGGGTTCTAAAGCCAATACCGGTGCGTTTATAGTCTATATTGTCGCCTTCTATTTCTGTTCTGGATAATTCAAAATCAAATTCAGCGCCACCATTTTCATTTGGATTGGTTAAGTAACCAAAACCACCGGCGCCTATGGCCAGAATTTCAGTTTCCCCTTCACCAAGGCTAGTGCTGCCTTGCTTAATATTGTCTTCGCTATTGAAATAGCTTAGGTAAAACATGCTGGTGACTTTCTCACCCTCTTCACCCTCTGGGGTTTCGCCTATGCCCAAGCGCAGGTGAGTCATCTCATCACCTTGAGCGGCATCAATAAATAGAGTGTCGTATTCGGCGTTTGCAGATACTGCCGATAGTGTTAATACCCCAAAAATGAACGGGGCGGTGACCTTTGCCAATAAAGAATTCATGTAAATAACCTCTGTAGGCCAAGAGCATAACAAAAAAAATAGCCTAAGCAAGGGCTGAAGCCTGTTAACACGGGCATCTCACAGTTATTAACAACATAAATTTAATAACCTATTTGCGCACTAGCGACTCTTTTAATAGCCCAATAAAAAAGGCCCTATAACTAACTTATAGGACCTTTTAAAAGAGTGTGACATGAGTAAATAGTTCAAATTACAACCAACCTATGCCCACCCGCTTAACTAAGTATCTAGGTATGGGCTATTAAGGTGGCGCGCAAAGGGGCCGGGTAACCTTCTGCTGTCTTCGTATGATCGTTAGGGTCTAGGAAATCCTTTAAGGAGTTATATTCCATCCAATCTGTTGTGCGCTGCTCTTCAATGCTCGTGTAGTTTTGCTCCACCACTCGCACATCTTTAAAGCCTACACGGCGCATCCATAAGCTAAGGGTTTCAACCGTTGGCAAAAACCACACATTACGCATCATCGCGTAGCGATCTTCTGGCATCAGTACTTGGCCTAACTCTCCTTCAACCACAAGGGTTTCCAACACCACTTCGCCACCCGCTCGTAAGGCATTGTACAATTCTGCTAGGTGCTCAATGGGCGAGCGCCTGTGATACAGAACCCCCATTGAAAACACCGTATCAAATGCTCGCAGATTGGGCGGTAAATCTTCCATTTTAAAAGGTAAAAAATGAGCAGGTACGCTTTCGTTATTGGCGGCTTTTAAATATTTCTTAACCGCTTCAAACTGCCAAAAAAATAGCTTACTAGGGTCTACGCCTATCACGCGACTCGCGCCTTGTGCCAGCATGCGCCACATATGGTAGCCAGAGCCACAACCCACATCTAAGACCTTGCGATTTTTAAGATCCGATATGTGTGGGCTAATACGTTGCCATTTCCAATCGCTGTGCCATTCGGTTTCTATATGGTGACCAAAAAAATCAAACGGACCTTTACGCCACGGCTTTAAGGATTTTAACGAATTCAGCAGTGCCTGACTTTGCTCATCACTCACTAGAGCACTTTCAAAAGACAAAGTATCCTGATTAATATTGGCGTTAATATTTTCAATATTGGGTAACTGGCTAAATGCTTCTGACCAGCGTTGCATGTCGCCATGGGTTTGATCTACCAGTACCCCTGCCAATTGGGCTTCTAATTGTTCGCCCCAAATTTTTAAACGACTGTCGTCATTTTTAAGGTCGTTAATTAGGTCTTGGTAATAATCTGAGAAAGGCATAACTAGGTGCTTTATTTAATGGCAATAAACGATGTGAAATTGAAACACTGATACCACTGACTGGCTTGGGTAAAGCCGGCTTGTTTCAATCTATCTATATGATCTTGAGCTGTCTCTGGCAACAACACATTTTCAAGGGCACTGCGCTTTTGACTAATTTCTAATTCGCTGTAGCCATTGGCGCGCTTAAAGTCCCAATGCAATTGTTCTTGAAGGCTTTGCTCACTTCCTTCAAAACATATTTTTTCAGACAGTATTAGAGCACCGCCTGGCAGCATAGCATCGTACAGTTTTTGAATTAGCGCCTGGCGTTTATCCGAATCAATAAACTGCAGGGTAAAATTCAGCGTGATCACAGAGGCATTTTCATAGTCAAACTGGGTAATGTCTCCCAGATGTAATTCCACTGGTACGGTGTTGCTGTCTTTATCAACGTATGTCTGGCACTGGGAAAGCATGGCTTCAGCATTATCGATTCCCACCACCTTACAATTCTTGGCTTTTACACCATGGCGCATAGCCAGAAGCGAAGCTCCGAGAGAACAGCCTAGGTCATAAAGGTGGCTGTTATCCTGACTATACTGCTCACTGATCACCCCAATCATAGGAATAATCGTGGTATAGCCAGGCACTGAGCGCTTAATCATATCGGGAAAGACACGGGCCACTGCTTCATCAAAGGCAAAATCGCCTAATAACTCATGATCCTTAGTGTAAATTCGATCCCGCGACATAATTGCTCTCAATCTCTAAATGGTAAGCATAATAAAAGCCGTGCATTGTACTTAAATAACTTAATGCTGCCAGTGATAGCGATGAACAATCAGCAAGCTTTTAACCTATTTTCACACTTTAATTATCCCTAGTGCTTCAATGTGCCCACCCTAAGCCAACATCCTTTGCTTACATGCCCACCTACTTCCTATTAAAGTAACGAAATAGGTGATTCAAGCTAAACTAGCTGTATCCACAACAACATCTTTAATGAGCCAATAAGATGATTCTGCACACTAGTTTAATACGGTGGCTGGGCCTGCTTACGATAAAATTAGCTCTGCCACTTCTTTTAGCTTCATCGCTACAGGCGCAGCAACCTACACTTAATATATCTACCTTTCCATCTAATGGTATTTTAGCAAAAAGTGCTATTGCCATTATGCGTGCAGCTTATCAAACCATAGGCATCAGTATTACCATCCATCATCTGCCTGGGGCGCGCTCCATAGTAGAAGTAAATAATGGCAATATGGATGGAGAGCTATTCCGAGTTCAAGGCTTAGAAGATAAATTTAAATACCTCGTGCCAGTTAAAACAGCAATATTAAATACGCATACTTCAGCGTTCACTTTTCTTAAAAATACTAATATCAAAAATTGGCAGGATTTAAAGCCTTATTCCATCGCCTATGTATTGGGTTTTAAATTAGCAGAGTTAAATACAACCCAGTCAAAGGTTATTCATACGAGAGACTTAAACCATGCATTTAGATTACTAATAAATAAGAAAGTAGAGTTTGTCATCGACAGTGAATTTAATGGATTACAAATAATTAAAAATCAAAAACTAGCGAATATTTACCTGATATCACCTCCTTTAGAAACCACTCAAATATTTCATTACTTAAATTTTAAGCACGCACATTTAATTCCTAAACTAGAGAAGGCCTTAAATCAATTAAAAGCATCAGGAGAAGCAGGTCAAATAAGAGAGGCTATTGTTAAACAAATTTTAAACTCTGAGGAGTAAACCATATACTCGTTTCTGTGATTTACTCCCATGAACTAATCCCTACAAGTTAAATGTTCAAGATTGCTTGACTGCCACTACTGTACCGCCGTTTTCAAGAACAAAATCGCTAACCCATAAAGGCTCACTATTTAAGAAACTCCTCAAGGTTTCTTGCTCAGCACTAGACGTTAATTCCATATTGGCGCAAACCAACAAGCCACTTTCATTTAACATTTTCGTTAATTTATTCAGCAGTGCCAAAGACGGGGCGTATCCATCAAAGAAAATCAAATCATAAGACTGATCCAACTCTTTAATAACATCATCAAAATACCCTTCATATACCGATACACATCCATCAAGTTTCAATTGTGTTAAATTTTTTCGAGCAAGTGAAACATGCTCCATATTCGCTTCAATGGTATCTACCAATACATTAGGTAACCCCCAGGCCATGCACGCACTGGTAAATCCATAACCACATCCCAGTTCTAAAATTCGCTTAGGCTGTGCTGCTTGGCACAATGCAATAAGACCTGCACCATCGGTAAAACTATAAGCACCACAGCCGTGCTCTTTCTGGTGAAACTGTGCTTTTGCGTGCAGCTCACTCAATATTTTAGGCAAGGTAACAGGCAAAATTTCTGCAAACGGTTCAATTAATTGATTCATACTAGCTCCTTCTATTCGACAAGGCTTAAAGAAGCTTCGCTTTTAAATCGCTCGCCCGAACTGGATACAAAATTGGCGTATATTTTGTTTTTCTTAAAGTCAAAAATATCCACTACTTTCGCGCCTGACGCTTCACTCCAAGTCATTAAATACAAGCCTCTCCTTAACTTTGTAATATCTGCATTTTCAATAGCACTCATCCCTACTTCAGGTGGCGTGGGTGCATCCAAATAGGTCCATCTCAATTGGTTATCCTCAAGAAACTCCATTTGTATTTCATAACCAGCCACAGCATATTTTACGGTAGGTAAAGTTTTTGCTTGTGTTGAGTTCACTAAAATAAAAAACAGTCCTAGTGAAAAAAATAGGTAAGCCCATGGTTGATTTATAATGCTTTTCATATTTTTAATATTTGTCATAATCATCACCTTTAAAAAAATTGTTAATTTAAATTACTAATTGTTAGTTAAAAAATTCCACTAAGTTTTCAGTCACTAAATCAATCGTCAAAGGATCCTCATAAAACTGCATTTGATTACGAGCACCTAACCACTTAAGTTGCTTTTTATCACCAGGAATTAATGCAAATACTTCCTTGGGTACATTCGGACCAGATGCAGCATGGTCACTGTGTAACATTAAGACAGGCGTCTTCAGTTTCTTCGCTTCTTCACGAACATCATGCCCCCAAATATCTAATTCAGACATTTGCGTAATACGGTTTTCCCATAAGCCATGGAAGTTCCAAAAACCACCGCGGTCGGCCCAACGACCATAAAATTGTTGAATCACAGGGGCTCCCAATAATGCCTGCTGATTATCTTTTGAAACAATGGGGATGTACGCCACTTCACCACTTTGTTCAAATTCGATTTTTGCACGCTTAGCTTGGGCTATTCGTGTCGCAACATTTTCCTTACCGCCTAAATACATATTAGCCACATCAGGCGTCAGGTAATGCCCTGCCGTCATGGCAATTTTTTCTATTCTTTTGTCTTTATTGGCCGCCTCCATCATCCAATTAATGCCTTGGCAAATGCCCAGTCCATAAATTGGGGCATCCTTTTTATTAGGCAATTGAGTTAAAAAATCTACTGCTGCTTGAATGTCTTCTACTTTCGCGACTCTAGACTCGTATCGGCGAGGTTCCCCTGCCGACTCGCCGTGAAATCTTGGGTCAAAAATCAGAACCTGGTAACCTTCCTTTACTAGGCGGCTTGCGTATTGAATAGGGGCTTGTTCCTTTACAAACGCCACAGGTCCCATCACCACCACACGACCTTTTAACTCATCTTTAGGCGTGAATAAATTCCCAACTACATCAAGTCCCTGGCTTTTAAACACCACCCTGCTAATGGTGTGGTGGGCATAATTCATTGATTCATTTTGCCAAGGCTGAGTACTGAAATTTTGCCCTTCACTGACTAAATGGCTGGGAGCATGAGAAACGGCAGACGCACCAGTATTGGTGGCGCCGTAGGCCGGTGAAAGAGACAAGAGCGCCACGGCGCATAACGCGATGGGGCGAGCCTGCTTAGAAAGATAAAGTAAAGAGATCATGATATTTCCTGTCTTAAACGAGTTAAAACATGATAAATGGATCTCTACATCACTAATATGATAAACAAATAATAGTAGACATGCATAATTTGCATGCTAATTTAACTAACTATGCAAAAAACAAACAGTATTTTTCACAGCCCTAACCTTAATAACCTGCCCTTTTTAGCCGCGCTTATTGAGCATGGCAGCATAACTCAGGCAGGTTTAGCGCTTGGTTTAAGCCAGCCTGCCGCCAGCCGAATCATGGCCCAACTGCGTAAACAAATTGGTGACCCTATATTGGTTCGCACTCGCCACGGTTATCAATTAACTGAATATGCCATTGCGCTTGGTCCCTCCATTAAGACAGCGATGGAGCTCACCCAAGGGGTGTTTAAAGCCAAAAGTTTTGAGCCCATAACGGATTCACGCACTTTAAAAATGGCCACCACCGATTTTGGTTTACTCACTGTGATGCTGGCACTTAATGGGCGAGTTCAAAACCATGCTCCACACGTCTCGGTTGATACCCAAGGTTGGGATGCCCAAACTCTCAGCCAGTTAGAGCAAGGTCAAATAGACATGGCCTTATTTAACGAAGGGAAGTTACCGGTCGATTGTCACCGACAATTTTTATTTAAAGAAACCTATCACCTAGTGTGTCGAGATGATCATCCTCTGTGCAGTACGCGGGATAAGAAAGACATATTAAAAATAGCGAGCCAGTATCCCAGAATCACCTTTAATTACCCAACGGGTAACGGTATATCCTGTGACGACGTGCTGGAGCGGGCAGGCCTAGGCGCCCCCATGAGTCGCCATAGCAGTCCTTATTTTCAAGGAGCCTTATGGATGCTGCCCAATACAGATTCTGTCATGGCGGTGCCCAGTCGAATCTTCCATATGTTCAAAACTCAACTGGGCTTAGTGGGTTGGGAGCTGAATTCATTGTCCGAGGTCTATCAGGAACATTTTGAATATTACCTAGTGTGGCACCATCGTTCTCATGAAGACCCCTTTCATATTTGGATACGACAACAACTTAAAGAGGTCGACTTTTCATTGCCTTAATAGGGTTTTAACGGTGAGTGGGATCTTAGAAAGCACAAAGGTGATGAACATATTGCGGTCTATTATCCAGGAAATCTCATCGCTACTTTTTTCATCCTCGGATCATTATTTGTTATAATCGCCTCTTTATAGCCTTAAAATTCCTCCATGAACGAACCACTTAGCATACTTTACCAAGACGACTACCTAGTGGCCGTTAATAAACCCAGCGGCCTACTGGTGCACAAAAGCTGGGTAGCCAAAGACGCAAAAGAGTTTGCCTTACAAATGGTACGTGATCAGGTGGGGGAGTTTGTTTTTCCGGTTCATCGTCTCGACCGACCAACTTCTGGCGTGTTGTTATTTGCCCTTAGTGGCGACATTGCCAGGCAAGTTCAGGAAAACTGGCCGGATGCAAAAAAAGATTATTGGGCAGTGGTTCGAGGCTGGCTTAAAGAAGCTGTGCTGCTAGATCACCCATTAAAAGGCATGGCCGACTACGGGCAAGATACAAACACCACACAAGAGGCTCAAACAGAGTTTCAGCCCTTGGCTACAGTAGAAATAGACGCCCAAATTGATCGCTACCCCAAAAGCCGGTTTAGTTGGATTAAAGCCAGCCCCAGCCAAGGCCGTACTCACCAAATTCGCCGTCACTTAAAACATTTAAGCCATCCCATCATAGGTGACGCCCGCTATGGAAAAGGTAACTATAATCGTTATTTTTCCAGCGAACTGGCTTGCCACCGTTTATTGCTACATGCCAGAAGTTTAAGCTTTAAGCATCCTGTAAGTGATGAAAACATCACCATCACAGCTCCTCTTGAAGGCGCCATGAAGGCTTTGTTCACTTCATTTGAATGGAACGAATCCCTTTAGACTAAGTCTTTTTCCAAAGTATGGCCGTCGCGCTCACGATAATTCTCTGCCAAATGCGGATAAGCCTGGGCGATGTGCGTCACTATGAGTGCATACGGCACCTCAGGGAATTGACCATGATCAACCAAGTACTCCATATGGCGCTCGCCTTCACCGTTATGTTCATGAAATACAGAGTCTTCTAAACCATTAAATTCCAACGGCAACACGGCCATTTTTTCACAAAGTGCACCGTCAAACGCGGGCGTGGCCTTGACCCATTTACCCTGCAAATACATCTCGGTGTAGCCATGCATAACAAACACATCACTTCTTAACCAATCTATTAACGCCTGACTTGATAAATGATTGCGCACATCGGCCAAGCCAATTCTGGCGGGAATGCCATTTAAACGGGCCAGTGCCGCCAACAAGATTGCCTTGGGGATACAATACGATTGACCAGCCTGCATACAATGGCTGGCCGTAAAATGTTCTTTTTCCACCGAAAACACATAAGGATTATATCGAATGCCATCACGGACACCGTAATAAAGCGCCACCGCTTTCTCAATATCGCTCATACCTGATTCAATGACCTTGTCGCTGAAGGCCTGAATAGCAGAATGCTCAAAATCAAAAAATGGAGTACTGGCTAAATATTCTTGCATAGATTACTCAAAGACAGATGGGCATGAATTAAGGCATTTTCATTTAATCCCCAAAGCCTCGCCCGGCCAATAACCGCATCAATCAAAATGACTGGCCTTAACGATAACAATTCCAATTAGGCAAATTTTACCCAATATTTAAACACCTGTATGAGAACAATACTGATGTTCTCTGGCTTGCTGAGCGTTACACACAGAACCTGTGGATAACTTGGTAGATAAGTCGTTGACAAGACTCGCTAAAGCCCATGAAATCTGGCTCCATGTTAAATTGGCTTTTTTTTGAACAAATTAGTTTTATCAATAAATTCAGGCACTTACCGAAGTCAACAGATCAAAAATGCCAATTGTACAACAAACCGCCAACCGGCTATCTGAGATCCTGTTTTTGTGCATAACAGATTTTTAAGAGCCACTAATCATCGCCCTTGAGCCCTCATTCAAGGTTTATATCGGCCAAATATAAGGATTAATACAGATAATTAACGTTGACGTTAACGTCAACATGGATTTACACTGAATGCATGACTAAAAATGAAACCACACTTAAGCCTAGCCACACGATTTACACTATCAGTGACTTGGCGCAGCGTTTTGACATAACCACTCGCACCATACGATTTTATGAAAGTGAGGGCCTACTTAGCCCTGAGCGCCAAGGCCAAAAACGACTATATAGCCAACGTGACTACACCACACTAAAGCTAATTTTGCGCGGTAAACGCTTGGGATGGTCACTGGCAGAAAGTGGTGAATTAATTCAAATGTATAACCCGGCGCAAAATAACCAAGCTCAATACCAAAAGGTACTGGAGCGAGTTCAAGAAAGCCGAGGGCGCCTGCAAAATCAGCTAAATGACATTGAAGTGATGCTGTTGGAATTGGACGAACACGAAAACCAAGTCCGTGCTGCCATGCAAAAGAAATAAGCAATCGACACTTAAATTACTCTTAAACAAATACTCTCATTAAAATAAAAAGGATTAACCATGAAAAGTATCTATAACGAATTTAATTTTGGCCTCGGTGAAACCATCGATATGTTACGTGCTCAAGTAAATGAATTTGCCAGCCGCGAAATTGCTCCCCTTGCCCAGCAAACCGATGTAGAAAATGCATTCCCTAATAATCTTTGGAAAAAATTTGGCGATATGGGTCTACTCGGTGTCACTGCCGAAGAACAATACGGCGGCATCAACATGGGTTACTTGGCACACGTGGTGGCCATGGAAGAAATTAGCCGCGCCTCTGCTTCCATCGGTTTAAGTTATGGCGCATTTTCCAATCTTTGTGTAAACCAACTCACCAAGAATGCAAGCACAGCACAAAAAGATAAGTACCTACCTAAATTGCTAAGTGGTGAGCACATTGGCGCACTCGCCATGAGCGAGCCCAATGCAGGCAGTGATGTGGTGAGCATGAAATTACGCGCCGATAAAAAAGGCGATAAGTACATTTTAAATGGCGGTAAGATGTGGATCACCAATGGTCCGGATGCTGACGTTTATATTATTTACGCCAAAACCGATTTTGAAAAAGGTGCCCATGGCATTACCGCTTTTATAGTGGAACGTGATGCCCCAGGATTTAGTCGCGGTCAAAAATTAGATAAGTTAGGCATGCGAGGCTCCAACACGTGTGAACTAATTTTTGAAGACTGTGAAGTGCCTGAAGAAAATATTATGGGCGGGTTAAACCAGGGCGTAAAAGTTTTAATGAGCGGCTTGGATTATGAACGAGTTGTATTAAGCGGCGGCCCTACTGGCATCATGCAAGCTTGTATGGATTTGGTTGTACCTTACATTCATGACCGCCAACAGTTTGGAAAAAGCATAGGTGAGTTTCAACTTATTCAAGGCAAGGTAGCTGACATGTACAGCACCATGAATGCTTGTAAGTCTTATTTATATGCTGTGGCCAATGCCTGTGATCGAGGCGAAACTACTCGTAAAGATGCCGCTGGCGTTATTTTGTATTGCGCTGAAAAAGCCACACAAATGGCATTGGATGCTATTCAAATTTTAGGAGGCAACGGCTATATAAACGACTTTGCCTGTGGCCGTTTATTACGCGATGCCAAGCTTTATGAAATTGGTGCAGGTACGTCTGAAGTGCGCCGCATGTTGATAGGCCGTGAGATATTTAACGAAAGTAAATAATATCATAGCGCCCTATTACGTTTGATTTAACGTTGTTAACTGATCAAACATAACGGGGCTAGCCGTAAAATGTATTTACAAAGCTGTTACTCAAAATGCTTTATAGGTAATAAATTAATGCCCGTCATTCATACAAAACTAAATATCCACTCTGCGGATTTTAAAGAAAACCAAGCCCACCTACAGACCCAAGTAGATGACCTTAAAAGTATAATTAAAACAATTGAACTAGGGGGTGGTGAAAAATCACAAGCACGTCATAAGAGCCGTGGAAAATTACTGGTGCGCGAACGTGTTGCCCACTTGCTAGATGAAGGTTCACCCTTTTTAGAAGTTGGTCAGTTAGCTGCGTATGATGTTTACGGTGAAGACGTGGCGTGTGCCGGTGTGGTGGCTGGCGTGGGTAAGGTCAGCGGCGTGGAGTGCATGATCGTCGCCAACGATGCGACTGTAAAAGGCGGATCCTACTACCCCATTAGTGTTAAAAAACATTTGCGCGCACAAGAAATAGCAGAGAAAAATCACCTGCCCTGTATTTATCTAGTCGACAGTGGCGGTGCCAACCTACCTCGTCAGGATGAAGTTTTTCCTGACAAAGAACATTTTGGACGTATTTTCTTTAATCAGGCCAACATGTCGGCCAAGGGCATTCCACAAATTGCCGTTGTGATGGGCAGCTGTACCGCAGGAGGAGCTTATGTGCCTGCCATGGCAGATGAATCCATTATTGTAAAAGAACAAGGCACCATTTTTTTAGCCGGCCCTCCCTTGGTAAAAATGGCCACTGGTGAAGAAGTCGACGCGCAAACACTTGGCGGTGGCGAGATGCATACAGGCACAAGCGGTGTGGTGGATCATCTAGCTGAAAACGATGAACACGCATTGCAAATTGCCCGCAACATAGTGGATCGCCTTAACTGGAAAAAACAAATTCAGCTGGATGTGCGTGATGTCATCGCGCCTTTGCATTCAGGGCAAGAACTGTATGGCGTTATCCCAAAAGACAGCAAGAAACCCATGGATGCGCGTGAAGTCATTGCTCGCATGGTGGATGGCAGCGAATTTGATGAATACAAAGCTCGATTTGGCACCACATTAGTATGTGGTTTCGCCCGTATCTGGGGTTATCCGGTGGGCATCGTGGCAAACAATGGCATCTTGTTTTCAGAAAGCGCACAAAAAGGCGCTAACTTTGTTGAGCTGTGCTGTCAGCGAAAAATTCCGCTAATATTTTTACAAAACATCACCGGCTTTATGGTGGGCAGTAAGTACGAACAAGAAGGCATCGCCAAACACGGAGCCAAAATGGTGATGGCGGTGGCTTGTGCCAAGGTACCTAAATTTACTATGGTGATAGGTGGCAGTTTTGGCGCTGGCAACTATGGAATGTGTGGTCGAGCCTACGATCCAAACTTCATGTGGATGTGGCCCAACGCGCGTATTTCTGTAATGGGTGGCGAGCAAGCAGCTGGGGTGATGGCATTAATTACTAAGGGCGCCAAAGAAAAACGCGGCGAAACCTTTAGTGAAGAAGAAGAAATTGAGTTTAAAAAGCCCTTGCTAGAAAAATATGAAAAAGAAGGCCACCCCTATTACGCATCGGCACGTTTATGGGATGACGGTGTCATTGACCCAGCACAAAGTCGAGATATTTTAGGCCTAGCCATCAGCGCATCTTTAAATGCGCCTATTGAAGATACAAAGTTCGGCATCTTTAGAATGTAAGAGAACTTTGATTATGAGAGATCACATGTCTAATTTATTATTTACTATAGAAGCCGGAGTTGCACGGCTGACACTGAATAAGCCAGAAATACATAATGCCTTTGATGATGTATTGATTGCAGAAATTGTAGCTGCCCTTAATGATATTGAAAAAAATGAACAAGTTCGTGTAGTCATACTGGATTCTAACGGCAAGCATTTTTCTGCCGGTGCCGATCTTAGTTGGATGAAACGTATGGCTGAACTTAACGAGCAGCAAAATCGTGACGATGCACATAAACTTGCTGAGTTACTGCATAAACTCAATTTTTTAAATAAACCCACCATCGCCCTAGTAGATGGTGCCGCTTTTGGTGGTGCAGTGGGATTAGTGGCATGCTGCGATATGGCCATCGCAACACAACGCAGTCGTTTCTGTTTAAGTGAAGTAAAAATCGGTTTGAGCCCAGCGGTTATTAGTCCGTTTGTGGTCAGTGCCATGGGAGAACGTGCCTCACGTCGCTATTTTCTAACAGCCGAAGCCTTTAACGCAGATACTGCAGCTACGTTGGGGTTGGTACATGAAGTAGTTGAAGATAAAAACGCTTTACAGGAAAAGTCGAATCAACTTATTGATGCTTTATTGCAAAATAGCCCTCAGGCCATAAACAAAACAAAACAACTTATTCAAAATGTTAGCCGCGGTGAAATAAATGAAGACATGCGTGACTATACCGTGAACCTAATCGCTTCCATTCGTGTCAGCGAACAAGGTCAAGAAGGGTTGTCGTCATTCTTAGAAAAACGGAAAGCAAATTGGCAGGAGAGTTAAAAGCTATTTACGTTGATATAACATCGTAAAAAATGAATTTAAAACCGTCGTTTATAAAAAATAAACTCCGTCATTAAATTAATTTTTTTCTTGTTCTATCTGCCTCAACAACGCTTTTAATTTCACCTGAAAAGAGGAATAAAGATGAATAAAAAAATAAATCGATTACTGATTGCCAACCGTGGCGAGATTGCCATCCGCATTATGCAAAGTGCTCAGAAAATGGGCATTCACTGTATTGCCCTATATTCCGAAGCCGACCGCGATGCCTTGCATGTAAAAAGTGCTGACGAGGCTTGGTTCATAGGTCCTGCTGCTGCCAAAGAAAGTTACCTGGTGATTGATACCATTTTAAATGTTGCTAAACAGTCCAATGCCGATGCTATACACCCAGGTTACGGTTTCTTATCTGAAAATGCGGGATTCGCCCAAGCGGTCATTGACGCTGGATTGGCCTGGGTTGGCCCTCCTGTCGCGGCCATTCAAGCCATGGGTTCTAAAATAGAATCAAAAAAACTCATGGAAGCCGCTAACGTACCGTTGGTGCCTGGATATCACGGTGACAATCAAGACGAGAGCTTTTTAGCAGAACAAGTTCGAAAAATTGGTTTTCCGGTATTGGTTAAAGCCAGTGCAGGTGGCGGTGGTAAAGGCATGCGCGTTATTGAAACAGAGGGTGAGATTAGCGCAGCCATCGCGGCTTCTAAACGCGAAGGCCTCAACAGCTTTGGCGATGACAAGCTATTAGTCGAAAAATACATCACTCGCCCTCGTCACGTCGAAATTCAAGTATTCATGGATGAGACAGGCAACGGTGTTTACCTATTTGAACGGGACTGCTCCATTCAACGTCGCCATCAAAAAGTGATTGAAGAAGCGCCGGCACCACAGTTTAGCCAAAGCCAACGAGAAAACATGGGCGAAATAGCCTTACTTTCTGCCAAGGCCATTAACTATGTGGGCGCCGGTACCGTTGAATTTCTTTACGACCCATCTGTAGACGGTGGCGAATTTTATTTCATGGAAATGAATACTCGCTTGCAGGTTGAACACCCGGTTACGGAAATGATCACAGGGCAAGACTTAGTGGCCTGGCAAATAAAAGTAGCACAAGGTGAGGAGCTTCCGCTAAGCCAAGATCAGTTAAAGATAAACGGCCACAGCATGGAAGTTCGTATCTACGCTGAAGACCCTGACAATCAGTTTTTACCCACCACTGGTACACTTGACTATGTACAACTTCCAGAATTAATTAGTGGTCGTGTTCGCTTGGATACCGGTGTGGTTCAAGGTGATGAAGTCAGCCCCTATTATGACCCCATGATTTCCAAATTAATTGTATGGGGAGAAGATCGCCGCCAGTGTTTAAGCACCTTAAAAAATGCTTTGCAGCAGTACCAAATTGCAGGTGTAACCACCAACCTTTCGTTTTTACGTCGCCTAGTTAATGTAGAGGCGTTCAAAGAAGGTAATGTTAGCACCGCCTTTATAGAAGAGTTTAGTGAGCAGTTAATAACTCAAGGAGATGTGAAACAGCATCACCTCATTGCCGCCGTTTGCCAGCACATGTTAACGCGTAAAAGTATTGGCCAGGGTCGCAGCGCACAGAATGACAACAACAGCCCATGGCATTCGTTAAACAATTTGCGCATGAATCTACCCAACCAAGAAGCATTAAAGTTGGCCCACAGTCATGGCGAGACCCTAGATATAAAAGTGGATACTCTGGCTGACAATAACTGGGACATTCATTTGGATGGAAACTGCTTTCAAGTGCAAGCGCGCCTTCAAGGACAGCAGCTCCAGTATGAATTTAACGGCCAATGGCACAATGCCCGAGTGATTAACCATGATCATAGAATCTGGGTTTACGACAACCTTGGTGAAAGTGAAATACACTACCAGCAAGCCAACTTTGAACAAGAAGACGAATTAGGCGGCAGTTTAAAAGCCCCCATGAACGGCACCTTGATTCAATTGGATGTAAGCATAGGTCACAATGTAAAAGCGGGTGATACCTTAATGATTATGGAGGCTATGAAGATGGAGCACTCCATAAAAGCCCCTCACGATGGCGTGGTGAATTCCATTACTTTTGCCGTGGGGGATTTAGTGAGCGAGGGTAATGTTCTGGTTGAATTAACCGAGTTGGAGGAGGCCTAACATGAGTTTTCCCAGTAGGGTTGAGATTATTGAAGTGGGCCCGCGCGATGGCCTGCAAAATGAAAAAATAACGTTAGGCGTTGAGCAGCGTGTTGAGTTAATTGAGCGCCTGGCACAGGCGGGCCTTAAAAAAATTGAAGCCGGCAGCTTTGTCTCCCCTAAATGGGTGCCGCAAATGGCCAATACCGATCAAGTACTGGATTTGCTAAATAGCCATATTGCTTTGAAGGAACAAACGGGTGTACGTTACGCCGCCCTTACTCCAAACCTAAAGGGACTGGAGGGCGCCATTCAACACGGTGCGGGCGAGGTGGCCATTTTTAGCGCCGCGTCTGAATCCTTCACTCAAAAGAATATTAACTGCTCCATAGAGGAAAGCCTGCAACGCTTTGATGTGATCATGGCCCGGGCCAAAGAAATAAATTTACCGGTACGCGGCTATGTTTCCACCGTAGTAGGTTGTCCTTATGAGGGGGATATTAACCCTAACAAGGTAGCCGAAGTGGCCAAGTACTTGTATCAAATGGGTTGCTATGAAGTGTCACTTGGAGACACCATTGGCGTAGGCACACCCATTAAGTTTAAACAAATGCTGCAGGCGGTGATGAAAGAAGTTCCCGTTGATAAACTGGCGGTACATTGTCATAACACCTATGGTCAGGCACTGGCCAATATTTACGCCAGCCTAGAATTGGGCATCAATAAAATAGACAGTGCCGTGGCAGGTTTAGGTGGCTGCCCTTATGCCAAGGGAGCCAGTGGCAACATTGCCACCGAGGATGTGTTGTTCATGTTGAATGGCATGGGAATTGAAACCGGTGTAAACCTAGATGACGTTATTCAAACGGGACAATGGATATGCGAATTACTGGGACGAGAGAGCCAAAGTAAAGTAGGGCTGGCTCACGGAAGCTAGCAAGCTGCTAGCCCCGAAAAAGAGAAATAAACGTGTCCTTATTTCTCTTTTTAAATTTTTATCTAAAAGTTATTAGCTTTCGTAACCGTCCGCATCTTTTAACAACATTTTGCTGCGCACAAAAATTCCGTTACCACGGCCAACCTCACGATTTTTTTCATCATAAACCACCGCCTCTGCAATAAATTGCGATTTATTACTGTTCACTACCTTGCCTACCGCACGCATTTTTCCTAGTGAAACAGGTCGTGTAATGTAAGTGGTGAAACAGGTGGTCAGCACAAACACTTCTTCTTCAAGAGAGTTCGCCGCAAAAAAAGCCGCATCATCCAGTAATTTAAAATATACAGAGCCATGTACACCGCCAGCAGAATGCTGATGCTTTTTCAGCGCCTGAATTTCAATCACGGCCTCTCCTTCTGTCACGGCCATGGTGGGTAAGTAAAATTCATTCACAGGGGCCGCTGCATACATGCTTTCAAGATTACGATAATGCTGAGCTTCGTTCATACTTAGTTCCTCACTTAACTATTTACATCGTACGCCACAGATAGGAAGAAGCCGCTAGATATTACTGACACTATTCATTGCGAGATCTTCCAGCTGTTTTTATAAAATTAAGGACATTTGTTAATTTCGCCCCAATTCTGAACCGATCATTCCAGAAAATAATTTTATCATATTTAAAATATTATTCTAGTGCATCACGTCAGAGCCGTATATTTACTAATGCCAGTTAATCCTTAGGGAGATGGGGCTTGTATAGAGAGGGGTTAACACTAAAGGAAAAAAATCCTCCATGAAGTAGGCCTAGTTATATAGTGCCTTTTAGATATTGCTGGCGCTCTTCCTTGCTAAATTTTTCAATGGCATAACGTAACATGGTTCTGGGTATTTTATTTAGGTGCTTTTTCAAAAACTTTTCTTCCAGTGCCTTGTCTCGCTTACCTAATTCTCGCAGCATCCAGCCCACCGATTTATGAATTAAATCTTCCTTATCTTCTAATAAGATTTCATAGATTTGTAAGGGAACATCAAACTTCTTATTTCGAATAAATTGAAATGTGGCCAGCACCGCAATACGACGTTCCCAAAGCGACGAAGACGTCACCAGTTTATACAAGATGCCGCCACTCTTATTCATTAGCTCTTTATCTGTGAAGCCCCTATTTAAAAGATGCTGGCCTACAATATAATGGGCCGAACTATCCACCAGATCCCAGTTATTTATGTTTTGAGTATTATCCAGGTACATGTCGTATATTTCCTGGCGAGTTTCTTCCTTTGCTTTATTAAAGCGAGACACCATAGAGATTAAACTAAACAAACGAATCTCGTGATATTCACTTCTTAACAGTTTCTTAAGCGTATTTAGGTCTGCGTCGATATACTTTTTTACCAGTTGACGAATCACCGGCATGCGAATACCTAAAAACTGATCACCATAACCGTATTCCCCTTCTGCTGTCTTAAAGTAACCCGATGAATGCTCAGCTATTCTCTCATTGGCCAAGGCCAGTAACTCATCTTTAATAATGGTATATGTCATTTACTCCCTGCTCCTCCAATTCATTGATGCTTAAAACAATGCTTTTGGTAAAGGCTCAATCCAATCTTGTGCTCCAACCTTGAATATATCTATCATGAGTGTTTGATATAGCCAAACTTCAAGTCGTCACTAACAGGCTCTTGTGGTGCTCGACATTCACGCCACAAGAGCCAGACAACAAACCGCGTTATGCCTGTTTATTTGATCCAATAACCAGACAAGGCCGACTCGGGCAGGATAACTTGCAGGGTATCATACGCGTCGTACAGTTCACTTGTGTAGGCTACGCCATTCACCAGATGATCATTACAGGTGTTTTGCGTTTCCTCTAGCCGAATTATATTTTCTTGCATAGAGAATTGGCCATTAATTGCGCAATTCAGCAAGTCGGCACTGAATATCCCTTGAGCGTCCACCGTTACCGAGACTCTTTGCGCACCAGACATCATGTCATAGTCACCGGCCAATTTTGACAGCTCAGTTTGGGCATCGCTCTGGCTTATTTTGGTCAGCTCTAGACTTTCTCCATTAAGCTCGCAACTGGCCAAGTCTGCTGATACAAGGCAGGACTGGCTTTCAGAAAAGGATAATACCGCGTTTTGATACCTTCCTGTCATGGCCTCAACGTTATCAAGTTCATCATGTAAGGAAAGTGTTGCTGCCAAATCATGTATGGCCAGTTTGGCAAGCCAAGCTTGGTTGTTGCGCGTAAAGGCGACACTGTATTCACCTGGGGTATCGGCAAAACTAAAGGTGCTGCTTACATCTTCGGTTTCATTGTCACTGCCGCAACCTAATAAAAAACTTGAGGTTAGGCCAATGAAAAAAATGGGTTTAATCATGATCCTTTCCTTAGTTAACCAGTGCATTAAGTTTTAAGTGGGTGAGCGCCACTTTGGCTTTAGTCGCTTGAATGCTGCCATCAATGGTACTGATGGTAATGTAATCCTGTTTAAGTGCGACCCCTTCACTATCTGGGTTTTCATCCACAATTATCGGAGTGATTGAGGCGCTAATGCCGCTTAAATTTTCTTTTGCTGTGAAAGTAGAGGCGGCGTAGGCCAAGGCCTGCTCCAAACTTAATTGCGGTGCACCTTGCAATATTTTTTGCGCCACATAATTTAATGCTACTGGATCCGTGGATAGATCTTGGGTAAAAGTGGCGTCTAAGCCGTTTGTATTCCAGCCCACGTTGGTAAACTGAATACCTTTATTATTGGCCATGTCTTCTGGGGTATTAATATTTAACCCGGTGAAATTAGGCAGCAAGGCTTCGCCCTCTTTTTGCTGCGCCATCAGTTCATCAATTACATTAATGAGTACATCCACCACCAAATTGGCGGTGACTTCATCTTCTGAATCTGCGCTAATGGCAATGGTGGGAATATTTCGAGCAATGGCCATGTTAGCCGCGCCAATAGTGCCTGAGTTATTGGTGATGTAGCCTAGGTTATTACCTTCATTTGGCCCTGATACCACTAGGTCGGGGTAACCGCCCCACTTTGCTTTCGCCAATATATCAATACCATAAAGCGCCGCCATTACCGGAGTACCGCTGACAAAATCTTCGCTAGCAAGCGAAGTATCCTTATCTCCCACGCAGTACTGATCGGTGGCCACACTTTCAATATTAACGCCCGCTAAAAAATTTATTGAACCGCCTTTACCACTTTGCCCTAAACACGGAGCCGACAGAATAACATCATGCCCAGCTGCCTTTAGCTTTTCAAAAGCGACTTGAACATTATCAGTGGCATAGCTGTCATCGTTGGTTAATACAATATTCAACGACCAGGAGCTTGCGCTAAAGGCCGTTAATAAACAGGCGACTAATGGTAACTTACAATTCATCTTAATCCGTTCTCATTTTTATTAGTGGAATAACACGTTCATCTAACGTGTTTATTCACCTTAACAACAAGTAATCTTGGGGAATTCCTGATTTATAAATCGAGGTACATAATTATAAATAAAACATCTCTCTTTCTAAAAAAGGAGTTATTTATCCTTATAAATCAACATCTTACGGGATTACCAAAAAAGTGGGAACGGGAAAGTACAGATTTTAAAAATGAGTCAAAGCAGATAATCTGGTTGTATTTAACACCCAAAGCCAGCAAGGAGATACCTAAACAGGCAGCTACAAAATTCTAAAGATAGAGTTATGAAAGGAATTGGTCGCGATACTGTTTAGGGGTTTTATTCACACGCAGCTTAAACTGCTTATAAAAAGCCGATTGGGAATTAAACCCCGCTTCAAGCGCAATAAGATTTATATTGAGCTGGCGCGTATCCGTTTTAGATAATAAGGTCTTAGCTACCTCGATGCGGAAATCGTTAATGAATTCAAAGAAATTTTGCCCGGCACACTGATTAATCACCTGGCTTAAATGATTACTAGGAATGCCTAAACTGTCGGCAATATCCTTAATGCGTAATTCATTATTTAAGTAAGGTTTGTGCTGCACAATATATTCTTGTAAATCCTGCCAATATTGCTGAGCCAATTCAGGAGTTAAGCTGCTGGTTTGGTATTGAGCAATTGGCTCAATACCGGCACCGGCCGTTGAAGTTTCTATAAGATCGCTAGCCGTTTTGGCTTCCAAAACGTCAGGGTAACTGACGCCAGCATTAAGCTGGTTAAATATACTGGGCTGGGCCATGGCTTTAAATGCAATCAAATAATACACACTAAACATCAAACTCATGGAATAAATGGCGCGGGGCCAAAGCTCAATAGGTGACACTAATCTAAAAATTGAAATACTCATGCCCACAAAGGCAATAACCAAGCAGACCCTCAATAAGATACGCAACCAGGATAAATTAACCCCCTCTTGATAAGACAGTTGTTGCAAAATTCTTTGTTCATACGCTTTTAAAATAGTCAGGGCAGCCACTAAATAAACCTGTAAGTGCACATAAAAAATAATAGGGAACCAGGCAAATAAGTTACTTGGCCCTGTGGCCTGTTCAGCCACTTTAAAGTAATTAATACCCGGTTCAGTCACCCAGCTAATGACTAACTCCAACAACAATAAAGGCACTAAATGAACAGCGTGTTTGAAGGTTAACCGAAACTATTCCTGAATCATGGATTTCACATACGCCCATAATAAGGGCCCACATAAAAACAAACTCATAAAGCCTAAAGCCGGCCATTGCAAACTCACATTCCAGTTATTGTGCAGGGGCATCGTTAGCAACAAGTACAATGAAGAGATACTAACAAACAGAGCTAATATGCGGTTAGCGTATTGGTTTCGCCCTTCTATCATCAATAAGGCTAGGGCTAGTAATAACCCTAAGGCAGCACCGATTATCGCAACAACATTAACAAGGCTCATAGTAGGTCTGCATTTTCATTATTGGTAAAGTCTCGTGTTTTAGGTAGCGCATAGATGTAATTAAGAGCCATAGTGCTAATTAATGATATTGGCTATGGTTTAAACTTTCAACGATTAAGGTTCATAGATAATTCAAACCCTTCAAAATTAAAAATGAAGTCGGCTTTTCTATGGGGATGCAGGAGCATCATTTGAAGAAATACTGAGGTGGGTTATATAAAGGATAGAAAGCCAGTAACTGAATATTAGAATTCAGTTACTGGCTCTTTAAATTGTAATTATTATGCGCTGGCCAAATGCTGATCCAGCATATCAATAAAGGTTTGTGGTTCAGGGCGTACACGATAATTATCGGTTAGGTCTGCAAAAATTACCTTACCGTTACCATCAGTTAATATGGCGGTAGGCATTACGGTATCGCTTTCATAACCCATCATACCCATAGGTGTGCCATTTTCGTGTACTAGGCCCAGCTGTCTGGCTGCTTGTAAATCTTTATCCACCATAAACTCCATAGGAGCATCAAATTGCTTGGCCAAGTTTTTACTTTGCTTTTCACTTTGCGGGCTCACTAAAAATACTTTTACACCACGTCTATCAAGCTCTTGATAACTGGCAGCAATCTCTTTGATTTGCGCCATACATAGTGGACACCAGTTTCCTCTAAAGAACAATAAAAGCGCAGGCTGTTGGCGCAATGTATGAGACTCAACTTTTTCTCCCTTGGAAGAATACAAGGTAAAATCAGGCAAAGGTTGGCCCACTTCAATTTTAGCTCCGCTACGATCTATACGGCTATACCAAAAAACATAAAGTAAACTGCCCACCGCGCCAAAACCGGCGGCATACACTATTGGGGTAATTCCAGCTGCAGGTAGATAAAGAGCAAGCCCTAATCCTATAAACCCTAAGATAATAAGTTGCGGCATATTATTTGAGGTGCGAGCCAAATCTTTTATCAGCAATACTCGGCTAAAAAAGATTGCCGTTGGAATTAAGGCAATAAATGCTCCAAGCCAGGCACTGTTAAACCCAGTGAGAAACAACTGCGCTCCAGCATGAAGGCTAGTGATAATAGCCCCCATGGAATACACAGATATAAAAACAGATTTAATACGGTTCATACAATTTTCCTTTTTAGTTTTATTTTAATATGAGTAAAGCCGTTGTAATTACATCGCCAAGTTCATTAAGTGGAGTACCGTGGCGAACAGACACCATTAACCCTTTTTTGGTATTCATAAAAAATTTAGCCAATGACATTGGATTTTTCTCTTGGGATATTTGGCCAATTTTCTGAGCATTTTTAAAATACATAGCCAAGGTTTGTTCGGCTAAAGATAGGTAACCCAGTGCCCGCTGTACTAACACAGGTTCACTGTCGGCCAATTCCACCACGGTATTCACCAATAGGCATCCCTTTCCTGGCGTATGGGCACCTTCGTCTTGATAGTGACATTGAAAAAATGCTCTTAGGAATGCCTCGGGTGGGTTTGAATTAGCCAAGTCTCGATACAAAATTGCCGACTCCGCCGCAATATGATCAATGACCTTTAAATACAAGGCTTCTTTATTGCCAAAGCCATGGTAAAGACTGCTACGGCTAAGTTCGGTCACATCCAATAATTGCTCAATAGAAGTGGCACGGTAGCCTTGTATATTAAACAATTCACTCGCGGCATCTAACACCCGAGGCTGATTGTACTTTTGTGGCCTGGCCATGTGTGTGTGTCCGGTTTATCAACTTAAGCCATGCTAGGGTAATTAGTTTTGGAATACAAAGTCCAAAACTATATAAAGCTATTTAAGATCAGTTGCTCCTGTATTAAAGAGTGATTCAGGTTCATAAAGTGTTAGTAGGGGTTACTGGTCTATTTGCACATTTTTAGTGGCGCAATTATTATGTCGTAAAATCAAATAGAGAAAATGAAATGGCAATAACCGGTGAATGTTTCTGCGGTGAGATAACCTATCAAATAAGTGGTGTTTTGCGCGATGCCAGATCTTGCCATTGTTCACGCTGCCGAAAAGCCTTTAGCTCACAGGCATCTGCTTATGCATTGGTTGAGTCGGATGAATTTAAGTGGTTATCAGGCGAAGCGCTATTAACTTCGTATGTGGGTGAACATGGCTTTGGCCTACAGTTTTGCAAAAAGTGTGGTTCAACACTGTGTGGTATTTATAAGGGTGAGGTGCATGGCATCACGCTGGGTTGTGTTAATGGGCAGCCCGAAATTGAAATTGGCCGACATATTTATATGGGCTCTAAAGCCAATTGGGAAGTCTTGCCTATTGGAGGGATTCAATATCAGGAAGGGGTACCTGAATAACAATTTCTGCATGCCTGTCAAAAGCCAAGCTTAGTTAGCGGTACAAACGAAATATAAAGGCTTTTTGGCCATAAAAAAATCACCTTTTGTCTTGTGCTAAAAAGCACAAGACAAAAGTGATTCCCTGCAACTAATGTTTACTAGGCCAAATGTTTCCACAGCGGCCTTAATAACCACAAAGTTAAAAATACAATGGCTGGCGCGCGTTTTTTCTTGCCCCATGAAAATTTAAATTGTTCACGTAAAAAGTCAGCCCCTAAAAATGCATCGGCTAATTCTAAAGATTCACGGGCATTCGCATCCTTTAATTCTTGCAACTGGCTACCGGCAAGAAAGGTGCGGCCTTGTCCTTTTTCTACCCAGTCTTTGGCAATGGCATGAGCTTCATCTAACAACTGTTCATGAGGCACCATCCATTGTATAAGCCCTGCTGCCAGAGCTTCAGATGCAGTAGGTTTCCAACCTTCACTGCCAAGCATGCGTTGTGCACCTGCTTCACCCATAAGGCGGGAAAAATGAATACTGGAACAGCCTTCCGGGGTAATGCCCAACGCGGCAAAGGGTGTGGCGAATGTGGCATTTTCTGAAGCGATAATACCATCGCACAACGTGGCCGAGGTAACACTGGCACCAATGGCAGGGCCGTTCATGGCCACCAATATTGGCTTAGGGAAGTTAAGGAACACCTCAAATAATTTTTGATTATGCTCAACAATCATTTTATGCAGCTTTTTAGGATGCATTGGTTTTAAGGTACCGCCAAAGTTCACGCCCGCTGAATAATAGTGACCTGCACCGGTCAAAATAACCGCCTTACTTGAATCATCTTTAGCGGCCACGGCCAATGCTTCTTTAAAAGCATCCATCATTTCCTGGGTCCAGCCGTTTAACTTCTTTGGCTTGTTCATCATGATGGTGAGAACGCTGTCCTTTATGGACGTTTGAACGTATTCGGCTGCGCTATTTGATAAATTAAGTTCATTCACAATGAACGGTTCCTTCGTTGAATATCTACCGATTATTGCTGATATTTTTGTATGAGGCTATAGACACAAAAAGAAACAGTTTAAGAGAATGAAAAGAAGTGGACCAATGAAGGTTTACAACTGTATTTCAAATACATGAAACAGATTCTTAGAAAATAAAAAGCCCGCACAAAGCGGGCTTTAGAGTCATGTCAAAAATAGAAACATTAACTTATTAAATTTATTTACCTAAAGCAGCCATTTGCTCTTTGTAATCTAGTTCGATGGCTTCATCTAGGGTTTTCAATAGTGTTGCACGCATTTTTAATTTAGTCGCTTTGTGAGCTGCTAGGTTTAGACCTGATAAACGCTGAGCTTCTGCCATAGCGGTTTTCATTAAATCTTCGCTTGCAACAATTTTATCTAGGAAACCACCTTCAACTGCTTCGGCTGGAGAATACATTTGAGCATTATTAACTGAACGCTGGAAATAAGACGGGGTTAAGCGAGCACGTGGTAATTCGATACCAAAATGGTGCATGGTCATACCAATTTGAACTTCATTCAAACCTAGCTGGAACGGCCCATCAACACCTACACGGTAGTCACAGGCCATTAATGTGAAGCAGCCCTGTGCCACAGAGTGGCCCGTACAAACGCCTATAACAGGAGTAGGGAAAGACAATAAACGACGACATAGAGTTGATCCGGCCTTAACCATTTCAACACCGGTAACAGGGTTAGCTTGAAAGACTTTTAAATCAAATCCAGCTGAGAAAATGCCCGGTTGACCCACAATCATTACTACTGCTTTGTCTTGCTCGGCCTGATCTAGTGCACCGTTAATGGCAGCAATATGATCAGGAGACATGGCGTTAACCTTGCCGTTTTTTAGCATAATGGTGGCGATCTTACCGTCTAGCTGATAGCTCACTAAATCTGTCATGGGTAGCTCTCTGGGTAAATATGGTGATTGATGTCAATAATATCCGTGGCGCATTCTAAGAAATTCGAAATTAACTAGCCAGTTATTCTGAGTATATTTTTAATGTATAGATGAGAGGCAAGATGCCTCTACAGCTTTTTTCTGATAATAAATATCAAAATAAATACCCTTTTCTATCAACTTAAAACAGAACGGGATTTACTTGCTATCCCCTCAAGTGCGCCGTGAATATAGTGAGGCTCTTCAAGGGTGATAAAGTGATTGGTCTTTTGGGTTTGTATCATTTCCATGGTGTCAGACCCTTTTATGCCTTCCTTAACGCTGGCAATCATAGTGGTGCAATCTAGTACATCATCCCGCGCACCAATTAACGCAGTCACCTGACTAAAATTCTCATATACATCATAGGCCGTATTTTTTTGCCACAGGCCAAGATTCTTCACGTTTTTAACAAACGTTTTATACTGTTTAGGGGTTGAAAAAGTACTTAAAATTAAATTGGCTTTCAAGGGATTACTGGGGCGCATGATGGGCATTTTAGCGATTTTTTCAGGGGTAATATTACGGCTCATGGCAAACAGCATGGGTAAAAGATAGGGCACTACCATGTGCGCGAGTTTACTGGCCATGGGTCCCGCCGCCGTGCCCTTAGGCACCACCGCCGCTTCTAAGATAACTGATACCGATTCCTTGGTAAGCTGAGGAAATTGTCGCCCGGTATCAAGGGCCACCGCACCACCACGGGAATGCCCGTGAATCACTACTTGGTTAGCACTGGCCAAAGATTGAATAACCTGCCCTACCCAAAAAGCATCGTGTTCAATGGTGCCCATTTCAAAAGGATTTACCGGCCAATCTAACGTCTTGGCATTATCTAAAGAAAAAGGTGAGTGATAACCTGCATTTCCCATGAAAATAACCTCATGTTGACAGTTTTTATAGGCCTCTTGAAAATAACGGGCATCTTCGGTGAAGCCGGGAAAACAAATGACGGTTTTCTCTGGTGTAGCATTAGCGTGCTGAATGGCAATGACGGTATCTTGAATTGTTAAAATTTCACCACGGCTTTCATCAAACTCCCCAAAGTGAATTTGCTTTAAGTTTTTATTGCTCCAGTATTGGCGGTACAGATGAATAGCCACAAGAGTAAGTGCAATATAGGTTAATGTCATCATGAAGGCCTGCTAGTGAATGGGGTTATTGTGGTGGCGCTTGAATTTTTATTAAGCGCTACATTAGATGAGATAAAGAGTTCAGTCAAAGTGATAGCGGTAACCGAGATAAAACTCTAGGTGGATGTTTATCTCGTCGTCTTCTGAGGTATAGGTGTCTTCTCCCCACAATTCATCATCTTCGGTCTTTTCTTTTAGCAAGGGGATGGTAGTGCCAAATTCGAAGCTTCGATCTTGATTTCCACCAATTAAGCGCCTGATGCCTAGATCTAACTCAATTCCTTTAAAGCGGATTTGGGAGGATGTGGACTCTATTACTTCTCCGTTACTGGAACGGTGTTCAACTTGAATACCCGACTCCTGATATTCGTTATAATTGAGGCCAATCCGCTTTCGCCATTTATCATTTTTCTCACCAAAAAAATAATTGGCGCCAAGACTGTAATTTGATTCACCCGAGAAAAGAAGCTTACCGTTGCCAAGACCTACCGCCATTTGTAGATGATCGGTGATGAAATAGGCGCCATTCACACCACCTACCCCAAACGGACGACCGATGCCCACACCAAGGGATAAATCACTGGCATAAATGGTAGGCGCTATCAAATTGGCAGAAATTATTATTAAAAGAGCTAGAAGCTTTAACGATAACCTTTTGTTTTTAACATTTATTTTTTTGATCACAAGGCTTTCTCTTGATGCCTACCTTGGTAATTTTCCTGATAGGTAGAATTCACCAGCACCAACCTTTTAATATAAAAACGGGTAAACAAAAATAGCAATAACAATATTAGTCCGGGCATGATGATAATTCTTAATGCCGTTAAAATGGTCTGGTTTGAATGATAAGAAATTAAGGCTTCTGTTTTTTTGGGAATATCCAACAACATTCGTTCTAAATTTTTTATAAAGTATTCTGTCTTTTCAATTAAACCATTTTTATTCTTATCGCTCACTAGGGTTTGGTGTAGATTTTTAAGATCGCTTTGTACATCCATGCTTAATGAATGATAGAGCGCTTTATCTATTTGAGCGGACATATAAAGGCTATAGGGTATTAACAGGTGAAGGGTAAACAACAAGGTGGCGAGGTTTATGATAATGGGTTTCATATGGCTGTTCAGTTCGCTGTGTGATTCCTTCATTTTTAATAAGCAGTAAAGACTTATTAGAAGCAGCAGAGAAATGGCCACCTTTGGGGTTAACCATGCCAGCAAAGTTAATACCTTCTGCAAGCCATTGGTTAAATGCAGTGATGAGAGAGTAGAGTTAAAAGATTGTTGAGTAATATCCGTAAGTGGGTTTAAAATATTTCCTACTTGTATCTGTGCATCCAGTACAAATGACACACCCAGTTCACTGCTTTGAATTAAAGATAAAAAGCCATTAATTTCAGACAGTAATAACAATTCACTGCGATCTTTCTTCGCTAAATCCAGCAGGTAGTTTTGGTTACTCTGTATTAATGGCTGCTCATTAAAATAGTCACCCACCTCTTGTCCAATTGGCGACAGCAGCGTAGTTACCAACAACAGGCAGGCGATGCCACAAATAAAATAACTATATTGGAAAGCACTAAACTCTTTAATGTTTTTTAATGGATTCATATTATCCTCCTTATGCTGCATTACAGAGCAGTTTATTAAATTCTTCTTTTGTACCTTGAATAATATCTTGGTCTACAACCTTGTTTAAACCCGATATACGGCCACGTTCGGTATATTGCCAAATTTGCCAGCTGGTACGTGAAGACGGTAGAACAAGATCTTTATTATAGTCGGCCAACCAATAGCTATATTGGTTAAAATCTTTTCCTAAATATTTATTCCAGTAACCACTATAGGTATAAATAATAGGTTGGCAGCCGGTCTTATCTTCCACATGTTTTAACCAGCTCAAAGCATTCTTAGCAATTATTTCGGGGTTAATACCTGAACTAATTTCAATATCTAACACTGGCCTTAGGCCAAGCGTATATTGATTAATTTGCTGCAAAAAATTATCGGCCTGTTCAATAGGATCATCGCTAGGCTCAAAAAAGTGATAGGCCCCGGTTGGCACGCTAAAGTTTTCAAGTGTACTGGCATTCTCATGGAATCTTGGGTCTATATTGCCCTTGCCATCACTGGCCTTTATAAATATAAAATCTTGGTGTGGGGCCACACTGGCCCAGTCGATACTCCCTTGGTAATGGGAAACGTCTATACCAACAAATTGTTTCTTGGTTTCGATGTTGCCAATGAAAGATTCAAGTAAATACGTGCTATTGCTAATTTCAAACATAGGGCGATTAACAATAAGTGCGCCGATTAAAATCAGTTGAAGTAAAGTGATCCAGCGTGGGCGGAAAGCATCTAATGATGAAAGCTGACTCTTAAGTCGCCTCATATTATTCAGCCAGATTTTTTTGGCACCCTCCTCCTTAAACGGCATATTCATAGCATTTAACTCCCTGTTGCAGCCGATTAATTTACATTAGATTCACGTTCAAATCTGCACAATACAGTTACATGTTCTTATGATTCTGTACAGACGCGAATTAGAGAATGAAAGCTTAATTTAAGTGATTGTGACGGAGCAAACACTGACAACAGTAAGAGAGACTAATAATATTATTGGAAGGTTACCAATTGCCTTTTTAAAATATTATTTTCAGCAGAAAACTAAATTAATAAACCGTTATTGAAGAAGGAGTCTTTGAAGGTGTGTGCTTGTTAAAGAATAGTTAAAACAAGATTTAGAAAACGATATAAAACATAGAGGGCGCAAACACAAAGAGTTAAGCCATCACTCTTTGTGTTTTCACAACTACTCAGGGGGAAGATATAACATGAGCCCAGCAAAGCTACAGGCAAGCCCAGTTTTCTCGCTGGCCGGTAAGTGTTTTCCTAACCAGATACGCCCAGGTTTAAGCACTTCAACTGCCCCTACTGGTTTGTCACCATCTACTCGGTAACCACTTGCTCCCATCGACATGGACCCTTCTCGCTCTTTAAGCGATACCACCTTGTAGCTTTTACCATGGGTGGTGAGTGTACCTGTGTAGTTATCCATGTTATTAGCCTGAACTTTAACCGCAGCCACCTCTTTTTTACCCACTTCACAAACACAATTAAGATTAAACTGGCGTTTTTCAACTTTAAAGCCGCTCACCCCAAGGCTCTCCTCACTGGCTTTCGCCGAGCACTCACCTTTTAATAAACCGGTGCTGGTTTTAAATTGGTAAGCGTAACCCCCCTTGGTATTGCCAGACTTCATATCTAATTTACTAATAGAAACCGTATCTGAGCTGGTGCTGTCCCAGTCGCGGTCAACACTGATGACCTTATATTCACCCAGCGTAAACGTTTCATCGGCCATGGCGCCAGACCACATGCTGCGCTCGGTGGCGGCAATCACATCGCTGGCGTCACTGATATCCTTGGGCACCTGCATTTGCATAGTGGTTGAGCACCCACTCAGCAAGCTAATAATACTGACGGCCAGTACCATGAAGGCGGCCGGCGTACGGCCAGAAGAATGATCACACTGGGCTTTAGGGGGCTTGCTGGAAAACGCTCTCATATTAATGGGCTCTTTATATTCATTCATTTAATTGAGGGAATAGGTTGCGATCAGGTACAGGGCACACTTGATGGCTAATTTGAGTATAGACACAATCTAGCGAGTGGGATGGGCTTAATCTAGTGCTTTGGGGTTTTCACCTGCATGAATAAAATAGTAATAAAAGAGCAATAAAAACGTTCAAAGGCCATTATTAATGGCCTAGCAATGAAGAGTCCTTTTGAAAGTATTTGGATTTAATAATAAGAAACAAACCCAGTGCCGCTTCTAGTATTTCAACACCCATAAATGACAGCTGCACACGGCTTAACTCCCCTACTATAAAGCCCCCTATTAACCTGAAACTAATAAAGGAAACAATAATGGTGACGGCCAGCGTTGCCGAATAAATCCATGTTTTACTAAGGTAATAGATTAAAGAAATGGCCGCGCCTATGCCCACCATAAGACTGCAATAAATTAGAATGAACGCCACCTTGCCATCTAGATCATTGGCACTAAGGCCAATGCGCAGTAGTTTGGCGTCTATGTCTAATAAGGCGTTGAAGCCTGACACCATGAAATAGAGGGACATGATGAGGGTGTAGATTTTTCCTAAAAAGTCGACTTTCATATTTGGGGCCCTATTTTTTGTTATTGGATGGTGGTTAACGATTATATCTTTGTTAAATACTTTTCTTTGATTTACAAAAAATATACTACCAAGCCTTTGCGTACGAAATACCTAATAACATCCAAATAATCTTTAACATGACTGTCTTATTAGTTTGCTCAAGATATTATATCCAACAATAATATGCCTCAATGAATTTTTCATTAGGAAGTTTAATAGGCCATTTCAATTCTCTAATTATTAAATTTGTAATTAGGATTTCATCACCTGATTTCAATAAAATATTTGAATAACAATAACTATCCCAAGGAAACAAACGGAGATTTCTATTGGCTTTAGACTTAGAGATAGTCGTAACTACACTATCAATATCAGCCAATTTAAATTCAACCCGAAAACCGCCATCTAAAAATTGAAATGTTTTAGACTTGAGATCAATACAAAGGCATTTACCTTTACCTCGAGAGTAATAATTATAATGAATTAGGCAATGTGGTATAAGATTCAAAACAAAAAAGCCAGCTACTAATGAAATCGAAAAACTAATTCCTTCAGATCCATATTGGTAATAAATATACATAGGGATAAAACACAGCATCACCCCATAACTTATTTGCCAATTAACTTGTTGAAAGTGACTGGTGG
>JBALXQ010000047.1:0-46042 GCA_036960565.1 Bermanella sp.
ATTTAGAGCTGGGTTAATTAATTTAAATTCAAGTAATGGCAAACAAAAAATCACATTGAGCGAAGGAGATAAACTATCTGTGATGTTTAGGGGTGAGCAACGTGAAATGTACCTAGATAATTTAGGGGTCTCATCGGATTACGTTGCATACATACGCTCCGAAGTATCAGAAGTTGACTCAATAAATATTGATTTTTTGCATCAAGGAGGCTCTTATTTTTCAACCATTGAGTTGGAAAACCTTCCTGAGCTTACGGCAGGGGAAGTTGATTTTAATGTAGATGACAATACTTATTTGATAAATTGGAATAATAATATTGGCCAGGCGCATAAACTTTACTTAAGCGGATCTTGCTTGAAGATTGGTGAGGCGGATCTTTTGCCTGATCAAAATAGTTATGAGCTTAATCTTAATGAATTAGAATTAATAGACGGAGCTGAATGCAGTGAAGTCCTTATCGTAGAATGGAAAGTATTTGGAGAAATAGATAACTCATTCGGAGCTGGTGAGTTTGTTTTGTATTTCAGAAAGTGGATAGATTTGAGCCAGTCTTAAATACTTGTTTTAGTTAGGTATTTGTATTTCTTGAAAATGAAGTTACGATGAAAACCTGACCCAGAAAATCATCATTATTTTTAGGTTAACTATTGTGCTGGCGATATTCGGTAGGGGTCATTTCTTTAATGTCTTTAAAAGCTCGGTTAAACGAACTTAGGCTACGATAACCCACATCTAGGGATATGTTTAAAATGGGCGTTTGTTTTTCGTCTAATAATCGTTGTGCGGCTTCATTAATGCGTAACTGATTAATGTAGTCGTTAAAGTTTCGATAACCCAGAGTTTGATTGATAAGGGCGCGGGTTTTGTATTCTGGCAGTTTTAATTTATCGGCCAGCCTTTTTAAGGTGAGGCGTTCGGTATGATAAAAGCCGGCGCTCATGAGTTGCTCCAAGGCTTGTACGTCTCCTTGTTTTACTGCTTCCGGCGAGTCGATATTGTCTTCAATATTTTCTTTGTGCACATCAGTGGGCCCTTGGCTGAAGGGCTTTTGAATGCCAAACATTACCCCAGTCCGCCCTCTTAGAAGGGACACCCCACAAAACACAGTCATGACTAAATAAGATAGGTAGGGTAACCAGCTTCTGGCAATGCCGGTGTTGGAGGGAATAATGATCATGAATACCCCCACACCTACCACCGCCAATACCACACCACGCAATTTACGCCGAGATTCAACCAGGTCATCTTCCCAATTGCTAAGTATCGTCCACATGCCCATGGCTACCATTAGGTACTCGCAGTAACTGGGCAGCAGCCTGCCCACCAAGCGCCATTCGGTGAGATTTTCAGAGGTAATGCCCACGTGCCTCGAGATGGCTTGCGCCATAAAGGTATACACGGCAATGGCTCCTAGGGGGGAGAGCAAGCGGGGTTTGTCAGCAAAGGCAAGGCGGCACACTAACCAGAATAACGAGGGCACCATGGTATAAATGTCGGCGGTGAGCATTTTCCAGGGTTGATCAACAAAGGGTTTTATCAGATAGCAAGCGCCTGCCAAGGCCATGGCGATAAAGGCTTGTGCTACAGGCAGGCGGCCAAAATCTCGCGCCAAAATAAGAATAACTAAGGTAATAACACCTAGGCTAAATCCCGATAATAAAATCAAAATCTGCACTCAAATAGGTAAGGGGCGCACATACTAAAGTATGGGTTGGGGGCTCTCAATAGTAAATATGAATTACACAAGGGAAGTAGTCGATTTGGTTGTATTAATACTTTTTCTAAAAGAAGGTTTTATTGTCTGAATGATAGAGGCTAACAACTTAAACTATGAGCCATTATTATTTATCGTAATCATGTGGCATTAAAAAAGGAACACACAGTGCTCCTTTTTTAATATGGATCGTCATTGAAAAACGCTAAATTAAATTTTTAGCTTAACCACATGGTAAGGCTTTAGGCTGTCATCTTTGCCTTCATTAAGTGCTGGGTGGGCATTTAATTGGTTTTGGGTAACATATAAATAACCGTCTGGGCCGAAGGCAAAACCATCTGGCCACGCTAAGCGTTTACTGTCCTCTGCAATAATTCGATAACCATCTGGTGTCGTGATCCCCACGGCAGAGGCTTCTATGTCTGATACAAACACTTGGCCCTTATCATCAACCGCAATGCCATCCGAAGCAGGTTTAGGCCCGTAGCGCTCAATTTTATTCATCACTGATTTTGGTGTGCTGGCTTCATTGCCAATGGTATCGGCGAGGGTTTTAGCGGGTATTCTATAAACATCTTTTCCATTCACAGTTCCAAAATACACCCAGCTAAAAGATGGATCGATGGCAATGGGATTTAGGCCTAAATGCCAAGGGGCAGATTGCCCGTTTTCTACCTGTGTGCCCATAAGCGATCCATTAATCACTACATCCTGGCGCACTGGCATTAATGGTTTTGCGCCTTCAAGAATACGTCGCGCTTTTCCAGTTTGTAAGTTCACCACCACAAAGGCCGGGCGTGCTTTTGCCCCTGGGGCCGGAAAAGTCATGTCGGCTATGTAGAGGTAACCGCGTTTTTCATCTAGGGCAAAATCTTGCAAAAATGAAATGGGGGTAATGACATTTTTGGGCAAGGTAATTTTTTTGTGCAACTGATTTTTCTGGGTATCCCAAGCAATAATTTGGGCAGGACTATTTTTTCCGCCCATATCCAGTATCCACACTACTCCGTGTTTATCACTGGCTACCCCTATCGTGGCGCTAATGCCTACTTTTCCAGATTCAGGGCCATCGGCCCAATCCAAATTAGGAAACGGAATCTTACTGCCATCGGGCAATATTTCCACCACTCGCAGGCTGGGCCCATCGAGTGGTTGCTGGCTCATGATAATACGGCCTTTGGGGGTCACGGTGATATTACCCGGGCGAGTGTCGGTGTAGGTGGCGACGGTTTGAATTTCCATGTTGTTGGCTCGAACCAACTGTGTGCTCACAATTAAGGTAGTGGCAAGTGTGAAAATAGAAAATGCAGATATCATTTTTTTCATAACCTTTCTCCTGAAGAAATGAATGAAGCCTCTATTGGTGATTGCTAAGGCTTATTTAATGATTGTCATTTCATTTAGGATAAATTCATTCACCATGCCATCGGTGGCGGCCATATAAGCGGCTAGGTGCGGCGCGTTCATATGCGTTTGCCAAAGTGCGCGGTTAGTCCAGTTTTCATAAAACATGAAGTGCGCTGGATTTTCGTTATCTTGATGAAGGTCGTACTGAATGCAGCCTTCCTCTCCACGGGTAATGGGGATAAGTTTTTCAAGCTCAGCCTTTACTTGCTCTATGTGGGCCGGGTTTGCGTGAATGTTGGCAACGATGGTTAGTTGGGTCATTAGGTAGCTCCTGTAAGTGATGTGATCAGTATAATTGTTAGGATTTAAAAGTTAATATGGCAAAATAAGGATTAATAATACGGAATATCCGGATAATGCAATTAAACAACCTAGGCCTATTTTTACAGATAGTAGAGAAGGGCAGTCTGGCCGCAGCAGGGCGTGAAATGGGGCTTTCGGCCACGACCGTGTCGGAAAGATTAATGGCACTCGAAAGCCATTACGGCGTGACGCTACTTAATCGCACCACTCGCGCCATTAGCTTAACCGAAGAAGGACGAACCCTATTAGAAGGGGCTAGGCAGGTGTTGTCGGCGGCAGAAGAGTTGGACAGCCGTGTACGCCTAGGGGCCAAAACATTATCAGGCTTAATTCGCATCAGTGCGCCCATGGATCTTGGGCGTACTCGGGTGAGGCCGGTGATTGATGATTTTCTTAATGCCAACCCCAATATCTCCATTGAACTGCTGCTCTGTGACGGTTACATGAATATTATAGATGAGGGCATTGATGTGGCAGTGCGTTTAGGCAATTTAGCCGACAGCAGTTTACGCGCGAAAAGCCTGGGCCAAAACCAACGTATTGTGTGTGCCTCACCCGTCTATTTAGCAAAACATGTTACGCCAAACACGCCACAAGATTTAGTGAACCATAATTGCTTAATGATGCGCTTTGGTCACATGCTGGATAATGTGTGGCAGTTTTCACATGGTGAAAAAAACATACAGGTAAGCGTGAAAGGCAACCGCATTGCCAATGATGGTGCCCTTGTGCACGACTGGTGTTTAGCGGGTTTTGGCATTGCGCTAAAAAGCCGTTGGGATGTGAGCATGGATATTGAAAGCGGAAAGTTAGTGGAACTTTTGCCAGAGTACTCGGCACCTGCCACCCCCATTCAAATGCTGTTTCCCCCTAGCCGAATTCAACCCAACCGCGTGCGTGAATTTGCTAAGGCGCTGGCGGCTGCTTTTGAAAACTATTAAAGAACGTGCCCGCCATTAAAAGGGTTTGATTTTTATGATGGACTTATTTTACTGAGCGCTAATCTTTTAAAGGTGAGTGAAATTCACAGGGCTACATTTACCATAGGCAGATCCTATTCTTTTTTGTAAAGTGCCGCAAAAATCCCATTCACTAGGTTATTCCCGCAAAATCAATCGTATTTGAGGTTTGCTGGTGGATTGGGTTATCTGATTTATACTGGTATTAAGCATCCAAAGTTAGGGTGTCTTAAAGAGTTGGTGGTGTGGTTCTTATTCCTAATTCATATGTTGTAATGACGTGATTGATAACCTTAAAAAACTTGTATTTGAAGCAGTGCGAGACTCCAACGAAAATGTGTCAATAGCGCTTAGGCGTTCGCTAATTGATACTTTCAGCGTGGCGGTGGCCATTACCTCAGCGTTATTTTTGCCTGCTACCTGGTTGCGCAGTGAGTATTTTGAACTCGATACCACTAACCTTGGGTACAGTGCACTCATTATCGTTTATATCAGCATTGCTGTATTCCGCCGAAAATTACCCTACGCCATTAAGGCCTTATCTGTGTGTCTGTTGCCGCTAATCTTTGCGGTATCTGGGTTCATAAACTATGGGCTTTCAAGCCTGGGATTTTTGGCCATGTTTGCCACGGCTCTTATGGTCATGATGTTATATGGCATTAAATACTCAATTATAACCATGCTGGTATTGGCCCTAGTAACCTCAATTATTTCTTATCTCACCATTGAAGGCGGGCTTTCTTATTCACTCGATTTAAATGCCTTTAACCATTCTTCGGTGATTTGGGGCACACATATCTGGGTGTCTTTATTTATGAGTATGATCGTCCTGGTGGGCATTGGCTGGCTGCAATACGCATTAAGTTTGTCTATAGATCAGTTACTGAAAAAGAAAAAAGAGTTAAAAAAAGCCACCGAAGACTTAAAAGAAATCAGTCTTACCGATTATTTGACGGGCCTGCCTAACCGGCGCTATTTTTATGAGTTTGCCGAAGAAGTGTTTGCCCTTCATAAGCGCTATGGCGATGACTGCTCGGTGGTTTTTATAGACTTGGATTTTTTCAAAAAAATTAATGACCAATATGGGCACGATGGCGGTGACCTAGTATTAAAAGAATTCAGCCAGTTTGTGAAAAGTCATATTCGTGAATCGGATTTATTTGCGCGCTTAGGCGGAGAGGAATTTATCATATTAATGCCCAAGTCAGACAGTAATAGCGCCTTTAATTTTGTCGAACGCCTGCGAGAAGGATTATCGACACACGTGATATCAATGACAGAAGAGAAATCGATTTATGTGAGCTTTAGTGCTGGAATTGCATCCTTAACGGATTATGACGTATCCATGGATAAGCTCATTAACCGTGCCGATTTAGCCGTATATGAAGCCAAAAATTCAGGGCGCAACCGCAGCGTGATTCACTACTAGCTCAGAAACATAATGCCCTAAAAGTTTGGTGAACAGAATTACATTTCTAATTTTTTACGCAAACGCGAAAGAGAAACCGGGGTGATTCCTAAAAAAGACGCCACATGATACTGAGGTAAACGCTCGAGTAATTCAGGGTAATGTTTGCAAAACCACTTATAGCGTTGCTCTGCATTGCCTAATAATAAACGCGCTTCACGGCGAGCCATTTTAACAAAAACAGTTTGCAGCATTTTTACTTCCAGGCGTAACCATTCGGTGTTATCGATGCCATCTGCATACAAATCACGGTAGTCGGCCAGCATGATTTGAGTGGGCTCTAGCGCCTGAATAAAATACTGGCAAGGTTCATCGCTAATTAACACGCTCACCGGGGCAATCACTTCGTTGGCCTGATAAAAGTGTTGGTTTACCTCGTTACCGGCAATGTCTATGTAGTAAATACGAATGAGGCCTTTGAGGATATAACACAACTCGCTGCACCAATCTCCCGCTTGCACCCAATGTTCTTGGGGCTTCATGTCACGGCAGTAAAACTTATGGGCAAAGGACTCCCATTGGCTAAGAGGTTCACCTAGGTGCATCTCAAAACCGTTTTTTAATCGTTCATGTGCTTCAAATAATGGGTAATCGGCCATAAATCTGTTCCAAATAGGTGAGACCATTATAGAGCGGAACGGGGTTTGAGTCTTGTGACGCTTTTTGAGTCTATTTATTGAACAATTTCCATAGCTGTATTGACGTGGGAAATATTCCCACCTATTATTTATCTATTGGTTTAATCTCTGTATTTACGTCAGCGCTCTCAAGAGAATGCTGCTTGGTTGTGTTTAAAGGAATGAATATGAATTTACTCGGCTTGAATGCCTCTCAAAAAGGCGGCTTGTGGATACTGGCAATGCTGTTGTTGGTGGGGTGTGGCTCAGGTGGCAGTGCTGAGCAAGAAACACCTGTGGGCTTTAAGAGTGAAACTGAAATTGCCCCCAATAGCTCGTTTGTGAGTGAGGCGGGCTCTGATGGACAGTCGGATTCGATGGCGGTGTTAACTAGCCGAGAATTTCAACAGACGCTGGCCCTAGACCCTATCGCTGGGCATCGCTGCGACTTTCCTCAAGATGAAAAATTTACCCAGGTTGCTGATGCCCTAGGGGGATTTAGCAAACCCTATGGGATTCCCATGGCCCGTAACGAGGCCTTGGCTCGATTTTATACGGGAAGACAGCCTTACTCTGACGACATTTATGCACAGGAGGCAGTAGATGATGTAGCAGGGGTAACGATTGAGCGTGGTGACTTAATTGGCCAATACCAAAATACAGCCTTTTATTTGGCTAACCCTCATGGACTCATGGCGATTAATGTTAACCCGGATGATGCTGCGCTAAGTGAAGTGTCTTGTGTTTTTACCTTGCCTGGCAAGCCGTTAAATTTTTACATGGATGAAGACAGAGTGATTGTATTGGTGAACTCTCTGGGGCCTAATCGTCACTCGGCCATTTTCACTCTTAAATGGAAAGCAGATGCGTTTGAATTTGAACAAGCCTTGTTGCTGCCAAAAGCTAGCATTAAAGATTCAAGGCGTTTTAATAATAGTTTGGTTTTAATGGGTAATTATTATTTAAATCAACCCGATATTGATGCGGACGCAAACCAAGAGCTCAGCGCGTCCAATACATATGTGCAACCCATTAATCATCTTTCCAATGTGGCATTGGATAATTCAGAACAGGGCGATGTCACCCTAGCTTGGCAAGAAACCTTTAATAGCGATGAAAACAGTTATTATAATTCGTTTTTAAGCGCCACAGATGAGTACCTGGTATTAAGCGCTAAAACTCGTGAGCAAGTAGGAATAAAAACTGGGCGCTATTCCTTTTGTAAAACTTACGGGCCGCCACAGAATTATGAATATTGTTCGGTAAAATGGAAAAAAGTTGTCAACCCAGATTATGTGGCGCCTACCCCTAACAGTGGCGGTGTGTTGGCTTGTGGTAATGATTTAATGGCCTGCCTTAGCCAGCAAGGCCCTAAGCTTAGCCCATTTATTTACCAACGAGACGGACAAACTTGCCATACTTATTCTCGTACCCCCTGCACCAATTACGATTATAAAACCTATCAACGACCTATTTATCAAGACTATACAGACTTTAGAATTTACCGCTTTGTTAACGGAAACTTCATTCGCCTAGATGAAACCATGAGCGTACTCTCAGATAATGAATTAAAACTAAGTGAGGATAAAATACGCATAGAAGGGCGTATTGATGGGCATGAATATTTACAATTTAAAAATGGCTTCTTCTATGCGTTATCAAGGGATGGGGTATTATCAAGTTTTACCATTCAAGGAAATAGCATCATTGCCACCGCTAGCTTGTCTGGCTTAGCCAATAACTCCCGCATTGCTTCGGTTGAGTTTAGTGAAGATCATATAATATTAGGTAAATCGGGGGGTTTTCAAACTTTATCATTGGCCAATCCAGAAAACCCTCAAGTTAGCGATTTTATCCCGGCCCCAGGGCAGCTAAATCAACTGATATTTGATGATGATTATATTTTAGGTTTTGGTTCTATCTCACTGGATATTGGTGCCGGCCAAAGAAACTACTTTGAAAAGATAAGTTTGTTTTCCCTTTTTACAAGTGATGGTGATAGCGCCAGTGAAGTGGATAACTACCTAGTAGGCAGTGATCTTGCTAATACTCAATCTGTGGCTAACTATGATGATCAGGCTTTTCAATATGACTCCTTATTAAATCGCTTGTTTTTACCCATACAGTCTTATGGCTGGCTGGAAGATAAAGGCTATGTGTCCCAAGATAGGTTGGCCATTATTGAACGCGAGCAAGGATTATTAACCGTGCCGCAAGTATTGGAATTTCCTGAAGCGCTTCAGCGCAGTGTAAGCATGGGCGAAAACCACGCACTGGCACTTTCTAAAAATTATATTCACCAGTTAAGTAAGCAAAGCAGTTGGAGCACAAGCCAATTGCAAAAACTTAATATTCCTCAAAAAGTTTACCCCATCCCCCAAAGTGATTACTGGATGGTGTATCAAGAAAATGAACAGGGTGTGGAGATATACGCTAATAACAAAGACGAATTATTTAGTACGCCTGCCCATGCCAGCTTGGAAGTAGCTGCCGCCATTAGCAGTGTTTGTATTAACGAGAGCCTTCACTTTGCCAATGATTTAGTTATTCAAGTTTCCGAAAAAGAAGGCCTGTTTTCAGAGTCATCCGATTGTTCATACTCAAACTATGATTCTGTTTTTGACTATGTAGCGGTAAAAGGCTGGAAGTTTAGTGAACAAAACGGCTTTGAAATCGTAAACCAAGCAGAAGTTGAAGCCATGTACCTGCAAATTAATCAGGTTAGAAATCAATATTGTGTACTGAACCCAGATAATACTGAAGGGGAAAAAATAGTATTAACCGATTCACAATCATCAACGGATCAGTTCACCTGCATGGACAGTACTCAGTTTCATGAAGCCAGTGAAGAGTAAGCTGAATTGTTTTGGGAACTTCAAGTATTAGAGGTTCCCAGCTTTAGATACTCCGCATATGACTTTATATGGGTAGCCCAAAAGTATTCTTATGAGTTTTTTTAGATGTTTTTTTGGCTTTAATATTCTAGGAAAATATACAAATCCCCAAGAGTTAGTAACCACATATACAGTTGTGCAAACTGGTTCCAGTTTTGCCATGAGCCCGTAATCCCATAAAATAAAAACACACCAGCTGACAAGCCGTTGCTAATGAGCCTCATATCTATAATTGCCGTCGATTCTGTTTGTTTTTAACATTATTATTGCTGAATAGTCGCCCACTACTATTATCATAGGCTTCAAATAGAAGGATTTTAGAACCGTTCCCAAGTTAATAACCGAAAACTAACACGTGGGTAGAAAGCTATGTAATGATTTATCTCTAAGGGCGCAGTGAATAGAAACGAAAAGTTATTATCAATACAATCACTCCTCCTAGAAATAACTAGTAAATACCAAGTACTAGATATAGATATAATTGTTCTGATAGGGAGGGGCAGCGATATCTGCTAGTCTGTATTTAAACCTCGTAGAGTCCGGGGGGAGGCGCGATGAAAAGTTGTTTGGTGCTAATTGCAATGCTGATTGGGTCATTCAAATACGACCTAGTTTATGCCGAAGTTTGGCAGGTAGCCGGGGATGAAACCTTTCCGCCCTATGTTTATGCCCAGAATGATCGGGTAGTGGGGATACACGCCGATATTGTTCGAGCGGTTCTGGACAAGCTCCAAGTGGATTACGAATTAAAAACTTACCCATGGAAGCGTGTCATTAATATGACAGACAAGGCTATGGTAACCTTTTCTATGAGCTGGGTTGAAAGCGTTGAGCGATTTGAAAAATATCTAATGGTGGGTCCCATCCAATATGGTCGTACCGTGTTCATGGTGAGAAAGGACTCCATTATAGAATTTAGTGAATTGAGTGATTTAAAAGGATACAAAATTGGGATGATATCGGGTTATACCTATCCCATGGAATTTAAGGCTGCTGCTTTCCTTAATAAAGAAGCCGCCACGGTGGATAACGCCCAACTCATTAGTAAGCTGCTGGCGAAAAGGGTGGACGTTATTATTGGTGATGAAAGCACTTTGAGCTTTGAAGCGAAGAAACTCCATATGAGCCATGAAATAAAAATTCTGCCCAAACCGCTTAAAGTAGTATCCCGCTATGTAGCCTTCCCCAAGGCATTTGCCAAACAGGCTGCCTTATTTTCAAATGGACTCACTGAATTTAAAAATGAAAAGGAGTATCAGGAAATAATTGATCGTTATCGTTAGTGATACATCAACAGGCAGCCTAAGGGTGAGACTGCTTGTATAAATTCTTATTTAGTTTTTAACCAAAACAGGAAAAGATGAAAACTGATGGGATACCAAGGTTTCTTTTTCGGTATTAATGAAAACTGAAGAAATAATTTCTTTGCCATCTTTTTGCCATGCATTGTGGTCATGATTATTTAACGTGACATTAATTTGATTCATGCCTTTCTTAAAGTGCTTACCAGGGATATGCACATCGTTACCATAAACACGCTGAATTTTTTTGCCATTAATATAAAGGTGGGCATGACCTTCTACTATATTTTGGGGTGATTTACCCATGTTCACAGGGGATTCCAATTGAAACTGAGAAACATCTAAATGTAAGTTATAACCCGACATGCTGTCTGGGGTGAGTGAAATGGTTAATTGTGGTGTGAGTGATTCCTTTGGTAAGGATACCGGGGTGTGCCCATGTTTCATGTCTTTGGACATATCCATATCCATGTCCATTTGTGCATTGGCCATCGCAGGGAAAAACATCAGGGTGAAAATCAAACTGGATATTTTAAAGGTGTTTTTATACTTCATGGTCATATCCTTAAAGCGTTAGTGATTTATAAAAGTAAATTGTCTCCGCACGGTTTTAAAGTGCGGAGCAAGCTGTGCTTTTCGGTCTATTTAAAAAGCACGGCTGAATTACATGGCCGGTGGCACACAGTAATCCGGTGGCGCTTCACCTTCGGCAGGCGCATCTTCCGGGCCGCATTCAGGCAGATCACCATCTACTGGGGCTCCGCCAATTGCATCTGCTGATACGATACCGTTGTCTTGCAGCTTGCCGTAAAATAGCGGACCTATAGTGTAAGGAAAGGCAGGTGATTGAGTGTCGCCGTCAATGGTCACGGTGACATGATAGTGGTACCCCAAGTCATCATGGTCGTGGCCGTTATATTGATCAAGGTAGGCACCACCCAGGGCGGCCAATTCAGAATCCCAGTAATGATCTTCGAAGTAAAATCCGGCTGTGGTATTAAAGCTGTTACCCGAAAGCGAAATCTCCACTTCTGACGTGCTTGGGCCCGCTGTCACATCTTCCACACCTTCGCTTATGTCGTATTGGTTTATTAACTGGCAATCACGTACACCGGCTTCACCACAACCTGTAGCCGAGTCCGCATCATAATTTCGTACTGCCCAGCTGCTTAAGGCCAGTTGGCCATCGCCATGCCAGGGGCCATAGATAGCATAGCCATCTGCCACATAGCCATAAATGGGTGAATGGCCATTGCCTTCATCCCCAACCAAGTCACCAAGACAGGTAGAGCTAAAATGGTGGTGGTAATCGCCATTGGCAGCATGTCCGCCACAAACATCTACATCATATGCTTCGGCCACCGCCGCCAGATTTTGCCATATACCTTGATTGTCATAGCTCTGACCGTCACCCCACTGATAAACCGAGGTGCCGTTTACCCAGTAGCCCACCGCGCCCAATCCGCTTTCCACTTCTTCTGTGGCAGGTTCTGGGCTATTAGGAAAGTAACCGGTGCGAGACAAATTTTCCGGGCAAACCGGCCCAGGTGGCCAGTAGCCATCTCCACCTGTGGTGGTGCAATCGCTGTTGCTGTTGTAGCCAATGTCTTCGCCAAACTCAAAGGCAACCCCAGCCTGAGCAGTGGTGACACCAGACAAGAAGTCAGTGGCGGCCTTGGGGCGTGCATTTAACGCGTCTATTTCATCCTGAGTGAATGTCACCTGATAGTTGGCAATGCCGGTGGCCGCTACCACTGTGTATTCCAGATCGTCGACAGTTTCTGTGCTGACACTTTGCACATTGACGGGACTGCCAGTATTGGTGCCAGTTTCATACAGGTTTAACGATACTTCATCTGTGGTGTTGATAATCCAGACACTGCTGGTATCTGTAGCGTCGGATGTATCTGTAGTATCTGTTGTGTCAGTAACATCAGTGGTATCGGTGACCTCTGTGGTGTCAGTAGTATCGCTACTGCTGCCACAGCCACTTAATAACAAGGGCAGTATCAATAAGGGCGGAGCTATGACCTGTTTGAAATTCATAAGGTTTCTCTCTGACGGGTGAATAAATTTTTCTATTATTAGAAGCCTTAAGATATGTGAGGAATGTGCATTAAATATGCACTGAACATGCAGTAAATGTGTTTTAAACATGAAGGGATGGAGGCAAGGGTCTATATAACAGACGTGGTGGATAACACTGTTTCAGTTTGTGGTTAGTAATTGTGATTATTAGAACGTAATGTTTAACAAGAATTAATTCTACGCCAAGAGAGATTTATTCAGAGATAATGCTGGCTAGCTGCGGCTTACAAAATTTCAGAAAACCAGCTAGTGATGGCTCTCTTTTAATCTATACAGTCATTAAGTTTCTGACAATTGTGCTTGGCCATGTTTTCTTTTTGATGTTGATTGCGCTGTGGAAAACATTAAAAATAATAAGGTTTGAAGATTCTATTAGTCACTATCAGTAACACAAGGGGGCTGTGTGCCGGCATTTATTCGCGTCATAGTATTTTTTATGGCAAGCATTTTTTTAAACTTGTCCTTGGCAGATAAGGCGCCACGTTTTGTAGTGGGTGTGGAATATTTAGAATATTTCCCTCAATACAGTTACGACCCCGAACACGGCCATCGTGGAGCCTATAAAGCCATACTGGATTTATTTGCCCAAGAAAAAGGCTATCGATTTGAATACAAGGCTTTGCCTGTTAATCAACTTTTTCATGCCTTTATTCACGAAAAATTGGATTTTAAATACCCAGACAATATCCTCTGGAATACAAAGGGGAAGAGCCAAGTAAAGGTATATTATTCAGAACGGGTGCTGGAATTTACTGACGGCATCATGGTGCTTAAAAATCGTTACGGTTTTGGCCTAAATAAATTAAAAACCCTAGGCATACCAAAAGGATTTACCCCCGCCGGTTACACTGACTCAGTACAGAGGAATGAAATATTATTGCAGGAAGGTAATGCTCTAAAAGATGTTTTAGGCATGTTGTTAATTGGCCAGGTAGATGGTGCCTATGTTAATAAATCTGTGGCTAATTACCAGCTGGCTAATAAATACAAGATGGCAGGGCGCGCCGTTTTTGACGACACCCTACCTTTTGTAAAAGACGCTTATCGTTTGTCTTCCATTAAATACCCTAAGGTTATTAAGGAGTTTAATGATTTTTTACAAGACAATAAAACCAGTATTGTTGCCATTAAAAAAGAATATGGTGTGTTATAAAAATCGTTTGTTTGCTAACTAAATAATACCTGGCAACCGCTGCCTGCAATTATATTTGTGGCTAATTCTTGGTCGCTGTCACTAAGGGCATGAAACTCTTGGCGCAACCACATTAAACATTTCCCCTGATACAAAAATGGTTTTTGTTGCCATAGTCGTCCGTCGATCATACAACTGAATTGCTCCTTACCTTCTTTAAGTGCGCTCTCGTTAGCAAGTAAGTAAGGGGCGTAGGTTCGGCCTATTTCATTTAGTAATTTTCCCAAAGTGTGTTTAATATCTTCACTTTTCAACCAACCATCCTCATTTACTTGATCTCCTGATAGATCTTCCATGGCTTCTACCCAGGCATACACTCTTGGTGTTTTGTCTAGAGTGATTTTAGAAGAAGTCGGGTCGAACAAAGCAAGGCATGCCAGTTGGCCGTAAAGCGCGAAGTCGGCAGCACCGGGTCGTTGACCTAAAATAAAAGGCTGTTGAGTTAACACTTCATTAAGAGACTGCAAAATATTGAGAAAACTTTCTTCAATAAGCGGGGTGGTGATGTGATTAGAACCCACTACACCTAATCGGCTTACTTGGTGATTGGCAAATTCTTCTTGAGAGGGGGATACCGCTTCATCACTCCTATCCCACTTAGTTTCTAGGGGAAGTAGAGTGCCGGCTTTTTTAATGTCTTGCCCCTGACTCCAACGATAATGAAACATGGCCTTGGTGAGCCATTCGTCAGCAAAATCTTCAATTAAATGATCAAAAAATTTCACGATAGGGTCATGGGCTGACAAGCTGCGCTTGGTAAACATTTCCTCAAGGTGTTGCAATTGAAAGGTAGAATCGAGCATGGCGCTGTCGTGTTTGGCATTTTCGCCTTCGTGGCTAAACCATAAAACAGGAATCATGTGACCAATTTTTACTTTGGGCTGTGCCTTGCTCTCAGCAGAGTACTGGCGAATCCATTGGTACGGGATACGTCGGAAACGCAAGGCTGCACGCATTTTTCGGCTATAAGGTGATTGTGGCGCACCTACTAATTTTATCACCTGATCCATGTTTAACTCTCCGTGGATGTTTGTTTTTGGCCTTTAAATAACGTCCTTAATAAATTAGAGCATTAAGCTGCGTTTACTTGAGAAGGAAATAATTGTTCGCAGCGGATTTTAAAGGCATGGTCAGCCTTTTTATATTTCATTTTTACTAAGGTCACAATGGCTGGCCCTGCCAGAATAGTAGGCACTAGCCCAAATGACTCACCGTGAATTAAACAAGTGTGGCCATTGCTCATGGCTTCTAGTTTGAAATAGTGATGACCCTTAATTAGCGGCGGCCCACCAAACCAGGATAACTCCTGATTTACTTTGATTTGGCGATACACTATTTCTACATTCATGGGGAATAGCCCTGGGTTAATACGCATTTTTGCGCGTGCCCCCACTTGTAAACAACCTGTTTGTGAGAGAATAACCGGATTCCATAGCGAATATTTTTCTCTGTCTATGAGAACCGACCAAACTTGGTCAACAGATGCTGAAATTTCTATTTTGTTTTCTATGGTAATCATGTTTATTTCCATGAAAAAAGCGGCTGTTTAAAATTATCTCAGCCGCTTTATCGGTAGGTGTAATGTTTTTTTTAATTATTGATGACTGTTTAAAATTAAATCAGCCGCCCTTTCGGCAATCATGATAGTTGGGGCGTTGGTATTGCCGCCAATTAATGAAGGCATTACCGAGGCATCTACCACTCTTAACCCCTGTAAACCGTGCACTTTTAATTCAGAATCTACCACTGCCATATCATCATCGCCCATTTTACAGGTGCCAATAGGGTGATAAATATGATTGGCTTTTCTGCGCACATATTCTTCTAATGCTTCATCGGATTCACATCCAGGGCCTGGGTAAACTTCGTCACTTAAGTACTTTTCAAAAGCAGGTGCTTTCATTAGTTCACGAGTTTTCTTCAGACCTTTAATTAAGTCTTTCACATCTTGCTCATGGGATAACATGTTCAAATCTATATTGGGCGCGTCAGTGGGGCTGGTGCTATTAAGAGTGACTTCACCACGGCTTTTAGGTCTTAATAAAGTAACGTGCGCACTGTAACCTGTTTTTGTGAGCGCTTTAATATCACGGCCATGATCATTTAATTTTGCTGGTGAAAAGGTCCACTGCAAATCGGGTAAGGTTTTATCAATCGATGATTTAAAGAAGCCACCGGTCTCTGCATGGTGTGACTGAGGCATGCCTTTTTTGGTGAAAGGATATTTTAAGTAGCTGGGTAAGTCATGAAGGGCTTGATAAAGATTGATGCCCATGGGGCCACCAAAAAATTTACGGGAGTTACGAATCACCATGATATCCACATGTTCTTGCAAGTTTTTACCCACACCTGGTAGATCATGTTTTACTTTAATGCCTTTTTGCAGTAGTTCTTCTTTTGGCCCCACACCCGATAGTAATAATAACTGAGGTGAATTAAAGGCGCCTAACGATAAAATAACCTCGCGCTTGGCATTCACTCTTTGTTGCGACTGGTTTTTATCAAGATAGGTTACGCCCACAGCAGTACCGTTTTCCCATTCAATGTGACTGGCATGAGCATGGGTGATAATGGTGACATTTGGGCGCTTTTTAATGGGGCTTAAGTAGGCGCTGGCAGCACAATGGCGTTTGCCGTTTTTAATGGTGAATTGATACTCGCCTACGCCTTCTTGAGAGTCACCGTTAAAATCTTTATTAATGGCGTAGCCCATCTCTTTGCCTGCTTGCAAAAATCGCTTATTAAATTTCACTAAACGTGAGGGGTTGGATACGTTAAGTGGTCCGTTAGTACCATGGCGGGCACTTTCGCCACGCTCTTGATGTTGTGAGCGTTTAAAATAAGGCAATACGTTTTTAAAGCCCCAGCCTTTGGCCCCTTCTTCATTTTCCCAGCGATCATAGTCGGCATCGTTTCCGCGAATATACAACATGCCATTCATGGCACTGGAGCCGCCTAAACCCTTGCCTCGTGGGCAAAATATTTGACGATTTTGCTGAGTCTTCTGGGGCGTGGAATCAAATAGCCAGTTGTATTTTTTTAAAAACATAAGTGCGATGGTATTAATTGGCGTAGAGACCAGAGAGGTATTGTTTTTCCCCCCGGCTTCTAAAAGACATACGCTGAACTTTCCATTTTCAGATAACCGATTGGCTAATACACAGCCGGCTGAACCTGCTCCTACTACGACAAAATCAAACATATCGAACTCCTTTTTTAGAGGGCTTTGCTTTTATTGTCAGTAATACTAGTTTTTTCTACGGAAAGCCTCTTTGGCCAGTCATGACAATCAATTGTCTTTGAGTGCCATCAGGTGTATAAACCCAATATAGCTAAAGCTAAAAACCTAAGTGAACACCCTAATTGAACTCCCTAATTGATGGATGTGGCTGTGAAAGATGAATATGAAAATGGATAAGATTCAGCAGCTATCAGTGGGTTGGGGCCGGTTAGTGTTTGAATTACTGGGCCGTGAAGGCCTTGATGCCACAGCATTATTCACACAGTTTAATTTAGATGTGGCTCAGTTATCGAATCCCAGTGCTTTTTTTAAACAAGACGATTTAACCTTGTTATGGGAAGAAGCGAGTCGCTTAACCAACAACCCAGCCATTGGCTTAACCATGGGCAAGAAACCCACCGTTAGCTCGTTTGATGCCTATAGCTTTAGCCTAATGTCTTGCAAGAATGTTCGTGAAGCGCTTGAAGGCACCATTCAATATCAAAAAATAATAGGCTCGGCAGTTGAACTGATTTTTAATAGTAGTCCTCAAGGAGGGGAAATTATTTACCTTAGTGAAGGCAATGATTTACCCGTGGCCTACCAGGGTTTTGATGCGGGTTTAGCACTGCAAGTTTTCTCTTCACGTTTTGTGACTAACCAACCTCTTAATCCTATCGTTGTTAACTTTAAACAAGAAAAGCCTAAGAATATTCAACCGTATGAAGAGATGTTTCAATGTGAGTTGAAATTTTCACAGCCTCATTACAGCTTAGAAATTAGTAATGAATACCTTGATACGCCGATGATTTTTGCCAATAAAACCATGCATGATCATCATGCCGAAATTGTGCGAAAAACTCTGAAAGAGCTGAATGACACAACTTTAAGTGAGAAAGTGAAGGACTTAATCAGTAAAAAACTTTCTAACGGAGAGCCAGAAATTAAAGATTTTGCGGAATTGTTTAATGTGAGTTTGCGTACTTTTCAACGACGCTTAAAACAAGAAAACTGTACGTTTTTATCATTACTGGATAGCACCCGAAAAACACTTGCCCATGATTACGCCTGTAATGACAAAATATCACTGCAAGTAATTTTTATCGGGCCTTTAAACGTTGGTACCAATTAACCCCAAAAGAATATCGAGAGGATAATAAACCTTAACTATTGAATTTGTGTAAGTGAAAAACGTTTTTCATTTTTAATCTTTTTCTTTAATAATTCTTCCTCTCGATTTTTACTGGGAGCATGGCTGACGAGAGTACTTAACAGTAACGCAGTTGCCTCTTCTACCGCCTTTACAGCTTTAGCAAAAGCTTCTTCATTTATTTTAGCAGGGTGCGTTCCTCCCGATACTTTACGCACGAATTGTAAGGCTGAGGCGTGAATCTCTTCACGACTGGCAGGAGGTTCAAAATTAAACAAGGGTTTTATGTTGCGACACATCTGAGTCTCCGGATTTGAGAATGCTGGTTGATTTTACGCTGAGTGTATTCGCTGCCAAATTGCAGACTCCATAACATAGCGGGCGTAACGGAAATCTTTGATGAAGCTAAGCTGCTGACCCTGGTATTCCAGTAAAATAAAATACTGTGGGGGCAAGCTGCTGTCTTTTTTATCAAAGGCTAAAATGGCCAGTTGATTTTCAATGGTCCCCACTTCCATATACCAGTCATGGGTCAGGTTGTAATTTCCAAAATAATTGCCCACTTTCTCTTTACCGGTGCGTCGGCTTTTATCAATAAGATCTAGTTTCACTTCTCTTTGCAGTAAGTGGCGTAACTGATCAAAGTCTCTTAGGTTAAATAACTCGGCATACACTTTCGCCCGTAAAATATCACTCTCGCTAAAAGAGGGGTTGGAGGCGGGGTTAATAACACTGACTTTCTTAGCGGCCTCACGAGCTCGATGCAAGGCTGACTTCACAGCGCTCACGCTCATTTCCATAATGTCGGCCACTTCCTCACCGCTGTAACCCAGTAAGTCTCTTAGCAATAAGACACTGCGCTGTAACGGCGGCAATACCGATAAGTGCTTCAAGTCATCGCTTAAGATGGTGGGCTCGGTAGTCACTTCTTCTGGGCTTTTCATGGCAACCTGCTGACCCAACTGTGCCTGGCGGGCTTGGGTTCGAAAATAATCCATGGTGCTGTTGTGGGCAATACGAAACAACCAGGCCTCTATATTTTGTACTTCTGTCGTGTGGGTATTAGTTTTGTCATTCATCAAGGCTTCAAAAGCCTTGATGAGCGTTATTTGCAATACATCTTCGCCATCAATCACCGACCCTGCCATACGCGCACAATACCTGTGTAGTTTGGGGCGGATGGCACGTATCACTGCCTCAAACTCTTCGAGGGAGCCTGGGGTTTGCATCAGTTTTATAGGGGAAGCTTGGGTCATTTATTAATTTAAACTCTCAATTCCAGTGCCTGTTATGGCATACAGGCTACCGCCGACGGGGTTATCTTGCAAAATATCTAGGGTTAACTTGGCGGCCAGCTTGGCATCTAATGGTGCGGGCCACTGTTTCATAAATTGTTCTGCACTGCTGCCGCTGGCTTGAGCATAAGCATTGGCGCCTTCCTGGGCAATGGCACTGCCTTGCATCATTTGCTTGGGTAGCACAGAAATAAATTTACTATCCATACCCTTAAAGTTAGCTTCGCGCTGGCCATACTTCACCAGAAAACTTTGCATTCTTTTGGCGCCGGCATAACCACCAGATAGGGGCGAGCCATTTAGCGAGGCTCCACTGGAAAAACTCACCACCACTGAGCCTGCTGGCATGGGAACTTGCAAGGCGGCCTGGGTAAAGTAAAAAGCCATTTGGGTGTCGTTATTCCAGGTTTGTGAAAATTCTTGCCAATTCATGTCTTCAATAGTTTTCATTACCGGGCGCGTGCCACCGGCAAGAATCACTAGATCGGGTTGGTGCTCGGTTAGTAATGCCTTGGGGACTTGTTCCTGTGAAGCATCCTCCTGAATAAAGCGAATGCCTGGAAAGTCATTTTGAATGCATTCAATTCTGTCTTGATTGCGCCCTAGGGCAATGACCTCAATGCCTTGTTCATTAAGTTGTTGAGCAATGGCCAGGCCTGTGCCCTGAGTTGCGCCCACCACCAGTGCCTTTTTAAAGGTTAATGCCATGATATTTTCTCTTTTTTGTTGAATGTCTTATTAAGACGTCTGTGGGGGAGTAAAGGGTTCGCTGTGTAAAAAGTATTTTTATTTAAGCGCTGCGCCATAAACGGGTTATGATGATATGTCTTGAATTTGTGAATACCTCATGTCTCTGCCAATCCTTTATTCCTTACAACACTGTCCTTATGCCATGCGTGCCAGAATGGGTATTTTAATGGCTCAGAAAACCGTTTTGTTGCGGGCCGTGGTCACTAAGAATAAACCGCCTGAAATGCTGGCTATTTCACCTAAAGGTACGGTGCCTGTTTTATTGCTTAACGCAACAAAGGCAAAAAGTGAGTGGCAGGTAATTGAAGAAAGCCTAGATATTATGCTGTGGGCACTTTCTGAAAGTGATCCTGAAGATTTGTTGTACTGCAACTTCCCCAGTGGTTTGTCGGCCATGTTGTCATTGGTAAATGAAAACGATAATGAATTTAAACCGAGATTAGAAAAGTACAAGCGGGCACGACGTTTTAGTGAAGTTTCTGAAAAATTCTATCGCCGCCAATGCGAAGTGTTTATAGGAAACTTAGAACAGCGATTAAGCGGGCAGGATTATTTTCTGGGAGACAGCGCAAGTCTTGCCGATTATGCGTTATTGCCGTTTGTTCGCCAGTTTGCACGAGTGGATAAGAAGTGGTTTGTCCAAGCTTCTTATCCTAGATTACGAAAATGGTTAAACGAATTTTTACAAAGCCCGTTTTTTACCCGAGTCATGGCCAAGTATCCTCTATGGTTAGACAGCCATGAAGACTGCCTATTTGGTTCGCGTTAAGTTCAAAGAACATTTATACCCGCTTTAACCACGCCTTCATGCCCACCATTAGAAAAATGACCACGAACAAGCCATAACCATAGAGATAATACTGGTTGGTTTTTAATGGTGTTAAAAATTCCCAAACAAGGGGAAACAGTAAATGAGTGACGGCGGATATGAGTATGCCCAAAGTGAGCCCAGCTAGGATATCACTTGGGTAGTGCACCCCAAGGTGGAGACGTAAAAACATCATCGCTGGGATCATCCAGCCAAACAAAATTGCGCCGATAATTCCAAACTGAAAAGCGATTAAACTAACACTTACCGTCGTCCAAAATACATGTCCAGAAGGAAAGCTTTCAAACTCTTTTGACGCGTGGCCGGGATCACGGTTATCAATGGTTATATTAAGTTTTTGCTGAAGCGAAGCATTGGCATAGGGACGTCTGCGCTTAACCCGAATTTTAAGTTGGCCAAATGTGAAGTGACCAATACTTAGTCCCAGCATGAGTGAAATGCTCAGCATCTCAAATGTAAGGATATTGAGTGCTTGGCCTACCAGTGCAGCCACGGCGATAATCAGCATCCAAAATGGCGCATCGCCCATGAAAATAAGGGCCTTAATAATAGGGCTGTTACGAAAAGGCCTTTGGTAGGCCCATTTCAGCAGGTGTGTATCAAGTTGAGCGAGCTGTTGCATGACCATCCAAATATAAAGCGTGAAACTAGAAAAATATTAGGTAGCTATTATTGGCAAGGGCATTGAAAATACAATGTCAATTTAAGTGCTATTGGTAGCTTTTTATGCCAAGACAATACAAAAACCAGGGTGTTTATAATTTAGACTTAAAATGATGAGAGTGTGAAGATGGATTGAAATAGGGCAGAGAAAATCTATAAACGTCGCTCAGGTATACCAGCCTGGCGAACGCTTATATTAAGTAAATATTAACTGCTTCACGCCAGACTTCCTGTTGATGCCAAGAATTACCCGCACCTTTTATTCACTTATGTGATTGAGTCTGTGAGCGTTACTTTCAGTCCCCCATTACTACTTACAGTTTCCTGTAGTTGTTATATTTTACGACAGCCTCTTGCTGGCGCTCATTCACAATTTACATTTTTGCTTTATGGGTTTTGTTAATGCAAATAAGTATGATACATGTGTTCGTGTTTGCCGGCTCAATCACGGGCCGACTTTAAACACGCAGGTATTTTCCGCATTAATCCTGGAATTTTTGTGACCAACCTCGTTTCTATGAAACAGGTTTTAATCATCTTTATTACCATTATTCTAAGCTTAGTTGTCAGCTTGGTAATTGCTGTGTAGAAAGGGTAAAGCTCTGTAATAAAATGTAAGGTTTCTGCGCTTATTTTAAAAAAGTGTTGATTGGCTTAATAAACTGGGTAGTGAAAATTTAATGAATGGAACTGTTTTGAAAAGATCAATTACTTTAAAGCAAAAACAGGCCCTCTTGTTTGGTGCCTTAATATGAGCCGCCCAAGGGCAAACATTAGCTGCCTAAAAAATTGGTGGTGGGCATGAAAATACAGGTGCGAATGGTGCCGGGCATGCTGCAAACTTTAAGAATTTCCCCGCGTAAGCTAACGGCGCAATTGGAAGCCTTGCCTAGCATTAAATAAGAAACCCTATTAATAGGGTTAATCAATTAGTTTATAAAAGTAGCTAAATATTTTTCCCTGCCTCTGAATTTGTAACTCTAAAAACTGTAACTCATCTAAATCTTGGTAAACACTCAAAGCATGCAGCAGGCTATTTAGCTGAGTGTTATTAATGGACTTTATAACATCGCCTTTAATAAGCCCTAAGCGTGCCGCAAGACTGTTTGGCCTTACATAACTGGCCAGGAAGCCTCCGCCGGGCCATAGAGAAAATCGTACCGAGTTTTGTGCCTCACTAGATTGTATGTAGTTGTCCAGTAGGCTGCGACTCACCTGTAAGACTTTTGTGGATAACTGGGCAATACCAGGGTGGACAGTCGTGTGGTCGCTGTGACTGGCGGTTGCTTCAAGTATTAGTGCGCCCTGAAGTGTCTGTGCTTGATCAGATGCTAAATAAGAGGGAGGAGTGTCTGTTTGATTGAACCCTGTATTAACAATATAGAGTGCCTGTAACAGGTTAAGGGCAATCATGCCCACCAGAAGCCAACGCATGTATCTGCCTTAGTTTTGAAAACGTATATGAATTAAATAGAGCAAAATTAAGCCGCACACATAATTAGCCAGCGCCTGTATCTGCCTTAGTTTAGAAAGCGTATATGAATTAAATAGAGCAAGATCAAGCCGCACACATAATTAGCCAACGCATCTATCTGCCTTAGTTTTGAAAACGTATATGAATTAAATAGAGCTAAATAAAACGCTAGGCATGATAAACCCGGCTTGGGCTTGTGGATAGAGCTTGTTGCTGTCCTTTGTTCCTCCTTTGTTCCATATGTGCAACAAGCCTTTTCAGGTTGTTTTTTGTACAAAGACTTCCATTCCAAGACGATCGGTCATATTCTAGCGCACATGGCCAGACCAAGACGAAGTGAACAGACCCGAGAAGCCTTAATAAACGAAGGCATAGAGCAGATATCCAGACATGGTTATCACGGCACGGGCATTAAACAAATTTTAGATGTGGTAAATGTCCCTAAAGGATCATTTTATAATTTCTTTGAGAGTAAAGAAGCCTTCGTTGCCGAGCTTATTAAGGAGTACAGCAAGAACTTATTGGCTGAGTTAAATGGCTTCAGAGATGGACCAGGGGCGGATTTAACCCCAGTGGAAAAGCTCAGAAGTATTTACCAATATGGCTTACAGATGTATTCCAATACTGATTGCCAAAAGTCGTGTTTGATTGGCGCTCTGGCCATGGATATTGGCTCAGAGAGTGCCAGCTGTCAGCAAGCCTTAAGAAAGGCCACAGAAGAATGGCAGGCTGTTTTTAGTCAGGTTTTAACCGCCGCCCAGCAAGCAGGGGAGGTTCGTGAAGATTTAAACGCAATGCAACTTTCAAGTGTGTATTGGTCCACTTGGGAAGGCGCGCTGATGAAAATGAAGGTCACGGGTGACAGCGATGAAGCCGCCCAGACCATGGAAATCATGTTAACTATTTTATTCAAAGCACCTTAAATATATTAGGTGTGTAAGCAAAAGCCCTTTGGGCTTTTTATTTAAATCATTAAAAGACGACCGGTCTAATTTAGCCGGAAGCGCGCTATTAACAAGATCATTAACGGAGCATTATATGCCACAGTCAGCCGCACAAAACCAAGTTAGTTCTAATGAGCTGGGATCAGCTTTCACCCTAACCAATGGTCAGGTGATTAAAAACCGTTTATTCAAATCGGCCATGAGTGAGCAATTGGGCACCAACGATCATAACCCGACTGATGGTTTGGCTAAGTTATACGAGCGCTGGGCACAGGGCGGCATTGGCTTGTCTATTACCGGTAACATCATGGTAGACCGCACCGCCTTGGGCGAACCTAAAAACGTGGTACTAGACGAAAAGTCTGATCTAACTAACTTTAAAAAATGGGCTCAAGCAGGCCTTAAAAACAATTCTCAAATTTGGCCACAGTTAAATCACCCTGGTAAACAGATCCCTAACTTTATCTGTGCAGAGCCAGTATCGCCTTCGGCTATTCCTTTAACGGGTGGTTTAGAAAAAGGCTTTAATAAGCCTCGTGCACTGACCGAAGATGAAATTTATACAATCATTAATAAATTTGCACTAAGTGCCAAGTTGTCAAAACAAGCCGGTTTTAGTGGCGTGCAAATTCACGGTGCTCACGGTTATTTGGTTAGTCAGTTTTTATCGCCTCGCCACAATCAGCGTGATGATCAATGGGGTGGTTCATTAGAAAACCGCATGCGCTTTGTACTGGCAATTTACCATGCCATTCGTAAAGAAGTGGGCAGTGATTTCCCTATTGGTATTAAGCTTAATTCGGCTGACTTTATGAAAGGCGGCTTCACCGAAGAAGATTCCATGGAAGTGGTAAAAGCTTTGGCGGCCGCGGGTATTGATCTAATTGAAATTTCTGGTGGTACCTACGAAAGCCCTTCTATGGTGGGTCATAAAGTTAAAGAGTCTACCCTTAAGCGTGAAGCTTACTTCTTAGATTATATTGAAAAAGTACGTAAGATAGTGGATACACCGTTAGTACTAACCGGCGGCTTCCGTTCATCTAAAGCTATGCAAGCAGCGCTTGATAGTGGTGCAACCGATTTAATTGGTGTGGCCCGTACTACTGCAGTAGATCCTGATTTTCCTAATAAGCTAATTAGTGATAAGTCTCACAAGCAAGAACTGCGCATTTTAACGTCGGGTGTGAAAGCCGTAGATAAGATGGCCATGTTTGATATTGTTTGGTATGAATTTCAACTAGCCCGTATGGCGAAAGGCGTAGCGCCTAAACCTAATCTAGGTGAATGGGGTGTATTCTTTAGAACGTTGGCATCAGCCGGCATGTATGCCTTTAAAAAACGCAGAGCCTAATACTTAGAAATAGCTGAACAAAAAAATAGCCGCTTATTGCGGCTATTTTTTTGTCTGTTAATTAAACCACTGCATATTAATTAGATAGATGTTTATCCAGTATTTTCTGATACTCACCACTGGCAATTATCTTGTCTAAGCCTGTTTTAAATTTGGCAGCCTGTTTTTTATTTGTTTTAGGAAAAGTGGCATAACGCAGTGCATTCTTTAATGCCTTGGGTAAGAATTTAATTTCGCCCAGAAGCCCCAGCTTTTTAGCTTCGGCTGCCAGCACATTCTCGTCACCAACGATCAAATCCACGCGGCCATTGGTTAATTTTTTTAAGATATTGATATTATCTTTAGCGGCACTGTCTTTCTTAAAGTTAGTGGCGTTATCAAACTCTGTGCTATAGGAATAATCCCTCACGGTACCCACCGTTAAACCACTTATGTCGTTTAGGGTTTCGTATTTGATAGTAGAAGATTTTTGAACCGCAAAAACCGTACGGCCTTCATGAATGGGGCCCACTAATAAATATTTTTCAAAACGCTGAGGCTTGCCTACCCAGGGAAAGCTAAAATCCACCTCGGCATTATCAGTTACCCGTACCACTCTTGCCCATGGGTAGGTGCTAACTTTATAGTCGATTCCGGTTTCCTTCATAACCGCCTTAACTATGTCCACGTGAATGCCTTTAAGGGTTCCGTTTTCAACAAAGGCATAGGGTGGAAAGTTTTGATCGGCGGCAATGTGCCAAGATTCTGCATGAGCCTGACATGCAAGCGCAAAGGTTATGAACAGCGCAACAGCTCTAAATAAGGTCATTTTTAGGATCTCCTCGTCTTGAATTCAGTTTTAGTCTTAACCTATAACATTAGCTTTCAGTCAGGGTTTACGCAAAAAAGTCCATTACTCGATTAGTTAGGTAACTGTGTGTTCCATTTTTAGGGGGCTAATGGGCCTATTTAACGGCCTTTTACTTGTTACTATGGTGTCTTGCAAAGGCGGTAAGGCTCTGCCCCGTGCTACGCTAATATTGGTGTGTAAGTCTTAGTGTTAACGATCACGCCAGGTTAGGAATAGTACAAACAAGATATGGGACGGGAGATAAAAATGAGCCAATACATGATTACCTATTTGGGTGGCAATCAACCAGCCACGCCAGAGGAAGGCAAACAGCATTTTGAAAAGTACAAGCTGTGGTTGTCATCCCTAGGTGATGCGGCCGTAAGTCCGGCTAATCCACTTAAAGGTACCAGTACCGTTCATGCCGATGGCTCGGTGACTTCAGGAGGCGCCAGTACCATGTCTGGCTTTACTCTAGTAGAAGCGGATTCTATGGAAGCGGCGCTGGTGATGGCAAAGGCTTGTCCTTTTCTTGAAATTGGCGGCTCACTTGAAGTGTCAGAATTAATGAAAATGCCCATGTAGGCTGCTATTTAAATTTTAAACCTGCTATTAAAAATGAGAAAGTAATATGAGCGCCGCCGTTTTTACCAAGGGCTCCACCTTAAAACACATTCTGGTTATGACCCTTGCGAATGCGGTGGGCTTAGTCACGTTGTTTTTTGTGGATCTAGTAGACATGTATTTTTTAAGTCTACTGGGTGAAAAAGAGCTGGCGGCAGCAGTAGGGTTTGCCGGAACCTTATTGTTTTTTCTTACCTCTATTTGCATTGGTTTGTCTATTGCCATGGGCTCAAACGTGGCACGCTCTATTGGTGGTAACGATCGTAATCGCGCCAAACTCTATGTGACCAATACACTTATTTACAGCTCAATATTAATTGTTTTGGTGACGATACCTTGTGTTGTTTGGCAAATTGAGCTGCTGCAATTTTTAGGTGCCAGCGGAAAAACATTAGAGTATGCCCATCAGTACACCAGTATTTTATTACCCACTACCGTAGTGATTGGTGTTGCTATGGGGCTGGCCAGTTCGTTAAGAGGTGTGGGGGATGCCAAGCATTCTATGTATGCCATTTTAAGTGGTGGTGCAGCCAACGCGATACTTGACCCTATTTTAATATTCACTTTTGACATGGGCATAGAAGGCGCCGCTTGGGCATCGGTGGCGGCACGCTTTACCATTTTATTGGTGGCCGGTTACTCGGTACTGGTGCAGCATAAACTGTTGGGTAAATTTGATAAGAGTATTTTTTTAAAGGACTACCGCGCTATTTTTACAGTGGCCGGCCCTGCCATGTTAACCAATTTAGCCACCCCCATTGGCAGCAGTTATGTGATGAAAAGCATGGCGGAATTTGGTGATAGCGCAGTAGCCGGTGCGGCCATTGTAGGGCGCCTGGTACCGGTAGCGTTTGGTGTACTGTTTGCGTTATCTGGCTCTATAGGCCCTGTAGTAGGGCAAAATATGGGTGCACACCAATACGACCGGGTACGCAGTGCGGTATTTAACGCCATGATGTTTGCGGTGGTGTATTCACTCATTACGTGGGCCGCGTTGTATTTATTTCGTTTTCAACTGGTTGGTATTTTTGATGCCAAAAATGAAGCCGCTCATTTAATGATTGAGTTTTGCAGCTGGATTTCATTAGGATTTATTTTTAATGGATTTTTATTTGTCGCCAATGCCACCTTTAATAATATTGGCGCGCCTCAATATGCAACGGCATCCAGTTTTGCTCGCTCTTTATTGGGCACCATTCCTCTCGTGTATATATTATCACAAGAGTATGGAGCAGTGGGGGTGATGGCCGGCGAAATAGCCGGTGCCCTGGTATTTGGCTCTTTGGCGTTATGGATTGCTTTTAGAAAAATTAATAAGATTGAAAAACACTATCTTGAAACTAAGAGCCAAGAAAATAAGAGCCAAGAAGAGAAGGAAGAAACTGAAGAAATAAGTGTGAGCGATGGCCTAGTGGGCCAGTTACCCTTTAGTTCTGAAAAAAGTATCTTAGGCCAGGAGATAGTAGATTCTTGTTCCCAGGAATCTGTTGAAAAATGTGAAAAAACACTGGAAGAAAATACAGCTAAATAGTTTCAATCAAATTCTAATCTTAAAAGGCTAAGGACTAGCCTTTTTTGGCACCTTTCAAATTGACACTCATTTTATCGCTGTAGCGATTCATGAGTTTCTTGGGAATATACACAGGGCGCTCGCCTCGTTTGAATTTCTCAATGATGCCTGGGCCGGGTACCACATACACATCGCGGGCTTCAAGCTGCTCGCCACAATGATCACAACTGAGCACAGGCTGAGTTTTATGGTCACAGCCTTTATGATGGTATTCCAAAGGAATGCCATCTTCATCACTCATCCATTTATTTCCCCAACCAGTTAATGTCACCAGCACCGGATATATGTCTAAGCCCTTTTGGGTTAATACGTATTCGCTACGGGGCGGATTAGTCTGGTACTGCTTTTTTTCCAATAAGGCGTTTTCTACTAGCTTATTAAGTCGGTCGGTTAAGCGATGGCGGCTCATACCGATGCTTTTTTGAAACTCTTCAAAGCGTCGTGTGCCTAGAAAACAGTCTCTTAATACTAGCAATGTCCAGCGATCTCCTACCACTGAAAGGGTACGGGCCACGGAACACACTTCGCTATCAATATCATTCCAACGCATGAAAGACCTGAATTCAGAATTTGGGGTAGGGCTAAATTATAGCTTTACAAGTTCCAAAATGAAACCTACTATAAAGTTCCATTTTGAGACTAACTATATGAAAGGTTACTCAATCAAGCCTTAAAGTGGGGGTTACCCAGTAGTTTTGGCCCAGGTAGGGCGTTTCATTTAATGCAGTTTTACGTGGGGAAAGAGTATGGCTTCTAGTGATATCCAGGCTGTGGATAACAATAAGGGTGTAGTGCTGGTAATGGGAGCAGGCGATGCCATCGGTAGTGCTATTGCTCGTAAGTTCGCATTGCAAGGTCACCCTGTTTGTCTTGTGCGCCGCAGCAGCGAGAAGCTTAAGCCGCTGGTGGCAGATATAGAAGCGTTAGGAGGCAAGGCCTATGGATTTGCCTGTGACGCCCGTAATGAAGAGCAAGTGGAAGCGCTGTTTAAAGAAATAGAAGGCACTCTGGGCGAACTAGAAGCCGTGGTGTTTAACATTGGCGCCAATGTGCCCATGGGTATTTTGGGTACCAGCAGTAAGAAGTTTTATAAAATATGGGAAATGGCCTGCTTTGCTGGTTTCTTAACTGGGCGCGAAGCCGCGAAATATATGACCAAGCGCAAACGTGGCAGCATTTTGTTCACAGGTGCCACCGCCAGTGTACGTGGCGGAGCCGCCTTTGCAGCTTTCAGTAGTGCCAAGCAGGGCTTAAAAGCCGTAGCGCAAAGTATGGCTCGCGAATTAGGCCCACAAAATATTCACGTGGCCCATGTCGTGATTGATGCCATGGTAGACACCGATTTTATTAATAATAATTTCTCAAGCCTAGTGGATGCAGCCGGCGAAGACGGCATAGTGAATCCAGATGATTTAGCCGATAACTATGTGATGTTGCACCAGCAACCTAGAAACGCTTGGACGTTCGAGTTAGATGTGCGCCCTTGGGGCGAAAAGTGGTAATAGTTTTACATTATTAGTTTTTTAATATTTATAAATAATTGTGAGAAAAACATGAGTAAGAAAATAGAGTTTTATTTTGATTTTGCCAGCCCAACGACTTATCTGGCGTATTATCGTTTGCAGTATTTGGCTGAAAAATACAACGCCGAAATTGAATATAAGGGCGTGTTGCTAGGGGGCGTATTTAAAGCGGCGAAAAATTCATCTCCAGTATTGGTGCCAGCTAAAGCACGCTACATGAATATGGATTTAGCGCGTTTTTCCAAGCGTTATGATATTGAGCTAAATATTAATCCGTTTTTTCCTATTAATACCTTGCCACTAATGCGCGGTTATTACGCAGCCAAAGAATTGGGTCTTGGCGAAAAATATATGCAGGAAGGCTTTGATCGTATGTGGAAGCATAAGGCTAATTTTTCTCAGCCTGAAACTCTGGCTGAATTGGTTAAAGATTTGGGCATTGATGCAACTGAATTTGCCAACCTTGTTGGCAGTGACGCCATTAAAAACCAATTAAAAGAAACCACCGAAGAGTTGGTGAAACGTGGAGGTTACGGTGTGCCGACCATGTACCAAGGTGATGAAATGTATTTTGGCCAAGATCGTTTAGATTTTATTGAAGAAGAGTTAGCCAAATAAAAAATTTAAGCGGTTTATGCTTTAAGCTAAGCCGCTTTTAATTTTTAGCAATCATCCACATCCACATCCACATCCACATCCACATCCATTATTCGTTATTCTGCTTCATTTTCTGTGAATTCTAAAATATCTCCAGGCTGACATTCAAGTTCTTTGCATATTGCATTTAAAGTCGTTAGGCGTACGGCCTTGGCTTTTCCTGTTTTTAAGATAGATAAATTTTGCTCGGTAATACCAATTCGAACGGCTAATTCGTTGGAACGAACTTTTCGTTTGGCCAACATCACATCTAAATTTACGATTATGGCCATAAGTGTTTATACCCTAATAAAAAGTGACTGCATAAATACATATCTTTTATACAGTATGAGCTTGTTCATGTTCTAAGCTGGCGGCTTCGTTCATGACCCAAGATACCAGAATGATCATGGTGCCCATGATTAAAGCGCTAAGGTCTTCAGACCCAAACGTTAAGCTGAGCATGCGTTCTCCCACAGGATTATTGATGGTTAATACCACACTTAATAATGCACCGTGAATGAAGTTGGCTAATATTAAGGCGATTAACGCTAGGCCGATATGGCGAAAGCATTGAACGTTTTTCTGTGTGAAAACGATGCCTTTTTCATAAAGCGTAAATAATTTTTTTAAGTTGATGAGTCCATAAATAATAACGCTGGTTGGAATAAGACTAATTAAAAAAGCGAAGATTAAGGTGCTTGTGGATAAAGGCTCAGTTACGGCAACAGGCAGTTCATTGTTAAAGCCTGCCGGTAAATGATTGAAGCTAAGCCAATAAAGTAGGTCGCTTATGGGCTTTATGAAAATCAGTGCGCCAAAAAGCACTTTAAATTTAGCGCTAACATTGCGTATACGAATACGATTATTGCTTTCCATACATCACCCCTTGTTTTGTTTGGTCTCTAAGTACAAACAAGTATTAGGTGAAAATGGCTGTTAGTAAATAATAAATGATCGTTTTACGATAATTTACTGCTTTGGTATGACAAAATGATTATCTTGTGGAATCGGCCTATTCTGTGAAAAGAACCCATTAACCCCCCCATTAGTCACTTTGATGAATCATCTTATCTACTTGCACATCTAAGCCGTTATATTGAGCCATAAATCCTTCTACTTTTTTAAATCCCTGTTTTATATAAAGTTTTTTAGCCGGGGCATTTGAACTCACCACATGGAGGCTGGCATTGTATTGGATTTTGGTTAGAGCAAAATTTAATAAGGCTGCACCAATGCCCTTGCCTCTGTGATCGGCATGCACAAACAAGCTGCCAATTTCAGAGTTATCCAGAGCTAGGTAACCACTAATGTCATGCTCCTCATACACAAATACCTGTGATGCTTTAAATGCCTTTAATCTTTTTTGATCTTGATCTAAGGGGATCAGTATAAATTTGTTACTTTCAAAGATGAGCTCGTCCAATTTTGAATGGGCGTAAATATCCAGTATTCGTGAGAAATCTTGCTGCTGAAAAGGTCTTATGTTCATGGTATTTATATTTGAACCAAATGAGTAAAGTGCGTTAGACCATCCAGCTCGATTTATTTTCCCGTAAGAAAGATAGGAAGGCTTGATGAACATAAGGCAGTGCTTGTTTTCGTTTGTATACCACATCCAGCTCTACTTGAATATTCTTTGCTTTTGATCGGCTTAAAACGGGGATGAGTTCACCTATATCCAGTTCAGCCTGAATGGCTTCTTTATGTAAAAACCCCATACCTAAACCTTGCAATACCAGTTGTTTCAATACCACGTTGTTGGTAGTGGTAATAGCGCGTACTTTTTTTCGAGCCAGAGGTAAAAGTGGTCGTGCATTTTTTTTAATCCACTGGTTATAAGCAGAATATTCGTCATTGTAATCGAGTAGCGCCACGTCCAAAGTGCTTTCAATGTTCTTGGGTGGCTTTTGTGTTTTTAGAAAGTTGCGGGAAACTACGGGTAACAATGGTTGTCGATAAATCGCTTCGCATTTAAACATTTTTTTATCTTGGCAATAAACCTGAAAGCCTAAGTCTAGCAAGTTGTCTTTTAGCATCTGCTCAATTTCCATGTCTCCCCCCAACACCAGTTCAAATTCAACTCGGGGATGTTGCTGCTTAAAAATTCGCATCATTTCTGGCAGGTAACTCACCGCCTGCTCCATCCAGGCACCAATGCGAATCACGCCGGCTGCCTGTTGTTTGTCGAGTTTAAGCTCCAGTACGGCGTTATCCATTTCTAATAGGCGCGGCTTAAATACTTGATACAGGTGCTGGCCATCTTGAGTGAGGGTGATTTTGGGACCATGGCGATCAAACAAGTTGAGCTCTAGCTCTTCTTCGAGCTGCTGTAATTGCAGGGAAATAGCCTGCTGGGTACGTAATAAACGGTTTGCGGCCTGAGTTATATTGCCGCAATCAGCCACTTCTACAAAAGTACGGGCCTTATTAAAATCCATATTGTCTCCGAACTAATGTTAAGGGCCTGAAAAGTTTAAGGGCTTGAAATGCTTAATAGCTTAAATATCCATCACAAGTATTTCTTAAAACTTTAATAATATTACTCGTTTTTACTGGTGCTGTCTTTGGCCAATAATATAGCCATACAGTCGAGGTGACTGAGACAAATAAGTTCATTACAGCAGGAAACAACATGTCAAATTCAGAAAAATCCATTGTTATCATTGCGGCTACTTTTAACCCAAATGGCATGAATACTCCAGAATTTAAAGAGTATTCGCGTCGCTCAAACGCCAACGGTGAAGCTCACGGTGGGGTGGTATTAAGCAAGCACCAGGTCACTGAAAACCTGGGCACAGGCGAGCAACCTCATCTGGTATTAGTCATTGAATATCCGTCTCAACAAAAGGCCCATGAAACCTTTACCAATGACGAGTATCAAGCAATCTTGCCATTAAGAGCGGTGGCTTTTAAGGAAGTGAAAATTCTAAAAACCAATAGCCAGTTTTTATAAAACGATCATTAACCTAATTTAGGAGAAAAACATGAACACAATTAAAAGTATTACCAAGAAAACACTGTCTATTTCAACCATGGCGCTTTTATTGTTAAGTAATACAGCTTCAGCTCAGACCACGGGAGTGATGGGTTTATTTCAGTCCTCAAACTCGGGCTTACCAAGCACGATAAGCAAGCTGGAAATAATGGCAAAAACTCAAGGCTGTGCGCTACGCCGTGAAGGAAAAATTCTCGGTGCCCAAGGCAATTACGACCTTAAAGACGTTAATGGGTTCTTTTTTCTAGAGTGTGAATCGGCCCTTTTGCAAAAAGAAGGCAGTGAAGCGTTAATCACCAGCTTAGAGCAAACCACAGAAAACCTAATGTTGGTGGAAGGACCCGTCAGTCAGTTTGGTGAGTTTTCCCTCTCTAAGTCAGGCGTGAATAAAAGCTATATTATTAAACTGAGTGATTACAATAATTCAAGCCCGCAACACCGTGAACGGGATGTAAAGGCGCTCGGGAAGATAGCGCAAACTCGTGCGCATCATTATAAAACCGAAGCCTTTGTGCGCATTACCAATGCTCATGGAATGGCTAGACCGGATGAAGCGGTGGTGATTTATTACGACACCCCTAAAGATGGACCGCTATTTCGTAAAAACAATGAAGACTTGATGGAGAAGATTGGCCAGTTTAATCAGGATCACCTGACTCAGTTTAGCTATATAGCCGCCTTGTCCAACCGCTAGCATGGCTCTTAAGTCCTCACGTACTGTCATTGGCTTTGAGTGAGGGCGCACGTTATTTGCCTGCCGACTTGCCCCGCTATTCTAAAGCGTGTAAAAAGTTTCTCATCTTTTAATTAATGCTTTAGTTCTGGGTGGAAAAATGAAACTTAAATTGGCTTTGTTGGTGCTATTAGTTGGGCTCGGTGGGGCAGGCTTGTATCTGGCGGAGGAGCATGAAGTATTAGCGGCTCAGTGGCACTTCTCTCAAGGTCCTTTTCCTGTGATGGCAATTGAAAAGCAGGGTGAACAGTTATTGGTAAAGCTCGAGATAAGTCCAGAACAGGCTGATATGGATGTGGTGACTTACCGCAACTGTCCTTACAAGGGTGATAATATTTGGTTTTTTCAAAAGCAAAACAAGATGAGTCTGGCTTATTTTATTGTGGATAAAGCTCAGCCAAAAACGGAAGCAACTCAAGTAGCGTTAACTATTTGCAAGTCGGATTGGACCGTGTCGCGGGAAGTGAATGTATTGTCGGCTCTGGATGAAACACAGCCTTAACTATGAAAACTACGGGGCTGGTGAACCAGCCCCGTACGCTTTAGTTCAAAACGATTGTTTAGAAACGAGTGTTTAATTGGATTGATACTATATTAGCGTTGCCTTCTGATGTGCCGGTAAAGGTGGTGCCAATTGAAGACGTCTCAGTCACATCCACTTTTTCACCATCTATGTACGCGTAAGCGACATCAATATCGGTTTTGTCATTGATCGCAAAGTTAGCGCCTGCGCTGTACCAAACGCGGTTAGAATCAGGAATACTCAATGTACGATATTCAGCTTCCACCGGTGACTCATCATAAGCAATACCGGTACGGACCATTACGGTTGGGTTTAACTGGTAGCTTGCCCCCACTGAATAGCGATAAGCCTCTGTCCAGTTTTCATCTTTAATGTGTACGGTGCCGACACCTTCTATGTCGCCTTCTAGTTTTTCAAAGGTGCTCCAGTTGGTGTAATCGATGCTCGCACTTAGCAGCAATTGATCATTTAGCTGGTGGGCAATAGACAGGTTGGCCATTTCAGGTAAATCCAATACCAATTCACCATCCCCATTGTAAGCCGCGATTACATCAGAGGTGGCGTCACCGGTTAGCTTGATTTCAAAACCCGAGCGATAACTTAGGCCAATCATCGTGTTTTGGCTTGCCTGCCAAGATACCCCTGCATTCCAGCCATAGTCGGTGCCATCACCTTCCAATGCCAAAAGGTCATTTCCCGCTACCGAGCTAGAAAACTCAGCTTCGGCGATAAGGTAATTTAATCCGAAACCCAGACTCACGTTATCGTTTAGCTTGTAAGCGATGCTGGGGTTAATGTTAATGGTGGTGATGGAAGCGGTATCGGCAAATTCGCTGCCGGTAAAGTCATCGTCATACTGGCTTTCTAAACCAAAATTAGTAAAAGCAGCAATACCAACACTGATTTTGTCGTTTATTGGATGAACATAAAAAATAGAAGGAATAGTGACACTGGGCACAATCTCGTCTTGGGCCACTTCAGTTCCGCCTGTTTTAGTGCCATCAACGGTGACGTCGGGCTCTACATAGGTAAGGGCGGCGGTTAGTGTTGGCTGCTTAAGTTGTGTCATAAGTGCTGGGTTGCTGGCAATGACACTGGCGTCATCTGCTATGGCCCCATCACCTGCGTTGGCTCGACCAATGCCTGCAGCACTGTGTTCGCCAATTTGAAAGCCAGCGGCCATAGCGGTGTTTGTAGTGGCCATAAGGGCGCTAATTAGAGCAATGGATAACGGGCTTTTAACAAACTTAGTCATATTTCTCTCTTTTTATTCTACGGGTCTGTATTCGGGTAGAGCCGCACAATACCCCTTGGTTATTGGGCTGTCGGCCAACCCAATAGGTGTGGACTGTCCAAATACATTGGATAAAGTCTTAATTAATTGGCAGTAGCGTGTGCCGATAGGGCGAACTTTGACTAAAATAGAAAGTCATAGGCGGGTGATTCCAGATCCCAGCTAGGTGGTTGGTTCATCTTAATGACACTTGGTTTAGCTTAAGGACGGTATAAACAAGTAGATTATTGCTTTACTGAGAGTGGTTTATGTTATTTACCCTGAGTGTATTAGGGGTGGTTCAATGTGCCCTTGGGGCGCTGGCCATGTTGTTTGTGATTGATCGTTGGCATTTATCTCACAAATTAATGTTGGTGGTGATTAGCCTAATTGGTTTAAGTTTTTTGCGTGGCGTATTAGTGCAGCAAGAGGTACTTAAGCTTGGCGCTCCTTTATTGCTACTGACCATGATGTTAAGTCTTAGCACCATGCCGGTGATGCATTTGTTTTTGCGAAGTCTGTTAAATCCTCTATTTGAATTAAATGCACTTAACGCTTTGCACTTTATTCCCGCCATGTTGGTGGTTCTGTGGTGCATCGGCAAAGTGTCTAGCGTTGGGCATCAAAGCGTCGTTAATGTATTAGATATGGGGTTTTATGAGTTATTAGAAGTCACCCATGGTGTAGCCAACCTCATGCTTATTTTTGCAGGAGGGCAATTATTGGCTTACGTGTATTTAAATTGGCGAGTCATTAAGGCAGGGGAATCCCGAGCGGCCTCTAATGTGGTGAGTTGGGCCTGGCGAATTCATCGGGTGAATGTTTTGGTGGCAGTGGTGCTTTTTGTTTTTATCGGGGCGTCGCTTTTAAAAGTAGATATACCATTGAGTGCTACCTTGGCGCTGAGTGTCATTAGTAAATTGGTGTTTTTAATATTAGCTTTTATTTGGTTTCTTATGTTGCTGAAAGAGACCCTTAATAAACATTCTAAAAATGATTTAATTAACGATGCGGGTCAGGCTTTAACAACCGAAGTTGAATTTGGGGGTTCTTTACAAGAGTCACTGCCGGGTTGTGGATTAATGCCTAAAAAATATCAAAAGTCGGGCATATCACAGGATCGTATGGAGATTCTTCACCAAAGAGCCATGGCCGCCTTACAGCAAGAGCATCTATTTTTAAACAACGAGTTAACGTTAGCTTTACTGGCTGAAAAAATTGCTTGCAGCGCCCATCATTTATCTCAGGCCATTAATAGCATTGAACAAAAAGGCTTTAACGATATTTTAAACCACTTGCGGGTGGCTGAGGCCAAACAGCAATTAATGAACAAACCCGATAAAACCGTCACAGAAGTCGCCATGGATTCAGGTTTTAATTCTAAATCTTCTTTTTATGCTTTGTTTAAAAAAGCCACCGGCCAGACTCCAGGCGCTTATAAAAAAGACAATAGTTAATCCTAGCAATAAGTGTTTATTGTTAGGAAACTTTATCGATTAATGAACATTCTGTTACTGGACAGGAGCCAAGCCCATAGTGGTTTTGGCTATACAGTGCTCTGGCATAAAGCTTTGGGCAGATGACTCAGCCATTTCCTGAGAAAAGCGATGGGGGATATTATCTCCCAATAAACAACCTTCAACCGGATAAGGATAAATTTCATCATAACGGCGAATTTTAGTTTGGCTGATACGGCGAAAAATATGTGAGCGATTTAATTCGCTTGAATGAGTCATGCCACCGGAGGCCACAATTTCCATGGTCGCTTTTACTGTAGCTTGATGAAAACGAGCAATACGTTGTGCCTTATTTTTAACCACCAATCCTTCCGCTAGTACGGGGTTTTGCGTAGCCACTCCCACAGGGCATTCATTGGTATTGCACACCAGTGATTGCACGCAACCTAACGCCACCATCATGCCACGGGCACTGTTGCAAGCATCGGCACCTAGGGCAATATTTTTTACTAGATGAAAGCCTGTAAATATTTTGGCGCTGGCAATGATTTTAATTTCCTTTTTTAAACCAAAACCAATAAGGGCATCACAGACAAAGCTTAAGGCTTCTCTTAACGGCATGCCCACCGAATTGGAATACTCAAGTGGGGCAGCCCCAGTGCCGCCTTCACCGCCGTCCACGGTAATAAAATCAGGGCTAATGCCGGTTTCCACCATGGCTCTACACACTGCAAAAAACTCACTCTTACGACCCACCGACAGTTTAAATCCAATGGGTTTTCCGCCAGATAAATCGCGTAGTTGTTTGATGAAATTCATCATCTCAATAGGTGTTGAAAAAGCGCTGTGGGTGGCAGGGGAGTTTACCTGGGTGCCTGCTTCAACCGAGCGAATCTCTGCGATTTCTATGGTGTTTTTATCTGCCGGTAATATGCCGCCGTGTCCGGGTTTGGCCCCTTGAGATAATTTTATCTCAATCATTTTTACGTTTTCTTTATTGGCCATTTTTTTAAAGGTATCCGGGCAAAAGTTACCTTCACTGTTACGGCAGCCAAAATATCCTGTGCCAATTTGCCAAACCAGATCACCACCATTTTCTAAATGATATGGGCTAACACTGCCCTCACCGGTGTTGTGAGAAAAGCCACCCGTGTTTGCCCCTTGGTTCAAAGCACGAATAGCATTATTGCTAAGGGCACCAAAACTCATGGCAGAAATATTTAAAATACTGGCTTCATAAGGCTGTAAACAATTCCGACCACCTATGGTGATGCGGGGTTTTAATTGTTCTCCCTCAAGATGCTTGGCGGCCATAGAGTGCCCAATCCATTCATAACCCACCCGTTGAGTGTCAACCTTAGTGCCATAGGGGATAGTGTCGCGATTGCCCTTAGCGCGCTGATAAATAACTGAGCGAAACATACGGTTAATGGGCACACCATCGGTTTCAGATTCAAAAAAATACTGGCGGATATAAGGGCGTAAAAACTCCATAACCCAGCGACCACGGCCAATCACCGGAAAGGTTCTCCACAAGGCATGCCTTTTTTGATGCATGTCGTATACACCCAATATAATTAAGGGCAGAAGGACTGTGAGGCTCCATAATATAGGGGCGTAAAATAATGAAATGAGAGAGACCAGCACAAGTGAAATAACACTGGCGTAGATAAAATAGTGCCTCATTTTACAAGGAGCCTTTTCGGGTAGAGGAAATGGTCTTCATAATACGATTAAGTGAAAGAGGAATCGACCTATTTAAACAATTCTGTCGTTGCTTTGAGTATCTATGAATCAGGGCGCCTTATTTTTAAAGGCGCCCTGATTTTATGCGTTGAGTAACGACATAGCCGCCTGTGGGTAGCGTGCCCCGAGAATGTTATCCTGATGAAAATAACTGCCTATTTTTGTCATTTCCTGCGGGCTTAATTTCAGATGGGTGCTAGCGATGTTTTCTTTTAGGCGTGACACGTTACGCGTGCCGGGAATAGGCACTATGTTGGCGTCTAAATTTAACAGCCAGGCAAGAGCCAGCTGCGCGGGTGTACACTGTTTTTGTTTGGCCAACTCTTCAATCTTAGTGACCAGCTCAAGATTTTTATGAAAGTTGTCATTGGAGAATCTTGGCATATGTGAGCGCCAATCATCCTGATCTAAGTCTTCGCGATTTTTAATAGCGCCGGTTAAAAAACCTCGGCCAAGAGGACTGTAGGCAACTAATCCAATTCCCAATTCATCACAGGCCGGCAGTATTTGTTGTTCTATATCTCGACTCCATAGGGAATACTCACTTTGCAAAGCGCTAATAGGATGAATCGCATTGGCCTTGTGCAGCGTTTTTGCGCTGGCTTCTGACAAGCCTAAAAATCGAACCTTGCCTGCACTCACTAATTCAGCCATGGCGCCCACTGTTTCCTCGATAGGGATATTAGGATCAACTCGGTGCTGATAATAAAGGTCAATATAATCTACCCCTAATCGTTTTAAGCTGGCATCACAGGCTGCTTTTACATATTCAGGGCGACCATTAATGTTGCGTGCGCTAGGGTCATCATCACGGACGATACCAAACTTAGTAGCCAATTGGATTTGATCACGCTTAATTCCTTGTTTTTTTAAGCTAGTTCCTAACAGGCGCTCATTAGTAAATGGACCGTACATGTCGGCGGTGTCCCAAAAGCTCACACCATTTTCATATGCGGCTTTTAAGGTGTTTTTACATTCATTTAAATTGGAATGACCGTAAAATTCAGACATGCCCATGCAACCTAGGCCTAGAGCAGAGACTTCCAAACCGGCTGTCCCCAGTTTTATTTTATTCATAATGTGTGACCTTATTCGTTTAACGCTTAATGGTTTTTGAATGATTATTTGTCAGTGAATTATGTGGGCAGACATAAGGGATAGGTTAGTGCATTTGTATTTTACACTTGCCTATTCCTCCAAACCTGTTTAAAAAGCTCAAAATGGTTTTTAATGACGAAATGATTAGGGAAATGGGGTTCAGGCAGAAACAATGTTAGATAAAAGTGCCCAACAAAAAATAATTAGCCGCTTGAAGGAAGTATTGCCTCACGATGGTGTTAAAGAAAGCCCTATTCCAGGGCTTACCCTTATGCGAAGTTCTGAGCCGAACCTTAGGCAACCCGTGGTTTACTTACCCAGTATTTATGTGGTTTTACAAGGCTCCAAGCGAGCCTATATAGAAGATGAAACTTATAATTACGATGCTTTTAATTACCTCGTTTTAACGGTTGCTTTACCAATTGAGGCTCATGTTATTTGTGCCTCTGAAAGTCAACCTTACTTAGCGCTGCGTCTGGATATTGATCTGGATATGGTACGAGAATTATTGCTGGAAATGGGTTCGTTAAAAAAATCAGATGCACAAGAAGTGCAACGGGGTATTTTTATTTCTACCACTGAAGAAGAACTAGTGGATAATTTCCTAAAATTATTGACCTTGTCAGATCAAGACCATGCTCAATTTGAAAATAATTTGCGCATCTTAGTGCCCATGATTAAAAAAGAAATTGTATTTAGGGTGCTGTGCGGTCAGCAGGGCGATTTACTCAAGGCAGTGGCGCAAGGTCAGCGTCAGCAAACCAGTATTTCCGAAGCGATACAATTCATTCAGCATCATTTTGACGAACCCCTAGAAATTCAAACCCTGGCTAATGCCGCCAATATGAGTATCTCTTCTTTTCACCAGTATTTTAAAGGGGTCACCGGCTTAGCGCCCTTGCAATATATTAAGTCTATGCGCTTGCATCATGCTAAACGTTTATTGTTACAAGGTGGCCACAACATAAGTGATGCAGCTTTTCAGGTGGGCTACAGTAGTGCCTCTCAATTTAGCCGAGAATATAAACGTTTTTTTAATATGAGTCCTCGCCAGTCCATCGAACAGCACCTGCTCATATCGTAAAGTTGGAAAGGGCTCTTAATTTAGAATGAACTTAAAATAGTCTGTTTTTATATCTGCTGATTCTAAGTGCTTGATGTTTGGTTAATGCACAGCAATATGAAAATTGCCTGCTAAAATTAATGTACCCTTCATTGTTGTTGTATTGGTGTAGACCATGCATTTGAATCGATTTAAAAGGGGATTTTTACCCGGCAAGGATCCAGCAACCCGTTTTAATCACTTTCCTGAATTAGATTGCCTTAATTCTTGGGGGCAAGAGTTACCCCAATTATTACTGGAAGATGATTTCAGGGAGAGAGCCAAGCATTGGCTTATTCCATTTTGGCCTGAAGATAAAATTGTCCCCAAACACCTGGCCGAACTCAGACTCTATTATGTGCGCTTGGCATTTATTGCCTCGGGTTACATTAACCAGGTTGGGCAGCCGGCCTGTCGTCACCTTCCGGCCAATATTGCTCAGCCTCTCATTCAGGCATGCCAGTTACTATCTCGCCCTCCCATTTTAAGTTACGACGGCTACGCTCTGTATAACTGGTATCGGCTTGACCCGGATAAGCCGGTGGAGCTGGGTAATATTGATACCATACAAAACTTTGTTGAACTCTATGATGAGCACTGGTTTATCCTAGTGCATGTCGCCATTGAGGCCTTAAGTCGCGAGATGCTAAAAAAACTGGCGACGTTTAATCCTTTGGATGTGGAGCAAGTGAATACGGTACTGGCATGCATTGATGAAACCCTACAGCAGCAGCACCTCATATTAAAACGCATTCCAGAACACATGTCGGCTCAGTTGTATTTTAGTCACTTCCGTCCCTACATTGGTTTTTTTAACGATGTATTTTATGAGGGCAAGCAAAAGGCACGCTTAAATTATCGAGGTGAAACCGGGGCTCAAAGCAGTATTTTACCCATGCTCACCGCATTTTTAAAAATTCCCCATCAAGAAACTGAATTAACTCGTCATTTAAATGATATGTGTGAATACATGCCCAAAGCACACCGGGAGTTAATTGAATATATTGAGACTCTGCCCAGCATTAAAGACAAGGCATCAACGACCTTGTTTAATCGAGTACTGGAGCATATCGCACAGTTTCGGGAACAGCATTTCCAGTGGGCAAAATCCTATATAAGCGAAAAAACAAGTGACATCAAAGGCACCGGAGGAACGCCTTATTATCAGTGGTTAAACCAGCTAATTAATGAAACGCGGGACTTTAAAATTAAGCAAAAGGCGGTGCAGCACAGTTCATTAGATTTTATAGTGGCGGATATTTGTGAGTTGAATGTGGAAGCCATAGTGCGCCCTGCTCATAAGAACTTATATAAAGGTCGTGGTGTAAGCTTAGACATTTTTGAAAAGGCAGGGCCTGAACTTTTAAAGGCATGTGAGAAAATAGGCCGCGCTAGACAAGGTGAGGCCATCATTACTCCCGCTTTTAATTTACCTTGTGATGTTGTCATTCACGTAGTGCCACCTCATTGGGATGGCGGTGATCATTGGGCTTGTCAGTCACTTAAAGATTTATCTAATTGTTATGAAAATGCTATCGCTCTAGCTCTAAAAAATAATGTTACCACATTGGCATTTGTGTCTGTGGGCACAGGAGGGAACCAGTTCCCCCATGCTATGGCAGCCCATCAGGCTCTTGAAGTATTAGTTAAACACCAGCACAAGTTTCAAAAGCTAATTATGTGTCTTTCTAACAAAACCAGTTACGGGATTTGGTTGAAGGCCTATCATGATTTTCAATATAGATTGTCCCTTAAGGAGTCGGCCTAAATGATTCCTGCCTTTGAAGGGCCTTTAGGCTTAGTGCTTTACATTAAATAAAAATTGGATTCTTCATTATTGTTTTTTGAACGCGATTTATTGAATGGATAAATAATGAGAAAAAAATTAGTGAGTTTACTGCTAACCTCGCTGATGTTGATCAATTATGTTCATGCCAAAAATGTAATTTACATAGGCGTAGAAGACGACTGCCCGTATTCGTGTCGAGCTGAAAATGAAAATGGGCTGAAGGGGTTTGTACAGGATATATTGATTAGTATATTTGAAAATAATGACGTTGAAGTAAGATTTAGAGTGTTTCCTTGGGCTCGAGCTTTGAGCACTTTCAATGATATTAGTGATAGTGATTTAATTGCTGTGGTAGGCATGAAAATACATGCTTACCACAAAGAGTTAGCCTTTTTTCCAAACACTGAAATAGCACAGTACACACACGCTTTCTATGCTCTTAACTCCTTTGCGTTGGGGGGAAACTGGAAATATAACGGGGTTGAAACATTGAAAGGAATCAGGGTGGGTGCTGTATTGGGGTGGGCATATTGTGATACAGCCCTTACCAAATATATCCAAAAAAACAACAATAGGTGGGTATCTGCAATATCTGGTGGTTCAGTATCCCAAAGGAACTATCAAAGGTTACTATTAGGGCGTACGGATATTTGGGTGGCCAATCAATACAATGCTAACTATTTATTACTCAAAAAAAATCGAAACGCAGACAGTAATGCAGCCCGAATAGTGAGGGTTGCTAAAGTTCCGGTCACTAGTATCGTCGATGTATATCCTGTGTTTTATAACAATGAGAAAGGTAAAGAATATGCGCAAGAGTTTGATGATGGTATGGCTAACCTGAGGGAGTCTGGGCTGCTGGATGCTATTTTGAAAACGTACAACTTAAAGGATTGGAGGTAGCCTAGCCGAGAATTAAATTGTATAAATGCAACACTAAGGCCTGAGGAACGTACCTTGGGTGTTACCTCTGCTTTTTGTTCGTGCCAGGTTTATAGAATCTTTATAAATCATCGCCAATTTATTGAGAGCAAAAAATCATTAAACCAAATTAGCACTTACGAAAAAGCGAAAGAGTCGCTGAGTAATTAGGTGATTACCACCAAACATCAGCCTGTAGTCCATAGGTCACCCCTGATTTATCGCTGTATACATTATTGATATCTATACCCGCATCTTCAGCTCCCTGGTTCCAGGCCGCATAAGTGATAAAGGCTCTTAATACAGGGCGGGACCAAAATTGGCGACCACTGGATAATTGTGGTGCAAGCGTTATTTTGTAAAGCTCTCGACTATTCGCTCCTTCCGGTTTGAATTGATCTACTCCAAGTTCTAATGCCAAACTGGTAAATTCGCTAAAATGGTATTGTGGTCGTGCACCAGCTGATAACCAAGTATTGCCTATATCATTAGTTGTATTTTTCTCATATATAAAAACAAGCATTCCTGTCCAACTTGGGCTGGGGTTAAAAAGCGTTTGATTGGTGAAACGTGACGTTTCATCATTTTTATGAGCAGAGGAATTTGTACGCCCACCAGGGTTGCTCATGGCTTCTTTTCCATATTGCATAGAAAGTTTGTTATAGCCTCCCAGCACACTAGATTGATGATGGATAAAATTGACGGCCCAGCCATTGCTATCTTGATTAACGCTGCTATCTCTTTCGTCGGCTCGCCCCAATGATAAACCGACATTTATCTTTCCATTTTGGTTAGTTTTAATGTTACTTAAAAGGAAGTCATGAGTTGTACCTGCATTACCTGTGTTATCAGAATTTCTTAAATAGCCATAACTGAAATTAGCGAAATTTAAATTGTAGTCTTCCATTCCTCCACCTGGTCCTGAATTGTCCCAAAAGTAGAAGTCGTTTATATGTATGTCATGGCGTCGATAAAAACGTTTCCCTACCCATAACTTAGCTTGCGGTTGGTTAGGTAATACATTTTCAGCTTCTATATAGTTAACTCTAAAGGCAGGCGAATAAGTTTCAAAATCATCATCAGCGTTTACAATGTAAGCCATTAGCGCATGGTAAGTAAGCTTGAAAGGTGTTGAAGGTGTCTTCTTTTGGGAAAATAGTGTGTGGCTTAAACCGACTTCTGAATAGTTGTCACATTCATTACCTAGGCGATATTTAACTCTGACACCAGGTACTTGAAAACACGTTTGATCCCCTCCATCCGTAGCCGAGCCTACTCCGCTTCTTAAATACCCTGTAAATGAAAAGTCATGGTCGTTGGCTACGACATTTAAACTTAATAAAATAATAATTAAAGAAAGGATATAAATACGCATATTAGGGCCTCAATCTATCAATATCCCTTTGATTGTGTTCATTGAATTTAGAGGGTGAGTACTGGATTTAGTTACTTGAATACCAGAGTTTCTTATTGTCAACGGGTGTTTCTTTGCTTAATAACGGGTTCGGTATTCTAAATATTTTTCTATTATTAATATTGGCCTTTTTAAAAATATCGGTATTAGCGGGATGGGATTTAAAAAGTTTGTCAAAGGATCCGT